>JAIXKN010000104.1:39728-79916 GCA_026932425.1 Burkholderiales bacterium
ATGGTGCTGCTCGTGCTCTCGGCCTCGCTGCGCGCGCGCGTGCGCGTCTTCATCGCCAAGCACTTCTACAGCTACCGCTACGACTACCGCGACGAATGGCTGGCGTTCACCGCGATGCTCGCCTCCGACACCGCGCCGCAGGAGGTGGGCGTGCGCGTCGTGCGCGCGCTGGCCAACATCGTCGAATGTCCGGCCGGCAGCCTCTGGACGCTGCGCGACGACGAACAGGTCTTTCGCCAGGCGGTGAGCTGGAACATGCCGCCCAGCGAGCAGCAGCTGCCGGCGCAGGCGCCGCTGGCCGGCTTCCTCGATCAGAAGGCCTGGATCGTCGATCTGGAGGAGTACCGGCGAAAGCGGGAAGCCTACGGCGAACTCGTCCTGCCCGAGTGGCTGGCGGCCGACGCGCGTCTGTGGGTGATTGTCCCGCTGCATGCGGCCAGCCAGTTGCTGGGCTTCGTCGCGCTGGCGCCGCCGCGAACGCCGGTCGAGCTGAACTGGGAGACGCGCGACCTGCTGAAGACCGCCAGCCGCCAGGCCGCGGGGTATCTCGCGCAGATGCGCGCCACCGAGGCGCTGCTGGAGGCGCGCAAGTTCGACGCCTTCAACCGCATGTCGGCCTTCGTCGTCCACGACCTCAAGAACATCGTCACCCAGCTCTCGCTGATGCTGAAGAACGCGCGCCGCCTGCGCGACAACCCCGAGTTCCAGGAGGACATGCTGACCACCGTCGAGAGCTCGCTCGAGAAGATGCGTCGGATGATGCTGCAGCTGCGCGAAGGCGTGGCGCCGCCCGGCGGCACGCGCGGTGTGGCGATGAGCGCGATCGTGCAGAAGCTGCAGGCGCTGGCGCGGCACGGCGGCCGGCAGATCGAGACCAAGGTCACCGCGGAGCTGTTCACGCGCGGGCATGAGGAGCGGCTCGAGCGCGTGCTCGGCCACCTCGTGCAGAACGCACTGGACGCCACGCCTGCTTCGGGCCGAGTATGGGTGGAGGTCGCGCGCCACAGCGGTCAGCTGCGCGTGGAGATCGGTGACACCGGGCATGGCATGAGCGAGGAGTTCGTACGCACGCGGCTGTTCAAGCCGTTTTCCAGCACCAAGGGCAGCGGCATGGGCATCGGCAGCTACGAGAGCGCGCAGTACATCCGTGAGCTCGGGGGCAGCATCGAGGTCGACAGCCGCGAAGGGCAGGGCACCGTGCTGACGGTGCTGCTGCCGCTGCTCGAAGTCGGCCAGAGCGCCGAGCTGCCGGTGTCCGCATCATGAGCACGAACGGAAACGACCTGCCGCCGCTGCTCATCGTCGAGGACGACCTCGCGCTGCAGAAGCAGATCAAGTGGTCGCTCGACCAGTTCGAGTCGGTGACCGCAAGCGACCGCGAGTCGGCGCTCGCGGCGTACCGTCGCCACCGGCCCGCGGTGGTGACGATGGACCTGGGCCTGCCGCCGGACGCCGACGGCACGAGCGAGGGCTTCCGGCTGCTCGAACAGCTGCTCGAGCAGGACGCGGACCTCAAGATCATCGTGCTCACCGGCCAGAACGACCGCGCCAACGCGCTGCGCGCCGTCTCGCAGGGCGCATACGACTTCTTCGCCAAACCCTTCGAGCCCGAGCTGCTGGCGCTGACCATCGATCGCGCCTTCCGCGTCTGGGAGCTGCAGCGCGAGAACCGACGCCTGCAGGCGATGCAGCCCAGCGGCAGCCTGGCCGGGCTGATCACGCGCGACCCGGAGATGCTCAAGGTCGGTCGCATGATCGAGCGCGTGGCCAGCAGCGACGCCACCGTGATGCTGCTGGGCGAAAGCGGCACCGGCAAGGAGGTGCTGGCGCAGGGCCTGCACCAGGCGAGCAAGCGCAGCGGCAAGTTCGTCGCGATCAACTGCGCCGCGATCCCCGAAACCCTGCTCGAGAGCGAGCTCTTCGGCTACGAGAAGGGCGCCTTCACCGGAGCCGCCAAGACCACCGTCGGCAAGATCGAGACGGCGCATGGCGGCACGCTGATGCTCGACGAGATCGGCGACCTGCCGCACCCGCTGCAGGCCAAGCTGCTGCGCTTCCTGCAGGAGCGCAAGATCGAGCGCATCGGCGGCCGGCAGGAGATCCCCGTCGACGTGCGCGTCGTCTGCGCGACGCACCAGGACCTGCAGGCACTGATCAAGGAGCAGCGCTTCCGCGAGGACCTGTACTACCGGCTCGCCGAGATCGTGATCCAGATCCCGCCGCTGCGCGAGCGCCACGGCGACGCGCTGCTGCTGGCGCAGTCCTTCCTGCAGCGCTTCGCGCAGGAGCAGCGCCGCAGCCTCAGCTTCAGCGAGGACGCGATGGCCGCGATCGAGCGCCACGACTGGCCCGGCAACGTGCGCCAGCTGCTGAACGCGGTGAAGCGGGCGTCGATCATGGCGGATGGCGGGCGGGTGACGGCGGAGGATGTGGGGTTGTCAGCCGCCAGCGAGCCCGGCGACATAGAGACCGGAGCAATACTGGATATCCGCTCGGCACGTGAGAACGCTGAACGCCAAGCAATCCTGCTCGCGTTATCGCGGTCGGGAGGGAATATGCTCAGGACGTCGGAGCTACTGGGAATCAGCCGCCCTACGTTGTACGACCTGATCAACCGGTTGGGAATAAAGCAGCAGGTCGACGGCAAGCCATCCGAATGATGCGCAATCAGGCGACGACGGCCCGCCTCCGTTGTTGCGCTTCACGTAAGCGCACGACGATCTTGATTTCTTCCTCGATGGTGAAGAAATAGGGATAAAGAGAGCGTCCTTGCTCCGGCGTGTCGAGCTTGCCGCCGAACTGTTCGATCTGTGAAAATCCGTAAGCCAAGTCTCCACGCAATAACACGGCCGGCGCCTTCACGTTCTGGTTGGTGCGGACGTCGCTTGCTATTTCGAAGCCAAGCATGCGTTCGTAATATCTGACGTGGCGCGGATTGACCTCAATCACGGCGATCTGGCACTGATGAATGCGATGTGCGACGATGAAGGCAACATGGAAGAGGGCAGCCAAGACGCGCTTAGTGCCGCTGATCGGGTCGATGGCGAACTTCGTGAATTCGCACAACGTCTTCCCCTGTCGCCGTATCTCGTTTGTAAGATCCGAAAACGCCGCGTCGGCGTTCAGGCCTTCAGGCCCATCCAAACCGACTGTTAACGTCCCAATCGTCTCGCCCTCTTCGATTGCGGAAAGAGAAATCCTGTTGGGTACTCCATCGGGGGGCAATTCAGCCTTGCCATAGCCGCGCCATGAATAACGATCACTGAGCAGGCGGCTCGCCGAATTGCGTTGAGCGAAGGAAGTTGCCTGCTTGATTTTGAACATCCTCGGCCCTGGCTGCCCTTCGCGTAACAAATCGATACGCGCATCCGCAGACAACATCGCATTCGCGCCGCGGTGATGCAGCGACGGCGTCGCGATGATGGTGCTCTGCGGCCAGGGAACAGGATTCGTTTTTTTCAATGGGATACATCCTCCATTCTGGACCTCAGTATACTTCTCGGCTCCCGCGCGGGTGCGTTCGATTGTAACCGACCGAGGTGATCGGATGGTGACGCGTTACCCTTGTCTGGCGATTAGGTAGGGGGTGTAGTGCGCAGCGGCCGAGGCCTCCCTCTGTGTGAAGGCTGGCGAGTGCGCTCTGGATGCAGGTCGATCGACCTGAATGGAGGACGAGAATCATGACCATCGAGCAGGGATTGCGCGCTGGCGAAAGGCGCCGTATGACGGCGTCGCACACGCTTCGACAGGCGACACGTACCGCGCTCGGATGGCTGCCGCAGTCAGTCAGGCATCGTCTGTACCGCAATATGGTCAGATGTGATCCCGCGCCCGACTCCAGGCTGAAACTCAAGATCGCGGAGTCATTGCCTGAGTTGGAGGGTTGCTTCTCGCTGCTGCACGATGCCTATGTGACTTCTGGATTCATGAAACCCGACCCATCCGGCATGCGGGTCACGATTTACCATGCATTGCCGACCACCACGACTTTGGTTGCTCTTTGGGACGGTCGACCAGTCGGCACGCTTTCTTTGATCCGCGATGGGGCGTTTGGTTTGCCGATGCAGTCCGCGTTTGATCTGTCTTCCGTTCGACGAAAGGGAGGTCAGATTGCCGAGGTTTCAGCATTGGCGGTAGCCGATGAATTTCGACGAAGTGGCGGGACGATATTATTTCCATTGATGAAATTCATGTACGAATACTGTATCAAGTATTTCGATACGCGTCATCTAGTGATAGCTGTCAACCCTAACCGCATCGAGTTGTACGAATCGCTGCTGTTCTTCGAAAGGTTACCTGCATCGACCGTAAATCACTACGACTTTGCCAACGGCGCACCCGCAGTGGGTGCGACGCTGGACTTGAGTAAGGCACTTGTTCGTTTCAAGACTGTGTACGGAGAGAAGCGGCCGTTAAGAAACCTATATTCATACTTCGTCGAAACGACGCTGGCGAATATAGACTTACCGCCGCGACCCTTGCACACCACCAACGATCCGGTGCTGACGCCGGGACTCATGGATCATTTCTTCAATCGGCGGACACAGGTCTTGTCCGTCCTCGAACCGCACGACCGCGCGTTGTTGCGGTCCATCTATCGGGGCACTAGCCTCGAGGCGGTGCTGCCAAGTGCCGGCGTCAAGGAGGTGGCGATGCGGCGCCATCCGCGGTACTCGATCCGCTGCCCGGCCAGGTTGAGCCTGGGGCACGACGGCAAGGGCGGCGAAGAGCTGTCGACGGTGCTGACCGACCTGTCGGAAGCCGGTTGTCGCGTGGAGTCCCCGGCACAAATGGAGATCGGACAGTCGGGCATGCTGGAGGTGGAACTGGGGCCGCGATGTCATTCGCTCCTGCAGGTTCAGGTGGTCCGGAGTGTCCGCGCGCCAGCGCCGGTCAGGCGATACGCTTTGCGCGTCATTCACGCAGACGACAACTGGACCGAGTGCGTGCACGCGCTGGAAAGCGGCCTGACCTTCTCGGATCTGTTGGGCGGTGTGCCCGCCGGCGCAGCCGAGGCGTGCGTGTAACGAAGCGCGGCCTTGCACCGGGGATCACATCGCAGCGAGCAGCGACGTCACTTCGCTCTGGTCGGCAAATCGATCGCCCAAGGCTTGCAACCAGTCCAACTCCTTGCGGGCACTTTCGCGATCGCCGAAACGGATCAGCAGCCGAGCCAACCCCAAGCGATAGATAGGTGCGCCGTTCGATGCCGTCAGCGCCTTTCGTTGCCAAACCAATGCTTCCTCTTTCTGGTTGTTGAGTGCGCTGGCCAGAGCGAGTGTGTCCATGATGCCGGGGTGCTCGGGACGGAGGCGATTGGCCTTCCTGGCGTATTGGAGTGCCTCGGGCTTGCCCTGCATGGCGAGTGCCATCGCGTAGTTGTTGAGCACCAGTGGATCCTCGGGATTGCCGCTCAGCGCTTTCGAGAACTGCGCTTCGGCCGCAACGTACTTCTTCTTTGCGAGAGATGCCAGCCCGAGTTCGATCAGGGCAGGGCTTCCTGCCGGGAGTTCGTTCAGCATCCCGGCACCCAGGCGCTCGGCCTCGGCATCACGTCCGGCGTTGAGCAGCATCAGGTAGAGACGTGCTGAAAGCCCCGAGTTCGCGCCCTTGCTCAGTGCGCCCTCCAGCGCGGTGGCCGCCGCATTCCAGCGGCGCTTGGCGATGTGAACGTCAGCCTCGATGAGCCAGCCGGCAGGATCTTTCGGTTGGATCTGGCGCACCGTCTGCGCAACGCGCAGGGCATCGTCGAACCGGCCGCCCATCATTGCCGCACGCGCTAGCGCGATCTGGGCAGGCAAGGACTTCGGATCCAGATCGAGCGCCTTGCGAAGGACCGTTGTCGCGCTCGCCACGTCGTTGGCGGACATGTAGGCCTCCGCCAACCCCAGCAAAGGGCGGACCTGTGTCGGCTGTCCGCTTGAGAGCTTGCGGAAGGTATTGACCGCCTGCTGTGCGTCGCCGGCGAGCAGTTGCACGCGACCTGCCGCGTCCAACAACGCCGTACTATCGGGGAGTGCCGCCGCAGCGTCCTGGACCGCTTGCCGCGCGGAAGTAAAGTCGCGTTGCACGGCGAAGTGATTGATCAACGCCAGATGCGCTGCCTCGTCGTTGCGGTCTGCACGTACCGCGGCCGCCAGTGTCGCCGCGATGTCCGTGGCCGCCGCTCCCGTTCGGCGCTTGCACTCGGCCAGGAGCAGCAAGGCTTTCGAGTGACCGGGCGCCTTGTCCAGGAAGGCCTGCACCCTGCGTGCAGCGTCGTCGGGTTTGTTGTCGGCCCAGTCCAGCGTCGTCAGCTGCAGCAGGGCGGGGAAATACGCCGGGTCGATCTCCAACGCTTTCTCGTAACTCCGGCGCGCAGTGACGGCATCTTTCCGGCCGGCGTGAATCCGTCCCTGAAGCAGGTAAGGAACGGCCGACGCTGGCAGTTTCTTCTTCACGCGCTCGATCACTGCAAGTGCGGCGTCCGGTTCGTTGCGGCGAAGACGCGTAGCGATGAGCGCCAGATCGGCGTAAGCCGTCGGATCGGTCGCGGCCACCGATTCAAGCTGGGCCACGCCGCTGTCCACTCGACCCTTGGCGATCTGGATCAGCGCGACCGCGGTTTGGGCGGTCGTATTGCCGGGGTTCGCCTTTGCGGCCTGCGCGTAAAGCTTTTCAGCGGCGTCGACGTGGCCGAGTTGCAGGTTGGCCTCGGCCGCCATCGACAACACCTCGGGTCCCGGAGAGTGCATCGTCAGCAGCGGTTGCAGCACGTTCACGGCGCGTTGTGCCTGGCCGCTGCGGACGTAGGTCTGGGCCAGCAGCCGTCGCGCTGCGACGGAGGCCGGTGCCTGCTGTAATGCCTTGGTAAGTGCTGATTCGGCGCGGAGCAGAGAGCCGAGCTGAAGATCGATGGCGCCGGACAGCAGCAGCACGCTCGTGCTCTCCGGCGCCAACTGCATGAGCCGCTCGGCACCCTCTTTGGCCCGAGTCAAATCCTCCGTCGCCAAGGCCAGCTGCACGTCGTAGAACTGCGCAGCAAAGCTGTCGGGCAACGCCTTCTTGAGACCGGCGACGCGGCTCTTCAGTTGGGTGAGGTCGTTCTGGGACAGCGCGATGTCGATCAGCCCGGAATGTGACGGCAGGTAGGTCGG
This sequence comes from Burkholderiales bacterium, assembly GCA_026932425.1. GTDB lineage: Bacteria > Pseudomonadota > Gammaproteobacteria > Burkholderiales > Burkholderiaceae_C > Rubrivivax. The sequence goes on from JAIXKN010000104.1 coordinate 46,865, forward strand.
CATCGCCGCCAAGGCTTTCTCGAAAGCCGCTTGTGCCCCCTCGAGATCCTGCTTGGTGTACAGAAGCAGTTGTCCGAGCAGATTCTGCGCTTCGTGACTGCGAGGGTTATCCGCGGCGACGCTGCGGGTCTCCGCGAGCGCCGCTTCGAGGTCGCCACGGCCCGCAATCAGCCGAACGTTCAGCAGCCGCGCAAGGAGGTTCTTGGGGTCACTGTCCAGTGCCTCCTGCACCGCACGCGCGCCGAGCTCGGTGTTTCCCTGCGCCCGCCAGGCATCGGCCACTACGGCCTTCAACTGCGCGTCGGCGGCCTTGCCGTCCAGGGTCAGGCCGTCGAACTCGGTGGTCACCTGAGCGGCGCGGCCCGAGCGCAACAGCGCGAGCGCGAGATCTGGGAGCACGAGATCGCGGCTCTCGCCCAGCTCGCGTGCTCTCTCCAGCTCCACCGCGGCCGCTGCGCCGTCGCCAAGAGCGAGCAAGACTTGCCCATAGAGGCGCCGGGCTTCCCCGGACCGGGGGTTGCTCGCCAAAGCGTTCTTGAGCTGCAACACGGCAGCCTTGTAGTCGGACTTGTGCAGCTTCTCCTGAGCTGACTGGATCAGCTCACTCTCGGATGGTTGATTGCCGCACGCTGTGACAAGCATGCCAACGACGAGTGCCAGACTCAGAACTCGCATCGACACGCGCACCCCTGTTGCACAAGAAACAATCCCGAAGTCTGCCACCTCGTCGACTGGTCGATCAGTAACTAAGTCACGACCGCCAAAGTGTCAAGCAAGGTTTACGTCACCTGCGCTCTCGCGAGTGAAAATCAAGAACGGGGCCCCGAGGGGCCCCGTTCAAACGCTGCAGAAATGCGCCCTTGTTCAGGCGGCCGTCAGCTTGCGACGACGCGATGCCGCCCCAGCGCCGAGCAGCGCCAGACCAGCCAGCGCCAGCACGCCAGGTTCCGGGACACGATTCGCGAACAGAACGTTCCCAGAGCCGGAGCCCTTGTTCAACGGGGTCACCGAGGTCGTAACGTAGGTCATGCCCCCGCTGGTTGACCAAGTCGTACCCGCCTCACCCGGGCCCGGCGGAATCGTGCCGGTCGCCGAGGCCGACAAATCAATGTCGAAAGGAACAGGTGCTTCCCAGAAACCACCAGGCCCCTCCGTATTCGCAGCGGGAGTGAAATTCATTTTCGCGCTGAACGACGTAAACGCGTCGTGATTGGCCGCCAAGTTCGCAATGCCCGATGCGAACGTCCCTGCCGCGAAAGTTGCGGTTCCAAGAACGAAATCCGATGCGTCCGGGATGATGCCGTACAGGTTGCCCAGCGTCGGCGTCGCGACGCCTACAGGTGCCGCGCCCGGGCTTCCGTACAAGGTCGCGGTCAGTGAGACATTCGTCGCACTCGGTGCAAAGACGCCCCCCGTGGCGGGGCTACCGCCGGGCATCCACGAGCCCGTGCCGCTGAGGGTGAACAGCGCGTAGACGTTGTAGTTCTCTGTCACGCCGGTGACGGAGTTGGGGTGCCCCGAGAACGATTCCACCAAGAGAAAGCCCGTTTCCGAATAGGAAACCAATCCGGATGCGCCGGGCGCGGAGCTGATCTGCAGCAAGGACGCGTAGTTCGTCGTCGCCTTGTCTGTCTGGAACGCTGCGTCGGAGCTCAGCTGTCCCGCGCCGCCGTTGGTTGCCGATGGGTTCAGCGTGACGGTGGATGAAAAAGCGCTCGTTGTCAGCATCACCGCGCCGCCGAGTACAGCGGCCGCAGCAGTCTTGCGAAGTTGTTTCATGTGACGCTCCAAAAAAACGGGATGACCGATTGGCATTCTCAAGGCGCCGCGCCTTCAGACGCACACTTCATGACAAGCAGGTTGTATGCCAGGGTCGCCCGTGTTCACGTAACATATTGATTTTTAAGGGAGTTATCGTTCTGTGCGGGAGTCCGATCCGACGGCTCAGTCGGGCTGTGTAAGAAAATTCGACACCTCGGTTCACTTGTTCCTGTGTCTGGGAAGGCCCTCAGTGAACGCTTACACCGGTCGAGGTAGCCGCCTTTTCTGCGGTTTCCGCACGGTAAGCGCGCGGCGCGGTTGACCTAAGATCGGCGCCAGCTTCCAAGCCGTTCGCCTAGAAGCCTAGTGAAAACCGAGATGAAGCGTTGCGTCAAGTGCCTGCTGCCCGCCGCGGTGCCCGGAGCCGACCTGAATGCGGCGGGGGTGTGCCGGCCCTGCCGCGACTACCGGCCCGCCGATCTCGGCCGCTTCGAGACGGTGCGGGCTTTGCGCGAGAAGGATCTGCAGCAAGCCTTGCAGAGCTGCCGGGGCGTGGGCGACTACGACTGCCTTGTGCCGCTGTCGGGGGGCAAGGACAGCGTCTACCTGATCCATCGGCTGAAGGTGGATTACGGGCTGCGGGTGCTGGCGCACACGACGGACATCGACATCGGCGAGGTGGCCTGGGCCAACATCCGGCGTGCGGTCGACAAACTGGACGTCGAGCATCTGGTCTACCGGCCGCCGATGCGCTTCTACCGTGACCTGTTCCGCTGGCTGCTGATGAACCAGGAAGCGCGTGGGGCGGTGCACACGATCTCTTACGTCTACGCACCGCTGTTCGAGGGCAACGCGCTGAAAGTCGCAGTGGAGAAGCGGATCCCGCTCGTGCTCGCAGGCTACTCGCCCGGCCAACCGATTGCCGACCGCATGGAGTACGAGTTCCCTCCCGAGGCCATCGCGCAGGTCGACTGGACGCCGCCCGAACTCGCGGCGGCTGGGCAGTTCACGGATGAAGACCTGGCGCGGTTCTGGAACCCGGCGCACTATCCGCCGGGCACACGCTTTCCCCGCTACATCGCGCCTTACCATGCGTGGAAATACGATCAGGATGCGATCATGAAGAAGGTGGTCGAACTGGGGTTGATCGCCAGTGCAAAGAACGCCAGCCCGGTGTTCTCCAACTATCCGATCAATTGGCTGCTGATGTATTCGGACCTGAAGAACTTGGGCTACAACCCCTACGCACCGGAATTCGCCGCGCTGATCCGTGAGGGCAAGGCGAGCCGCCGCTACTGGGGCCTGATGGCCAAGGTGGTGGATTTCATCACCCTCAACAAGATCTACCTCGGTCGTCACGTGGCAAGACACATGGCATGGCTGGGCCTGTCGGACGCCGACCTGCGCATCACTCGCTCCAGCCGTCGTGACTGGCCCGAATCCGTCTACCAGAGCAGGGCGACCAACGTGCTATTGCGACCGATATCGGAAGAGGCATGAGCGTGCCGTACGGGGCGTCGCGCACCGCCGCCACACTTCCGGCGACGCTGGTCGCAGCCCTCGAATCCCTCCTTGGTCCCGATGCGGTGCTGGCTGACGCCGACGCGGTCGAGGCAGTGACTCGGACCTGCGTCCCCGTGCGCGAGTTGGCATCGGCGGTGGTCTACCCGTCTACTGCAGAGCAGGTGCAGGCCGTGCTGCGCTTGGCCTCGGAGGCGGGCGTGCCGGTGTGGCCGGTCAGTACCGGACGCAACTGGGGTTACGGCGAACGTTCGGCCTGCTATCCCGGAGGCATCACGCTCCTGCTGGAGCGCATGACCCGGATCTGGCACGTCGACGAGACGCTTGGCTATGCGATCGTCGAGCCCGGCGTCACCTACAAGCAGCTCAACGATCACCTGAAGCAATCGCGCTCGCGTCTGTGGGCCGACTGCGCAGGCAGCACGCAGTTCGCCAGCGTGATCGGCAACGCGCTCGACAAGGGGCGCGGCCTGACCCCGATGGCCGACCACTTCGGTGCGCTTTGTGGGATGGACGTCGCGCTGCCCGACGGCACGCTGATGGAGACCGGCGGTGGCGAAGCTGGGAACAACACCGTGCGGCATCTGTACAAATGGGGCGTCGGACCGTATCTGGACGGGCTGTTCGCGCAGTCGAACCTGGGCGTAGTGGTCAGGGCAGGCATCTGGCTGATGCCGGCTCCGGCGGTGTTCGACTTCGCCGCCTTCGAGTACACGGCTGGACCCGAGCGTCTCGGCCCGTTCATCGACGACCTGCGCGAGCTGGTGATGCAGCGCGCAATCCGTGCGCACCCGCACCTGGCCAACGACTTCGCGATGATGTGCATCCTCTCGCAGTACCCGCACGAGGCGCTGCAAGGCCGTCGGCATCTCAGCGAGGCGGCGACGGCAGCGTGGCGCCGGCAGCACGGCGTGGCGGCGTGGACGTTCGGCTGCGGCCTCTACGGGAGCCGAGAGGAGGTGCGCTATCAGAAGCGGATGATGCGACGCGTGCTGTCGCGCTACGGCCGCGTCCAGTTCATCGGCGCCGCGATCCGGGATGACTGGTTCGGCGCCATCGTACGGTGGGCCGCGCCGCGTGCCAACCGATTGCTGGGCAAGTCGCCCGAATTCACCAAGGTCATGTTGCCAGCGATCAACCTGTTCCGCGGCATTCCGACCGACGATTTCGTGCGTCAGGCCTATTTCAAGTCGCACCGCGTCAAGCCCGAGCGCGACATCGACCCCGCACGCGACGGCTGCGGCTTCGTCTGGATCGGGCCCGTGGTACCGTTCACCGGCGAGCATGTCCTGAAGGCGCTGGCCCTGACGCGGCCGATCTTCGAGCGTCACGAGTTCGACTTCTTCGTCGAAGTCATCATCGAGAGCGCGCGCACGGTGATTGTCTTGGTTGGCGTCTTCTACGAACGGCACGACGCCGCCGACGCGGAGCGTGCACGACGCTGGTACGACGATGCGCGCGAAACCTACCGGGCGCATGGTTATCCACCATACCGGGCGACATCGATGAGCACGGCCGAGGCGCTGACGGGTAATCCGCCGTTGTGCGATTTCCTGGGCACGATCAAGCGTGCTCTCGACCCTTCCGGCACGCTGGCACCGGGACGCTACGGCGTCGGAGTCCCGCCGGATCGCGCATGAAGGTTCTGCTCACCGGCTGCACCGGCACGATCGGAAGCGCGCTGGTGCCGCGGCTGCTGCGTGATCCGGCGGCCGAAATTGTCTTGCTGATGCGTGCGCGCGACGACGCCGACCTGCAGCACCGCTTTCGCTCGATGCTGTCGTACTGGTCGATTGCCGAAGGTGACGAGTGCGCTGCGCGGTTGTGGCCGCTGCGCGGCGACGTGTCGGCTACGAGGCTGGGGCTGGATGAGCGCACGCACGACGAGCTCGGTCGCGAGTTGACGCACATCGTGCACTCGGCGGCCAGCGTCAAGCTGAACATGTCGATGGAGGAGGCCGTCGACACCGCGGTGATGCCGACACGGCATATCCTGCAGCTTGGGCGTCTTGCGCAGGCGGCCGGCACCCTGGTGAAGATGGAGCTGGTCAGCACCGTTGGCGTCTGGGGGCGTACGCCCGGATTGATGCCCGAGCAGCCGCTGCCCGACGTCGCCTCGTTCCACAATACCTACGAAGCAGCGAAGTCGCAGGCCGAGAGACTGATCTGGGACGAGGGTCGGGATCTGCCGGTCACCGTGCACCGCCCCAGCATGGTGGTCGGCGAGACCGGCAGCGGCCGCGTCGTGCACTTTCAAATCTTCTATCACTTGTGCGAGTTCCTCTCGGGCGCACGCACCTACGGCGTCATGCCCGACCTCGGTCAGCAGCGGCTGGACACGATCCCGGTCGACTGGGTGGCGGAAGTGATGTACTGGTCATTGAACCAGCCTGGCGCGGAAGGGCGCATCCTGCATCTGTGCTCGGGCCCCGAGCAGTCGATCCTGCTGACGCAGCTCCAGGACGAGGTACGTCGCCGGTGGGTGCTTCACGGGCGCCGCGTACCGGGGCTCATCCGCGTGCCTGCCGCGTTCCTGAGCCGTGCCGTGCCGGTGATCGGTCTCGTTGCGGGCGCTCGCGCGCGTCGCGCCCTGAAAGCGCTGCCTCCGGTGCTGGCCTACCTGTCCGAAGACCAGGCGTTCTCGAACCAGCGCACGCTCGCTCTGCTCGCCGATGCCGGTATTTCGCTGCCGTCGGTAGCCAGCTATCTCGGTGTCGTGCTGGACTTCTATCTACGGACGGCCGAGCGGCGCGCAGCGTCGTGAGGGTGGGGCTGCGTTGCCAAGCGCCCATCCTGGTGCATCTCGTGCGAAGGATGATCGAGTGACCGCGCTGTGGGCATCTGCCGCCACTGTGCCTGAGCTGCTCGCGCATCGCGCCGCAGCGACGCCGGAAGGACAGGCCTTTGTAGCGGTGGGCGTCGGCGTAGCGAGATCGAGCCTGAGTTGGCAGCAGTTCGCCGACCAGGCAGCCAGGATGGCCGGGGCGCTGTATACGGCCGGATTGCGCCACGGTGATCGCATCGCGGTGCTGATCCCGGCGTCGATCGAATGGGAGCTGCTGCACCACGCGGTGCTGAGCCTGGGTGCCATCGTCGTCGGGCTCGATGCGCACGACGTTCCAGAGCGCCTGGCAGCGATGTGCGATCAGGTCGACGTTGTCGCTGTCGTGGCACCTGATTTCGGGCCGCTCGCGGCGCTGTCGCCCGAGCGCTGGCAGCGCTTGCGGTTCGTGATGACCCAGTCGGCTGGCGAAGGCGCGGCGCCGGTACGCAGCCTGGGTTGGGCTGAGTTGCTGGCGCTTCCCGCACCGCAGGAACCGCCTCGATCGCCGCAGCCCGACGATTTGGCAACGCTCATCTTCACTTCGGGAACGACGGGCACGCCGAAGGCGATCCCTTACAGGCACCGTCAGGTGTGTGCGGCGGTGCACGCGATCGGGGAAGCCTTCGGCTTCATTGGCGTGGGCGGCCGACTGCTCTGCTGGTTGCCGCTGTCCAACCTGTTTCAGCGCATGGTGAACTTGGCCGGACTGCGCAACGGCGCCACGACCTTCGTTCTATCGGACCCGCGTCAAATCATGGACGTGGTGGCGTTGGCCTCGCCCGACGTCTTCATCGGGGTGCCGCGCTTCTTCGAGAAGCTGCACCAGGGAATCGTCGCGAAGCTGGAGGAATTGCCGCCGCTGCAGCGCCGCGCGGCGCAATGGGCTTGTCAAGTCGGGCGCGACGTCGGGCGCGTGCGGCTGGCGGGTGGCAAGCCCCAGCGCTGGCTGGGCCTCAAGCATCGTGCCGCCGAACGCTGGGTGCTATCGCGCCTTCGCACGTCAGTGATGGGCAGGCGACTGCGCTTCATGATCACGGGTTCGGCGCCGACACCGCCGCCGCTGCTGACGGAGTTCTACGCGCTCGGATGGCCATTGCTGGAGGCCTATGGCCTGAGCGAGAACGTGATGCCGATGGCGATGAACCGCATCGAGGATTTCCGTTTCGGGACTGTTGGCAAACCCTTCCCCGGCAACGAACTGGCGATCGGTCCGGATGACACGATCCTGGTGCGCAGCGCTTGTCTGGCGCGTCCCGCTGGTGACCTGGCCGGCACGCCCGTCGACGCACAGGGTTACTACGATACCGGCGACCTGGGAAGCATCGACGCCGACGGGTTCGTGCGCCTGTCGGGTCGCAAGAGCGAAGTCTTCAAGACTTCTACCGGCCGCCGCGTATCCCCATATGCGGCCGAGGCGGCGCTGCGCGCGGTGCCCGGCATCGACCAGGCAGTCCTGGTGGGTGCCGGGCGCAAGTGCGTCGTCGCTCTTTGCGCTACCCCAGCTCCGGTTGCGCTATCTGACCGTCGGGCGCTGCAGCAGGCGCTGAGTGCCGCGGTCGAGGGGGTGGGCGTGCATGAGCGGCCGCAGGCGATTGCCATGGTGCCGCATGCCTTCACGGTGGAGCACGGCGAGCTGACGCCCAATCTCAAGTTGCGCCGCGCAGCGATCGAGCAACTGCACGCTGAGGCGATCGAGGCGGCGTACGCAGGACTCGGCGCGGTGAGTGGCAGTGCAGGCCGACTACTCGTCGTCTGGCCAGCAGAATGAGGAGCGGACAGGGGCGATGAACGTCTTCTCGCTTGCAGTCAGGAACCTGCTCCGCAACCGCCGCCGGTCGCTGACGACGCTGGTCGCGGTGGCTCTAGGCACGGCGGCGATCCTGCTGTTCGGCGGCTACCGTGCGGCGATCAACTACGCGATGCAGACGGTTTACGTGCGTTCCGGCGGGCATCTGCAGATTCAGCACCGTGATTTCTTCCTCTTCGGGAGTGGCAATCCCACGGGCTATGCGATCGAGCACTACCAAGCCATCATCGACGCCATCCGCAAGGATCCGACGTTGAGGGAAATGGTCCTCGTGGTCACGCCGACACTTCAGCTTGGTGGCATCGCCGGCAACTACGCTGCTGGCGTGTCGCGCACAGTGGTTGGCCTCGGCCTGGTTGCATCAGACCATGTCGCGATGCGGAAGTGGGATCCTTACGATGTCGGATTCGCTGCGCCTGAGCTCGAACTCGACGGTGCGGCGTCGAATGCGGCCGTCATCGGGATCGGTCTGGCGCGAGTGTTGCAGCTCTGTGCCCCGCTGGGCATCGAAGATTGCCCCAAACCGGCGAGGCACGGCGACGAGCCATCCGGCAATGGCGTGGCCCTGCCCGACGACGTGGCGGCTCTGGCTGCAGCGGCCGGGCCGGCGCCGAAGGAAGAGCCGCGGAACATCGAGCTGTTGTCGGGGAACGCTCGTGGTACCCCCAACGTTGCGACCCTGCGGATCGTCGCTGCCGAGCAGCAAGGCTTCAAGGAGCTGGACGAGATCTACATGTTGCTGCACTTGACTCAGGCACAGCGCTTGGTCTACGGATCATCAGCGCCCAAGGTGACCGCGATCCTGGTGCAGCTCCGGGATACCGCACGGACTGCTGAAGTGCACGAGCACATCGAAACGAGGCTGGCCGAGTGGTCAGCAGGTCAGCCGCTGGTGGTGCGGGATTTCGGCGAGCTGAACCCGTTCTATGTGCAATCCGTTCAGCTTTTCGACACCATCTTCGGCTTCATGTTTCTGCTCATTGGTGGGATCGTGATGTTTACTGTCAGCAATACCATGAACGCCTCGGTGGTGGAGCGCACGATCGAGGTCGGCACACTGCGGGCGATCGGCCTGCGTCAACTGGGCATACGCAGGATGTTCATCGCTGAAGGCTCGGTTATCGGAGCTGCCGGCGCGCTGCTGGGCGTGGCTTGCGCGCTGGCTGGATCGGCGATCGTCAACCGAATGGAGCTGACGTGGACGCCGCCAGGTGCCGCTGGGCCGGTGCCGTTGAACTTGGTAGTGTGGGGTGAGACGCTGATGATCATCGGCACGGCGCTCTGTCTCGTCGCCGTTACCATCGCGTCTGCGTGGTGGCCCGCCTATCGCGCCGCACGGCTCAATGTCGTCGAGGCCCTGAGGCATGTTTAGTCGTTTTGTCGCCGTTGCCGTGAACATCCGCGCCATCGCGATGGCCGTTTTGACCGTATCGCTGGCCACTACTGCGAGTGTCGCAGCGCCGGCCGCACAAGATCTGTTGCGAGCGAGCGACGCCATTCGCAACCCAGCTCGTCCATTCAAGGCCCGCGTCGTACTGACCGAGTTTGAGGAGGGCAAGCAGGTCGACACCAGTACGCTGGTGACTTACTCGCGGGAGCAGGACAACAGTGGGCAGTACGCGACGCTGGTCAGCTTCGTTCATCCGGCACGGGACGCGGGCAAGCTGATGCTGCGTAACGGTGACGACCTGTGGTTTTACGACCCCAGCACCAAGGCCAGTATCCGCTTGTCGCCTCAGCAGCGGCTGATGGGCCAAGCGTCGAACGGCGACGTCGTGACCGTGAACTTGGCGAGGGACTACGCCGCCAAGCTCCTGGCGGAGGAAATGGTGGTGAATGGCGAGCGCAAAGAGCGCCGAAGTTTCAAGCTGGGCCTGATCGCGAGTGCGCCGTCGGCGACTTACGCCAGCATTGAGTATTGGGTCGACGCCGAGAACAAGCGGCCCATCAAGGGCCTCTTCTATGCCGAGAGTGGCCACCTGCTGAAAACTGTCTTCTATCGTCGCTACCAGGCTCAGTTGGGCGAAGACAGACCGACCGAGATGGTTATCATCGACGGGCTGAAGCCGCAGTCGGTCACCCTGATGAGGTTCTCGGACTTCTCGACGCCAACCATCCCTGCGACTTGGTTCAGTCGCGATTACTTGCCTCGATTCCAACCGGAGTAGCGTTTGTCGAGATCCAACGTACATGGACTGCGCCGTGCGCTGCAGATCATCTTGTTGGCTGGGTGTTCACTGGCTTCGGCGCAGAGTGCGGGTGATCTGAGCGCTCTGGATCTCGAGAGCGCCGACGACATTCAAGCGGTCGCCGCGGCGCCAAGCCATCTGACGATCGAACTGGCGCTCGGCAACGACCGGCGGCGCTTTGATCTTGCTACGCAGGACACCGCGCGTGCTTCGATCGACTGGGTGTACCGGCAGAAGCTGGGTGCTGGTACCCGCCTGGTGGTGTCCGACCGTATCGACTTCCTGCGTCCGCACGATGCCCGCGGTGGGGAGCACTTGGTCAACAGCCTGCGCGAGGCCTACGTCGGCTGGACGGACGAGGAGGGTAATCTTGCGCTCGACTTCGGACGTGTGAACATACGCTCGGGTCCGGCGTACGGCTACAACCCGACCGATTTCTTCCGCGGCGGTTCGTTGCGCTCGATGCCCACGGCGGACCCGGTTGCGCTGCGCGCAAACCGCATGGGTACCGTTGTCTTGCGTGCGCAAAGCCTTTGGCGGAATGGTTCGCTGACAGTCAACTTGTCGCCCGAATTGCGGGATGGTCCGAGCACCGATCCATGGAGCCTGGATTTGGGTTCGACCAACGCTGCCGATCGCGCGCTGGTGACGTTGGCGACGCAGTGGTCTGACCGACTCAATACCCAGCTTCATGTCTTCAAGCAAGCCGGGTCGCCAGTACAACTGGGAGCCAGCGGGTCGGTGTTGGTGTCAGATGCTGTGGTCGCCTATGCCGAACTCACCTCTTCTCGCGAGCCGGCTCCGCCCGTCGCAGCCATGCTCGGCAACGGATCGCGGCGTCGTGGTGAACGAGTATCGGCTGGGCTCACCTACACCACGCCCGGCAAGCTGTCCATCACCGCTGAACTGCAGTACAACGCACACGCCCTGGCCGATGCGCAGTGGGATCGTGCTGCCTTGGTTGCGCCGCGGGGGCTTGCTGCCTACGTCGCCGATGCCTTGTGGCGGCAGGATCTGGCGGGGCGCCGCGGTTACCTGATCTACGTGTCGCAGCGGGACTTGGTCATCAAGAATCTCCATCTGACCGCCTTCGTGCAGACCAACGCGCATGATCGAAGCCGGCTGTCGTGGCTGGAGCTCCGGCGGCAATGGACGGCACTCGAGGCCGCGGTGCAGCTGCAATACCAATCGGCAGGCAGAGGAGGTGCCTCCGAATTCGGGCTGGCGCCCAATCGGGCTTCGTTGGCGGTGTTGGCCGGATATCGGTTCTGACCTGAGCCTGGGCAGGACGACGGGAATGTCGGATATCGATCCAGCCGATGCTGTCGCGTCGCTGACCGATGTCGTCAAGTCCTATCGGATGGACGCCGTTACCGTCCCGGTGCTGCGCGGTGTCAATCTGTCGGTCCGGCTTGGTCATTTCACCGTCGTGCTTGGGCCCTCGGGCAGCGGCAAGACGACGATGCTGAATCTGCTGGGGTGCATTGACCGTCCCGATGAGGGCAGGGTGGTTGTTGCTGGAGTCGACATCGCGACGCTGGACGATGATGAGCTGTCGGATTTCCGTGCTGAGAACATCGGATTCGTGTTCCAGAACTTCAATCTGATCCCGGTGCTGAGCGCCTTCGAGAATGTCGAATACCCGCTGGTATTGGCCGGGATGGAGCCGGCGCGTCGTCGTCGGCGTGTGATGCGACTGCTGGAAGCGGTGGGATTGGAGGGGCGAGCCAACAACCTTCCCGGCCAACTCTCGGGCGGGCAACGTCAGCGTGTCGCCATAGCGCGTGCGCTGGCACGGAAGCCCAAGGTTGTGATCGCTGATGAGCCAACGGCCAACCTTGACAGCAAGACTGGCGCGGCCATCATTGCGCTGATGCGCTGGATGCAACAGAAGTTCCATATCTCGTTCATCTTCTCGTCACACGACAGCAGTTTGATCAAGGCGGCGGATGACCTGATTCTCCTCCGCGACGGCGCGATCCAGTCGGTGCGCCGCAAGCCCGCTTCTGTACCCGGCGACAACGCGGAGCTTGCCGGTGATTTCGACGATCTCATCGATGGCGATGCTCGCGGGAGTCGTTCCCTGAAGGCTCTGCCGGACACGGCTTGGCTCGAGTCGTGACCGGGCTGAGTGGCAGCTTGCGGATTCGCGTGGCGAGCCGCCGGCGGCCATCGCGCCTACGATTCGACGTGGCGCCGGCTTCGCCGGAGGGTGAGTCGATGGCGCGGCGTAGCATTTCGCGCGTCGGCCCCGGCGTCGGTCCGGCCGCCAGTCCCCTCGACTGAGGGGGTCTTACGGGCCGTCCGACGAGCCCGTGCATTTTTGCGCTGTGCCTCCCTCCGCAAGCGAGCCGCGACGGGTTTTGCCGCGAACCCTGTGCGAAGATCGCCGTCCCGCCCGCAGCATCCGGACCGAGGTCTTCCGTGAACAGCATCTTTCAGTCGATTCGTACGGCTCGCGTCGCACTTGGCAGCCTGCTGCTGCTGTCGCTTGGCTGGCTCGCCGGCTGTGCCGGCGGCCCGGCGCTGCCGCCGGCGCCGCCGACCCTGCCTGCGGCGCTCGACTACACCTACATCATCGGCCCGGGCGACGGCCTGAACGTCAGCGTCTGGCGCAACCCCGAGCTCTCGATGTCGGTGGTCGTGCGGCCCGACGGCAAGGTCAACGCCCCGCTCGTCGACGAACTGGTCGCGCAGGGCAAGACGCCCGAGCAGCTCGCGCGCGAGGTCGAGAAGATCCTCGGCAAGTACGTGCGCGACCCGGTCGTCACGGTGATGGTGACGGGTTTCGTCGGGCCCTACAGCGAGCAGATCCGCGTCGTCGGCGAGGCTGCCAAGCCGCAGTTCCTGCCTTACAAGAACAAGATGACGCTGCTGGACGTGATGATCGCCGTGGGCGGCCTGACCGACTTCGCCTCCGGCAACAAGGCGACGATCCTGCGCACCGCCGAGGGCAACAAGCAGTACGCCGTGCGCATCGAGGACCTGATCAAGCGCGGCGACGTCAACGCCAACGTCGAGATGCGCCCGGGCGACATCCTCATCATCCCGCAGAGCCTGTTCTGAGCCGGCCAGGCTCGATTTCCCGGACCGAGACCCGATCGCCATGGAAGAACTCATCCGCCAAGCGCAGTCGATCCTTCGCGGCATGTGGCGCTACCGCTGGCAGGCGCTGCTCACCTCGTGGGTGGTCGCCATCGTCGGCGTCGTCGTCGTCTTCAAGATCCCGGACCAGTACGAGGCCTCGGCGCGGATCTACGTCGACACGCAGTCGATCCTCAAGCCGCTGATGGCAGGCCTGACCGTGCAGCCCAACATCGAGCAGCAGATCTCGATGCTCAGCCGCACGCTGATCAGCCGGCCCAACGTCGAGAAGCTGATCCGCATGGCCGACCTGGACCTCAAGGCCGCCTCCAAGCTCGAGCAGGAGGCATTGGTCGAGCGGCTCACAAAGGAAATACAGATCCGCAACACGGGCCGCGACAACCTCTATTCGCTCGCCTACAAGGACTCCGACCAGGAAAAGGCCAAGCGCGTGATCCAGTCGCTGGTCTCGATCTTCGTCGAGTCCAGCCTCGGCGCCAGCCGCAAGGACACCGATTCGGCCAAGACCTTCCTCAACGAGCAGATCAGGCAGTACGAGGCCAAGCTCGAGGAAGCGGAGGCGAGGCTCAAGGAATTCAAGATCCGCAACATCGAGATGCAGGGCGCCGACGGGAAGGATGCCATGGGGCGCGTTGCGGATGCGGCCAAGATGCTCGAGCAGGCCAAGCTGGAATTGCGCGAGGCCGAGAACGCGCGCGACATGGCGAAGGCCCAGATCGCGGCCACCTTGCAGGCGGCGCAGGCCGCAACGTCGGGCGAGGCCGAGACGGCCCTGCCGATCATGACGCCGGAAATCGACGCACGCATCGACATCCAGCGGCGCAACCTCGATTCCCTGTTGCAGCGCTACACGGAGCAGCACCCCGACGTCATCGCCACGCGGCGGCTGCTGCGCGATCTGGAAGAGCAGAAGAAGCGTGAAGTCGCCGAGTTGCGCAAAGCGGCGGCCGCTGCCGCTGCGGCCGGCGCCAGCGCCACCGCACTGGGAGGTGGCGCCGGCATGATGGCGCAGGAGATGAATCGCATGCTGGCGGCGGCCGAACTCCAGGTCGCGTCGCTGCGCGCGCGTGTGCAGGAATACACGAATCGTCACGCAGCCGCACGGGAAGCGCTGAAGATCGCGCCTCAGGTCGAAGCCGAGGCGGCGCAGCTCAATCGGGACTACGCGATCGTCAAGAAGAACTACGAGGATCTGGTGGCGCGGCGTGCCTCGGCGATGATGTCGGGTGAGCTGGACGTCGCGTCGGGCGTGGTCGACTTCCGCCTGATCGACCCGCCGCGGGTGTCTCCGAAGCCGGTGTGGCCCAACCGGCTGCTGCTCCTACCGCTTGCGCTGGTTGCGGCGGTCATTGCCGGGCTTGCCGTTGCCTTCCTTGCCAGCCAGCTGCGGCCGGTGTTTGCCGACGCCCAGGATCTGCGCCTGAAGACCGGGCTGCCCTTGCTTGGCGTCGTTTCGATGGCGCTGGCCGAGGACGAGCGCCGGGCCGAACGCCGCAATCTGATTCAGTTCTACGGCGCGTCGGTCGGGCTGATCGGCGTCTTCATTGTCGGCCTGGTCGCGATGGCCTTCATCTCACGGACTTTCGGGTGACCTCATGAGCTTGATCGAGCAGGCCGCCCAGCGGCTGCAACAACTTCGCGAAGCCGGCGTCGAGATCCCTGATGTGGATGGCTTGGCGGGATCCGTCTCCACGCCGGGCACGCAGACGGCGGCAGTCAAGCCGGCCACCCCGCCGACCAACACGTCCAAGCTCGTCACGCTCGACCTCGACGGCTTGATGGCCAAGGGCATCGTCACGCCCAATGCGCCGCGCTCGGTCATCGCCGACCAGTTCCGGGTCGTCAAGCGGCCCTTGATCACCAACGCGATGAATCGCGGCGATGCGGCCGTCCAGCACTCGAATCTGATCATGGTGACCAGCGCGCTCTCGGGCGAGGGCAAGAGCTTCACCTCGATCAACCTCGCGATGAGCATCGCCGCCGAACTCGACCACACGGTGATGCTGGTCGACGCCGACGTCGCACGTCCGTCGATCCTCAAGGTGCTGGGGCTCGATCCGGCTCCCGGACTGCTCGAGGTGCTCGAGGGCAAGGCCGACCTTGCCGGTACCCTGCTGCGCACCAACGTCGACAAGCTCACGATCCTGCCGAGCGGCACGCCGCACCCCAAGGCCACCGAACTGCTCGCCTCGGAGGCGATGGCTGCGCTGCTCGAGGACATCGCCACGCGCTACTCCGACCGCATCGTCATCTTCGATTCGCCGCCGTTGCTGCTGACGACCGAATCACGCGTCCTGGCCTCGCACATGGGCCAGATCGTTGTCGTCGTCCAGGCCGGCCGCACCCTGCAGGCCGATGTTCAGAACGCACTGGCGACGATCGAATCCTGCCCGATCCGGCTGATGCTGCTGAACAAGGCCCGCGCGATCGGCAAGGATGCCTATGGTTACGGCTATGGCTACGGCTATGGCGAGTATGGCTACGGCTATGGTCACGGCTACGGTTATGGCTACGGCGATGCCGCGTCCAGCGCGGCCAAGGCCTGACACCGGCCGCACTGCGACGCAGAACCCGGGACGCTACACCTTGCAGACCTGCCTCATGCAGTCCGTGCGCGTCCTCACGGTCGTGGCTGTGGCCGTGACGGCGATGAGCGCCCTGGCGCAGGATTCGCTCACGGTTGTGCCGAGCGTGTCGGTCACGATGACCGCGACCGACAACGTCGATCTGGCGCCCAACGGGCGCTCGGACCTGATCACCGAGCTGAGGCCGGGAATCGCGATCGCGTCCAGGCGTGGACCCTTGCAGGGCATGCTCGATTATTCGCTCAGCGGTGTGGTCTACGCACGGTCCTCGGCGCGGAACACCGCCTATCACAACCTCGCCGCCAATGGGAACTGGACGCTGATGGACGGTCGCGCGGGGCTCGATGCGAGTGCCAGTGCCGGTCGTCAGATCGTCTCGGCTTTCGGGACGCAGAGCAGCGACCCGTTCCGTGCGCAAGGCAACCAGACGCAGGTTTTCACGTACAGCCTGTCACCGCACATCGCGGGTCCCTTTTTGGGCAATGCCAGCTATCGTGCGCGAGCGACCTATTCCGAATCGCGCAGCGGCGCCTCATCGCTCAACGGCAACACGAAATCGCTGGGGGCCGTGGTCGGTTTGGGCGGCCGGCAAGGCATGGTCGGCTGGGGGATCGATGCCAGTCGCTCGATTTACGAGACCCCTCAGACGGCCCGCGCGCACAGCGGGAGCATCATCGGAAGCCTCAGTTTTCAACCCGATCCGGACTGGATGGTGGCCGCGCGTGCAGGCACCGAGGTCAACGACATCCTCGCAGGACAGTCCGAGCGTATCTTCAGCTGGGGTTTGGGCGCGCAATGGCTGCCGACGCCGCGCACGGTGCTGCGCGCCGACTACGACCGGCGCTTCTTCGGCCGCTCTCATGCCCTGACCTTTTCGCATCGCACGGCGCGTACGGTCTGGACGCTGGGTGATCAGCGCAGCTTCCAGGTCAGCAACACCGGCGGGCGCGCCATCGTGTCCGTGTATGACCTGTTCTTCGCGCAGTTCGCTTCGATCGAACCCGATCCGATCCAGCGCGACCTGCTGGTGCGCAACTTCCTGGCCGCCAACGGGATCGACCCCAACAGCAGCGTCATCGTCGGCGGTTTCCTGAACTCGGGGCCGACGGTTCAGCGCAGCCAGAGCGTTGCCGTCGCCTACCAGGGTCTGCGCAGCACGGTCGTGTTCAGCGTGGTGCGCTCGAACACGCAGCAGATCGGCCATGGGCCAGCGACGGGTGACCTGAGTGTCACCAACAAGGTGGATCAGCGCACCGTGAGCGTGAGCCTGTCGCACCGCCTGACACCGGATTCCTCACTCCTCGTCTCGCTCAGTCAGCAGCACACGCCCGATTCCGGCAGTCTGAAGGGGAACGACCTGCAGACGATCGTGGCGACCTGGTCGAAGCGGCTCGGGCCTTCGACGACCGGCTCGCTCGGGTTGCGCCACAGCCGTTTCGATAGCGAGTCCCGGCCCTACAACGAGTCCGCGCTGATCGGCTCGCTTCGGATGCAGTTCTGATCATGTACGAGGCCTTCTACGGGCTCACGAGCAAGCCCTTCCAGCTCAACCCCGACCCGAGCTTCTTTTTCGGCAGCAAGCAGCACCGGCGCGCCAAGGCCTACCTGGAATACGGCGTCTCGCGCAACGAGGGCTTCATCGTCATCACCGGCGAGATCGGCGCCGGCAAGACGACCGTGCTGCGCTCGCTGATCGACGGCCTGCACGGCAGCAACGTCATCACCGGCCACCTGGTGACGACGCAGCTCGGTGCCGAGGACACGCTGCGCATGGTCGGCGCGGCCTTCGGCTTTCGGGTCAAGGACGTTCCGAAGTCCGAGCTGCTGATCACGCTCGAAGCCTTCCTCATCAGCCAGACGAGCAAGGGCAAGCGCTGCCTGCTGATCGTCGACGAGGCGCAGAACCTCTCGCCGCGCGCGGTCGAGGAACTGCGCATGCTCTCGAACTTCCAGTTCGGCAACCAGGCGCTGCTGCAGAGCTTCCTCATCGGCCAGCCCGAGTTCCGCGAGATCCTGGCGCGCCCCGAGATGGAGCAGTTCCGCCAGCGCGTTGCGGCCACCTGCCACATCGGGCCGCTGGACGCCGAGGAGACGCGCGCCTACATCGAGCACCGGCTCAAGTGCGCCGGCGCCACCGACAAGCCGAGCTTCGAGGACACCGCCTTCGAGGGCATCTACAAGGCCAGCGGCGGCATCCCGCGCCGGATCAACTCCTTCTGCGACCGGCTGCTGCTGCTGGGCTTCCTGAGCAATCGCACGCACCTGACGCGCGAGGACGTCGACGAGGTCGCCAAGGAGTTCGCGCAGGAGATGCAGGTGCCGCAGCGCGCCGAGAGCGTGGCCGCGCCGGCCCTGGCCTTCGAGGGCAGCGGCGATGCCGGCTCGGGCGAGCTCGACGTCGACCTCAGCAAGCTCAAGCTCGAACCGCACGAGGCGGAGACGATGAACCGGCAGCTCGCGGCGATCGCCGCCGACCAGCGCGGCGACCAGTTGCAGCGCCTCGAGCGCAGCCTGCTGCGCCTGGAGCGCATCAACGTGCAGACGCTGGCGATGCTGCAGAAGCTCGTCAACGCGGCCCGGCGCGCGCCCGACGAAAGCAAGCCATGAGCGTGAACGCCGCCTCCGGCGAGCTTGGCCCGGTGATGTGCATCGTCGGCGCGCGACCGAACTTCATGAAGATGGCGCCGATCCTGCGCGCCTTCGCGGCGCACGAGCCGCCGGTTCCGGCGCTGCTCGTGCACACCGGCCAGCACTACGACGCGAGCATGAGCGACCAGCTCTTCGCCGACCTGCGCCTGCCGCGGCCGGATCTCAACCTCGAGGTCGGCTCCGGCAGCCACGCGGTGCAGACCGCCGAGGTCATGAAGCGCATCGAGCCGGCGATCGACGAGCACCGCCCCTCGTGCGTGCTCGTCGTCGGCGACGTGAACTCGACGCTGGCCTGCGCGCTGGTCGCGGTGAAGAAGGACGTTCCGGTCGTCCACGTCGAGGCCGGGCTGCGCAGCGGCGACCGCCGCATGCCCGAGGAGATCAACCGCGTGCTGACCGACCAGATCTCCGACCGGCTCTACACCACCGAGCGCAGCGCGCTGGCCAACCTGCTGCGCGAGGGCATCGCCGAGGAGCGCGTGTGCTTTGCCGGCAACGTGATGATCGACTCGCTGCACGCCGCGCGCCCGCAGGCGCGCAGCGCCGCCGAGACGCTGCGCGCGCACGGTCATGATCCGGCCTTGCTCCGGGGCGCGATGGGCTACGGCGCCGTCACGATGCACCGCCCATCCAACGTCGACGAGCCCGGGACCCTGCGCGGCCTGCTGCAGACGCTGCGCCGCGTCGCCGAGCGGGTGCCGCTCGTCTTCGCGCTGCACCCGCGCACCCGGGCCAACATCGAGCGCTTCGGCCTCGCGGGCCTGGTCGACGACACGCGCATGATCCTGCTGCCGCCGCAGGGCTACCTCGAGATGCTCGGGCTGATGGCCGGCGCAAGCCTCGTGCTGACCGATTCCGGCGGCCTGCAGGAGGAGACGACCGCGCTGGGCGTCCCGTGCCTGACGATGCGCGAGAACACCGAGCGCCCGATCACCATCGAGCAGGGGACCAACACGATGGTCGGGCGCGACCACGCGGCGATCCTTGCCGGGGTCGACGAGATCCTCGCCGGTCGCGGCAAGCGCGGGCGCGTGCCCGAGAACTGGGATGGCCACGCCGCCACCCGCATCGCCGCCGATCTCTGGCGCTGGCTCGCCAGCCGGCCGGCCGCTTCGTGAGATGACCGTGCCGGCAAGCACGATCCGCAACGCGCTGACCATCGACGTCGAGGACTACTTCCAGGTCTCGGCTTTCGCGCCCTACATCGCGCGCAGCGACTGGGAGCGCCGCGAATGCCGGGTCGAGCGCAACGTGCAGCGCATCCTCGGACTGCTCGCCGAGCGCGAGGTCAAGGCGACCTTCTTCACGCTGGGCTGGATCGCCGAGCGCTATCCGGGCCTGGTGCGCGACATCGTCGCCGGCGGTCATGAGCTGGCCAGCCACGGCTACGGGCACGAACGCGCGAGCGACCTCGACCGCAGCGCCTTCCGCGAGGACGTGCTGCGTGCCAAGGGCGTGCTCGAAGACGCCGGCGGTGTCGCCGTCAAGGGCTATCGCGCGCCCAGCTTCTCGATCGGACACGGCAACCTCTGGGCGCTGGAGACGCTGGCGCAGACGGGGCACCGCTACAGCTCGTCGATCTATCCGATCGCGCACGACCACTACGGCATGCCCGATGCACCGCGCTTCGCGCACCGCACCGACAGCGGCCTGCTCGAAGTCCCGGTGACGACGCTGCGCATGGCCGGTCGCAACCTGCCTTCCAGCGGCGGCGGCTACTTCCGGCTGCTGCCCTACCCGACGACACGCTGGATGATCCGTCGCGTCAACCAGGCCGAGCGCGAGAGCGCGGTCTTCTACTTTCACCCCTGGGAGATCGATCCCGCGCAGCCGCGCATCGAGGGCATCGACGCCAGGACCCGCTTCCGGCACTACGTCAACCTCGCGCCCAACGAGCGCAAGCTGCAGCGGCTGCTGCAGGATTTCCGCTGGGGCCGGATGGACGACATTTTTCTCGACCGGGCGGCCGAGACTGCGCAACCTGCACTGGTCAGCGCGACCTGAATGCGATGTGATTGCGCGCTGTGACCCGCATCGATCGACTCTCCCCGGACGACGCCCCGGCCCATGCGGCCTGGGACGACTACGTCCTGGCCGCGCCCGGCGCCACCTTCTTCCACCGCGCCGGCTGGCAGCGCGTGCTGCGCCAGGCCTTCCGTCATGAGACGCACTACCTGAAGGCCGTGCGCGGCGAGCGCATCGTCGGCGTGCTGCCGCTTGCGCACGTGAAGAGCATGCTCTTCGGCAGCGCGCTCACGAGCCTGCCCTTTGCCGTCTACGGCGGCGTCGTCGCCGACGACGAGCAGGCGGCCACGGCGCTCGAGGAAGAAGCACAACGCCTGGCGCGCAAACTCGGCGTGCAGCACCTGGAGATGCGCAACCTGCAGCCGCGCCATCCCGACTGGCCGCGGCAGGACCTCTACGTCACCTTCCGCAAGCCCATCCTGCCCGACGAGGAGGCCAACATGCTGGCCATCCCGCGCAAGCAGCGCGCGATGGTGCGCAAGGGCATCAAGAACGGGCTGCAGGGCGCGATCGACGAGGGCGTCGATCGCTTCTTCGCGCTCTACGCCGACAACGTGCACCGGCACGGCACGCCGGCGATGCCCAGGCGCTACTTCGAGGCCCTGCGGCGCGAGTTCGGCCAGGATTGCGAAGTGCTCACCGTCAGCACCGCCGAAGGCCGCCCGATCTCGAGCGTGATGAGCTTCTACTTCCGTGACGAGGTGCTGCCCTACTACGCGGGCGACGCCGAAGCCGCGCGCGAGCTTGCCGCCAACGACTTCAAGTACTGGGAGCTGATGCGCCGTGCCTGCGCGCGCGGGCTCAAGACCTTCGACTACGGCCGCAGCAAGCAGGGCACGGGCTCGTTCGCGTTCAAGAAGAACTGGGGTTTCGAGCCGCAGCCGCTGTACTACGAGTACTGCCTCTACAAGCGCGACGCGGTGCCGCAGAACAACCCGAGCAACGCCAAGTACAAGCTGCTGATCGAGACCTGGCGCCGCCTTCCCATCGGCATGGCCAACTGGCTCGGCCCCTTCGTGGTGCGCAGCCTGGGGTGAGAGGCGTGGCCAAGATCCTCTACCTGGTGCACCGGCTGCCGTACCCGCCCAACAAGGGCGACAAGGTGCGTTCCTACCATCTGCTGCGCCACCTGGCAGCGCAGCATCAGGTTTTCCTCGGCACCTTCGTCGACGACCCCGAGGACATGGCGCACATCGACACGCTGCGGCAGTGGTGTGCCGACGTGAAGGCGGTGCCGCTGCATCCGCGTCGCGCACGCATCGCGAGCCTGCGCGGGCTGCTCGGCCGCGACGCGCTCACGCTGCACTACTACCGCAACGCCGAACTGCGGTGCTGGGTGGACGAGACCGTCGCGCGAGAAGGCATCGGCACCGCGGTGGTCTTCAGCTCGTCGATGGCGCAGTATGCGCAGGGGCGGCCCGGTCTGTCGATGCTCGTCGACTTCGTCGATGTCGATTCGGCCAAGTGGGCCGAGTACGCCGATCGCCATCCCTGGCCGCTGTCCTGGCTTTACCGGCGCGAGGGTCGGGCGCTGCTTGCCTACGAGCGTCGCGTGGCGCTGGAGTCGGCGCATTCGTTCTTCGTCACCGAGCAGGAGACTGCGCTCTTCCGTTCGCTGGCTCCCGAATGCGCGCCGATGGTCGAGCCGCTGTGCAACGGTGTCGACGCAGACTACTTCGCGCCCGACCCGGCGCGCGCCTCGCCCTTTGCGCCCGGCGAGCAGGCCGTCGTCTTCACCGGCGCGATGGACTACTGGCCCAACGTCGACGCCGTGCAGTGGTTC
This sequence comes from Burkholderiales bacterium, assembly GCA_026932425.1. Lineage (GTDB taxonomy): Bacteria > Pseudomonadota > Gammaproteobacteria > Burkholderiales > Burkholderiaceae_C > Rubrivivax. The sequence goes on from JAIXKN010000104.1 coordinate 69,114, forward strand.
GTCGCCGAGATGCTGCCGCCGCTGCGTTTGCGCTGGCCGAAGCTGCGCTTTCACATCGTCGGCCGAAGCCCGACGCCCGCGGTCCGGGCATTGGCAAGCGATGCCGTCAACGTCACCGGCACCGTTCCCGACGTGCGCCCCTACCTGCAGCACGCCGATGTCGTCGTCGCACCGCTGCGGCTGGCGCGCGGCGTCCAGAACAAGATCCTTGAGGCGATGGCGATGGCGCGGCCGGTCGTCGCCGCGCAGTCCTGTGTCGACGCCATTCCGCAACTCGCGGGTCATGGGCTGCAGGGCGCGAGTGTTCCCGACGATTACGTCGCCGCCGTCGAGCGGCTGCTCCAGAGCCCGGAGCGCGCCCGTGATCTCGGCGCAGAGGGGCGCCGGCGCGTGCTGGCGCACTGCAGCTGGAAGGCGAGCTTGTCGGCGCTCGCCGGGCATCTTCGGCGCGGCGACAGTGCGGACGCCGGACTCGACGCGGTTTCGACCCGCCCGCTCGACCCCTTGCTGCATCATGTCTGAGATCGCTCTTCCCTTGCGCACTGAACTCTCATGGCGGGTCGCGCTGCCGACGGTGGTGCTCGTCCTGCTGGCGATCGGCGTCGCTTTCCGCGACACGGTTCGGGTGATGACCGGCATCTGGTGGCGGTCGGACACGTTCGCGCACTGCATGCTGGTGTTGCCGATCAGCCTGTGGCTGGTGTGGCGAAAACGCGATCAGCTGGCGGCCTTGAACCCGTCTCCTCAGCCGTGGATGCTGCTGGCCATGGTCGTGACGGCGGGGGCGTGGCTGCTGGCCGAGCTTGCGGTCGTCAATGCGGCGGCGCAGTTCGCCTTCGTGACCATGCTGATCCTCGCGGTGCCGGCGGTTCTGGGCATTGCGGTTGCCCGCGCCATCATGTTCCCCTTGCTGTTTCTGTACTTCGCCGTTCCGTTCGGCGAGTTCATGCTTCCGGCGATGATGGAGTGGACGGCCGATTTCACGGTTGCGGCGCTCCGCTTGAGCGGGATACCCGTCTTTCGCGAAGGACAGAACTTCGCGATTCCGTCCGGCAACTGGTCGGTGATCGACGAATGCAGCGGCGTTCGCTACGTGATGGCCTCGTTCCTGGTCGGCTCCTTGTTCGCCTATCTCAACTACCGCTCCTATCTCAAGCGGGCGGTCTTCATGGGCGTGTCCTTGCTGCTGCCGGTGGTGGCGAACTGGATCCGCGCCTACATGATCGTGATGCTTGCCCACCTTTCGGGCAATCGCATCGCGGTGGGCGTCGATCACATCCTCTACGGGTGGGTCTTCTTCGGTTTGATCGTCTTCGCGATGTTCATGATCGGCATGCGCTGGGCCGATGCCGACGCGGCACGCGAAGCAGGATCCCCGGCGCCGCCCGGCATCGGGTCGGCAGCGGCTACGCGCACCGTCGCGACGGGCGTCGCGGCGGTGGTGATCGGGATCGCGCCGCACCTGGCGGTCGCGGCCATGGAGAGGGCCGAAGCGAGCGCAGGGCCGGTGACGCTCGAATTGCCGGCCCGCCTGGGCCCGGCCTGGCAGGCCGATGATGCCGGCCCGATCGAGTATCGCTCGCAGGTCCTGAATCCGTCGGCGGAGGCGTGGCGGACCTACGCCGGGCCTGCAGGCAAGGTCGGCCTGCAACTGGCCTACTTTCGCCACCAGTCAACGGAGCGCAAGCTCGTGAGTTCGCAGCATCAGCTGACGTCGATGCGCGACGAGCGCTGGTCGCTGCCGACCTATCAGGATCGCGAGCTGCGCCTTGGCGACCGTGAACTGGCGATGCGCAGCGCGAATGTTCTCGAACGGGCGCAGGGTCTGCAGCGCAAGCAACTCGTGATCTGGCGTCTCTACTGGATCGACGGCCAGTTCGTCGCAAGCGACGTCCGCGCCAAGTGGGCCGGGATGGTGTCCCGGCTGAGCGGCGCCGGCGACGAAGGCGCGCTCCTGACCGTGTATGCCGAGCAGGCCGCGCCTGGAGAGGCCGAAGCCCGGCTCGAGCGCTTCCTGAACGACAACGCCTCCGAACTCAACACGCTGCTGTCCCGAGTCCAACGGACGCGCTGAGCTCCGCGGGCCGTGGCTGCACGAACTGAACCTCAAACCGGACTGCCCTCATGAACACCCTCGCCGTCATCGGCCTCGGCTACGTCGGCCTGCCCCTCGTCGTCGAGTTCGGCAAGCACATGCGCACCATCGGCTTCGACATCGCGCAGCACAAGGTCGACGCCTGCCTGCGCGGCACCGACCCCAGCCGCGAGCTGGAGGACGCGCAGATGGCGCAGGCCAAGCACGCCGTCTACACCAGCGATCCGGCGCTGCTCGCCGAGGCCGACATGATCATCGTCGCCGTGCCCACACCGGTGGACGAGGCGCACATCCCCGACTTCCGCCCGCTCGTCGGCTCGTCGACCAGCGTCGGCCGGCACATGAAGAAGGGCGTCACGGTGATCTACGAATCCACCGTCTACCCCGGCGCCACCGAGGAGGTCTGCATCCCCGTGCTCGAGCGCGAATCGGGCCTGAAGTGGAAGGAGGACTTCTTCGTCGGCTACAGCCCCGAGCGCATCAACCCCGGCGACAAGGAGCACACGCTGACCAAGATCCTGAAGATCGTCAGCGGCGACAGCCCCGAGACGCTGGATCGGGTCGCCCGGCTCTACGAGAAGATCATCGTCCCCGGCGTGCACCGCGCCAGCAGCATCAAGGCCGCCGAGGCCGCCAAGGTGATCGAGAACACGCAGCGCGACCTCAACATCGCGCTCATGAACGAGCTGGCGATCATCTTCGACCGCATCGGCATCGACACCAGCGAAGTGCTCGAGGCCGCGGGCACGAAGTGGAACTTCCTCAGGTTCAAGCCGGGCCTCGTCGGCGGGCACTGCATCGGCGTCGACCCCTACTACCTGACGCACAAGGCCGACATGCTGGGCTACCACCCGCAGGTCATCCTCGCGGGGCGGCGCATCAACGACGGCATGGGCAAGTTCATCGCCGAGCAGACCATCAAGCACATGATCGCCGCGGGCAGCTACGTCAAGGGCGCCAAGGTCAACGTGCTGGGCCTGACCTTCAAGGAGAACTGCGGCGACCTGCGCAACAGCAAGGTCATCGACATCATCCACGAGCTGCAGAGCTACGGCGTCGACGTGCACGTCACCGACCCGACCGCGGACCCGCAAGAGGCGATGCACGAATACGGCGTCACGCTCGAGCCCTGGGACGCACTGCCCCGCGCCGACGCCATCGTCGCGGCGGTGGCGCATCGCGAGTACCAGGCGCTCTCGGTCGAGGATCTTGGCCGCAAGATGATCAAGGGCGGCGCCTTCATCGACGTCAAGGCGGCGTTCGACCCGATGGCGCTTGGCGAAGCAGGTTATCGCGTCTGGCGTCTTTGAAGGCGGAGCGTAATCATGCTGACGTAGCCTCGTTGATCAGCGAGGCGCAGGATTCCCGCCCCCTCGTCCTCCACGTCGTCTACCGCTTCGACGTCGGCGGCCTCGAGAACGGCGTCGTCAACCTCATCAACCGCATGACCGACTGGCGGCACGCGGTCGTCGCCTTGACCGAATGCGCGCCGGCCTTCTGCGCGCGGGTGCAACGCGCGGACGTGAGCTTTCATTCGCTGCACCAGCAGCCCGGGCACGGCTATCGAAGCTGGCCGGCGCTGCTGCGCATCCTGCGCGAGCTGCGGCCGCAGGTGGTGCACACGCGCAACCTGGCCGCACTCGAGATGCAGCCCGCGGCCTGGTGGGCCGGCGTGCCGCTGCGCGTGCACGGCGAGCACGGCCGCGACGCCGAGGACCCCGACGGCCGCAGCCGCAAGCACCAGTGGATCCGCCGCGCCTATCGGCCCTTCGTCCACCGCTATGTCGCCTTGTCGCGCGATCTCGAGCGCTACCTCGTCGACACGGTGGGCTTCGACCGCCGCGCCGTGGTGCAGATCACCAACGGCGTCGACAGCGTGCGCTTCGCGCCGGCGTCGCACCCGCAGCGTCCGACGGGCTGCCCGTTCACCGAACCGGGCCTGTGCCTGGTTGGCACGGTCGGCCGCATGCAGACCGTCAAGGCGCAGCCGCTGCTGGCGCAAGCCTTCGTCGCGGCCCTCGCGCAGCAGCCCGCGCTGCGCGAAACGCTGCGGCTGGTGCTGGTCGGCGACGGGCCGCTGAAAGCCGAGTGCGAGCAGATCCTGACCGATGCCGGCGTGCGCGAACTCGCCTGGCTGCCGGGCGAGCGCAGCGACGTGCCGGCGGTGATGCAGGGCCTGGACCTCTTTGTGCTGCCGTCGCTGGCCGAAGGCATCTCCAACACCATCCTCGAAGCCATGGCCAGCGGCCTGCCGGTCGTGGCGACGGCGGTCGGCGGCAACGCCGACCTGGTCGAGGACGGCGTCACGGGCCGCATCGTGGCTGCTGGCGACGTGCCGGCGCTGGCGCAGGCGCTGGTCGACTTCGCACAGGACGCGCCTGCGCGCGGCGCCGCAGGGGCGGCCGGTCGCGCACGGGTCGAGGCGCGCTGCAGCCTGGAGACGATGGTGAGGGCGTATCGGCAGGTGTACGAGGGAGCGAGCGGGGTCTCGAGAACCGAGTGATCTGCCACCAGCGGTTTCGAACGGCCCAAGAGATACCCAGGAGCTTCGAAGGACGCACGCGTACACCGCGCACGTGAAATCCGCCGTTGTCGGTCCCGGCGATCGATGACACCGTTTGACCTGGTCGCAGGCAGTTGACCGACCTGTACCAGCTGGCGCTGGCGGTGCACCGCGGCGGCTGTTTCCTGTCCTTCGATGCACGCATCCCGCTCGAAGCGGTCCGGGGCGCCGAGCCCCGTCATCTGCGGCGCCTGCTGGCACCCTGAGGCTCAGCCTCATCCCCGGCCTGAGCCTGCTGCTCCCTTCGCGCGCCCGGCTACCGCGCCTTGACTTACGCCACGGCGACCGCGAATGCCCGCAGCCAGGGATCGAGATGGGCGATGTCGAAGGTACCGGCCTCGAACATCCGGATCATCTCGGCGTGGATCTGCTCCGGTGAGCGTTGCAGGCGCCAGCCGTTGATGCGCAGGAAGACGTCGACAGCGGCAAACGCGAGTCGCTTGTTGCCGTCGACGAAAGGATGGTTGATCGCCAGGCTTTCCAGCAGCGCGGCCGCTTCGGCCACGATGTCCTCGTAGTAGCCGGTCTGCGGCCGGAACAGGGCCGCTTCCAGCGCGCCGGGATCCCGCACGCCCGGCGCGCCGCCGTAGCGCTGCATCAGCACGGCGTGCATGCCGAGCACATCGGCCACCGTCAGGTGATCGTGCGCCACGACTTACCTGGCCAGTTCGCGGTAGAGGCTGTCGAACTCTTCCAGGCTCGAGGCAAACGAAGCCATCACGTGACGACGGGGGCGCTCCTTCTGCTGCCGGTCGATGTAGTCGCGCAGCGCCTCGTCCAGCACCGCCTGGAACTGGCGCCCCTGGCTTTCGGCGATCTGGCGCAAGGCCGCCAGGACGTCGGGCGCAGCCTGGGAGGAGAACTTCTCGCGAACGGGAGTCGCCATGTCACGCACGATCATGATTTGTCTTGACCGATCATGGTAGATCAAGACGACCCCTCGCGTGGCGGTCCAAGACCATTCGGTGCCGGACCGATGGCCTTGGTCGCGCGTCGAGCGCCGCCCGCGTGGCAGATGTCATGCGAGCCCGCTTCGCGAAATCGCGCGGGCCGCTGCGGCCCCCCCTGCCTCGCCTACGATCCCTGCTCGCCCGCAGCACCGTCATGCGCAGCGGCGCCTCGCCTCTTCAGCTTTCCAGGATTTCACCCCCTCATGTGCGGCATCACCGGCATCTTCGACACCCGCAGCAAGCGCCCCGTCGACGACGTCGTGCTGCGCCGCATGAACGCGACGCAGACGCACCGTGGGCCGGACGAGGGCAGCCTGCACATCGAGCCAGGGCTCGGCTTCGGGCATCGTCGTTTGTCGATCATCGACATCGCCACCGGGCACCAGCCGCTCTTCAACGAGGACGGCACGGTCGTCATCGTCTTCAACGGCGAGATCTACAACCACCGCGAGCTGATCCCCGAGCTGCAGGCGCTGGGCCACGTCTTTCACACCAAGAGCGACACCGAGTGCATCGTGCACGCCTGGGAGGCCTGGGGCGAGGACTGCCTCAAGCGCCTGCGCGGGATGTTCGCGTTCGCGATCTGGGACCGCAAGCGCCAGTGCCTCTTCATGGCGCGCGACCGCCTGGGGGTCAAGCCGCTCTACTACGCGCTGCTCGACGACGGCACGCTGCTCTTCGGCTCGGAGCTGAAGTCGATCCTTGCGCATGGGGGCATGCGCCGCGACCTCGACCCGCTGGCCATCGAGGAGTACTTCGCCCTCGGCTACGTCGCCGAGCCGCGCACCGTCTTCCGTCAGGCACAGAAGATGCCGCCGGGGCACTGCATGCTGATCGAGCACGGCAAGCCGCTGCCGCAGCCGCGCCCGTACTGGGACCTGCGCTTCACGCTCGACAACCCGATCTCGCTGGCGGACGCGCAGGCCGAGCTCGTGGCCCGCATCCGCGAATCGGTGCGCCTGCGCATGATCGCCGAGGTGCCGCTCGGCGCCTTCCTCTCGGGCGGCGTCGATTCGAGCGCCGTCGTCGCGATGATGGCCGGGCTCTCGAGCGAACCCGTCAACACCTGCTCGATCGGCTTCGACGACCCGGCCTTCAACGAGAGCGCCTTCGCGCAGATGGTCGCCGATCGCTACCGCACCAACCACCAGCTCGAGATCGTCGACAGCGAGGACTTCGACCTCATCGACACGCTCGCACGCCTCTACGACGAACCCTATGCCGACAGCTCGGCGATCCCGACCTATCGCGTCTGCGAAATGGCGCGCAAGCGCGTCAAGGTCGTGCTCTCGGGCGATGGCGGCGACGAGATGATGGGCGGCTACCGCCGCTACCGCATGCACCTGATGGAAGAACGCATGCGCTCGGCGCTGCCCGCCGGACTGCGCCGCCCGCTCTTCGGCCTGCTCGGTCGCGTCTACCCCAAGGCCGACTGGGCGCCGCGCTTCCTGCGCGCCAAGACCACCTTCGAGGGCATGGCGCGCACCGCGGTCGAGGCCTATTTCCACTCGGTGTCGATCCTGCGCGGGCCGATGCGCGCGCAGCTCTTCAGCGACCGCCTGAAAGGCGAACTCGCCGGCTACGACGCGCTGCAGCTCTTCGAGCGCCACGCGCAGCGCGCCGGCACCGACGACCCGCTGGCGCTGATCCAGTACCTGGACATCAAGACCTACATGGTCGGCGACTGCAACACCAAGGTCGACCGCGCCTCGATGGCGCACGGCCTGGAGGTGCGCGAACCGCTGCTGGACGACAAGCTGGCCGAGTGGCTGGCCACACTGCCCTCGTCGATGAAGGTGCAAGGGCAGGAGGGCAAGTACTTCTTCAAGAAGGCGATGGAGCCGCACCTGCCGGCCGACGTGCTCTACCGGCCGAAGATGGGTTTTGCCGTGCCGCTGGCACGCTGGTTCCGCGGCCCGCTACGCCAGCGCGTGCGCGAGGCCGTGCTCGGCCCGCGCCTGGAGATGACCGGCTGGTTCAACCGCACGTACCTGCAGCACCTGCTCGACGCGCACCAGTCCGGCGCACGCGACTACAGCGCGCCGCTGTGGACGCTGCTGATGTTCGAGGCCTTCCTGAGGAACGTCGTCGATGCCTCGGTCAACGGCCACGGCACCCCGCATGTGCCGGCGCTGGCGGAGGCGGCTTGAGATGAGGCGGCCTTGCCGGGCGTGGCTCGGGTTCGCTTTCTGCCGGTCATGACCCTGCGCGTCCTGCACGTCCTCGACCACTCGATCCCGCTGCACAGCGGGTATACGTTTCGCACGCTTGCGCTGCTGCGCGGGCAGCGCGCGCTCGGGTGGGAGACCTTTCACCTGACGAGCCCCAAGCACACCGCACCCAGCGGCGCCGAGGAGAGCGTCGACGGCTGGCACTTCTATCGCACGCCGGCCGCCGAGGGCGGCGGGCGGCTGCCGGGCCTGGGCGAAATGGCGTTGATGCGCCAGCTCGAGCGGCGCCTCGACGAGGTCGTGCAGCGCGTGCAGCCGCAGCTCATCCACGCGCACTCGCCCGTGCTCAACGCGCTGCCCGCGCTGCGCGTGGGCCGCAGGCGCGGCATTCCCGTCGTCTACGAAGTGCGCGCGTTCTGGGAAGACGCCGCGGTCGACCACGGCAGCACCACCGAAGGCAGCCTGCGCTATCGCCTCACGCGCCGCATGGAGACGCACGCGCTGCGCCAGGCCGCGCATGTCTTCACCATCTGCGAAGGCCTGCGCGGCGACATCGTCGCGCGCGGCATCCCCGCGGCCAAGGTCACGGTGATCCCCAACGCCGTCGACATCGAGAGCTTCGAGCCCGGCGGCACGCCCGATGAAGCGCTGAAGGCGCAGCTGGGCCTCGCCGGCGCGACCGTGCTCGGCTTCATCGGCAGCTTCTACGCCTACGAAGGGCTGGACCTGCTGCTGCAGGCCCTGCCGCTCTTGCTGAGCGAACGAAGCGAGCTGCGCGTGCTGCTGGTGGGCGGCGGCCCGCAGGAGGCGGCGCTGAAGGCGCAGGCGCAAAGCCTGGGCATCGCCGACCGCGTCGTCTTCACCGGCCGCGTGCCGCACGACCAGGTGCAGCGCTACTACGACCTCGTCGACGTGCTCGCCTACCCGCGCCACAGCATGCGCCTGACCGAGCTGGTGACCCCGCTCAAGCCTCTGGAGGCGATGGCGCAGGGGCGCCTGCTGGTCGCCAGCGACGTCGGCGGCCACAGGGAGCTGATCCGCCACGGCGAGACCGGCTGGCTCTTCAAGGCGGGCAGCGCGCAGGCGCTGGCCGACGCGGCGCTGCAGCTGCTGGCCCGACGCGAGCAATGGCCTAGCCTGCGCGCCGCGGGGCGGCTGTTCGTGGAGCGCGAGCGCAACTGGGCGCGCTCGGTGCAGAACTACGTCGGCCCGTACCGGGCGCTCACGCGCGAGGCGCTTGCGGCATGAGGTTTCGCGACCTCAGCGTGGCCCTCGTCGGCCCCGTGCCGCCGCCGGCCGGAGGCATGGCCAACCAGACGCGGCAGCTCGCCGAGCTGCTGCGCGGCGAAGGCGCGCAGGTCGAGCTGGTGCCGACCAACCCGCCCTACCGCCCGGCCTGGATCGGCCAGATGCGCGGCCTGCGCGCGCTGGCCCGCCTGCTGCCCTACCTGCACGCGCTCTGGCGCGCCGCGGGGCGCAATCGCGTCATGCACCTGATGGCCAACTCCGGCTGGTCCTGGCATCTGTTCGCCGCGCCCGCCATCGGCGTCGCATGGCTGCGCGGGCAGCCTGTCGTCGTCAACTATCGCGGCGGCGAGGCGGGCGAGTTCCTGCAGCGCTCGGGTCGCCTCGTGCGCGCCGGCATGCGCCGCGCGGCGGCGCTCATCGTGCCCTCGGGCTTTCTGCAGGAGGTCTTTGCGCGTCACGGCATGCCCGCCCAGGTGGTCCCCAACGTCGTCGACCTGCAGCGCTTTCGCCCGGCCGAAGATCGCGGCGAGCAGGCACCTGCTGCAGCGCCGCCGCAGATCCTCGTCGCCCGCAACCTGGAGGCGATCTACGACAACGCCACCGCGCTGCGCGCCTTCGCCGAGCTGCTGAAGCGGCGGCCCGCAGCCCGCCTCCTCGTCGCCGGCACCGGGCCACAGGAGGGCGAGCTGCGCGCGCTCGCCGCCGAGCTCGGCATCGCGGCGCAGGTCGACTTCTGCGGCCGCCTGGATCGCGACGCGATGGCGGCGCGGCTGCGCGGCTGCAGCGTCTCGCTCAACCCGAGCCGCGTCGACAACATGCCCAACTCGGTGCTGGAGGCGCTGGCCAGCGGCGTGCCGGTGGTGAGCACCGCCGTCGGCGGCGTGCCGTTCATCGTGCGCGACGGCGTGACCGCGCTTCTGGTCCCGCCCGGCGATCACGAAGCGATGGCCCGGGCGCTGCTGCGCGTGCTCGATGATCCGATGCTTGCCCGGCAACTGCGCGAGGCGGGCCTGCGCGAGGTGCAGCGCTACACCTGGACGCAGGTGGCGCCGGTTCTCGAACGCGTGTATGCGCAAGCCTGCGCGCCCGCGGCCGCGCGCCGCGCGGCGTGAGCGCAAGCGCGTGACCGCCATGAGCTCGCCGCGCGATCCAAGCCCCGTCGGACCGACATGAAAGTCACCGTCATCGGCACCGGCTACGTCGGCCTCGTCACCGGCGCCTGCCTCTCGGAGATGGGCAACCACGTCGTCTGCCTGGACGTCGACGAAGCCAAGATCCGGCTTCTGAGCGAGGGCGGCATCCCCATCCACGAGCCCGGCCTGCAGGCCCTGGTGCAGCGCAACGCCGCCGCCGGGCGGCTGCAGTTCACGACCGATGCCGCGAGCGCCGTCGCGCACGGCACGCTGCAGTTCATCGGCGTCGGCACACCGCCCGACGAGGACGGCTCGGCCGACCTGCAGTACGTGCTCGCCGCAGCGGCCAGCATCGGGCAGCACATGAGCGACTACAAGGTCATCGTCGACAAGAGCACCGTCCCCGTGGGCACCGCCGACAAGGTGCGTGAGGCCGTGCGCGCCGCACTCGCCGCGCGCGGGATGGACGGGCTGCCGTTCGCCGTCGTCGCCAACCCCGAATTCCTGAAGGAGGGTGCTGCCGTCGACGACTGCATGCGCCCGGACCGCATCATCCTGGGTGCCGACGACGAGCGCGCGATCCTGCTCATGCGCGCGCTCTACACCCCCTTCATGCGCAACCACGACCGGCTGCACCTGATGG
>JAIXKN010000072.1 GCA_026932425.1 Burkholderiales bacterium
GGGCATTGCCCGCGTCCTGGCTCAGGATCCAGCCGCGCTGGACGAAGCCGTAGATCACGGCCGCAAGGCCGCAGGCCAGCGCCACGTAGAGCGCCATGGTGGTCGACATGGAGGGGACTCCTTCCTCGTTCTCGGGTCTTTGTTGAATGCGCTGGCCGGCCCGAGCCGGCCTTGTTTCCTCGCGCTGCCTCGATGGCAGCGCGGTGCGTGGCCTTGTCGGTGCCAGCAACCACGATCGAGACAACCGCGCATTCTGGCACGATTTCCAAGCAGCCCGGCTTTGCCCACGCGACCGGGTCGGGAGGGTCGCTTCCCTCGGAGCGCGCCGGCAGGTTCGACCGACGCGCCTCGTGGCGCGGTCCGATCGAAGCAGGACACCAGGCACTCAGCCGCGCGCCGACGCCGATCGTGTCGCCCATTCCTCGCGAAACGGGCTGTGTTCGCTCAGCTCGTCGACGTAGCCGGCCACGTCCTCGCGCTCGATGGCCAGCGCGTGCGCGACCGCGTCTGCAAACCGCGGATCGGACACCCGGTGGGCGGAGCTCGTTTTCACCGGGAGCAGGCCGCGCGCCATCTTGTGCTGGCCCTGCGCGCCGCCTTCGAAGCGCGTGTAGCCCTGTTCCAGGCACCACTGCAGCGGCTGGTAGTAGCAGGCTTCGAAGTGCAGGCAGGGGATCTGCTGCGTCGCGCCCCAGTAGCGGCCCCAGGCGGCGTGTCGCGCGGGGTCCACGGCGATGAGCGAGCTCGCGATCGGCTGCCCCTGCCGATGGGCGACGAAGAGCACCCAGTTCGTGGCCATGGTCTGTGCCATCCGCCGGAAGAAGCCGCGCGTGAGGTAGGGCGTCGAATGGTGCGCGCGGTAGGTGAGCGTGTAGCAGTGGTGGAAGAAGTCCCACAGTTGCGCGTCGATCGCCGCGCCTTCGTGGACGCTGAAGCGCACGCCGGCCTCGGCGACGCGGCGGCGCTCCTGCAGGATCTTCTTGCGCTTGTCGCGCTGCATGCGCTGCAGGAGCTGCCCGAAGTCGGCCATGGGCGCGAACGGGTCCTGCTGCCAGTGGAATTGCACGCCCTCGCGGATCGTCCAGCCGGCGCGCTCGAAGGCGCTGCGGTCGGTGTCGTCGATGAAGAGCACGTGCGCCGACGACAGCCCGGCCTGGTGCGTGAAGGCCTCGAGGGCGCGCACGAGGCGGTCGCGCCAGTGTTCGTCCTCGGCCAGCAGGCGGCTGCCCGGCACCGGCGTGAAGGGGACGGCCACCAGTGCCTTCGGGTAGTAGTCGAGGCCCTGGCGCTGCCAGGCGCGCGCCCAGGACCAGTCGAACACGTACTCGCCGTAGGAATGGCTCTTCAGGTAGAGCGCGCAGGCGGCGCGCAGCCGCACTCCCTGCGGCCCCTCCGTGCGCAGCGACAGCCAGGCCGTCTCCCAGCCGGTCTGCCCGCCGACGCAGCCTGCGGCCTCGAGCGCATGCAGGTAGGCGTACTGCATGAAGGGCGTGGGATGCGCCTGCATCTGCAGGAGACGGTCCCACGCACTCGCCTCCAGCCCTGCGGCCGAGCGGTGGACCTCGATGCGATACTGGGGGGACGGAATGGGGGGCTTCCTTTTCGGGTTTCAGGGGTTCGTTCGATGAAGCTGGTCCTGGCGCAGTTCAACGCCGTCGTCGGCGACCTGGCCGGCAATGCAGGGCGGATCGCGCAGCTTGCACGCGCGGCGCACGCCGAAGGCGCGCATGTCGTGCTGATGCCCGAGCTCGCGCTGTGCGGCGCGCCTGCCGGCGATCTGCTGCTGCGTCCGGCCTTCCTGAGGGCCTGCGATCAGACCCTCGACGCGCTGGCGCGCGAGCTGGCCGATTGCGAGGGCTTGCATGTGCTTGTCGGTCATCCGCGACTGCCCGGCCTGCCGGGCGCGTCGGATGATCTTAGGGCGACGGCGCCGCAGGCGCAGCAGGGCGCGCGCAAGCCGTTCAATGCCGTGTCGCTGCTCTGCGGCGGCCGCCTGATCGCCACGGCCTGCAAGCGCGGGCGGTCGGCGGACGGCGCGCTCGACGGGTGCAGGCATTTCGCGCGCGGCGGCGAGGCGGAGTCGGCGCCGATCGTGTTCACGGTGGACGGCTGGCGCCTGGCGGTGCTGATCGGCGAGGACCTGCTCGCTGGCGAACAGGTCCGGCGTGCACGCGAAGCCGGCGCCCAGGCCCTGTGCGTGCTTGCGGCATCACCGTTCCTGCTGGGCGGCGCGCCGCAGCGCGAGCGGCGGATGGCCGCGCTGGCGCGCTCCGAGCGCATGCCGCTGCTGCACGTGAACCTGGTCGGCGGGCAGGACGAGCTCGTCTTCGACGGCGCTTCCTTCGCGCTCGACGCACAGGGGCAGGTCGTCGCGCGCGCCGCCTCGTTCGAAGAGGAGAGCCTGTACGTCGAACTGGGCGCCGAAGGTGCCGGTCCCGCACGCATCGAGCCGCAGCCGAGCTTCGAGGCCCAGGCCTGGGGCGCACTGGTGCGGGGGCTGCGCGACTACATCGAGAAGAACGGCTTCCCGGGCGCTGTCATCGGCCTCTCGGGTGGCATGGATTCGGCCCTGGTCCTGGCGCTCGCCGTCGACGCCATCGGCGCCGATCGCGTGCGCACGGTGATGATGCCTTCGCCCTACACCGCGCAGATCTCGCTCGTCGATGCGCGCGACATGGCCGCGCGGCTGGGCGTGCGCCACGAGGAGATCGCGATCGCGCCCCTCTTCGACGCGTTCACCGCGGCACTGGCGCCTTCGTTGACGGGTCTTGCGCCCGACACGACCGAGGAGAACGTCCAGGCGCGCGTGCGCGGCACGCTGCTGATGGCCTTGTCCAACAAGACCGGCTGGATCGTGCTCACCACCGGCAACAAGAGCGAACTGGCCACCGGCTATTGCACGCTCTACGGCGACATGGCCGGGGGCTTCGCGGTCATCAAGGACGTCTACAAGACGCTCGTCTACCGGCTTGCGCGCTGGCGCAACGCGCAGCCGACACGGCGTGCCGACGGCAGTGTCGGCGCCGTCATTCCCGAGCGCATCATCACGCGGGCGCCGTCGGCCGAACTGCGGCCCGACCAGACCGATCAGGACAGTCTCCCGCCCTACGAGGTGCTCGATGCGATCCTCGAGCGCCATGTGGAGGGCAACGAGTCGTGCGAGGCGATCGTTGCCGCCGGACACGAGCGCGCGGTCGTCGAGAAGGTGTTGCGGCTCGTCCGCATCAACGAGTACAAGCGCCGCCAGGCACCGATCGGTACGCGCATCACACGGCAGGCCTTCGGCAGTGACTGGCGTCAGCCCATCACGTGCAGGTTCCGTGCTTAAATTGCCGCAGTTCGAACCGGCGCTGGAGCCACGATGAAACAGATCACCGCGATCATCAAACCGTTCAAGCTCGAGGAGGTCCGCGAAGCACTGGGCGAGGCGGGCATCTCCGGCCTGACCGTCACCGAAGTCAAGGGCTTCGGCCGCCAGAAGGGGCATACCGAGCTCTACCGCGGGGCCGAGTACGTCGTCGATTTCCTGCCCAAGGTGATGATCGAGGTCGTGGTCAAGGACGATGACGTCGAACGCTGCATCGAATCCATCGTGAAGGCCGCGCGCACCGGAAAGATCGGCGACGGCAAGATCTTCGTCACGCCCGTCGATCAGGTGGTTCGAATCCGCACCGGCGAGACCGACGAAGCCGCGATCTGAATTCGGCGTGCCGGCGCCCAGGAGGCCGCTCGGAGCTTGACATTGGATGCGTCTTGACTTATGTCAAGACGCATCTCAGGTTCGGCTCAGATCCGCCTGCGTGCTCGTGGTGTCCAAGGCCGCGGCGATGCGGTCCAGCAACGCTGCAGGGTCGTCGTCCACCAGCAGCATCTCGGACTGCGCGCGGGTGATGAAACCCTGGCTCACGGCATCCTGCAGGAAGCGCAGCAGCGGGTCGTAGTAGCCCGCGGTGTTGAGCAGTGCGATCGGGCGCTGGTGGTAGTCCAGCTGCCGCCAGGTCCAGATCTCGAACAGCTCCTCGAAGGTGCCCAGACCTCCGGGCAGCGCAAGAAACGCATGTGCGCGCTCGGCCATGCGCCGCTTGCGCACATGCATGTTGGGGACGATGTGCAGTTCGTCCAGGCCCTTGTGGCCGACCTCGCGTGCCATCAGCGACTGCGGAATGACGCCGGTCACGCGCGCACCGCCTGCGCGGGCGGCGTCGGCCACGACGCCCATGAGGCCGACCTTGCCGCCGCCGTAGACAAGGTTCCAGCCCCGCTGCGCGAGCCCGGTCCCGACCGCGTGCGCAGCGTCGGCGTAGGCGGCGAGTGCGCCGTGCCGTGAGCCGCAGAAGACGCACAGCGTCGTGGTGCGCTGGCTCATGCTCGCCTGCCGGCGGTGCGCGGCATTCTCAGGCGGGGCCGAAACGTGCCCAGAGTGCAGCCGCCCAGGTGGCGCCACAGAGCAGCAGAGCGAGCATGACCGCGGCGCTGCCATAGTCCTTGGCCCGACCGGAGAGCTCGTGCCGTTCGAGCGAGATGCGGTCGATCGTGGCCTCGATACCCGAGTTCAGCAGCTCGACGATCAGCACCAGCAGCACCGTGCCGGCAAGCAGCGCGCGTTCGCCCCAGGTCGCTCCGAGCCAGAAGGATGCCGGCAGCATCGGCAGCGCCAGCAGCAGTTCCTGCCGGAACGCGCTCTCGTGCCGCCACGCGGCCGCCAGCCCCGCTGCCGAGTATCGGGCGGCATGCAGGATCCGGTCCACGCCGGTCCGCCCCTTGTACGGGTTGCGCATGGGCGCGGATTGTGCCAAAGGGGACAAGGTGGCCCGTGACAAGGTGGCCCGCAGGAAGGTGCGCCGGGATGAGGCAAGGGGCCCGGATGACGCCAAGGCGCGCCGGGCGGGCCCGATCAGCGCGGTGCCGTGCTGCCGCCGGTATCGACGAGCCGCGTGCCGCAGAGCGCGTCGTGGGGGAACTGGCGATCCGGATGCAGCCGCGACGCAGTGGCGTAGGTGAGCACGCCGCCCAGGAGGACGACGCTGATCGGCCAGGCTCCTTGCAGGCCCGCGAGATGGCTGATCAGCAGCGCCGGGACGAACCACAGCCATGCCAGCAGGAAGCGGGCGCAGGCGCGCGGGAACGACGGCGGTCGCCCGTCGACGCCCACAAGGCGGATGCGCCAAGTCTTCATGGCCAGTGTCTGGCCGCCATGCGTCCAGGCCCAGATGAAGTAGGCGGCCAGCACGACGAAGAGGAAAACCTGCAAGCCGAGCTTGCCCTGCAGCGCGTGACGCTGCTGCATCAGCACGGCGTAGATCCAGCCCGCGGCCATCACCACGCCGAAGAGCAGCACGCCCTCGTACACCATCGCCGCCAGGCGGCGCCTGAGCGCGGCCGGGGGCAGGCGTGCAGGCGCCGCGCCGCTCACGGCTCGCGCGCCGTCCGGTCCGGCCGAGCCTGTGCGGGAGCCGACGTCGACGCATGGCCTCGCTGCCCGCCGGCAGTCCGCGTGCGGGCACCGGCATCCGCGGCTCGTGAACGGGAGGGCCCGGGCTCGTCGGGCGCGAGCCGGATCGTCGCCGCGGCCTGCGGGCCCCGGCTTGGGAGCAGCGTCCCGGGGTCGACGAAGCCCGGGGTCACCGCAATCCTCGGCATTCCGGGCTGGCTGTGGGCCGGGGGGCTTGCAGGCTTGCCGACGAGGGTCGTCGTCGCCCCCGGCTCGACTTGCACCACTGTCGGCGTCACCGGCTTGACCGTGCCCCTGGTCGGATTGACCGGAACGATCGCCTTGCTGCCCGCGGGAGGCGACCAGACCATGGCTGCCGGCGGCGTGCGCGCCGGCGGCGGGGGCTTGTGCGCGAAGGCGGCACGCTCTTCGGGCGGCAGCGCGCGGTAGGCCTCCCAGCGCGCCTGGCGCTCGCTCGGTCCGAGGCTTTGCAGCTCCTGGAAGTTCTGGCGTGCGCGCCCACGTTCCTCGGGCGACATCGCCGCCCATTGCGTGATGCGCGCCTGTACCCGCTCGCGTTCGCGTGCGGACATCGTCGCAAAGCGATCCGCGACGGCGATCCACTTGGCCTTGCGCTCGCTGTCGAACGAAGACCAGTGCGCCCGAAGCGGTGACAGCGCCGCCTGTTGCGCCGCCGACAGCTCCGACCACGCAGGCCCGGCGACGGCGGTCGTCGCTGCGCGTGCCGGCGACTGCGCGTCGACCGCTGGCGCCGCCGTCACGGCGACACCAAGCAGCAGCAGCGCAAGCAGACGCGATCTCACAGCGGCGAAGTCTTGAGGAACTCGCGGAACCCCGGGTCGCTCCAGGCTGCAGGCGGGAGTTCGTCGGCCAGCAGCAGGGTGTCGATCTCGGCGGCAGCAAGGACCTGCTCGTGGGTGGTCCATGCGCGGATCAGCACGAGTCCGAGAACCAGCACCAGCAGCGGCATCCACGACGCCAAGCCGAGCCAGAAGCCGGTCTCGCCCGCAGAAGCGCGCGCGCCGATCCGCCCGTCGAACCAGCGGCCGGGCAGGCCAGCGGACGGGCGGACCGCATGATCGGGCCTTGCGGCCGGCGCAAGAGGCGCCTCGCGCGCGGCGCTCGCGGCGCTCGCGGCGCTCCTGGCACGCATCAGCGCCTGGTCGCGCGCAACCCGCAACCGTTCCTCGATGTCGTGGGGCAGCACCTCCGTGCGCTCGTTCAGCAGGGCCGCCACGCGCGCGCCCAGCCGTGCTTCCAGGCCTTGCAGCTGGACGCCGGGGTGTTCGGGCAGTGAGGTCATGGCGCGATTCCCTTGGCTCGAAGGGCCTTGGCCAGCGCCTGCACCGCCCGTGAGCAGTGCGTCTTGACGCTGCCCTCCGAACACCCCATCAGCGAGGCGGTCTCGGCCACATCGAATTCTTCCCAGTAACGCAGCAAAAACGCCTCCCGTTGACGTGCCGGCAGCTCCATGACCTGCTCCTCGATCGTACGCAGGACCTGATCCCGGGCGACCTGGTCGGCCGCGCTCTCGGCGCCCAGCGCGCCTTCGATCGACTGCAGCGTCCCAAGCAGGTCGAAACCTTCGGATTCATCGGCGCCCTCGAAGTCCGAGAAGTTCTGCACCACGGCATTGCGCACCTTCTGCCGGCGGAACCAGTCCATCGTCGCGTTGGACATGATGCGCTGGAACAACATCGGCCACTCCGACGGCGGGCGCCCGGCGTAGCGCTCGGCCAGACGGATCATCGAGTCCTGCACGATGTCCAGCGCCGCGTCCTCGTCGCGCACGGCGAAGTAGGTGCGCTTGAAGGCGCGCTTCTCGACGCTCTTGAAGAAGTCCGTCAGTTCTTTGTCGTTGGCCAACGCGTGCTCCGCGGGTGCCGGAAAGTCCGGCCTGCGTCACCCGCGGGATTATGGGCGAGGCCTCTGCCGGAGCAGCGATCCGCGGCCCGGCGCCCGGACGTCGTTCGGTCGAGTGCCATAATGCTGCTTCGCACAACGCTCTTTATGGGTCCGATTCAAGCCGTCCGACCGGGACGGCGGCCATCCGATCGCGCAGGTGCCGAAGCCGTCTCACGAGGACGAGCCGCAGGCACACCGATGGTTTTTCGTCAGAGAAATTCACAGAGGTTCTTCCATGGACATGTCTGCCGCGGAAATCAAGCGTGCCGCCACGGCACAACCGCAAACACCCCCCGCCGAGCTCAATGGCTCGGAAATCCTGATCCGCTGCCTGCAGGCCGAGGGCGTCAAGTACGTCTGGGGCTATCCGGGCGGTGCGGTGCTCTACATATACGACGAGCTCTTCAAGCAGGAGAGCATCCGGCACGTCCTCGTCCGTCACGAGCAGGCCGCGGCGCACGCGGCCGACGGCTACGCGCGTGCCACCGGTGATGTCGGCGTCTGCCTCGTCACCTCGGGCCCGGGCGTCACGAATGCGCTCACCGGCATCGCGACCGCGTACATGGACTCGATCCCGATGGTGATCATCACCGGGCAGGTGCCGACGCCGGCGATCGGCCTGGACGCTTTCCAGGAGTGCGACACCGTGGGCATCACGCGTCCGGTGGTCAAGCACAACTTCCTGGTGAAGGACGTGCGCGACCTGGCGCTCACCGTGAAGAAGGCCTTTCACATCGCGCGCACCGGGCGGCCCGGGCCGGTCGTGATCGACATCCCGAAGGACGTCTCGATCGCGACGGCGCCATTCCACTATCCCGAGACGATCGAGATGCGCTCCTACAACCCGGTGCGCAAGGGTCACGGCGGGCAGATCCGCAAGGCGGTGCAGCTGCTGCTGCAGGCACGGCGGCCCTACATCTACACCGGCGGCGGCGTCATCGCGGCCGAGGCCTCGGCGGAGTTGCGCGAACTGATCGATCTCCTCGGCAGCCCTTGCACGAGCACGCTGATGGGCCTGGGCGCGATTCCCGGTTCGCACCCGAACTTCCTGGGCATGCTCGGCATGCACGGCACCTTCGAAGCCAACAACACGATGCAGCACTGCGACGTGCTGCTGGCCGTGGGGGCGCGCTTCGACGACCGCGTGATCGGCAACACGGCGGACTTCGCCAAGGTCGAGCGCAGGATCATCCACATCGACATCGACCCCTCTTCGATCTCCAAGCGGGTGCGGGTCGACATCCCGATCGTCGGCGACGTCAAGGAGGTGCTGCAGGAGCTGATCGCGCAGATCCGCGCGGCACAGGCGCGACCGGACGCCGAGGCGCTGGCCGCTTGGTGGGGCCAGGTCGACGGATGGCGCAAGCGCCGCTGCCTGGGCTACAAGGACAGCGGGCAGGTGATCAAGCCGCAGGCGGTGATCGAGAAGCTGTGGCAGCTCACGCGCGATCGCGAGACCTACATCACTTCCGACGTCGGCCAGCACCAGATGTGGGCGGCGCAGTACTACCGCTTCGAGGAGCCGCGGCGCTGGATCAATTCGGGCGGCCTGGGGACGATGGGCGTGGGACTGCCGTTCGCGATGGGCATCAAGCTCGCCAAGCCCGATGCCGACGTCTTCTGCATCACCGGCGAGGGCAGCATCCAGATGTGCATCCAGGAGCTCTCGACCTGTCGCCAATACAACACGCCGGTGAAGATCATCTCGCTGAACAACCGCTACCTGGGCATGGTGCGGCAGTGGCAGGAGATCCAGTACGGCGGCCGCTATTCGCATTCGTACATGGACGCGCTGCCGGACTTCGTCAAGCTCGCCGAGGCCTACGGGCATGTCGGCCTGCTGGTGGAGAAGCCCGGCGACGTCGAGGGCGCGCTGCGCGAGGCGATCAGCCTGAAGGATCGCACGGTCTTCCTGGACGTGCGTACCGACCCGACCGAGAACGTCTGGCCGATGGTGCAGGCCGGCAAGGGCATCACCGAGATGCTGCTGCGCTCCGAGGAGCTGTGAGCGCCTGAACCGGCATCGGCGCCGCGCGGTCACCACCGCGCGACGCGCGGCGCCGGGGAGGGCGTCCGCGGCGCGAGGCGCATTGCACCCGTCGTCTTTTTTCGTCCAACCCTTTGGGTCGCGGCCAAGGCCCGGCGGTTACCGCTGCCGGCACCGAGGAGCCCGACCCGCGAGGAATCCCCATGAAACACATCATCGCCGTGCTGATCGAGAACGAGGCCGGCGCCCTTTCGCGCGTGGTCGGGCTGTTCTCGGCCCGCGGCTACAACATCGAGAGCCTGACGGTCGCGCCGACCGAGGACGAGTCGCTCTCGCGCATGACCATCGTCACCACCGGATCGGACGAGGTCATCGAGCAGATCACCAAGCACCTGAACCGGCTGATCGAGGTCGTCAAGGTCGTCGACCTGACCGAGGGCAGCTACACCGAACGCGGCCTGATGCTCGTGAAGGTGCGCGCGGTGGGCAAGGAGCGCGAGGAGATGAAGCGCATGGCCGACATCTTCCGCGGCCGCATCATCGACGTCACCGACAAGAGCTACACGATCGAGGTCACCGGGGACACGACCAAGCTCGACGCCTTCCTCGAGGCGATCGACCGCGCGTCCATTCTCGAGACCGTACGCACCGGCGCCAGCGGCATCGGCCGCGGCGAGCGCATCCTGCGCGTCTGACTCCGCGTCGAATCCGAAGACGCGCCAACCCCAGAGCATTCCCACGGAGAGAGCAAGCATGAAGGTCTATTACGACAAGGACGCCGACCTGAGCCTCATCAAGGGCAAGAAGGTCACGATCGTCGGCTACGGCTCGCAGGGCCACGCCCACGCGCAGAATCTGAACGACAGCGGCGTCAAGGTCACGGTCGGGCTGCGCCGCGGCGGCGCCTCCTGGCCCAAGGTCGAGAAGGCAGGCCTGGCGGTGGCCGAGGTCGCCGAGGCGGTGAAGGGCGCCGACGTCGTGATGATCCTGCTGCCCGACGAGCAGATCGCCGCCGTCTACAAGAACGACGTCGAGC
>JAIXKN010000045.1:0-38351 GCA_026932425.1 Burkholderiales bacterium
AGTAGACCGAGATCGAGAGCGTGTAGACCACCGGCGACTGCAGCCAGCCCAGGCGTCCCCCGCGCGCCCGCCGGTCGCCGACGAAGGCCACGGTGAACAGCAGCGCCACGTAGAGCAGCGCGGTCAGCAGGACGAGGTTGGCCGAGAGCATCAGCGCGCCGGCCGCTGCGCCCGCTTCTCCTCGCCCGGCGTGGGCTCGGGCACCGAGGCCGGCCCCGCGGCCGCGCTTGCCGCATCGGGGCCTGCTGCGCCGGACCGAGCCAGCCGGCGCGCCATCAGCGCTGCAGCGACGATGAGCAGCAGCCACACGCCGAACAGGTAGACGACGATCAGCGGAACCCCGGCCAGCGCCCGCTGCCCGGTGAAGAGCGAGATCACCGGCGGCATCAGCAGGAAGGTTCCGAGCACGGGCAGCAGCGCCGCGGCGTCGCGCAACCGGGGCGGGCCGGGATCCGGTGTCTTCACGGTCCGAGCCCCGCGATCAGCGCCCAGCGAGCTCGCGGACCCGCTCGACGATCTCGCGGTTCGAGAACGGCTTCGTCATGAAGCCCTCGGCCCCGATCTCGTCGACCATGCGCCGGTCCTGCGCCTGGCCCTTGGCGGTGAGCACGATCACCGGCACCGAGGACAGCTCGGGGTCGGACTTGGCTGCCTTGAGCACCTCGAAGCCGTTCATCTTCGGCAGCATCAGGTCCAGGATCATCAGGTCCGGAGCGCTGGCGCGCAGCTCGCGCAGCGCCGCTTCGCCGTCGAACACGGCGTGCACGGAAAAGCCTTCGCGCTCCAGCACGAAGCTCAGCGATTCGACGATGTTGGGCTCGTCCTCTGCGATCAGCACGCGCGCGCCCATCGATCCCATCCTCCGCCAGGGGTGCTGCTCATTGGCTCGGCGCAGTGTATCCGGCAGTCACCGCCCGACAATCGGTTCTTCCGCACGGTAGACGCAATCCCGCCGCACGCACAGGCGACAGCTCGGGCCCACCGGCACCGCAGGGCCCGACGAGGACAGGTCCAGCCCCGTCGCGTAGACCGTCTGGTCCGCGTGCAGCGCGTCGCATGCCAGCATGATCGACTGCAGGCGTCGTGGCAGCAGGAAGGCCGGGCGGCTCTTCTCGACGGTGCGCGCGATGAACAGCAGCCGTTGCCCGTCGGGGAACTCGACCAGCTGGCGCACGACCGTCCCCGGCACGTGCAAGGCCTGATACACCGCCCACATCGGGCACGCCGGGCCGTGCCGCGGCAGCGCCAGGCGCGGCAGCGGGAAGCGCTTGCTCGTGAAGCCGGCGGCATCCACGCGCATCAGGGCGAACGGGATTCCGGATGCGCCCGGGCGGCGCAGCGTCACCAGCCGATGGCAGACCTGCTCGAAGCTGGCGCCAAAGCGCTGCACCAGGCGATCGACGTCGTAGCGCAACTCGCGCGCCGCGGCCAGGAAGGCGTCGTAGGGCAGGAGCACGGCCGCGGCGAGATAGGAAGACAGGGCGCGGCGGGCGCGCTCGCGCGCCTCGTCGGTCGTCAGCTGCGGCGCCTCGGCAAGCAGGTCCTGCACCGCGCGCCCCTGTCCGTGCAGCTCGCAGGCCAGGCGCACGAGCTCGAAGCGCCGGGTCGCGGGCACCGCCTCCTCGGCGATCACGAGCGTGCTCGCCGATGCGTCGAAGCTCACCAGATGGCGCACGCCCGCCGGGTCGAGCTCCTGCACGGGACGCAGCACGACCTCGACGCCGTGCTCGCGGCGAAGGTAGTCGACGAGCCCGGCCTCGCTGCAGTCGCCGTCGATCGCGGCATCGGCGCGAAACGCCGCGGCGGCCTGCTCGAGTGGCGGGAAGTGGTTGTCCAGGTCGACGATGAAGTCATCGACCTCGTCGGCCGGCGTGACCGATCGTGTCCCGGCGGCGTCCTTGTCGAAGAAGGCGGCAAGCGACCGTGCAACCTCGGCGAGCCGCGCGCTCTGTTCGTCGACGATGGCGACGAAGCGCTCGCGGCGCGCCGGGTCCAGGCCCTCGCCCGTCTGCAGGATCTCGGCCGACGAGCGGATCGCGGTCACCTGCGTGAGCAGGCTGTGCACGGCGTCGCCGAGGAACGGGTCCTGGTGCAGGCGGTCGGAGAGCGCGCTCACCGCCTGGCCGCGGTCCAGCCACGCGCGGTGCAGGCGCACGAGCGCACGCCCCCAGTCGCGCTGGCGCCCCGCCAGCGCCTGCGCGCCGGCTTCCTCCAGACCGAGGTCGGCCAGCAGCGGCTCGCCGCACAGTTCGCCCAGGTCGGCCACCAGCCGACGCTCCGCAGCGCCGTCGATCTCGTCGAGCGTGAAGCCGAGCGCATCGGCGACGCGCTTGAGCAGGGCACCGGCGATGTTGCGCTTGTCGCTCTCGATCAGGTTGAGGTAGGAAGCCGAGATCCCCAGCTGCGCCGCCAGCGCCGCCTGCGCGATCCCGAGTGCGCGCCGCCGCTGGCGCAGCGTCGCGCCGATCAGCGGGCTGCGCACGGAATCCCTCTCGCGCGCGCGAAAGCACGACTCGCGCAGCCCCCG
This sequence comes from Burkholderiales bacterium, assembly GCA_026932425.1. Classification (GTDB taxonomy): domain Bacteria; phylum Pseudomonadota; class Gammaproteobacteria; order Burkholderiales; family Burkholderiaceae_C; genus Rubrivivax. The sequence goes on from JAIXKN010000045.1 coordinate 2,528, forward strand.
CAACCGGAGATACCCGATTGCTGCATTGCAGCGTCAAAAATCAACTGCGATTTGCTCATTCGCATTCATTCTTTACAGGATTCATCAATGCAGTCAATGACTTGTTGTCGCATTGACAAACCGAAGGGATGATGCGATGCAAGTCTGGACGGGGGCATCCAGCCGTGATCACAGGCGCCGGAAAAGGCATCGGGATTGCGGGCGCATCGCCCCGGTTCGACCGAACCCGAACCTTTCGGACACCTCATCACAGCAGGAGCGAACCTATGTCGCAATCCAGAGAATCCAACCGCAACGCAAGCACGCTCTCGCGCCGTCGCCTGCTGCAGGCCACGGGTGCCGGCGGCGTCGCGATGCTCCCGGGTGTCGGCCACATGGGCGTGGCGCAGGCACAGGACAAGCCGGCGATGGGTACCTGGCCCGCCGGCTCGCAGGGCGACACGGTCTACCTCGCCGCCGCGGTGCCGCTGACGGGCACCTACGCCGTGCAGGGCGCCGACGAGCTCAAGGGATGGGAACTGGCCGTCGAGCACATCAACACCAACCACCCGCTGATGAAGACCCTGGCGCCGAAGATCAACAACGGCGTGCTGGGCAAGAAGGTGGCGCTGAAGTCGGCCGACTCCGCGGCCAAGCCCAACCAGGCGCTGCAGGCGGTCCAGACCTTCATCAACCAGAACAAGGTCATCCTGATGACCGGCTCGACCTCCTCGGCGGTCGCGGTCGCGCTCAACAAGTTCGCGCAGCGCGAGAAGATCCTCTACATGCCCGGCATCTCGGGCTCGAACGACACCACCGGCAAGGACTGCGTGCGCTACGGCTTCCGCCAGGGCTACTTCGGCGAGATGGCGGCCAACTCGATCGGCCCCATCCTGCTGAAGACCTTCGGCCGCGACCGCAAGATGGCGTTCATGACGCCGGACTACACCTACGGGCACACGACCACCGAGTCGACCGAGCGCTTCCTGCGCGACAAGGGCGGCTGGAAGACGGTGACGAACCAGGTCTCGCCGCTGGGCACGCAGGACTTCAGCCAGTACCTGACGAACATCGCCAACTCCGGCGCCGAGTTCCTCATGAACGTCAACTGGGGTCGCGACGCGGTGCTCTCCAGCCAGCAGGCCAAGCAGTTCGGCCTGCTGCCGAAGATGACGCTGGTGCTGCCCTATCAGATCCCCTTCTTCGCCAAGGAAGCGGGCGTGGACATCAGCGAGGGCGTATTCGCCGCGACCGAGTTCTGGTGGACGCTCGAGGACAAGTACCCGCTGGCCAAGCAGTTCGTCGAGGCCTTCCAGAAGAAGTACGGCTACCGGCCCGAGTGGGGCGCCGAGAACGCCTATGTGAGCTTCGCGCACTGGGCGCGCATGGTCACCGAGGCCGGCAGCTTCTACCCGCCCGACGTCATCAAGCACTGGGAGAAGGGCGAGACCATCCCTTCGCTCTTCGGCGACGTGCACTACCGCCCCGAAGACCACCAGTGCATCCGCCCGGTGTTCGTCGTGCGCGGCAAGGCCAAGAAGGACATGCGCAACCCCGAGGACTTCTGGGAAGTCGTCGACACGCAGCGCGGCGAGGACGTCATCCAGTCGCCCACCGCCTTCGGCTGCAAGCTCGGCAGCTACACCTGAGCGGCCTCGTCACCGGCCTTCGGCGCTGATCCGCCGGCGGCCGGCTCCCGCCGTGGCACGAGTCCCAAGGCTCGCGCCGCGGCGCTCCCAAGCCGCGATGCAGGCGCCCGTCGCACGGCATCCGCGGCACCTCCCGAACCGATCCTCGACCTGGACAGACACGCGTGTTCACCTGGGGCAACATCATCTCGCAGTGCTTCAACGGGCTCGTCCTGGGGGCGCTGCTGGCGCTGATCTCGTCGGGCCTGACGATCATCTACGGCACGCTGGGCGTGCTGAACCTCGCGCACGGCGCGATGTTCATGCTCGGCGGCTACGCCGGCTGGGTCGCCTACACCTACACGGGCTCGTTCATCGTCGCGATCGTCGCCGGCGCGCTGTTCGTGATGCTGGTGGGCATCGTCAGCGAACAGCTCATCATCCGCCACTTCTACAGCCGCCCGGCCGAGGACCAGCTGCTGGTCACCTTCGGCCTGGGCATCGTCTTCGTCGAGGTGGTGCGCTACTTCTTCGGCAGCCTCTCGAAGACCGTTCCGCCGCCGGCAGCGCTCACCGGCATCACGCCGCTGGGCTTCATGGTCTACCCGACCTACCGGTTGGCGCTCCTGGGCATCGTCACCGTCGCACTGCTGGTCCTCTACTTCATTCTCTACCGCACGCGCATCGGCATGATCGTGCGCGCCGGTATCGAGGACGCGGTGATGGTCGACTCGCTGGGCATCAACATCCAGAAGGTGTTCATGCTCGTGTTCGGAATCGGCGCGATGGCGGCGGGCTTTGCCGGCATCGTCAACGCACCGGTGGTCGCGGTGGCGCCCGACGTCGGCGACGCGATCCTCGTGCAGACCTTCGTCGTGGTCGTGATCGGCGGTGTCGGCTCGTTCCCGGGCGCGGTGCTCGGCGGCCTGATCGCCGGCGAGATCATCAGCCTGACCTCGATCGTCGACCCGGCCTACTCCTACGTCATGCTGTTCGTCGCGATGACGCTCGTGCTCGTCCTGCGCCCCTACGGCCTGCTCGGCACGGCCGGACGCGAATGACGCGCCGCAAGCATCCGCATCCAACCGCAAGCAACGCCTCGCTCCTGCAATGCCGACACGACAACGTGCCTACATCGTCGAAATCCTGACGCTGCTCGCGCTGATCGCGGCACCGTTCGTGCTGCCGCACCTGGGCTTCACGCCGACGACGATCAACCGCATCCTGATCTGGGGCCTGGTGGGCATCGGCTTCGACCTGCTGTTCGGCTTCACGGGGCTCCTCTCCTTCGGCCAGGCGGCGTTCTTCGGTACGGGCGGCATGTTCGCCGCCTACCTGCTGACGCAGACCTCGTTCACGAACACCGTGGGCGCCACGCTGATCGGCACCGTCGTCGCCGGCATCGCGGGCTACCTGATCGGCCTGCTGGCGCTGCGCCGCACCGGCATCTACTTCGCGATGATCACGGTGGCCATCGCCGAGGTCTTCTTCTTCCTCGAGTTCAACCCGCTGTCGGCCTACACCGGCGGCGAGAACGGCCTGCCCGGCGTGCCCCCGCCGAACCTGGACCTGGGCTTCTGGTCGATGACCTTCGAGAGCAACTTCGAGATGTACGCGTTCTTCGCGTTCTGGTACTTCGTCGGCCTCGTCATCGCGCTGCGCATCGTGCGCTCGCCGGTGGGCCTGCTGCTGCGCGCCATTCGCGACAACCCGCTGCGCGCGCAGGCGCTGGGCCACAACATCCACGGCTACAAGCTCGCCGTCTTCGTCGTCGCGGCGATGTACGCGGGCTTCGCCGGCAGCCTGCTGGGCATGCTGCAGGGCTTCATGCCGCCGGATGCCTTCATGTTCCACACCTCGGGCGAGATCGTGATGCAGACGGCCATCGGCGGTGCCGGCTGGCTCTTCGGCCCGCTGCTGGGCGCCACGGTCTGGCTCTTCCTTGCCGACTTCTTCCAGACGACGCTGAACCTCGGCGCGACCTGGAAGCTCGTGCTCGGCATCGTCTTCGTGCTGCTTGTTGTCTTCCTGCGCAAGGGCCTGGTCGGCGCCATCGTCGACCTCTGGCACCTCGTGTTCCCGAAGAAGAGCGCAGCCGCCCCGTCGGCAGGCGCGGCCGCCGCGCCGCGCGCGGCCACCGCGGTCGGCGAATCGCACCACAAGGCCACCAAGAGCACTTCGGGCGCGATCCTGCAGGTCACGGGACTGACCAAGCGCTACGGCGGCCTGCTGGCCAACAGCGACATCGACTTCAGCGTCGACCACGGCGAGATCCGCGGCATCATCGGCCCCAACGGCGCGGGCAAGAGCACCTTCTTCAAGATGCTCACCTGCGAGGTCAAGCCGACCTCCGGCAAGATCATCTTCGACGGGCGCGACATCACCGGCATGGACGTCTCGGACGCCTGCCAGCTCGGCCTGACCAAGAGCTACCAGATCAACCAGCTCTTCGACCGCCTGACGGTGCGACAGAACCTGGCGATCGCTGCCCTCGGTGAACTGCGCGGCAAGTTCAAGCTGGACATGCTCAAGTCGCTGCCCAAGGTTCGCGGTCTGGACGCCCAGGTCGAGCACACCGCCGCGCTCGTCCATCTCGTCGAGCGGCTCGACACGCCGGTCGCCGAACTCGCCTACGGCGAGAAGCGACGCCTGGAGATCGGCCTGGCGCTGGCCACTTCGCCGAGCCTGCTGCTGCTGGACGAGCCGCTGGCCGGCATGAGCCCGCAGGAACGCGTCGAGACGGTGGCGCTGCTGAAGTCGATCGCCGCAGGCCGCACGATGATCGTGATCGACCACGACATGGACGCGCTCTTCGAACTCGTGGGCAAGGTCACGGTGCTGCAGGAAGGCCGTCTGCTCGTCGAGGGCACGCCCGATCAAATCCGCAACAACGCCCAGGTCCAGGAGGCCTATCTCGGCGGTATGGACGATGAGGTAGGGGTCGCATGAGCCTGCTCGAAGTCAGTGACCTGAACAGCTACTACGGCGACAGCCACATCCTCTTCGACGTCTCGATGCGCGTCGAGAAGAGCGAAGTCGTGGCGCTGCTCGGGCGCAACGGCGCCGGCAAGTCGACGACGCTCAAGAGTCTGATGGGCGTGGTGCGCCCGCGCACCGGCAGCATCAAGCTCGAGGGCGTCGAGCTCGCGGGCAAGAAGTCGCACACGGTCGCGCGCGAGGGCATCCAGCTCGTGCACGAGGAACGGCGCGTCTTCGGCAGCCTCAACGTCGAGGAGAACATCATCCTCGCCGGCCTGACCGCCACCAACAAGTGGCCGCTCGAGCGCATCTACGAGATGTTCCCGCGCCTGAAGGAGCGCCGCACGAGCCGCGGCACCGACCTCTCCGGCGGCGAGCAGCAGATGCTGGCGATCGCGCGCGCGCTCGTGCGCGACCCGAAGATCGTGCTGCTGGACGAACCCTTCGAGGGCCTGGCGCCGGTGATCGTGCAGGACCTCGTTCGCGCCTGCCGCCAACTGGCCCAGGCCGGGCAGACGATCGTCGTCGTCGAGCAGAACCTGGCCGCGGCGCTGTCGCTGGCTTCGCGCGTCTACATCATCAACAACGGCCACATCGTGCACGAGAGCTCGTCCAAGGAGCTCAAGGCGCAGCCGGAGATCCTGCAGCGCTACCTGGGGGTGTGAGTTCGCCGGACCGCCTCCAGGCGCTCATCCCGCAGCACGCAGCGCAGAGGTTCACCCGATGAGCACCGTCTTCGAGCGATTGCTGGCCGGCGAACTGCCCTGCGCCAAGGTCTACGAGGACGAGCTCGTCTTCGCCTTCATGGACGCCGGCCAGGTGAACGACGGCCACGTGATCGTCGCGACCAAGGCACCACGCGAAACGCTGCTCGACTGCACCGAAGCCGAGGCCGAGGCGCTGATGCGCGTCTCGCGCCGCGTGGCGCTGGCGGTGCAGAAGGCCTTCGCCCCCGAGGGCATCACGGTGCTGCAGGCGAACAAGCCCGCGGGCTGGCAGACGGTGCCGCACCTGCACCTGCACGTGCTGCCGCGCTACAGCGGGGACGGGGTCGAGCTGACCTGGCCGCGCAAGGAGCCGGGGATCGAGCGGCTGCGCGAGCTCGCGGCACGGCTCGAGATCTGATCGCCGCGGGCACCCGCGGCCGAACGCCCTTGCGCGGGCGGGTCTGCAGACGGGTCGCTGCCTGTCCGGCAGACCGCACGGCAGACCGGCCTTGCCGCTTGCGGCACACTCGGCGGCATGAGCCTCGCCCTCTCGATCCTCGACCAGTCGATCGCCTGCGCCGGCCGCGGCGAAGACGACGCGCTGCGCGACACGCTGGACCTGGCGCACGAAGCCGAGGCGCTCGGCTACCGGCGCTTCTGGGTCAGCGAGCATCACGGCCTGCCGACGATCGTCGGCAGCGCGCCGGAGATCCTGCTGGCGGCGATCGCCGCACGCACGACGCGCATCCGCATCGGCAGCGCCGGCGTCATGCTGCCGCACTACAGCGCCTACAAGGTCGCCGAGCAGTTCCGCGTGCTGGATGCGCTGGCGCCCGGCCGCGTCGATCTCGGCGTCGGCCGCGCGCCGGGCACCGACATGCGCACCGCGCAGCTGCTCAACCCGCTGGTGCGTCACGCGGCCGAGGACTTCCCGCAGCAGGTCGTCGACCTCATCCGCTGGACGCGCAGCGAGCGGCACCTGGGCGCGCATGCGCACCCGCTGGCCCCGCCGCAGGCCGGCTTCGAGCGCGCCCCCGAGGTCTGGATGCTCGGCAGCAGCGACTACGGCGCGCAGCTCGCCGCGCACCTGGGCCTGCCCTACGCGTTCGCCTACTTCTTCATGGACGGCCAGGGCGTCGAGCAGGCGCTCTCGCTCTACCGCCAGCTCTACAAGGCGAGCGACCGCCACCCCGCGCCGCAGGCAACGATCTGCATCTGGGCGCTGGTGGCCGACAGCGACGAGGAGGCACGGCATCACGCCCGCTCGCGCGAGCGCTGGCGGCTGGACCGCGAGCGCGGCGCACTCGGGCCGCTGCAGCATCCCGACGACATCCACTTCAGCGCCGAGGAGGACACGCGCTTGCAGGGCATGCGCCGGCGCGCCTTCGTCGGCAGCGCGGAGACGGTGGCCGGGCGCATCGAGGCGCTTGCGCACGAGCTCCAGCTCTCCGAGATCGTCGTCAACACCTGGGCGCACGAGCCCTCGGTGCGCCGGCGTTCGTATGCGCTGCTCGCGCGGGCGCTCGGGGTTGGCGCCGGCGGCACGGCCTGAGCCCTCTTCAAGATCGCGACAAGACAAGACAGGAAGCATGGCGTGAACGACGCACAGCTCGCAGCGCTGTTCGAGCGCATCCGCATGGAGCCGAAGTTGAGCGAGGCGATGGGCGACTTTCGCCTCACCGGGTGGGATGCGGCGCAGCGCATCGTCAGCGCGGCGTTCACCGTGCGGCCCGAGTACTGCCACAGCGGCGGACGTGTCGCGCAGGGCGGATTCATCACCGGCTGGATGGACGCGGCGATGGCGTTCGCGGTGATGATCGAGACCGAAGGTCGCCAGACCGTGTTCTCGCTCGAGATCAAGGCCAGCTTCTTCGAGAAGGTCGGCCCCGGTGCCGGGCGCGTGCAGGCGCGCGTCGTGCGGCGCGGCCGCCGCGTGGCCTTTCTCGAGGCCTGGCTCTACAACGCCGACGGACAGCTCGCCGCGCAGGCAAGCTCGACCGGGATGCTCGTCGAGCGGCACGTCGAGCCCGGCGTGCGTCCATGAACGCGAAACCCCTCCCGGCCGAGACCGGGAGGGGCGGGTGACCGAGGCCACCGGTGAAGCTCCGGAGGAATGAAGTCCGGGGCTTCTGACGCGCAGGGATTGCGCCGTCGTAAAGACCTGCCGTGCAGGTGCTGCAAGCCTAGGCGCTAAACGCCGCGCGCGCAATCGGATTCGCCTATGCGCTGGCTACTCACGAGAGTCTTGCACCGCAGCATCGCCGCGAGCGCCTGCGCAATGCGGCGGCGCCAGCGGATGCTCGCTGCTCAGGGTCGAGGGCTCGCGTCGAGCCCTGCCAGCAGCCGCTCGACCAGCGCATCGGTGCGGCGCAGCACCTGCTCGTCCATCGCGATCGGGCGGCCCCACTCGCGCTGGGTCTCGCCGGGCCACTTGTTGGTCGCGTCCAGGCCCATCTTGCCGCCGATGCCGCTGACCGGTGAGGCGAAGTCCAGGTAGTCGATCGGCGTCTGCCCGACCAGCGTCGTGTCGCGCAGCGGGTCCATGCGCGTCGTGATCGCCCAGATCACTTCCTTCCAGTCGCGGATGTCGATGTCCTCGTCGGTGACGACGATGAACTTCGTGTACATGAACTGGCGCAGGAAGCTCCAGATCCCGAACATCACCCGCTTCGCATGCCCCGGGTAGGCCTTGCGGATGCTGACCACCGCGAGACGGTAGCTGCAGCCCTCCGGCGGCAGGTGGAAGTCGACGATCTCCGGGAACTGCTTCTGCAGGATCGGCACGAAGACCTCGTTGAGCGCCACACCCAGCACCGCGGGTTCGTCGGGCGGCTTGCCGGTGTGCGTCGAGTGGTAGATCGGGTCGGACCGACGCGTGAGCCGCTGCACCTCGAACACCGGGAACCACTCCTGCTCGTTGTAGTAGCCGGTGTGATCCCCGAACGGACCCTCGAGCGCGTGCAGGTAGCCGCCGCGCTCGGCCAGCGGCACGCCCAGCTCCGACCGACCCTCGTAGCCCGGCGCAGCCGGCACGACGTGGCCCTCGAGCACGATCTCGGCGCCGGCCGGCACCTGCAGCATCAGCTCGCCCTCGCCCACTGCGGTCGCCGCCAGTTCGGTGCGCCCCCCGCGCAGCAGGCCCGCGAACTGGTACTCGGAGAGGCTGTCGGGCACCGGCGTCACCGCGCCCAGCATCGTCGCCGGGTCGGCACCCAGCGCCACCGCGACCGGGAAGGGCCGGCCCGGATTCGCGCGCGCGAACTCGGCGAAGTCCAGCGCCCCGCCCCGGTGCGCGAGCCAGCGCATGATCAGCCGCCGCGGTCCGATCAGCTGCTGTCGGTAGATGCCCAGGTTCTGGCGCGTGCGCGGCTGCGCGACGCCCTGCGGCCCGCGCGTGACAACGAGGCCCCAGGTGATCAGCGGTCCGGCGTCGCCCGGCCAGCAGGTCTGGATCGGGAGCTGCGCAAGATCCAGTTCGCTGCCGCGCAGCAGCTCGGCCTGGCAGGCCGGCTTGCGCACCAGCACGGGCTTCATGTCCCAGAGCGCACGCGCCATCGTCATCACGCGACCGGCGTCGCGCAGTGAACGCGGCGGATCCGGCTCCTTCAGTGCCGCCAGCAGCCGGCCGACCTCGCGTAGCGTTTCTGCCGACTCGGCCCCCATGCCGAGGGCCACTCGTTCAGGGGTGCCGAAGAGGTTGATCAGCACCGGCGTGGAGAAGCCCTCCGGCTGCGTGAAGAGCACCGCCGGACCGCCGCTGCGCAGCAATCTGTCGCCAACTGCGGTCATCTCGAGCCGAGGAGAGACCGGATCGGCCACTCGGCGCAGTTGACCCCGGGCTTCGAGCTGCGCCAGGAAGTCCCGCAGATCGCGGTATTTCATTGCAAATCTATATAACAACTGCGATCGTTATTCTTGACCCGGTATTTAGCGATTCCTAGAATCTTGCTCGATTCCTAGGGTTAACCCGTAGATGCCGCATCCGGATCCAGGGATGCGGCGCAGGGGTTGCAAGTCCGCCGCGGCTGAAGGCTCAGTTCGGAGCTGTCGCGGCGACAACGATTATCGCCGCCGCCTTCGCCGGCCTCACAGGTCAGGCAGACAGGGCGGGCGGTCGGAAGGAGCGAGATGAAAGCCATCGAGACGCTGCGTGCGACGCAACGTGCGTGTGCCCGATCCCTTGGCGTGTTCGCGCGCGACGTGGGTCGCGGGTTCTTCGAGATTTCCCACAACACGCTGGCCCTGTTGGGGCTCGCGGTCGTTGCCGTCGTCATCTTCGGCGCCGGCCGTGCCGACCTGCGCGCGCAGGTCGAGCTGCACGCGCTGCAGTGGCTGCAGGGTCGCCAGGAGACGCGGGCGCTGGAGGCTGGCGATCTGCTCTCGCTCGTCGGCGAACAGGCCGCGGTCAGCCGTGCCACCGCGGTCGACCCGGGCCAGCTCTCGCGCGAGCAGGCGGCCGTGGCGCAGTGGATCTCGCGCCGCTACCAGGTCGCGCCCGAGCCGATCGGGCGTCTGGTGCAGGAAGCCTGGGCGATCGGCGGGCACGCCAAGCTGGACCCGACGCTGATCCTCGCGATCATGGCGATCGAGTCGCGCTTCAACCCCTTTGCGCAGAGCTCGGTCGGGGCACAGGGCCTGATGCAGGTGATGACCCGCGTGCACGACGACAAGTACCAGGCCTTCGGCGGGGTGCACGCGGCCTTCGACCCGCTGAGCAACCTGCGCGTCGGGGTCCAGGTGCTCAAGGACTGCATCGCCCGCGCCGGCAGCCTCTACGACGGCCTGCGCTACTACGTCGGTGCCGCCAATCTGGTGAGCGACGGCGGCTACGCCGGCCGCGTGATGGGCGAACAGGCCAATCTGAAGGCCGTCGCGGCCGGACGCAAGCTGCCGGTCAATGCGCCGATCGTCGCGCCGCCTCCGCCCGAGCGCGAGCCGCTCACCGCCGCCCGCGAGCAGCCGCAGGCCGAGCAAGCCCAGGCGCCGGCCGCGGCCGACAAGCCGGCCCAGCTGGCGCAGCTCGCGTCGCCCGCCGCGCAGGCGCCGCTGCGCTGATTGCAGCCGCCCGGCGCGCTGCGCGGCACGCCCCTCACGCCTGCCGTCGCGCGCCCCTACGGCCCCTGCGGCCCCTACGGTTACACTGATCGCCCCCGCCCGGCCGACCGGCGTCGACGTACCGATGACGCCGTCGGCGCCGGACGCACGCGCGGCCGGCGCATCCAGGCAGGCCGGCGCGCCCGCGCGCGGACACACCCCCCCAAAGCCCCAGCAGGACGACCGTCATGTTCGACCGCTCCGCATCCACCATCGCCAACGTCGACCCCGAGGTCTGGGCCGCGATCCAGGCCGAGAACCAGCGCCAGGAAGAGCACATCGAGCTGATCGCCTCGGAGAACTACACCAGCCCCGCGGTCATGGCCGCCCAGGGCAGCCAGCTCACCAACAAGTACGCCGAGGGCTACCCCGGCCGGCGCTACTACGGCGGCTGCGAGCACGTCGACGTCGTCGAGACGCTGGCCATCGAACGCCTGAAGCAGCTCTACGGCGCGGCATTTGCCAACGTGCAGCCCAATTCCGGCAGCCAGGCCAACCAGGCCGTGCTCTTCGCCCTGCTGCAGCCCGGCGACACCATCATGGGCATGAGCCTGGCCGAAGGCGGCCACCTCACGCACGGCATGGCGCTGAACATGTCGGGCAAGTGGTTCAAGGTCGTCAGCTACGGCCTGGACGCGCAGGAGGCGATCGACTACGAGGCGATGGAGCGCCTGGCGCATGAGCACCGCCCCAAGCTCATCATCGCCGGCGCCAGCGCCTACAGCCTGCACATCGACTTCGAGCGCTTCGCGCGCGTGGCCAAGGCGGCGGGCGCATACCTGATGGTCGACATGGCGCACTACGCGGGCCTGATCGCCGCGGGCGTCTACCCGAATCCGGTTCCGCACGCCGACGTCGTCACCAGCACCACGCACAAGAGCCTGCGCGGCCCGCGCGGCGGCGTCGTCATCACCAACAACGAAGAGATCGCCAAGAAGATCAACAGCGCCGTCTTCCCCGGCCTGCAGGGCGGCCCGCTGATGCACGTCATCGCCGGCAAGGCCGTGGCCTTCAAGGAGGCGCTCGCACCCGAGTTCAAGACCTACCAGCAGCAGGTGGCGGTGAACGCGCGCGTGCTCGCCGAGACGCTCACCGAGCGCGGGCTGCGCATCGTCAGCGGCCGCACCGAGAGCCACCTCATGCTCGTCGACCTGCGCCCCAAGGGCCTGACCGGCAAGGAAGCGGAAGGCGTACTCGGCCGCGCGCACATCACCTGCAACAAGAACGGCATCCCCAACGACCCGCAGAAGCCGATGGTCACGAGCGGCATCCGCCTGGGCTCGCCGGCGATGACCACGCGCGGCTTCAAGGAAGAGCAGGCCCGCCAGACGGCGCACCTCATCGCCGACGTGCTCGACCGGCCGCAGGACGAGGCCAACATCGCCGCAGTGCGCGCCAGGGTCGCGGAGCTCACGCGCGCATTCCCCGTCTACCGCTGACGGGCTGACGGCTAGACCGACCTGCAGGCATCCCCCGCCAGGGGGGGCTTCGGGGGGACGCCGCAGGACGCCCCCATCGGAGAGCGCCGCAAACCCGCCCACGGGGGACGCGCCGGCGGCTTTGGCTTCCTACAGTGGCTTCACCGCCACCGAAGCCGGAGCCTGCCATGAAGCTCGATCGCATTCGCCGCCTGCCCTTCCGTCGCGCCGGACACCGTGCCCACCGGCGTCAGCGTGGCATCACGCTGGTCGAGGCGGGCGCCGTGCTCGCGATCACGAGCATCCTGCTCGGCTCGGCGCTGCCCGGCTTTCGCCAGCTGCGCGAACGCCAGCACCTGAACGGCCTGGCCGCGCAGCTCGAGACCGACCTGCACCTGGCGCGCAGCGAGGCCGTGGCGAAGAACCGGATCGTGCGCCTGAGCTTCGGCGGCAGCGGGAACCAGGCCTGCTACGCGATCCACACCGGCAACGCCGGCGACTGCGACTGCGGCAGCGGCGCTTGCAGCAGCGGCGCCGAACTCATCGCCACGCGCAAGCTGGAAGGCAAGCTGCCACTTGCGATCAGCTCCAATTCGCGGAGCCTGGCATTCAGCCCCACCTTCGGGACGGTGACCCCGACCGCGACGATGCGGCTCTCGAACCTCCTCGGCGACGAGGTCCGCCTGATCATCAACATCACCGGCCGGGTGCGCAGCTGCACGCCGACGAGCAGCCTGCGCAGCTTCCAGCCGGCGTGCTGATCCCTCCCCCTTCCCTCTCTCTGTCCCATTTTTGCGAGCCCTGCGATCCGACCATCGGTCGCGCGTGGCCGACGAGCGGTCCGCAGCGCGCGGAACCCGATGGCGGTCATGTCCGAGAATCGCCCCATGCAACCGGGAAAGCGCCCACCGAGCCCCCGCATCCAGCGTCTGCAGCGCGGCTTCACGCTCGTCGAACTGATGATCGCCGTCGTCCTCGTCGCGGTGCTCGCCGCGCTCGCCTACCCGTCCTTCATGGGCGCGATCCGCAAGAGCCGCCGCGCCGAGGCGATCGCAGCGCTGAACCAGGTGCAGCAGGCGCAGGAGCGTTTTCGCGCGAACCAGACTGCGTACACGACCAACCTGACCGCCGCACCCACCGCCACCCCGCCGGGCCTCGGCTTGTCGAGCACGACCGGCAACGGCTACTACACGATCGCGATCGCAAGTGCGGGGCCGAGCAACTACGAAGCCACAGCGACCGCGGTGGCCGGGACGAGCCAGGCAGATGACGGCCACTGTGCCAAGCTATCGGTGCGCATGGTCGGCGCCACACTCGAATACGCCGACAACACGGGAACCTGGGCACAGAGCAACCGCTGCTGGGGACGTTGACGATGGACAGCCGCTTTCACAGACTTCGCGCGGGTTTCACGCTGATCGAACTGATCATCGTGGTGGCCATCTCCGCCATCCTGCTCACCCTCGTGGCCCCCTCGTTCACCGACATGATCGCGATGCAGCGCCTGCGCGGCGCACACGACCAACTGGCCACGGACGTGCAGTTCGCGCGTTCCGAGGCCGCGCGACTCGGCGTTCCGGTACACGTGCGCGTGCAGTCGAAGTCGGCGGGCGGGCCGGCTTGCTACATCCTGTTCACGGACCGCGGAACCGCCGCTTCGCTGTACGCCTTCACGACGCCAGCCTGCGATTGCACACAGCCGCCGGGCTCGCGCTGCAGTGCGAGCCCCACGGCCGAAGTGAAGACGGTCATTCTCGAGAGTTACACGGGGCTCGATTTGGTGACGGCCGGCGCGTCCGCCCCTGACCGCATCGGCTTCGACCCCGCGACAGGCATGAGACTGCTGCCTGCGATGGACAGCGATCCGGGCCCATCGTACGAGTTCGTCGTCGATACCCAGCTCGACAGCGCAAGGGTCATGCGGCTCGCGGTGGGCCGCTCGGGAAGACTGCGCGTTTGCGCACCAGCAGGCTCCAAGGTGACCGGAGCGGCAACATGCTGATCGCTATGGCTCGCGCTCGTCGCATTCAGCGAGCGGCGGGCCGCCGGCATCAAGTCGGGCTCTCCATCGTCGAATTGATGGTTGGCGTGGCCGTCGGCCTGATCGTGGTGGCGGCGGCTGCAATGATGACGTCGACCCAATTGAGCAATAACCGGCGCATGTTGCTCGAGGTTCAGGTGCAACAGGACCTGCGTGCTGCGGTGGACACGATCACCCGGGAAGTTCGCCGTGCGGGCGCACGCGGGCAAGCCTACAAGTACGTCTGGACGGAGGAGGTGCCAGGTGCGCTTTCAGGTACCGGCACGGAAGTCGCAACCGTCCTCTCCAGTTCGCCGGGTGCGATCCAGTATGCGTACGAACGCGCCGGCGTACTGTCGAATGCGGCCTCCGGCTTCGACATTAGCGGGGACAAGCTTCGATTCAATTCCCCGAATCTGGGAGGCTGGTCGGAACTGACTGACGCCAAAGCGCTCACGGTGACCGCTTTCACGGTCACTGAGACTCTCCAGGACGAGCCGACGCCGCCTGCGCCGAGCCCGGAGGAGCGCATGCCCTGCCCGAAGCTCTGCCCTCCGGCCAACGACACATCCTGCTGGCCGGTGATCGAGGTCAGGCAGTACGGGCTCTCCGTGACCGCGACGGCGACCTCGGATGCGGCGGTGGCGCGCAGCATGCGAACCGTGATTCGCCCTCGAAACGATCGCCTCATCGTTACAGGGTCAGCCGTCTGCCCATCATGAGAACCCGCCGCCGACCCGTCGATACCGGTCCGTATCACAGCCGCACCCGGTCTCGAAAGCGCCGCCAGCGCGGCGCCGCTGCTTTGCTGGTTGTGATGGTGCTGTTCTTCGTGATTTCCCTTGTTGCCGCGTATTCGAGCAGAAACATCATCTTCGAGCAGCGGACCGCAGCCAATCAATACACGTCGACCGTCTCGCTCGAGGCGGCCAACGCGGGACTCGAGTGGGCGCTTGGACTCCTCAACGGGTCTCGTATCGACGATTCGTGCGTGCCAGCAAGCTCATCCTCGTCAGCATCGTTTCGCCAGCGTTATCTGTCGGTCGATCCGACCAGCGGCATCATCAGCGTCTCCGCTGCGGTTCGTGATGGCCCGCAATGGCCTAGCTGCTGGCACAACGGTGCGACGAACGAATGGGTCTGTCACTGCCCGGGAAGCGGCGGCGGCTCCATTGCGACGACGCCGACAGACCCGTTCGCTCCGTCCTTTCGCGTTCGATTCATCCAGCTCGACGAAGCGGCAACGATTTCTCCGGCACCCGCGACGCGCCCAGGCATCGTCGCGATCGAGGTCAATGGATGCACCTCCTGGGACAGTGCCTGCCTCGATTTCCAGCCCTACAAGAAGGATTGGTGCCGCGGCACCGTCTGCGCCCAACTCGCGCTGGCCAGCGGCGTGAAATCGCCCCCTGAGGCCGCCATCACCGCGCGCGGGACCATCGATTTCGGTGGCGCAGCCGTCACGGCGGCCAACGCGGAAGTCGGAGCACACGGATTCGCCGTGGTGGCGGGCGGCACCGTCAATCCAACGGGGATGACGCTCCTGGGGCCGCCCCCTTCCACGGGCATCGTCGTCCCGAACGACCCGGGCCTGGCCGACCCGCTCTTCACCCCCGAGCGCATGTTCGCCGCCACCTTCGGCGTCTGGCCGTCGACCTACGTCGAGCAGCCGGGCGCGGTGAAGGTCGACTGCTCGGCCACCTGCGACTCCACGACGGTGCGCAATGCCGTCGACGCCAACCCCGGCCGGGTTCTCGTCCTCCAAGGCAACGTGCTGCTCAACGGCGGCTCGTCGATCGGCACCGCGACCGACCCGGTCGTGCTGATGACGACCGGGAATTTCGGCTTTTCGTCTTCGACCGACGTCTACGGTCTCGTGTATTCGCGCGCGGCGACCTGGGCCACTTCGGGCAGCGGCAACATCTACGGCGCCATGGTGGCGGAAGGCGCCATCGGCGGCAGCGGCAGCTTCACCGTGGGCTATTCGAAAGACATCCTGGATCGCGCACGCTGGAGCACGGGCAGTTTCGTCATGGTGCCCGGAAGCTGGAAGGACTTCCCATGAGTAGCCGCGGACCTGGCCATCGCTCCCGCTCGCGTGGCGTCTCGCTGATCGAAGCGATCGTGGCCCTGGCCGTGATGGGCTTCGGCATGCTCGGCATCGCCGCGATGCAGAGTTCGCTGCGGCAGAACTCCGATACCGCAAGGCAACGCGCCGAGGCCACGCGCCTGGCCAGCGAGGCGATCGAGGCCATGCGCTCCTATTCGGTGGTCAACACGGCCGGCGGCAAGATCGCCTACGCCGACCTGGTGACGGGCGTTGCCGCACCGCAGCTAGCCTTGCCGAGCACCATCGCCGGAACCAACGCAACGTACACGCGCACCGTCGAGGTGAGCGATACGGACGCGCAGAACCGCAAGACCGTCTTCGTCAAGATCACCTGGGACGACCGCAGCGGCCAGCCGCAGGAACTGGTCCTGAGCACCGAGATCCATCGCAGCCCGCCCGAACTCGCCGCCTCGCTGATCGTCCCGGCCTCGGGAACGGCGACGCAGCTTCCCGGCGGCCGTCATCCGACCATTCCCCAAGCGGCGATAGACAACGGCGACGGGACGAGTTCCTTCACGCCACCCGGATTTGCCCCGGGAGTGGCGGACTGGGTCTTCAACAACACCACCGGGGTGATCCAGGACTGTGGTCCTCTCAAGCCCTGCCCAACAGGCGCACGTTTGCTGTCCGGCTCTATTGCGTTTTCGATTGACGGCGACCCCAACGGCACTTCGGAAGCACCGCCTAGCCTTGCCCTGCCTGCCTTCACATCAACCCCGCCAACGGCTGGCATCATCGTTGTGCAGACGAAACCTGCCCCCCCCCCATCGGCGCCGGACTGCTATTACGAGCGACTGCCAGCATCTCCTGCTGCAACGCGAGTCATCGCGTATTACTGCGCGGTAGCCGTGAACAACGTCACCACCCCCAGTTACGTCTGGTCAGGGAGCGCCATCCTGAGTCCATTGCCTGCGACTTATGAAACCTGTCGCTATTCAGTCGATACAGGAACTGCACCAATGCGTAACCGGGATCATCCACTCGTCTACACGGACGTGAACGAGAACCTTGTCAATCAGAATTTCCTTGTCGTCCTCTCCACGTACCACTGCCCAAGCGATAACGTAATTACGCCTTTGGGCAATTTTCGGATTTCGCCTCATCAGCCGCCACTACCGGCGTCAGCGCCAACGCCGTGAACCCAATCGACGATGCCCGGCTAGCCCGGGCATTTCACTGTGCGGAGCAGTCCATCGGGCTCTCCGACCCGAACCCGCGCGTCGGGTGCGTGATCGGCACCGAGGATGGGCATGTCCTTGCCGAAGGCTGGACGCAGGCGGCTGGCCAGGCGCACGCCGAAGTCGCCGCGCTTGCAGACGCGCGACGCCGAGGCATCGACGTGAGAGGTGGGACCGCGTGGGTCACGCTCGAGCCCTGCTCGCACCACGGCCGCACGCCGCCCTGCTGCGACGCGCTCATCGAAGCGGGCATCGCGCGCGTCGTCGTGGCCGCCCTCGATCCGAATCCGGAGGTTCACGGCCGGGGCATCGCCCGGCTGCGCCGCGCCGGCCTGCAAGTCGACCTGGCGGGCGATGCGCAGGCCAAGCGCTGCCGCGAGCTCAACATCGGCTTCTTCTCGCGCATGACGCGCGGCAGGCCCTGGGTTCGCATGAAGCTGGCGATCTCGCTCGACGGGCGAACGGCACTTCCCGACGGGCGGAGTCAGTGGATCACCAGCGAACAGGCGCGCAGTGACGGGCACTCCTGGCGCGCCCGTTCCGGCGCCATCCTGACCGGCATCGGAACCGTGCTCGCCGACGACCCGACGCTGAATGTGCGAGGAAGATCGGTGCAAGGCCAACCTCTGTGCGCCGTGGTCGATACCCATGCGCGTCTCCCCTTGCACGCAAAGCTGTTTGGGCCGGCCAGACCGGTCATCGTCTATACCCAGGCCCAAGCCGACGCGAGCCGCTTGGAGGTGCGTGGCGCATCGATTCGCAGGTGCCCCACTGCGCCCGCAGGCTTGGCGCTCGACGCCGTCATCGCTGACCTAAGCGCCCGCGAAATCAACGAAATCCACGTCGAGGCGGGACCGACGCTTTGCGGCTCGCTCGTCGCCCAGGGACTGGTCGATGAACTGCTTGTCTATCTCGCGCCCACCTTGCTCGGGCCGGGGCGCGAGGCGCTTTCCCTACCCGAACGGGCGCAGCTGCCGGAGGCGCCGGATTTCGTTTTCTCCTCCATTTCGCCCTTCGGCCCCGATCTGCGTTTGATCTTGCGCAAGAGACTGGACTAGGGACGCCTGATGTGCATGGCGCTGCTTCTGCGGACGAACCCACAACCTGTGTCGGCCTGCTTTACAAATCGACGAAACATGGCCGGGCGGAAGCACCAACGAAAGACAAATTTTTCAATCAAAACAAGGTGTTAGACCAAGTTCTTGGCGACTGGCACGCCGTGTGCTTACCAATGCGGCAAGTAGATCCACTGCTTGCACTGCACTAAGACCTGGAGCATCACGTGAAAACTAAGCTGCTTTCGACCGTCGTGGCGACCACCCTGCTGGGGCTTTCCGGCACGGCTTCGGCCTACATGGCCTTCTTCGGCGAAGACCTGAACAACAGCGCAACGGTCCCGTTGTCATCGACGCCCAACTCCAGCGCCAAAGAGGCCAACTTCAAGGCGCAGCTTACCGGCGTGAGCACGGAAACTTTCGAAAGCCAGACTACGGGCGCCTCGGAACCGCTGGCGCTGAACTTCAGCGGGAGCTTGACGGCAACCCTGACCGGCGGCGGCACGGTCGCAGCGGTTACCCCCGGGACAACGAACGGCTACGGTCGCTACAGCATCCCCTCCGCAAGTTCTTCGAAGTACTGGGAGGTCAATGCCGGAAGCTTTGAGATCAAGTTCAGTCAGGCGATCGCAGCCTTCGGTTTCTACGGGGTAGACGTCGGTGATTTCGGCGGGCAGGTCAGTATCGATTTCTACAATGGATCCAATCTGATCAGCCGCATCGCTGTTCCTCACACGGTCGTCACCACGACCAGCATCGATGGCTCGGTGCTCTTCTTCGGCGCGATCGCCTCGAACGCGGCGGAAGAGTTCACGTCGGTGAAGTTCAGCACCACCTACGGCGCGGGCGATACCTTCGCGTTCGACAACTTCACCATCGGCGCGCGCGGCCAGGTGATCCCCCCCACCAACCCCACCCCCATCCCCGGCACCCTGCTGCTCGCCAGCCTGGGCCTGGCGGGCCTGGGGGCGATGCGTCGTCGCGCACGCTGAGAGCGCATCTTCTGTCGATCGACGGCGGCTTCGGCCGCCGTTCGTCGTTTCTGGTGAGGCCCTGGGGTGGCTCGCGCCCCTCCTACAATCCCCGCCCATGCCCATCTCCCCCATCCCCGAGCTGGTGGCCGAGCTTGCCGCCGGCCGCATGGTCATCCTCGTCGACGAGGAGGACCGCGAGAACGAAGGCGATCTCGTGCTCGCGGCCGAGCACGTCAGCCCCGAGGCGATCAACTTCATGGCGCGCTTTGCGCGCGGGCTCGTCTGCCTGACGCTCACGCGCGAGCACTGCGAGCGGCTGCAGCTGCCGCCGATGGTCGCGCGCAACGGCACGCGCCACGGCACGGCGTTCACGGTCTCGATCGAGGCTGCCACGGGGGTGACGACCGGGATCTCGGCCGCGGACCGCGCGCGCACGGTACAGGCGGCGGTGGCGCGCGACGCCAAGCCTTCGGACCTGGTGCAGCCCGGGCACATCTTCCCGCTGCAGGCGCAGGACGGGGGCGTGCTGATGCGCGCCGGGCACACCGAGGCCGGCTGCGATCTCGCGCGCATGGCCGGGCTCACGCCGGCGGCGGTGATCTGCGAGGTGATGAAGGACGACGGCACGATGGCACGGCTGCCGGACCTCGAGGTCTTCGCCGCCGAGCACGGACTGAAGATCGGCACCATCGCCGACCTCATCGGCTACCGCAGCCGCAACGAGACGCTGGTGCAGCGCATGGGGCAGCGCGGCCTGGAAACGCCCTGGGGCGGCTTCGAGTGCCAGGTCTGGCGCGACCACCGCGGCGGCGTGCACCTCTCGCTGGTGCACGGCCAGTGGCGCGACGACGAGGAGGTGCTCGTGCGCGCGCACGAACCCTTCACCGCGGTCGACCTGCTCGACGCCGGGGCCAGCGGCCACTCCTGGCCGCTCGGGCACGCGCTGCGCACGCTGCACGAAGCACCGCACGGGGTCGCGCTGCTGCTCAACTGCGGACAGGACGCCGCGGCGCTGCTGGCGCAGCTCGCGCCCGTGGACACCGGCGCGCCGACGGTACGCGACCCCTTCGACCTGCGCACCTACGGCGTGGGCGCGCAGATCCTGCGCGAGCTGGGCGTGCGCCGCATGCGGCTGCTGAGCGTCCCGCGACGCATGCCGAGCATGGCCGGCTACGGGCTCGAGGTCACCGGCTTCGTCGGGGCCTGAGCGCGCGCAGGCGCCGCGACCGTCCATTCGTCGTCCGGCTCATTTCGTCCGACTCACCGAGGCAGGAGGTTCACGCATGCAGGGCGCCGACAAGGGCAGGACGGGCGAACTCGCGGGCGACGGCCTGCGCATCGGCATCGTCCAGGCCCGCTTCAACGCGGAGATCACCGGCACGCTCGCCGAAGCCTGCCACGGCGAGCTGCGCCGGCTGCAGGTGCGCGAGCGCGACATCGCGCACTGCACCGTTCCCGGCGCACTCGAAGTGCCGGTGGCGCTGGCGGCGATGGCCGAGACCGGCGACTACGACGCGCTGATCGCGCTGGGCTGCGTGATCCGCGGCGAGACCTACCACTTCGAGCTGGTGGCCAACGAGAGCGGCGCCGGCGTGATGCGCGTCTCGCTCGATCACGGGATCCCGATCGCCAACGCGATCCTGACCGTCGAGAACGAGGACCAGGCCTGGGCGCGCGCGCAGGAGAAGGGGCAGGACGCCGCGCGCGTGGCCGTCGAGATGGCCAATCTGCTGGAGGATCTGGATTGAGCGCTGCTGCAGGCGAGGACGCGCTGAGCGGCAAGCCGGCGGCGGCGCGGCGGCCCGCGGCGCGCTTTGCCCGCCGGCGCGCGCGCGAGTTCGCGCTGCAGGGGCTCTACGAATGGCTCGTGTCGCGCACCGACGCGAGCCGCATCGACGCGCACATCCGCGAGCTCGACGGCTTTGCCAAGGCCGACAGCGAGCACTTCGACGCGCTGCTGCGCGGCTGCATCGCGCAGGCACAGGAACTCGACGCGGTGCTCGCGCGCCACGTCGACCGCCGCGTCGACCTGCTCTCGCCGGTCGAGCACGCGGTGCTCTGGATCGGCGTCTACGAGCTGCGGCACTGCCTGGACATCCCGTACCGCGTCTGCATCAACGAGGCGGTCGAGGTCGCGAAGAGCTTCGGCGGCACCGACGGCCACAAGTACGTCAACGGCGTGCTCGACAAGGCCGCGGCCGAGCTGCGCCCGCACGAGGTGAGCGCTGCGCGCCGGGCGCAGGCGCCGCGCGCCGCGAAGCCGCGGCCCTGAAGAAGCGTCGCGGCCGCCGCCGGGTCAGGCCGCCGCAGCCGAGACCGATGCGCGCGCCTGCGGCAGCCAGGCGCGCAGGCGCGCGACGGCTTCCTGCAGCTGATCCATCGCTGTCGCGTAGGAGACGCGCAGGTAGCGCTTGTGCTCGTGTTCGCCGAAGTCCAGGCCCGGCACCATCGCCACGCCCGCCTCCTCGAGCATCGCCTCGGCAAAGGCATCGCTGTCGTCGCTGAAGCGGCTGCAGTCGACGTAGACGTAGAAGGCGCCGTCGGGTTCGACCGGAACGCCGAAGCCCAGCTCGCGCAGCGCCGGGACGATGTAGTCGCGGCGCGCGCGGAACTCGTCGCGGCGCGCCCGGTACAGCGCCATCGCCTCGGGTTCGAAGCAGGCCAGCGCCGCGTGCTGCGCCAGCGCCGAGGGGCAGATGAAGAGGTTCTGCGCCAGCTTCTCGAAGGTGTCGACAAGCGCCGGCGGCACGACCAGCCAGCCCAGCCGCCAGCCCGTCATGTGGAAGAACTTGGAGAAGCTGCCGGCGACGAGCACGTCGCTGCCGAGCGACACCGCGCTTTGCGGCTTGCGCGCGTACGAGAGGTCGAGATAGATCTCGTCGACGAGCGCGAAGCCGCCGCGGGTGCGCGCGATGTCGACGATGCGGGCGAGCTCGTCGAACGCGATCGAGGTGCCCGTCGGGTTGCTCGGCGAGGCCAGCAGCACGCCGCGCACCTGCGCCCCCCAGCGCGCGGCCACCGTCGCCGCGTCGAGCTGGAAGCGGGTCTGCGGGCCGACCGGGATCGGCACCGGCACACCGTCGAAGGCGCTGACGAAATGCCGGTTGCAGGGGTAGCCGGGGTCGGCCATCAGCACCTGCGCACCCGGGTCGACGAGCGCGCAGCAGGCCAGGAGCAGCGCCGCCGACGCGCCCGCGGTGACGACGATGCGCTGCGGATCGAGCTCGACGCCGTGCTCCTGAGCCGCGTGGCGCGCGATCGCCTCGCGCAGCGCCTGCACGCCCAGCGCCGGGGTGTAACCGGTGGCGCCGGCGTCGACCACGGCCTTGACCGCGGCGACCACCGGCGGCGCGGCGGTGAAGTCGGGTTCGCCGATGCTCAGGTGGATGATCGAGCGGCCCGCTGCCTCCAGCGCACGGGCGCGCTTGACCAGCTCCATCACGTGAAAGGGTTCGATGCGTCCGGTGCGCGCGGCCAGAGGCGGGGCGGCGGGAGTCGAGGTCTTGCGGTGGTCTGCGTCCATGCGCCATTGTCGCTGCAGCCCCCATTCGTCGTGCGAAACGCACGCCGGGGCGCGGGCGACGGTGACAAGCCGTTAATCGGGGGGTGCCCGATGCGCTTTTCGTTCCACTTCGCCACGGCCGGCCCCCTAAGCTGCCCGCCGTGACCTCAAAACCCTTCGCGCGCCGGCCGCCGGAAGGTCCGTCGAGCACGCAGTTCGCCGCGACCGTCGTCGCCCTCCCCGAACCGGACCCCGTCGAGGAAGGGTGGGCCGCTGCATCCCTGTCGGAGAGCGTGTTCACCGACGCCTCGGACACGCAGGGCGCGATGCCCGACGTCGTCACCGACGTCGACGGCGTCCCCGATCCCGCCGGCGACGCCTCGGCCGCGCCGACGATCTCCCGGATCGGACGCTACGCGCTCAAGCGCCAGCTCGGCGGCGGAGGCCTGGGTGCCGTCTTCGAGGCCTGGGACCCGGTGCTTGCCCGCGCGGTGGCGATCAAGACCCTGTATCTGGACGAGCGCACCGGCTCCGCGCAGGGCCAGCCGCTGGACGGGCTGTTCCTCAATGAGGCGCGTGCGGCGGCGAGCCTCAACCACCGCTACATCGTGACCGTCTACGACGCCGGGCTCTCGCCGCAGGGCGTCTACATCGCGATGGAGCGCCTGCACGGGCGCGACATGCAGCGCGCGCTGGCCGAAGGCTGGCGACCCACGGTCGAGCAGGTCGTGCTGCTGCTGCGTCGCGTCGCCGATGCGCTGGCCTACGCGCACGCGCGCGGCATCGTGCATTGCGACATCAAGCCCGGCAACATCTTCCTGCAACGGCGCAACCGGCCCAAGCTGCTGGACTTCGGCATCGCCCGCCTGGTGCACGGCGGCACGCTGCCGATGCCCGAAGGCACGGTCGCGGGCTCGCCGCGCTACCGCGCGCCCGAGCTGCTCACCGGCGCGCCGGTGGATGCGCGCACCGATCTGTTCTCACTGGGCGTCGTGATGTACGAGCTGCTCACCGGGCGGCGCGCGTTCGAGGGGCAGTCGCTTGCCGAGATCGACCGGGCCGTGCTCGAGCATGACCCGCCGCCGGCGCACGAAGTGAACCCCGCGGTGCCGCCGGGCATCTCGGCGATCGCCGCACGGCTGATGGCCCGCAGCCCGGCGGCGCGATACGGCAGCGCGGTCGAGCTCGCGACCGACCTGCGCCGCTGGCTCGAGGCGCAGGAGCTGGCGCTGCAGGGTGCCGCCGGCCGCTCACGGGTACGCAGCAAAGGCAAGCCGCCAGACCGGGATCGGCAGCACGAAGCGAACGAGCGGCAGCGGGTGTCGAGGCGAGCACCGGCGCGATCCACCGGGCTCTGCGCGCTCTCGCGCTGGCTGCTTGCGGCGGCATTGCTGCTGGGTTTGACCGCGCTCGCGCTGGGGCTCTCCGGCCGCTGATCGCGGGCGCAGCGGCCGGGGCGCTCGGCGATAATCGCCGCCGACGATGCACGCCTCCGATCCCGCCCCCGGCCGCCGCGTCGCCCACCGGCACCGCGTCCGCGTCTACTGGGAGGACACCGACGCCGGCGGCGTGGTCTATTACGCCAACTACCTGAAGTTCCTCGAGCGCGCGCGCACCGAATGGCTGCGTGAGCTCGGCATCGGGCAGCAGGCGCTCAAGGACGCGGTCGGCGCGCTGTTCGTCGTCGTCGAGGTGCAGGTCTTCTACCGCCTGCCGGCGCGGCTGGACGACGAGCTCGAGGCCGATGTCGCGGTCGCCGAGGCCGGGCGCGCGTCCTTCCTGCTCTCGCAGCAGGTGCGGCGCGGCGCGGAGCTGCTCGTCGAGGCGCGCGTGCGCATCGGCTGCGTCGACGCCGCGACGATGCGGCCGCGGCGCATCCCCGAGATCGTTCTGTCCAGGTTTCCATGACGCAGGATCTGTCGCTCATCCCGCTGGTGCTCAACGCCAGCTTCGTCGTGCAGCTCGTGATCGCCGGCCTCGTGCTGGCCTCGCTCGCGAGCTGGACGGTGATCTTCGGCAAGCTCTTCGGCCTGCGCCGCGTGCGCGGCGGCAACGACGCCTTCGAGCGCGAGTTCTGGTCGGGCCGCAGCCTCTCGGAGATGAACCAGGCGATCGCCGCCAAGCCGCAGACCGCGCCGATCGAGCGCATCTTCGCCAGCGGCATGCGCGAGTTCCTGAAGCTGCGCGAGCGGCGCCTGGATGCGGGGACACAGCTCGACGGCGCGCGCCGCGCGATGCGCGCGAGCCTGCAGCGCGAGCTCGACGTCATCGAGAGCAAGCTCAGCTTCCTCGCCTCGGTCGGATCGGTCTCGCCCTATGTCGGCCTCTTCGGCACGGTCTGGGGGATCATGCACGCCTTCGTCGGCCTCTCGAACATGCAGCAGGTGACGCTGGCCAACGTCGCCCCGGGGATCGCCGAGGCGCTGGTGGCGACCGCGATCGGCCTCTTCGCGGCGATCCCGGCGGTGGTCGCCTACAACCGCTTCGCGCGCGACATCGACCGCATCGCGATCCAGCTCGAGACCTTCATCGAGGAGTTCTCGAACATCCTGCAGCGCAGCGCCGCCGGCAGCGTGCCGCCCCAGACCTCACAGCCGGGATCCGCGCAGGCCGCCGCCGCGGTCCCGGGGCGCTGAGATGCCCGCCGTCACCTCACGCAGCGGCAGCCGTCGCCGGCGCGCGATGAACGAGATCAACATGGTGCCGTTCATCGACGTGATGCTGGTGCTGCTGATCATCTTCATGGTCACCGCGCCGCTGATCACGACCGGCGTCGTCGACGTGCCGAGCGTGGGCAAGAGCAGCCAGCGCCCGAGCAAGGTGATCGAGGTCATCGTCGGCGCCGACGAGAAGCTGCGCCTGCGCGTCGACGGCGGCAAGCCCGAGGCAACGACACTCCCGCGCCTGGCCGCGAGCGTGCAGGAGCTGC
Source organism: Burkholderiales bacterium (assembly GCA_026932425.1). Classification (GTDB taxonomy): domain Bacteria; phylum Pseudomonadota; class Gammaproteobacteria; order Burkholderiales; family Burkholderiaceae_C; genus Rubrivivax. Next base: position 28,101 of record JAIXKN010000045.1, read on the forward strand.
AGGCCGGGCAGGCCGACGTACCGGTGATCATCAGCGCCGATCGCCAGGTGCGCTACGACGCGGTGATGAGAGTGATGTCGACGCTGCAGAAGCAGCAGATCCAGCGCGTCGGGCTCACCGTCAAGCAGGCGGATTGAGGGCGATGAGTCAGGCCGCGACGGTGCGCGATCAGCTGCTGCCGCAGCCCCCGGGCGGGCTGCTGCGCGGCGCGGCGCTTGCGCTGCTGGCGCACCTGGCGATGCTCGCGGCGCTGATGCTGGCGGTGCAGTGGCGCAGCAGCACGCCCGAGACCGTCAGCGCCGAACTCTGGTCGGCGGTGCCGCAGGCGGCAGCGCCGCCGCCGGCCGCTCCCGCCACCCCGATCGCGCCGCCCGCACCCGCGCCCGAACCACCCACCCCGCCCGCACCACAGCCGCAGCGCACAGCGCCCGCGGCAAGGCCCACGCCGCCGCCGGCGCAGGCCGAGCCCGACGCGCAGATCGCGATCGAGCAGGCGCGAAAGCGCAAGCTCGAGCTCGAGCGCCGGCAGCAGGAGGAGCGCGCAGAGCGCGAGAAGGAAGCCAGGGAAAAGGAAGCCAGGGAGAAGGCTGCCCGGGAGAAAGCGGAGCAGCGCAGGGCGGAGCAGGCCCGCCTGGAGCGCGAGAAGGCGGAGAAGGAAAAGGCCAAGAAGACACGGCTGGCGCGCGCGGAGAAGGAGCGCAGGGAGGCCGAGGCAAAGAAACGCGAGAAGGAGCGCGAGCAGGAGCGCGAGAAGGAACGCCAGGCCGCCGAGGAGAAGCGGCTGGCCGAGCTGCGCCAGAAGCAGCTCGAGCGGATGATGGGCCAGGTCGGAAGCGGCAGCGGCAGCACACCCGGTGCGACCGCCGAGCAGACGAGCGGCCCCTCGGCCAGCTACGCCGGGCGGCTGGTGGCCGCGATCAAGCCGAGGATCGTCTTCACCGAAACGGTCTCGGGCAACCCGGCCGCCGAGGTCGAGGTGCGCGCCGGCCCGAGCGGCAGCATCCTCTCGCGCCGGCTGGTGCGCAGCAGCGGCAACAAGGACTGGGACGAGGCGGTGCTGCGCGCGATCGACCGCACGGGAACGCTGCCGCGCGACGTCGACGGCCGCGTGCCGCCGGTGATCCTGATGGCCTTCCGGCCCAACGAGCTCGGCAACTGAGGCGCTTCGCCGCCGGCGCCCCGAAGGCTCAGATCCGCCCTTCCTCGACCGCGTGGCAGGCCACCTGCACGCCCTCGCGCGGGATGAGCTGCGGGCGCTCGGCGCCGCAGCGCGCGTTGGCGTGCGGGCAGCGCGGATGGAAGGCGCAGCCGCTGGGCGGGTTCAGCGGGTTGGGCACCTCGCCCTGCACCGGCGTGCGCGCGCGGCCCGTCATGTGGATGTCGGGAATGGCATCCAGCAGCATGCGCGTGTAGGGGTGACGCGGCATGGCGAAGAGCGTCTTCTTCGGCGCCAGCTCGACGAGGCGGCCGAGGTACATCACCCCCACGTCGTCGGAGACATGGCGCACGACGGCGAGGTTGTGGCTGATGAACAGGTAGGTCAGCCCCTGCTCGCGCTGCAGGTCCTTCATGATGTTGAGCACCTGCGCCTGCACCGAGACGTCGAGCGCGCTCGTCGGCTCGTCGCAGACGAGGAACTCGGGCTGCGTCGCCAGCGCGCGCGCGATCGAGATGCGCTGGCGCTGGCCGCCCGAGAACTGGTGCGGGAACTTGGACGCATCCGCGGGCGCCAGGCCCACCTGCCGCAGCAGCTCGCCCACGCGCACCTGCAGCGCACCGCGATCGCGCAGGATGCCGTGCTCGCGCAGCGGCTCGGCGACGATGTCGCGCACACGCCAGCGCGGGTTCAGGCTCGCATACGGGTCCTGGAAGATCATCTGCATGCGCCGACGCAGCTTGGGCGCCTCGGCCGACTTCAGCAGCGGGCCGGTCTCCTGGCCGTCGAAGCGCACGCTGCCGCGGGTGGGCCCGTACAGGCCCACGAGCAGGCGCGCCACCGTGCTCTTGCCGCAGCCCGACTCGCCGACCAGCGCCAGCGTGCGCCCGCGCGCGATGGCGAAGCTCACGCCGTCGACCGCGTGCACGAACTGGCGCGGCTTGCGCTCGAGCGTGCGCTCGAGCCAGGGCGCGGAGACGTCGAAGGTCTTGCAGAGATCCTGCACCTCAACGAGCGTGCTCATCGCGGCACCTCCCCTGCGCCCGCGTGCAGCCAGCACGCCGCCTGCGTGCGCCCGGCGGGCATCAGCTCGGGGCGCTCGACGCGGCAGCGCTCGAACACCTGCGGGCAGCGCGGGTTGAAGGCGCAGCCGCGCGGGATGGCGTTCAGGCGCGGCATCGCGCCGTCGATCTGCAGCAGGCGCTCGCGGTCCTCGTCCATCGCCGGGATCGAGCCCATGAGGCCGCGCGAGTAGGGGTGCGCCGGCGCGTGGATGACCTCGTGCACCGGCCCGAGCTCGGCGATGCGGCCGGCGTACATCACCGCCACGCGGTCGCAGGTCTCGGCGATCACGCCCATGTCGTGCGTCACCAGCATCACCGCAGCGCCTTTCTCCCTGGCCAGGTGCCTGAGCAGCGCGATGATCTGCGCCTGGATCGACACGTCGAGCGCCGTCGTCGGCTCGTCGGCGACGATGAGCCGCGGCTCGGCCGCCAGCGCCAGCGCGATCACCACGCGCTGGCGCATGCCGCCGCTGAACTGGTGCGGGTACTGGTCGATGCGCGCCTCGGGCGCGGGGATGCCGGTCTGGCGCAGCAACTCGATGGCGCGCTCGCGCGCCTGCGCGGCGTTCAGCGGCAGGTGCGTCTGGATCGTCTCCACCAGTTGCCGGCCGACGGTGTAGAGCGGGTTGAGACTCGTCAGCGGATCCTGGAACACCGCACCGATCTGCTTGCCGCGGATCTTGCGCATCGCGTCGGCGTCGAGCTCGTCGATGCGCCGCCCGTCCAGCAGCACCTGCCCGGCGGCGATGCGCCCCGGCGGCTCGAGCAGGCCGATGATCGCCGCGCCGGTGAGCGACTTGCCGGCTCCCGACTCGCCGACGACACCGAGGATCTCGCCGGGCGCGATGGTGAACGAGATGTCGTCCAGCGCCAGCAGCGTGCCGTGGCGGGTCGGGAATTCGACCCGCAGCTTCTTCACTTCGAGCAGCGGCTTCATCGCTTCATTGCAGGCGTGGATTGAGCGCGTCGCGCAGCCAGTCGCCCAGCAGGTTCACCGACAGCGCGATGACCATCAGCATGATTCCGGGCCAGACGGTGATCCACCACTCGCCGCTGAAGAGGAAGTCGTTGCCGATGCGGATCAGCGTGCCCAGGCTCGGGCTGGTCGGCGGCACGCCGACGCCGAGGAAGGACAGCGTCGCCTCGATGATCACCGCCTGCGCGACGTCGATCGTCGCCAGCACCAGCACCGGCCCGAGCACGTTGGGCAGCACGTGGCGGCGCATGATGCGGCCGCTGCCCACGCCGATCACGCGCGCGGCCTGCACGTACTCCTTCTGCCGCTCGACCATCGTCGAGCCGCGCACGGTGCGCGCGTACTTGACCCAGCCGGTGAGCGCGATGGCCAGGATCAGCACCGCGAAGGCCAGCGTCTCGTGCGCGTTCGGAAACACCGCGCGCCCGGCGCCGTCGATCAGCAGCGCGACGAGGATCGCCGGGAAGGACAGCATGACGTCGCAGACGCGCATGATGAAGCCGTCGATGCGCCCGCCGACGAAGCCCGAGAGCAGCCCGAGCGCCACGCCCACGACCACGCTCAGCAGCACCGCCGCCAGCGCGACGAAGAGCGAGATGCGCGCGCCGTACATCAGCGCCGAGAGGATGTCGCGGCCCTGGTCGTCGGTGCCCAGCAGGTACTGGGGGTTGCCCTCGGCCAGCCAGCTCGGCGGCAGCCGCGCGTCGGAGAGGTCCAGCGTGGCCAGGTCGAAGGGATCGTGCGGTGCCAGCCAGGGCGCGAACACCGCCGCGATCACGCACAGCAGCACGAGCACGAAGGAGACGATCGCGACCGGCGAGCGCCTGAAGCTGTACCAGACGTCACCGGCGAAGAAGCGCGCGAGCGCGCCGGGCTCGACGGCCGCCGTGTCGGTGGATGCGGGGGAACTCATCGCGGGCAGGCGCTCAGTGGCCGCTGCGCTCGGCGCGCAGCCGCGGGTCAACGGCGAAGTACAGCAGGTCGACGACGAGGTTGATGACGACGAAGATCAGCGAGATCAGGCACAGGTAGGCGGCCATCACCGGGATGTCGGCGAACTGCACCGCCTGGATGAAGAGGAAGCCCATGCCCGGCCACTGGAACACCGTCTCGGTGATGATGGCGAACGCGATCAGGCCGCCGAGCTGCAGCCCGGTGATCGTCATCACCGGCACCAGCGTGTTCTTCAGCGCGTGGCCGTAGTAGATGGCGCGGTTGCCAAGGCCCCGCGCGCGCGCGAACTTGATGAAGTCGGTGCGCAGCACTTCCAGCATCTCGGCGCGAACGAGCCGCATGATGAGTGCCAGCTGGTACACGCTGAGCGTGATCGCCGGCAGGATCAGGTGCTTCCAGCCGTCGACGGTGAGCAGGCCGGTGGTCCAGCCGCCCAGGGCCACCGTCTCACCGCGGCCGAAGCTCGGCAGCCAGTTCAGCAGCACCGCGAAGAACAGGATCAGGAAGATGCCGATGAGGAAGGTCGGCAGCGAGACCCCCAGCAGCGACAGCCCCATCAGCAGCTTCGCCGAGCGCCGCTCCCGGCGCAGCGCCGCGTAGACACCGCCCGGAATGCCGACCGCGAGCGCAAGGATGGCAGCGATGACCGAGAGCTCGAGCGTGGCCGGCAGGCGCTCGAGGATCAGCGTCGAGACCTTCTGGCTCTGGCGCAGGCTCATGCCGAACTCGCCGCGCGCGGCGTTGGCCACGAAGGCGCCGAACTGCACGAGGAAGGGCTTGTCCAGGCCAAGGTCGCGGCGCAGCGCGTCGCGCTGCTCCTGCGTGGCGTCCTGCCCCAGCATGTTGGTGACCGGGTCACCGACGAACTGGAACAGCATGAAGGCGACGAAGGCCACCGTGAGCATGACGATCACGGCCTGCGCAAGACGGCGAAGGATGAAGGCAAGCATCGGCAGCGAACGCCGTGGGGTGTGTGACGAGGGTGCGCGAAGCCTTCGATTCTCGCCGCTTGGCCGTCCGTCCCGCAGCGCCGGAACCGTCGTCGGGCTCGGGGCTTACCCGGGCCGGAAGGGGGTCGGGCGACGACTAGCATCTGCCGCTTTCGCCACTCCTGGAGCACGAACGATGAAGCTCAAGACCTTGCTGGGTGCCGCCGCGCTCTCGGCATTGATCGCCCTGCCGGCACAGGCGCAGACGCTGCGCTGGGCCGCGCAGAACGACATCCTGACGATGGATCCGCACTCGCAGAACCACGCCACCACGCTGGCGCTGCTGCAGCACGCCTACGAGGGCCTGGTGCGCTACAGCGCCAAGTACGAGGTCGAGCCGGCGCTGGCGACGAAGTGGACGATGGTGAGCCCGACGCAGGTGCGCTTCGAGCTGCGCAAGGGCGTCAAGTTTCACGACGGCAGCCCCTTCACCGCCGACGACGTCGTGTTCTCCTTCGGCCGCGTGAAGCAGCCCAACGCGACGCTCTCGGCCTCGGTGTCCGGCGTCAACGAGGTGCGCAAGGTCGACGACCACACGGTCGACTTCATCCTCGCCGCGCCCAACCCCATCCTGCTGCGCAACGCGATCAACTTCTACATCATGAGCAAGTCGTGGTCGGAGAAGAACCGCACCACCAACGTGCAGGACTACAAGGCCAAGGAGGAGAACTTCGCCTCGCGCAACGCGATGGGCACCGGCCCCTACAGGATCACCGCCTGGATGCCCGAGCAGCGCCTGACGATGACGCGCAACGACGACTGGTGGGACAAGCACACGAACAACGTCAAGGACGTCGTCTACACGCCGATCAAGAGCGATCCGACGCGCGTGGCCGCACTGCTCTCGGGCGACGTCGACCTGCTCACCGACCTGCCGACGCAGGACGTCGCGCGCCTGCGCACCGACCCGAAGATCAAGATCCTCGACGGCCCCGAGGTGCGCACGATCTTCCTCGCGCCCGACGTCGGCAGCGCCGAGCTGAAGTACAGCAGCGTCAAGGGCAAGAACCCGTTCGCCGACAAGCGCGTGCGCCAGGCGCTGAGCATGGCGATCGACCGCATCGCGATCCAGCGCAACATCATGCGCGGCCTCTCGATCCCCGCCGGGCTGATGATCGCACCCGGCGTCAACGGCCATGCCGACGACCTCGACCAGCCGACCAAGGTCGACATCGAGGGCGCGAAGAAGCTGCTCGCCGATGCCGGCTATCCGCAGGGCTTCGAGTTCCGCCTGAACTGCCCGAACAACCGCTACGTCAACGACGAGGAGATCTGCCAGGCCATCGTCGCCATGTGGGCCAAGCTCGGCATCAAGGCCTCGCTGGTGGCGGAGAACATGGCGACCTTCTCGCAGAAGTTCCAGAACTTCGATACCTCGATGTACCTGCTGGGCTGGGGCGTGGCCACCTACGACGCGCAGTACACGATCCAGGCGCTGGTGCGCACGCGCACCTCGGGAGCCGACGGCAACTTCAACTTCTCGAAGATCAGCGACCCGGTGGTCGACCGCCTGACCGACGCGATGAAGGTCGAGACCGACAACACCAAGCGCAACGCCGAGATCCGCGAGGCGCTGCTGCGCATCAAGGACGAGGTGCTGCTGATCCCGCTGCACCACCAGATGCGCCCCTGGGCGATGAAGCCCGGCGTGACGACGATCCACCGCTCGGACGACCGTCCCGAGGCGCGGTTCACCAGCCTCAAGTGATCGCCGCCAGCCCCGGGTGAAGCGCCGCATCCGCCCGGTTGTCGTTCACCGAGGCCGCCTGCGGGCGGCCTTCTCGCTCGAACATCGAAGCGGCGAACGTGACCACAACGATGAGAGTCGGCAAATTATACTACCTTTCAATAGAAGGTAGTATATGATGACGGCAGGCTACTACACGCCCCAAAGCGCGGCGGCTCAGGCCGCCTTCGCCGATCTGGTCCCGGCCGCGCAGCAGTTCGAACTTGAACGCTCGATCGCCGACCTGCCGGGCGGCTTCACGCGCAAGACGATTCGGGGACGGACGTACTGGTACTACCAGATCAAGTCGCCCGATGGGCGTCCACGGCAGATCTACGTCGGCCCCGACTCCCCCGCGACCCAGGCGCTGCTGCAGGCGAGGGAAGACGCCGGCGCACGCCTGCTCGGCCATGAGCATCTGCAGCGGCTGTGCCGCTCGGCAATCGAGCTCGGCTGCGCCGCGATCGCGCCCACGCATGCGCGCATCCTTGCGCGGCTGTCGGATCACGGCTTCTTCCGTGCCGGGGGCGTGCTCGTCGGCACGCACGCCTTCATCGCCCACCAGAACCACCTGGGCGTGCGCTGGTCGACTGCCACGCGCACCCAAGATCTGGACTTTGCGCACCCGGGTCGCAACATCTCCATCGCGCTGCCGAGCGGGCTGAAGGTCGACACTCGGGGCGCGATCGAATCGCTGCAGATGGGCTTCGTCCCCAACCTCGCGCAGACCACGTACGTGAAAACCGACGAGCCCGACCTGCAGCTCGACTTCGTGACGACGCGCGTGGCCGCCAGCGACAAGCCGATCCATCTCAGCGAACTGCAGGTGACGCTGCAGCCGCTGAAGTTCATGGAGTACGTGCTCGAGGACACGCTGCCCGCGGTGCTGCTGACTCGTCGGGGGCCGCTCGTCGTCACGCTGCCGCAGCCGCAGCGCTACGCCCTGCACAAGCTGATCGTCTACGGCGAGCGCTCCGGCGATCTGCGCCCCAAGGCGACCAAGGATCTGGAGCAGGCGGCCTGCCTGCTCGCTTGGTTCCTCGATCACGATCCTTTGTCTCTGCGCGAAGCCTGGATCGATCTCGCGTCGCGCGGCAAGGGTTGGCTCGCCCGTATCAAGATCGGCGCGGTCGCGCTCGAGCGGCGCCATCCGGGACTTTGGAGTCGCGTTGAGGAGCTTTGATCGAACGTGCCGCGCACACGCCGGCCAGAGGTTTCCCGTGCAGCGTCTGCGCGATCCGCCACGCGGGATCGACGTCATCGCCGTCGAAGCGTTCGAAGCGTCCGAAGCCGGTGACGAGGCTGCAAGGATCGGCGTTCATCGCCGGTCCGAGGCCGCGTGGCCGGACGATGTACCGAGCGCTCGCGGCGGCATGTCCGCGGATGCCCGTGGCGCCGACTACGCCTGCGTGCTCGCCTGCGTTCCCGGTAACTCCGCCGCCAGGCTCATCTCGGCGGCGAAGCCCTGCGCCACCACCGGCAGCGCGAGCGCGCCGCCGTGCGCGCGCGCGATCAGATCGGCGAGCATCAGGCCCAGGCCCATGCGGCCCTCGTAGGCCTGGCTTGCCAGCGCCTGTTCGAGCTCCTTGCGCCGCGCCTCCTCGATGCCGCGGCCGTCGTCCTGCACGCGCAGGCGCTGCACGCCGCCTTCGAGCCAGGCGCTCACCTGCAGCGTGCTCGCGCCGTGGCGCAGCGCGTTGTCGATCAGATTGATCAGCGCCGCGCTCAGCAGGTCGACGTCGGCAAGGACCGGGCCTTCGGTGGTCACCGCCAGGCGCAGCGGCTCGTGCGGCAGACGCGCCAGCAAGGCCGCGAGGTCGATGCGCTCGATCTGCAGCTCGGCCCCGCTGCGAAAGAGCGCCAGCAGCGCGGCGACGACGCGCGATAGCCGCGCCGCCGCCTCGCGCACGCGCGACAGGCGCGGCTGCAGCGCCGGCGGGGCCTCGCGCTCGGCCACCGCCAGCTGCATGTCGATGCCCGCCAGGGGCGTGCGCAGCGCGTGCGCCGCGTGACCGGAGAACGCGCGCTCGTTGGCCACGCGCTGCGCCAGGCGCGCGCCCAGCGCCTGGATCGCATCGTGCACCGGCAGCAGCTCGCGGCGGGTCGGCGGATCGAGCGGGACCGCCGGCGGCAGCGGCTCGTAGCGCGCCAGCGACTGCGAGAGCGCCGCGAGCGGCTGCAGCTCGCGCCGCACGCGGCGGCGCAGCCACCAGGCGCTGCCCAGCGCGATCAGCAGCGCCGAGCCGATCGCGCTGCCCGCGATCTCGAGCGCCGCCTCCCGCCGTTCGCCGCGCGTCTGGGCGACATAGAGCGTGTGCGCCCCGTCGGCCAGGCGCAACCCGTAGACGCGCCAGCCCGAAGGCGCGTCGGCGAAACCCAGCACCGGCAGCGGCAGGAAGGCTTGCGCCGGCGCGCGCGCCGAGCGCAGCAACACGCCACCCTGCGGTCCGAGCAGCTGCCACGCGAAATGCTCCTGGCCGGCAGCGGCCTCGGTCGCGCCGACCGCGGGCACGACGGCCGCGCCCTCTCCGACCACCAGCAGCCGGCCCAGCACTTCGGCCGATGCCTGCAAGGTTTCGTCGAGCAACTCGTCCACTTCCTCGGAAACCGCGAGCCAGACGGCAAGCGACACCGCCACACCCCAGGCACAGGCGACGACGACCAGCAGCCGCGTAAGCCGCGAGCGGATCGACGGCAAGCTCTGCCCCATCACGGTGCGAGCGTGATGCGATAGCCCAGGCCGCGCACGGTCTCGATCAGTTCGCGGCCGAGCTTGCGGCGCACGCTCGAGACGTGAACCTCGAGCGCGTTGCTCAGCAGCTCGGCCTCGCCGCCGAGCAGCAGCCGCTCGAGATCCGCCTTGGGCACGATGCGTCCGGCGCGCCGCACCAGCGCCTCGACCAGCGCCCATTCGCGTGCAGTCAGCTCGACGCGCTGCCCGGCACGGTGCACGCTGCGTGCCGCGAGGTCGATCTCGACCTCGCCGACCTGGCAGCGCCCCTGCGCCGTGCCCGCGCTGCGCCGCTGCAGCGCGCGCAGCCGCGCGGCGAGCTCGGCCGGATCGAAGGGCTTGACGAGGTAGTCGTCGGCGCCGCCGTCCAGGCCCTGCACGCGTTCCTGCACGCGGTCGCGCGCCGTCAGCATGAAGGCCGGCGTCGTGTCGCCGCGGCGACGCCGGCGCGCGAGCCATTCCAGGCCGCTGCCGTCGGGAAGCTGCCAGTCGACGAGCCAGGCGTCGTAAGGTTCGCCTTCGAGCGCGCGCTGTGCGCGCAGCGAATCGCACCAGTCGACCACATGGCCCTCGGTACGCAGGTAGTCGCGCAGGCCCTCACCGAGGATCGCATCGTCTTCGAGCAGCAACAGGCGCATCGGGGCATTGTCGCGCC
>JAIXKN010000045.1:38690-39664 GCA_026932425.1 Burkholderiales bacterium
TGGTTCCTGCTTTCGGCCAACGGCCGCTTCCTTGCCGCGGCACTGGCGGGCCGCCCCCCGGGCAGCGCCTCGACCTGGGGCTTTGCGCTCGCGCTCGGTGCCGGCATCTTCGCGCTGCATCTGCTGCTGATGCTGCCGCTGGCCAGCCGGATGACGGCAAAGCCGCTGCTGGCGCTGCTGATCGTCGCCTCGGCCCTTGCCGGCTACTACATGGGGCAGTACGGCGTCTACCTCGACCCGACGATGATGCGCAACGTGCTGCACACCGATTGGCGCGAAGCACGCGAACTGCTCGCGCCCTCGCTGTGGCTGCACCTGGCCGTCTTCGCCGGTGCACCGCTGCTGCTGCTGTGGCGCATCGAGCTCGAGCCGATGCGCGTCAAGCGCGCCGTCGCACGCCGGCTCGCGCTGGCGGCTGCAGCGATCGCGGTGCTCGCGCTCGCCCTGCTCTCGATCTTCCAGCCGCTGGCCTCGCTGATGCGCAACCAGCGCGAGCTGCGCTACCTGGTGACGCCGGCCAACATCGTCTGGTCGATGGGCAGCGTCGGCGCCGGCGACGCCCGCGCGCGCAGCAGGGCGCGGCGCGTGATCGGCGAGGATGCCCGCCTTGGGCCCGCCTGGGCGTCGAGCACGAAGCCGCGGCTGCTGATCCTCGTCGTCGGCGAGACCGTGCGCAGCGCGAACTGGGGCCTGGCCGGCTACGAGCGGCAGACCACGCCCGAGCTCGCGCAGCTGGCGCGCGAGCAGCCGCTGCTGAACTTTGCCAGCGTCAAGGCCTGCGGCACCAACACCGAGACCTCGCTGCCCTGCATGTTCGCCCCCGTCGGCCGGCGCGACTACGACGAGGCGACGATCCGCGGCAGCCAGTCGCTGCTGCACGTGCTCGCGCGCGCCGGCGTCGGCGTGACCTGGCGCGACAACCAGAGCGGCTGCAAGGGCGTCTGCGAGGGCCTGCCGACGCAGTCGGTGCGCGA
>JAIXKN010000045.1:39893-42560 GCA_026932425.1 Burkholderiales bacterium
GAGATCGTCAACGCCTACGACAACGCGCTGCTCTACACGGATCATCTGCTCGCGCAGCTCATCCGCACGCTGCAGGCACAGGCGGCAAGCGTCGACAGCGCCGTCGTCTTCGTCTCCGACCACGGCGAGTCGCTCGGCGAGTCCAAGCTCTTCCTGCACGGCCTGCCCTACGCGATTGCACCCGACGTGCAGAAGCAGGTGCCGATGCTGATGTGGTTCTCGAAGGGTTTCGCGTCGGATCGCGGGCTCGATCTCGCCTGCCTGCGCGACCGCAGCCGGCAGCCTGCCGCGCACGACCATCTCTTTCACACGCTGCTGGGCCTGCTGGACGCGCGCACCTCGCTCTACGCGCCCGACTGGGACCTGAGCCAGGGCTGCCGCTCCGATGGAGTCGAGCAGTAAGCGCGCGGCCGCCGAATCCGCGTCGCACGGCTTGCCGCATTCGCCCAAGGGGCCGACCGACCCGATGCACCGCCTTCTCCTCCTCCTGCTTCCGCGCGCCTGGACCGACACCCGCCTTGGCCTGGCACGCATCCCCCGCACTGACCTGCATATCGGGCTTGCCGCGCTGCTGCTCCTGCTGCTGTGGGACGCCAGCGGCCTGGACCGCGTCGCGCTGCACCTGGTCGGAAGCGCGCAGGGTTTTGCCTGGCGCGACCGCTGGCTCACGCGCGCATTGCTGCACGATGGCGGCCGCTGGCTCGGCTGGGCCGTGTTCGGGCTGCTGGTGCTGAACGTCTGGCGCCCGCTGTGGCCGGGCGTCCCACGCGCGCAGCGCCTGCGCTGGCTGCTCGCCACCCTGCTGTGCATGCTCCTGATCCCGGCGCTCAAGCAGTTCAGCAGCACGAGCTGCCCCTGGAGTCTGGCCGAGTTCGGCGGCATCGCCGACTACGTCCCGCACTGGCGGCTGGGCGTTGCCGACGGCGGCCCCGGGCACTGCTTCCCTTCCGGGCATGCGACCGTGGCCTTCGGTTTCATCGGTGGCTGGTTCGTGCTGCGCGGCCCACACCCGCGCGCTGCGCGCGTCTGGCTCGTCGCGGTGCTGATCGCCGGGTTGGTGCTCGGCGCCACGCAGTGGCTGCGCGGCGCACATCCGCCGAGCCACAGCCTCTGGACCGCCTGGCTGTGCTGGATGCTGAGCAGTCTGCTGCTGGCCCGACGCGTTGAAGCCCTGGGCGCGCAGGGCTTGCCGAGCCCGAGCCCGAGTGCCGCGGTACCAGCGCAAGGCGCCCAGGGCATCGGATCCTAGGCCGGGCGACCCGGAGCGCTATTGCTTCGAGTACGGCGTCATGCGCACGGGCAGCGAACGCCGCCGCGTCGATGGATTCGCCGATGTCCGACTGCGCGGACATTTCGCGTGGGAGACAAGGCGCCGGGCAAGAGCCCGGAAAGCACGCTGCGTCAGCTGAGGAGGGTAGGACCGGCCCCGGGCTTCCAAGCCGCCAGCGCACGCAGGCGGCACGCACGGTCGTCATATGGCATACTCCAAGTCTGTTATTGGAGATATCCAGTGCTAACGACGAGTGCTGTTCCAACCCGGCCTTCCCATCCTCACCGTCCTGAAGAGGCTGTCCACGACATTGAGCGTGCGGCAATCGATGCCCGTGTGCTTGCCCTCTTCGACAACGCTTCCCTGCGCAGCCACGTCCGCAAGCTCGACAAGGTCGAACTGGCAAGCGTCTGGCGGTTGACACAGCAGGTTCTCTCACGCAAGCCAGCCACGGTTGCCGCACCTCTCAGTTCGCTCGAGGTCCACCGGCGCATGCTCGAAGGTCTGGCGGGGGAAACGCTGCTGGTCTCGTCGGCGATGTTCCTGAGCAATCTGGCCGATGCCGAGAAGTACTTCGGGCTGAGCTTCAAGACGATCAAGGCACGTCTGGGTGGCACTCTGGACACCGCAGCGAGCGAGCGGGCGATGCGTGCGGCCCGAGCGACGATGACCGCCGCCGAGGTGCTCGGCAGCTACGACGCCGCGCGTGCATACATGCACACCCGAAACTACGCGTTGGGCGGCGCCACGCCCGCGGAGCTGGTCAAGACCGCCGAGGGCGAACGCATCGTGCTCAATGAACTGCACGCCCAGGCCGAAAGTGGACCGCTCTGAGCACCCCCAGGGCCGGGCGGTGGCCCGGCCCGCCCCCCGAGGGGGTCAAGGGACTCGCGGGCGGCCCTTCGTTCCTTGAGAGATCGCCGCAGATGCTGGTGTACCGAGCCAGTCGGCGCCCTCGCGCTGCGTTCGACCCCCTCGATTCGAGCGCGTCGGTGGCCCGCGACGGTTGGCGCTTCAACGACAAACGCAGCGAGATCCTCTACACCGCCGAGGTACAGGCGCTGTCGATCCTCGAAGTTGTCGCTCGCCCCGGCTGGGACACGGTGTCGGAGCTGACCGTTGCCATGATCGAGGTCCCCGACGGGACCGTGTTCGACCTGACGGAGCTGGACATCGTCCTGCCATCGAATTGGAACCTGCGCCCGGCCGGTCCGAACGCGCAGAGCATCGGCGGGGAGTTCCTCGCAGCGGTTGACCGCGAGGCTGCGGCGGGCCGGCGAGTCTGTGGAGTGCGGGTGCCGTCCGTGATCAGCACGACGGATCACAACATCCTGCTCGATCCCAGGCAGAAGGCCGAGTTTTCCGTCGCATCCTGGGCGCGCATTCCGTTCGACTGG
>JAIXKN010000045.1:42570-59514 GCA_026932425.1 Burkholderiales bacterium
CAGGCAGAAGGCCGAGTTTTCCGTCGCATCCTGGGCGCGCATTCCGTTCGACTGGCTGGTCGGCACGGCAACGTTGGTTGTCGGTCGATCAGCGGCTGGCGGCTCGAGGGGCGGCGTGGGCGGCGCGGTCGGGGAGCCGCGCCGCACCGATTCCCCCACGCCGCACTTGGGCCGAGAATGACACCCCGGCACAACGCTTGGCGCGTGCCGGGCGTCGATGACTTCGCGACCGTCGATCCCCTTCCTGCTCGAGCTGCTGCGCCTGGCCATGCGCAAGGAGGCCACGGCGCTCTACGTCGTGCCCTGGATGCCGCCGACGCTGCGCATCGGCGAGCGCTCGGTCGCACTGTCGTCGACGAGCTTCAGCCCCGAGCAGTCCACGCGGCTGGTGCTGGATCTGCTCGACGCCGAGCACCGGGCGGCGCTGGACCGCAGCCGCGAGATCGAGTTCGGCTTTGCCCTCGAAGGCGTCGGGCGCTTCCGCGTGCACGCCTTCCGCCGCCACGGCCAGCCGGCGATGACGATCCGGCCCTTTGCCACCGGGACGCCGACCCCGCGCACGCTGGCACTGGCAACCCCGGCGTGCCGCGCGGTGCTCGCCGAGCACGGGCTGTTCCTGATCGCCAGCCACTCGCCGACGCTGCGCAAAGACGCGGCCGCGGCGCTGCTCGAGCACCGCAACCGGGTCGGCGAGGGCGCGCTGCTGCTGCTCGACGGCGCCTCGCGCTTCTGGCATGAGAGCGCCCGCTGCCGCGTGCGGCAGGGCCTGGACGCCGCGGACATCGACGCCGCGCTGCGCCAGCGCGCGCAGGCCCCGGGTGTGCGCACGCCGCTGGCGATTGCCTGGGGCGAACTCTGCGACAGCCTGCGCCTGCAGCAGGCGGTGCAGGCGGCCGAGCAGGCCTTGTGCGTGCTCACGGTCGACGCTGCACGGCCGCTGCTGGCGCTGCAGGCGCTGGCGTCACTGGCCCGCGGACACGACGATCCGCAGCTCCTGCGCCGCGCCGCGCTGCGCCTGCACGCGGTGCTCGTGCTGCGGCCGGTGCCGGCCCGCTCGGGCGGACAGGATCTGGCGGCATGCGAGCTGCTCGCGAACTCACCGGCGCTGGCCGCCGAGCTTGCCGAGGGCGATTTCGACGCGCTGCACAGGCTGCTGCAGCAGGACCCCTGGCCGGCAGCCCCCGGGTCGAGCTGCGCGGTACCCGACGAGCATCTGCTGGAACTCGTCGCAGAGGACCGCGTGACGCCGGACATGGCCCTCAAGTGCGCGCACGATCCGGCGACCTTCGAGCGCGAGCTCACCCGGCGCCTGGTCACCGGTGCCCAGAGCGCGCCGACAACGGCGCGCGTCGACACCGGCTTTGCCGACCTGTTCCCGAGCGGGGCTGTCCCGCTCGACCCCTTCGACTTCGCCGAGCCGACGACGATCGCGCCGCCGCCCGAGACGGTGATCGACGAAGTCACCTGGTACGACGGGTACGACGACGCCCGGGCCGCCCGGCTGCCGCCGCTCGTGCCCCTGGCCTCCCAGACCTGCTCACCGCGCAGCCTGAAGGCACAGGTGTGGACGGCGCCGGCCGTGGCTCCGGGCGCGGTGGCACGCATCGACGTCTGGCTCGCGCGCGCGGCGCAGACCGCCGAGGTCGCCCGTGCCGCCGCCGAGGACGAGGGCGGCAGCGCCGACGAGGGCGTGATCGAGGACGAGCTGCCGCCGGTTGCGGTGCAGCTTCGGATCGAGGACGTGCTGCGCGCGCCGGTGGCGCAGCGCATCGTCTGGACCGAGCAGCCTCGCCGCGTGCGCTTCGAGATCGCGGTGCCGCCGCACCTGGCGAGCGGCCCGCGGGCGGCCGAGTTGCGCCTGTCGATTCACGGCTTGCTGATCGGCGAACTCGGCTTCGTGCTCGGCGTGCGTCCGGGTGCCGGCGGCGCGACGCCGCCGGAGGAGACGCACACCGTGCGCCGCATGCTCCATTTCGCCTACGCTGCGTTCGCCGATACGGACCGCGCCGCGGTCGAGGAACTGCTGCAGCCGCTGGCGGAGTTGGCGCCGGACCTGCAGGTCCATCGCGGCAGCGCCGCACGGGGCGCCGGCCCGGACTGGCGCGAGCGCATCGAGTGCGAGATCGGGCAGCGCGAGCGCATGTTCCTGTTCTGGTCGCGCGCAGCGGCGGATTCGCCCTGGGTCGATTTCGAATGGCGCTACCTCCTGCGCAGCCGCGGACCTTCGGCGCTGGACATCGTGCTGCTGGAGCCGCCGCGACTGGCGCCGCTGCCGCCCGAACTCGCCGGTCTGCCGGTCAGCCTGATGCGGCGCACAGGCACGCCGCCCGAGTGAACGCGATCCTCAGGTCGCCGGGCCCCAGCCGCCGCCCCCCGGCGTCTCGACGACGAAGACGTCACCCGCTTGCATCTGCGCCGAGCCGATGTGGTCCAGCGGCTCGATGCGTCCGTCGGCGCGTTCGACCCGGTTCACGCCCACCGCCCCGGGCTGGCCGCCGGCCATGCCGAAAGCGCCGTGACGGCGGCCGTTGGAGAGGATCGACGCCGTCATCGGCTCGAGAAAACGGATGCGCCGCATCGCGCCGTCGCCGCCGCGGTGGCGGCCCGCGCCACCGCTGCCCTTGCGGATGCGGTGGCTCTCCAGGCGCACCGGAAAGCGGTGCTCGAGCACCTCGGGGTCGGTGAGGTAGGAGTTCGTCATGTGCGTCTGCACGACGCTCGCGCCGTCGAAATCCGGCCCGGCGCCCGAGCCGCCGGCCAGCGTCTCGTAGTACTGGTAGCGCTCGTTGCCGAAGGTGAAGTTGTTCATCGTGCACTGGCTCGCCGCCATCACGCCCAGCGCCCCGTAGAGCGCGTTGGTCACGCACATCGACGTCTCGACGTTGCCGGCGACCACCGCCGCCGGCGGACGCGGGTTGAGCATGCAGCCCTCGGGAACGATGACCTGCAGCGGCTTCAGACAACCGGCGTTGAGCGGGATGTCGTCGTCGACCAGGGTGCGGAAGACGAAGAGCACCGCGGCCATCGTCACCGCCTTCGGGGCGTTGAAGTTGTTGTCCAGCTGCGCGCTCGTGCCGCTGAAGTCGATCGTCGCCGCGCGCGCGGCGGCGTCGACCGTCACCTGCACGCGGATCAGCGCGCCGTTGTCCAGCGGCAGTTCGAAGCGGCCCGACGACCCGGACGGGTCCAGGTCCAGCGTCGCGATGACGCGGCGCACGCTCTCCTCGGCGTTGTCCTGCACGTGGCGCATGTAGGCCGCCACCGTCTCGCGGCCGTAGTGCGCGGCCATCGCGTGCAGCTCCTGCACGCCCTTCTCGTTGGCGGCGATCTGCGCGCGCAGGTCGGCGATCGTCTGATCCGGGTTGCGCGCCGGATAGCGCCCCGAAGCCAGCTGCGCGCGCAGCTCGGGCTCGCGCAACCGGCCGTCGCGCACGAGCAGGAAGTTGTCGAAGAGCACGCCCTCTTCGTCGATCGTGGTCGAGAACGGCGGCATCGAGCCTGGCGTCGCGCCACCGATGTCGGCGTGATGCCCGCGGCTGGCGACAAAGAAGGCCGCACGCGCATCCTGCGGATCGAGGTAGACGGGCGTCACCACGGTGACGTCGGGCAGGTGCGTGCCGCCGTGGTAGGGGTCGTTGAGCACGTACACGTCGCCGCGCTGCATCGCCGGGTTGCGCTCGATGACGGTGCGGATACTCTCGCTCATCGAGCCCAGGTGCACCGGCATGTGCGGCGCGTTGGCGATGAGCTGACCCTCGGCATCGAAGAGCGCGCAGCTGAAGTCCAGCCGCTCCTTGATGTTGACGCTGTAGGCGGTGTTCTGCAGCCGCAGCCCCATCTGCTCGGCGATGTTCATGAAGAGGTTGTTGAAGACCTCGAGCATCACCGGGTCGACCTCGGTCCCCACGGCCTGACGGCTTGGACGCGGCAGCACGCGCGCAAGCTCGAGCGCGCCCGAAGACGTCAGCAAGGCGCGCCAGCCCGGTTCGACGACGGTCGTCGCGTTGCGCTCGGCGATGACGGCAGGACCCTCGATCGTCGCGCCCGGCACGAGCGTCTCGCGCTGGTAGAGCGCGGTATCCAGCCACTGCCCGCAGTGCATCCGCACCGTCGCGTCGGGGACCGGACGGAAGGCGTTCGCGCTGCCCAGCTCCGGCGGGACCAGGCGCTCGCCGGCGGCGACGGCTTCGACCGAGACCGCTTCGATCACGAGCGCGCGCTCGGGCATCAGGAAGGCAAAGCGCTGGCGGTAGGCGGCGTCGAACGCGGCGCGGCACGCGGCCTCGTCGCCGAAGTCGACGACGAGCGCGGTGTCGGTGCCCTGGTAGCGCAGATGGATGCGCCGGTGCAGCTCGATCGCCTCGGGCGCCAGGTCCTGCGCGACGAGCTCGGCCACCGCCGCCTGCCCGAGGGTCTCCAGCCGCTCGCGGGCAGCCCGCATGCCCTCCGCGTCCAGCGGCACTTCGAGCGCCGCCTCGCGCATCGCGATGCGGTCGGCCAGGCCCATGCCGTAGGCGCTGAGCACGCCGGCCAGCGGGTGGATGAAGACGCGGCCCATGCCCAGCGCGTCGGCCACCCCGCAGGCATGCTGGCCGCCGGCGCCGCCGAAGCATTGCAGCGTGTACTGCGTGACGTCGTAGCCGCGCGCCACCGAGATGCGCTTGATCGCGTTGGCCATGTTCTGGACCGCGATCTGCAGGAAACCTTCGGCGAGCTGCTCGGCGCTCGTGGGCTTGCCGCTGGCCTGCTGCACCTGCTGCGCAAGCTGCTCGAAGCGCGCGCGCACACCGGCCTCGTCCAGCGGCTCGTCGGCCCCGGTGCCGAAGACATGCGGGAAATGCGCGGCCTGGATGCGCCCGAGCAGCACGTTGGCGTCGGTGACGGCCAGCGGCCCGCCGCGGCGGTAGCTCGCCGGGCCCGGGTTGGCGCCCGCACTCTCGGGCCCGACGCGCAGGCGTGCGCCGTCGAAGGCGAGGATCGAGCCGCCGCCGGCCGCCACCGTGTGGATGCTCATCATCGGCGCGCGCATGCGCACGCCGGCCACCTGCGTCTCGAAGGCGCGCTCGAAGCTGCCGGCGTAGTGGCTCACGTCGGTGCTGGTGCCGCCCATGTCGAAGCCGATCAGCCGCCGGTGGCCCGCCGCCACGCCGGTGCGCACCATGCCGACGATGCCGCCGGCCGGGCCGGAGAGGATGGCGTCCTTGCCCTGGAAGCAGTGCGCCTCGGTGAGGCCGCCGCTGCTCTGCATGAAGAAGAGGCGAACGCCCGGCATCTGCGCCTGCACCTGGTCGACGTAGCGGCGCAGGATCGGGCTGAGATAGGCGTCGACGACGGTCGTGTCCCCGCGCGAGACGATCTTCATCAGCGGGCTCGTCGCGTGACTCGTGCTCACCTGCGTGAAGCCGACCTCGCGCGCGATCTGCCCCGCCCGCTCCTCGTGCTCTGGGTGCCGCCATCCGTGCATGAAGACGATCGCGACCGCGCGGATGCCGGCGTCGTGCGCCGCCCAGAGGCGCTCGCGCAGGTGCATCTCCTCGAGCGGTTGCAGCACCTCACCGTCGGCGCCGATGCGCTCCTCGGCCTCGACGACGCGCTCGTAGAGCATCTCGGGCAGCACGATGCGGCGGTCGAAGAGCCGCGGGCGCGCCTGGTAGCCGATGCGCAGCGCATCGCGCAGGCCGCGCGTGATCACGAGCAGCGTGCGCTCGCCGCGGCGCTCGAGCAGCGCGTTGGTGGCCACCGTCGTCCCCATCTTCACGCACTCGACGCGATCGGGGCCGATCAGCTCGCCCGCGGCAAGCCCCAGCACGCGCCGGATGCCCTCGACCGCGGCATCCGGGTACTGCGCCGGGTTCTCGGACAGCAGCTTGAGCGTGTGCAGCGCGCCGTCGGGCGCACGGCCGACCAGATCGGTGAAGGTGCCGCCGCGGTCGACCCAGAACTGCCACCGTGCTGCGCGGGATTCTGTGGGCATGGGAGTGACGGGCTGGAGCGGGTCGTCGACGCCGGGAGCGACGGACTGTACGGGATCCGCGCGTCGGGCAAGGCGCCGATGCCGGCCAGCGGACGGCCTGATCCCCGGGCAAGTCCGGATGAGCCTTCGCGCCGGCACGGCCCATCCTTGTATTCCTTGCCGCAACACCTTCGAAGAGGAACCCGATGAGACTGCTGTCTTCCCTGCTCGGCGCGGCTGCGCTGCTGACGCTCGCCACCGGCACCGTGCAGGCCCAGGTCAAGTGGGACCTGCCCGCCGCCTACCCGACGACCAACTTCCACACCGTCAACCTGCTGCAGTTCGCCGACGAGGTGAAGAAGGCCACCGGCGGCAAGCTCGAGATCACCGTGCACGCCAACGCCTCGCTCTTCAAGGCGCCGGAGATCAAGCGCGCGGTGCAGGGCAACCAGGCGCAGATCGGCGAGATCCTGCTCGTCAACTTCCAGAACGAGTGGCAGCCCTACGGCGTCGACGGCGTGCCCTTCCTCGCCGACAGCTACGAGCAGTCGATGAAGCTGTGGCAGGCGCAGAAGCCGCTGCTGGAGAAGAAGCTCGCCGAGCAGGGGATGATGGTGCTCTACGCCGTGGCCTGGCCGCCGCAGGGCATCTACACGAAGAAGCCGGTGAATTCGGCGGCCGACCTGAAGGGCATCAAGTGGCGCGCCTACAGCCCGGCGACCGCGCGCATCGCCGAGCTCGTCGGCGCACAGCCCGTGACGGTGCAGGCCGCCGAGTTCGCGCAGGCGCTGGCTACCGGCGTCGTCGAGAGCACGATGACCTCGGGCGCCACCGGCGTCGACAGCAAGCTCTACGAACACCTGAAGTACTACTACGACACGCAGGCCTGGCTGCCGAAGAACGCCGTGCTCGTCAACCGCAAGGCCTTCGAGGCGCTGGACAAGGCCTCGCAGGATGCACTGCTCAAGGCCGGCGCCGACGCCGAGGCGCGCGGCTGGGAGGCCAGCCGCCGCGTCAACACCGAGACGCTCAACACGCTCAAGGCCAACGGCATGCAGGTGCTGCCCCCGCCGCCGCAGCTCAAGGCGGACCTCGCCAAGGTCGGCGAGACGATGCTCAAGGAGTGGACCGAGAAGGCCGGCGCCGACGGCCGGGCGATCCTCGACGCCTACCGCAAATAAGGCAAGCCGGCCGGTGCGACGCGCGCTCGATGCGCTCTACGACGGCGCCGCCTGGCTTGCGGCGCTGTGCATGCTGGGCCTGCTGGCGATGGTGCTGCTGGCCATCGCCAGCCGCCAGCTCGGCTGGCAGGTGCCGGGCACGGACGCCTACGCCGGCTACCTGATGGCCGGCGCCGGTTTCCTCGCGCTGGCGCACACGCTGAAGAAGGGTGAGCACATCCGCGTCACGCTGCTGCTGTCGGCGCTGCGCGGACCGGCGCGGCGCGGGCTCGAGCTCTGGGCCCTGGCCGCGGCCACGCTGCTGGCGCTGCTGTGGGCCTATTACGCCTGCCGCCTGGCGTGGCAGTCGCACGCCTTCTCCGACATCTCGACCGGCAACGACGCCACGCCGCTGTGGATCCCGCAGCTCGGGATGGCGGCAGGCAGCGTCGTCTTCGCGATCGCCTTCGTCGACGAGCTCGTGCTCGAGCTGCTGGGGCGGCGCGTGGCACCGGCGGACGACGGCGAGATGCTGCACAACGAATAGGCCGCGGATGAGCGACCTCGGCATCACCGCGCTGCTGATCGCGGCGCTGTTCCTGATCCTGGCCAGCGGCGTGTGGATCGGCCTGACGCTCTCGGGCGTGGCCTGGATCGGCATGCAGCTCTTCTCCAGCCGTCCGGCCGGCGACGCGATGGCGGTGACGATCTGGGGCAGCGCCAGCAGCTGGACGCTGACCGCGCTGCCGCTCTTCGTCTGGATGGGCGAGATCCTCTTTCGCACGCGGCTGTCGCAGGACATGTTCCGCGGCCTCGCGCCCTGGATGCAGGGGCTGCCGGGGCGGCTGCTGCACGTCAACGTCGTCGGCTGCGCGATCTTCGCCGCGGTCTCGGGCAGCAGCGCGGCGACCTGCGCGACGATCGGCAAGATGAGCCTGCCCGAGCTTGCGCGCCGCGGCTACCCCGACAGCATCGCGATCGGCAGCCTCGCCGGGGCGGGGACGCTTGGCCTGCTGATCCCGCCCTCGATCATCATGATCGTCTACGGTGTCAGCGCCGAGGTCTCGATCTCGCAGCTCTTCATCGCCGGCGTCGTCCCGGGGATCCTGCTGGCCGTGCTGTTCTCCGGCTACCTGATGCTGTGGGCCTGGCGGCACCCGCAGCAGGTGCCGCCGGCCGAGGGCGGGCTCACGCTCGGCCGGCGCCTGTCCGAATCGCGCCACCTGATCCCGGTCGTGCTGCTGATCGCCGCGGTGCTCGGCAGCATCTACGCGGGCATCGCCACGGCGACCGAGGCAGCCGCGGTCGGCGTCGTCGGCGCGCTGCTGGTCTCTGCGGCGCAGGGTTCGCTCTCCTGGCAGACCTTCAAGCAAAGCCTCTTCGGCGGCACGCGGCTCTTCTGCATGATCGCGCTGATCCTGGCCGGCGCCGCGTTCCTGACGCTGGCGATGGGCTACATCGGGCTGCCGCGACACCTGGCCGAGTGGATCGGGTCGCTTTCGCTCTCGCGCTGGCAGCTGCTGCTGGCGCTGATGGTCTTCTACATCGTGCTCGGCTGCTTCCTCGACGGCATCAGCATGGTCGTGCTGACGATGGGCGTGATCCTGCCGACGGTGCAGAAGGCCGGCATCGACCTCGTCTGGTTCGGCATCTTCGTCGTGCTCGTCGTCGAGATGGCACAGATCACGCCGCCGGTGGGATTCAACCTCTTCGTGCTGCAGGGCATGACGCGGCGCGAGATCGGCTGGATCGCGCGCGTGACGCTGCCCTTCTTCTTCCTGATGGTCGTCGCGGTCGCGCTGATCTACGTCTTCCCGCAGCTCGTGTCCTCCCTGCCGGCGCAGATGCGCGGCTGACCTCCCCAGCCCCCGTGCGGTCGGCGGTGCTGCCGGTCGCGACGCCGCTGACGGCGCCCGGGATTGGCTCAGGAAGCGCGCCTTTCTCGGCCCATTGACGGCTTCGGCGCTGCCTAGCATCGCCCGATGTGGGCATACGCTGCCCGCGACCGTTCGCGAAGGAAGTAGAAATGTCGGACCTGTCGGTGCCTCCGTTGACACTCGCCCCGATGGAGCCGCGGTCGGATGCCGAAAGCGAAGCCGTCGAAGCGCCGCCGCACGCCGCACGGGGAACCCCGGCAGACGGCAGCCCGAGTGCCACGACGCCCCCCGCGGCGCCGAAGGCCGCATCCGCGGCGTCGGCCCGCTTCGCCTGGCCGACGCCCGCGCTGCCCTGCTACCCGGCTCCGCAGCCGGCGCTGGCCCCCGAGGCCTGCGTGATCGAGGGCTTCAACGGCAGCACGATGGCCGGACGGCTGATGCACTTCAGCCTCGACGCGGGCATGGCGCATGTGCAGGTGGCCGCGGCGCGCACGACGATGCCGCTGCGCTTCGCCCAGTTTCGCGTGCTGCGCCTGGCCAAGGCGCTGAACCCCCTGCCCTTCGACCCGACCGACACCACGCCGCTCGAACTGACCGAGCGCAAGGCGCAGCCGTACCGGCTGACGCTGCAGGACGACAGCACGCTCGAGGGGCGCACGATCACGCACGAGGAGACGGCGCAGGGGCTCTTCCTCTTCGAGCCGGTGAACGACAACGGCTCGGTGCGCCGCTGCTTCTTCCCGCGCGCCGCCTACCGCCGGCTCGACATCGGTCCGCGCCTGGGCGACGCACTGATCGAGCAGCAGGCTGCAACCGCGGCGCAGGTCAGCGCCGCGCTCTCCGAGCAGCAGCGCCTGCGCGGCCAGAAGCTCGGCGAGATCCTGCTCGTGCGCCAGCTGATCACGCCGCAGGACCTCGAAGTCGCGATCGACGAGCAGGCGCGCATGCCGCTGGTGCGCATCGGCCAGGCGCTGATCGCGCTCGGGATGATCAGCGAGGCGCAGCTCGAGCAGGCGCTGCAGCAGCAGCAGCTCGACCGCAGCGTGCCGCTGGGCGAGCTGCTCGTG
The DNA here is from genome assembly GCA_026932425.1 of Burkholderiales bacterium. Taxonomy (GTDB): domain Bacteria; phylum Pseudomonadota; class Gammaproteobacteria; order Burkholderiales; family Burkholderiaceae_C; genus Rubrivivax. The sequence goes on from JAIXKN010000045.1 coordinate 52,628, forward strand.
CGCAGCGGCGTCATCAGCGCGCAGGACCTGCAGACGGCGCTGGCGCGCAAGATGGGCTACCCGATGGTGGACCCGGCGCAGTTCCCGGTCGAGACCGAAGCACTGCAGAAGATCCCCTACAACCTGGCTGCGCGGCTGAACGCGCTGCCGCTGATGCTGCGCGGTGGCCGCCTGGTGGTCGCGCTCGAGGACCCGACGCAGCGCAAGCTGATCGACGAGCTCGAATTCGCCGCCGGGAGCAAGGTGATCCCGGTGCTCGCGCGGGCCAACACGCTCTTTCCGGTCATCGGCAGCGCCTACGACAAGCTCGGCTCCGGCACCGGCGCCGTGAGCACGCGCGACGCCGCGGGCGGCATCGACTTCCAGCTCGACGAGCCCGGGAAGCTGCTGGCCACGCTCGAGCTCGAGCACGGCAGCGGCGCCGACGACGACGACAGCGGCGGCGACAAGGCGATCGAGCAGAGCGACAACTCGCTCGTGCGCCTGATCAACAGCATGATCCTGGACGCGCAGGCGCAGGGCGTCTCCGACATCCACGTCGAGAGCGCGCCGGGGCGCGAGAAGGTCCGGATCCGCTTTCGCAAGGACGGGGCGATGCGGCCCTACCTCGAGCTGCCGCCGACCTACCGCAGCGCGCTGATCGCGCGGCTGAAGATCATGTGCGACCTCGACATCTCCGAGCGCCGCAAGCCGCAGGACGGCAAGATCACCTTCGGGCGCTTCGTGCCGGGGCAGAAGCTCGAGCTGCGCGTGGCCACGATCCCGACCAACAACGGCTGCGAGGACGCGGTGCTGCGCCTGCTCGCCTCGGCCAAGCCGCTGCCGCTGGCAAAGCTCGGGCTCTCGCCGCACAACCTCGAGCGCATGCAGTTCGCCAGCCAGCGCCCGTACGGGATGATCCTGTGCGTCGGGCCGACCGGCTCGGGCAAGACCACGACGCTGCACTCGGCGCTGGGCTACATCAACACGCCCGAGCGCAAGATCTGGACCGCCGAGGACCCGATCGAGATCACGCAGGCCGGCTTGCGCCAGGTGCAGGTCAACCCCAAGATCGACTGGACCTTCGCGCGCGCGCTGCGCGCCTTCCTGCGCGCCGACCCGGACGTGATCATGGTCGGCGAGATCCGCGACAAGGAGACCGCGGGCATCGCGATCGAGGCCTCGCTGACCGGCCACCTGGTGATGAGCACGCTGCACACCAACAGCGCCGCGGAGACCGTGACCCGGCTGCTGGACATGGGCATGGACCCGTTCAACTTCGCCGACGCGCTGCTCGTCGTGCTCGCGCAGCGCCTGGTGCGGCGGCTGTGCCCAGGCTGCACGAGCGCGCGCGAGGCCCGTCGCGAGGAGGTCGACGAGCTGCTCGCCGACTACATGCAGGCCTTCCGCGGCGCCGAAGGCACGCCCGGCGAGGACGCGGTGCTCGCCGAATGGCGCTCGCGCTTCGCGCAGGACGGCAAGCTGATGACTCACGAAGCGCGCGGCTGCCCGAACTGCGACCACAGCGGCCTGCGCGGCCGCGCCGGCCTGCACGAGCTGATGCACATGACGCCGCCGCTGCGCAAGCTGATCCAGACCGGCGGCCGCGCCGAGGAGATCCAGCACCAGGCGCTGGCCACCGGCATGCGCACCCTGCGCCAGGACGGCATCGAGAAGGTGCTGGCCGGCGTCACCTCGATCGGCGAGGTGCGCGCGACGACGAATTCCTAGCGCCGAGGCAGGTCCGCGCCCGACCGGGCGGCCTGTTGCCTTCTCGTCGCCGGGCCCGTCGCCAAGGATGGCAAGCCGTGCGCCAGCCGACGCCGGCAGCCATTCGAAGACGTACCCGAGCGCGAGCGCTGGCTCAGAGCTGCAGCATCCACTGCAGGGCCAGCAGCGCCGCCGCGCCGACACCCAGGGTCAGCAGCAGGGCCAGCAGAATGCGTGCGATGCGCCGCGCGAGTTGAACCGCCCCGCGCGCCGGCCGCGGCTCGCGCCGCCTGCGGCCGCCCGTCGAGAGCAGTCCCTGCCAGTTGCACATCGCGTCGCGGCACCGGTAGCGGCGCCAGTCGTCGGCGTCCCAGCGCCGCTTGTCGTTGGCGCTGCGCAGCACCCGCATCACCGCGCCGCCGCACTCGGGGCAGCGATGGCCCGAGCGCGTCGAGCCGGGCTGCGGCGACGCGCGACGCGGTTCGGGCGTGGACAGCGGAGGGAGTGAAGCGTTCATCACGGGCCCCGACCGGGGTCGGGAAAGGCAAGAACCGCGTCGCTCGCGGACCGGACTGCCCAGGGCAATGGGCAAGCCGGTCGCCACGCTCGACATCGCCCGCAATGCTGCTGCAGCACGGGCGCGCTGAAAAGCCCTCCTCCCCCGAAACCGGGGGCTCCCGTCCGCGGGGATCGGCCGACGGCGTCAGACCAGCCCGTCGAAGAGCCAGACCGTGACCTCGTCGCCCGGATTCACCGAGCCCTGATCGTGCCCGAGCACGACCAGCGCATTGGCCTCGCTGAGCGAGCGCAGGATGCCCGCGCCCTGGCTTCCCGTCAGGCGCGCGGCCCAGCGGCCGTCGGGGCCGGGTTCGACGATCGCGCGCTGGAATTCGGTGCGGCCGGGACGCTTGCGGATCGGCGTCGCGCAGGGCAGGCGCAGCGCCGGAAAGGGCTGGGCGCTGGCGCCCGCCAGCTGCAGCAGCGCCTCGCGCACGAAGGCGTGGAAGGTGACGAGCGCGGCCACCGGGTTGCCCGGCAGCGCGAAGAGCCAGGCGCGACGTCCGTGCGCGTGCAGCGGCCCGAAGGCAAACGGCCGGCCCGGGCGCATCGCGACGCGCCAGAAGGCGACGTCCCCGAGCTCCGCCATCAGCTGGCGCGTGTAGTCGGCTTCGCCGACGCTCACCCCGCCGCTGGTGAGCACCGCGTCGGCCTCCGCGATCGCGCGTTCGAAGGTCGCACGCAGCGCCTTCGGGTCGTCGGCGACGAGGCCCAGGTCGATCACCTCGCAACCCAGTCGCTGCAGCGACGCGGCCAGGCTGTAGCGGTTGCTGTCGTAGACGCAACCCGGCGCCAGCGGCTTGCCCGGCGCCTGGATCTCGTTGCCGGTCGAAAAGAGCGCCACGCGAACCCGCCGGCGCACGCTCACCTGCTCGAAACCCAGCGACGCGAGCAGCCCCAGGTCCGCGGGCCGCAAGCGCTGGCCGGCACGCAGCGCAGGGCGCCCGCGCGCCAGGTCCTCGCCGCGCGGTCGCCGGTTCTCGCCCGGCTCCACCGTGCCCGGCGGAATCGTCACCCGGTCGCCGTCGACGCGGCAGAGCTCCTGCGGCACGACGGTGTCGCAACCTGACGGCATCACCGCGCCGGTCATGATGCGCAGGCACTGGCCGGCAGCAACCGCAGCCGTGAACGGTTGCCCGGCGTGCAGCGTGCCGATCACCTCGAGCACCGTGGGGGCATCCGGGCGCATCGCGCTGCCGCCGAAGGCATAGCCGTCCATCGCCGAGTTGTCGTGCGGCGGCACGTCGATCGGCGAGAGCACGTCGGCATCGAGCACGCGGCCCAGCGCCTGCAGCAGCGGCAGGGTCTGGCTGCCGTCGACCGGCTGCAGCGAGAGCCGGATCGCCGCCCGCGCCTCGTCGACGCTCAGGTGGCGATGGCCGGCAAACAGGGGGGACTCTCCGAGTTCGGACATGGCTTGCGAGGCAGGATGCCGTGCGGCAGTACAGGGTTCCGATTCTGAGGCCGAGCCGCAGGAGCGCGCGAGCCGTCACCCGGCGGTCATGCAGCCGCGTTCATATCGCGCAAATGCGCGCGGCCGACCAGAATCCCTGGCGATTCCCGCCAACCCCCGCGCTCGACGCCCCGCGCGCCGCCGATCATCATGGCCGAAAGCCTTGTCCTTGCCCTGCAGCTCATTGCGCAGGCCGATGCCCAGCTGCTGGGCATCGCCGCACTCTCGCTGCGCGTGAGCCTGACCGCCTGCCTGCTCGGGGCGGTGCTGGGCATGGGGCTCGGGGCCTGGCTGGCCGTTGCCCGCTTTCCCGGTCACCAGGCGCTCGTCTGGGCCGTCAACACGCTGCTGGCGATGCCCAGCGTCGTCGTCGGGTTGCTCGTCTACCTGCTGCTGTCGCGCTCCGGACCACTCGGCAGCTGGGGCATCCTGTTCACGCCCAGCGCGATGGTGGTGGCGCAGACCATCCTCGTCATCCCGCTGATCGCGGCGCTCTCGCGGCGGGTCGTCGCCGACGCGCTGGCCGGCGGCGGTGACCAGCTGATCGCGCTCGGCGCGCGGCCGCTGGTCGCGGCCGTGCTGATGCTGGTGCACGAGCGCCTGGCGGCGATGACGGTGCTGCTCACCGCCTTCGGCCGCGCGATCGCCGAGGTCGGCGCGGTGATGATCGTCGGCGGCAACATCGCCGGCGTCACGCGCGTGATGACGACGACGATCGCGCTCGAGACGAGCAAGGGCGACCTGCCGCTGGCCGTTGCGCTGGGGCTGGTGCTGATCGGCGTCGTCGGCCTGATCCACAGCGGGGTGGCCCTGCTGCCGGTACGCGACAAGGCGATGCGCGAGGCCATGGCGTGAACGCCCCGGCGCCGGCCACCGTGATGGTGGCGGCGACGGATGGCGCAGCGATGCCCGGGCCGCCCCTCATCAGCCTGCACGGCGCCGCCGTCCGCTTCGGCGCCACGGTCGCGCTCCAGGACGTCGACCTGACGCTGCACCAGGGGCAGCGGCTGGTGCTGATCGGCAGCAATGGCTCGGGCAAGACGACGCTGCTGCGGCTGCTGCACGGCCTGCTGCCGCCGGCGGCGGGAGAGCGCCGCGTGCACCCGGTGCAGCCCTCGGGGCGGGCGCCGCGCATGGCGATGCTCTTCCAACGACCCTTTTTGCTGCAGCTCTCGTCGCGGCGCAACCTGCTGCTGAGCCTGTGGCTGGCCGGCGTGCCGCGCAGCGAACGCGCGGCGCGCGCCGATGCCGCGCTCGCACGGATGGGGCTGCAGGCACAGGCAAGCCAGGCGGCGACGGCGCTTTCCGGCGGCCAGCAGCAGCGCCTGGCGCTGGCGCGCGCCTGGGCGCTGCAACCCGACATCCTGTTCCTCGACGAGCCGACGGCCAGCCTCGACCCGGCCTCGCGCGGCGAGGTCGAGGCGCTGGTCGACGACCTCGGCCGCGGCGGCATGACGGTGGTGATGAGCACGCACCACCTGGCGCAGGCGCGGCGCCTGGCCAGCCACATCGGCTACCTCGAGCGCGGGCGCCTGGCGGCGCTGGCGCCGGTCGAACGTTTCTTCACCCAGCCGCCGCCGGCGGCGCAAGCCTTCCTACGAGGAGAAAACCCTTGGCACTGAAAAACCTCACCCGACGCGTCGTCCTGCCGCTGCTGCTCGCGGCCACCGGCGCCCTCGCCGGCAGCCCGGCCTTTGCCCAAGGCAAGTCGATCGTGATGGCCAGCACCACCTCGACCGAACAGTCCGGCCTCTTCGCCCACCTGTTGCCCGTGTTCACCAAGGCCACCGGCATCGAGGTCCGGGTCGTCGCGGTCGGGACCGGGCAGGCGCTGGACATCGCGCGCCGCGGCGACGCCGACATCCTCTTCGTGCACGACACCGCCGCCGAGAAGAAGTTCGTCGCCGAGGGCTATGCCACCAAGCGCGAGGACGTGATGTACAACGACTTCGTGCTCGTCGGCCCGAAGTCCGACCCCGCGGGAACACGCGGCAAGGACATCGCCGCGGCGCTGAAGAAGCTCGCGGAGACGGGCCAGCCCTTCGTCTCGCGCGGCGACCGCAGCGGCACGCACGCGGCCGAGCTGCGCCTGTGGAAGTCGATCGGCATCGACGTTGCGACCAACCGGCCCGCCGGCTACAAGGAGTGCGGCTGCGGCATGGGACCGGCGCTGAACATCGGCTCGTCGACGAACGCCTACGTGCTCACCGACCGCGGCACCTGGCTGAGCTTCAAGAACCGCGGCGATCTCGTGATCCTTGTCGAGGGCGATCGCACGCTCTTCAACCAGTACGGAGTGATGGTGGTGAACCCGGCCAAGCATCCGCAGGTCAAGGCGGACCTCGCGCAGCAGTTCGCCGACTGGGTCGTCTCGCCTGCCGGCCAGCAGACGATCGCCAGCTACAAGATCAACGGCGAGCAGCTCTTCTTCCCGAACGCGGCGACGAAGTGAGCAAGCCCCGGGCGCGGCCGGGCGCGCCCGCGGGGCCGACAATGCGCGGATGAAGGAACGCGGCGTCCACCTGCAATACAGCTTCCAGGCTCGCAACCAGCGCGGCGCCGAGGTCCACAACCCGCTCTTCGAGCTGCTCTCGGCGATCGCCGAGCACGGCTCGATCCTGCACGCGGCCAAGGCGATGGGCGCCTCGTACCGGCATGTCTGGGGCGCGTGCAAGCACTGGGAGAACGTGCTCGGCGAGCCGCTGCTGCACTGGTCGCAGGGGCAGCCGGCACGGCTCACGCCGTTCGCCGAGCGGCTGCTGTGGGCCGAGAAGCGCGCGCGTTCGCGCCTGGTGCCGCACATCGAAGCCCTGCGCGCCGAGCTCGAGCGCGTGCTGACCGAGGCGCTCGACGGCAGCCAGCAGGTGCTCTCGGTGCACGCCAGCCACGACCTGGCGCTGCCGCTGCTGCGCGAGCTCGCCGCGCGCGGCGATGCAGGCGGCGGCGAGCGGCTGCACATCGAGCTCAAGTTCACCGGCAGCATCGACGCGCTGCGCGCGCTGGCTGCGGGGCGCTGCGCGGTCGCCGGTTTCCACGTGCCGCCGCTGGCCGACGCGCGCACGCTCTACGCCCGGGCGCTCAAGCCGCTGCTCGAACCCGGGCGGCACAAGCTCATCGGCTGCATGCAGCGCACGCAGGGCCTGATGGTGGCCCCGGGCAATCCGCTCGCGCTGCACGATCTCGGCGA
>JAIXKN010000045.1:60226-60663 GCA_026932425.1 Burkholderiales bacterium
GGCGTCGGCGGCGAGGACCTGATCCGCATCCTGCGCCTGCGCAGCGACGCCGGCGTGCTCGTCGTCACCGGCAAGGCCGAGAGCGGCGTCTTCGAGAACGTGCTCAGCGCCGGCGCCGACATGCACGTGGCCAAGCCGGTGAGCCTGGAGCAGATCACGCTGGCGATCGAGGCGGTCTGGCGCCGCGTCGGCGCACAGCGCAGCCCCGAGCGCCGTGCCTGGCGGCTGGACGTCGAGCACCAGCGCCTGATCGCGCCCGAAGGCGAAGTCATCGAGCTGGCCGACAACGACGTCGCGATCCTCTCCTGCTTCCCGGACGCGCCCGAGGGCATCGTGACCCGCGAGACGCTGTGCGAGCGCCTCGGACGCCCGGTGCTCGACACCTCCGACAACGGCCTGCACGCGATGATCTACCGGCTGCGCCGGCGCATCGAGAA
>JAIXKN010000045.1:60673-64132 GCA_026932425.1 Burkholderiales bacterium
CCTCCGACAACGGCCTGCACGCGATGATCTACCGGCTGCGCCGGCGCATCGAGAAGGTCACCGGATCGATGGTGCCGCTGCAGTCGCAGTCCCGCGTCGGTTACGTCTTCAAGGCGCCGATCCGCTTTCAGGATCCGCACTGACGCGCTCGCCCGCGTCGCACCGGCCAGGGCCCCTGCCCGATGCGCCTCGTTCACGCGCTCTACGCCGTCGCCGGCCTGCTGTACCTGGCGATGCCGGCGATGACCTGGTTCCTGCTGCATCAACGCTACGCGATGCGTTCGCTGCGATGGTGGTGCGTCGGCGGGCTGATGCTGCCGGTGGGCATCGCACTGCAGGGGATGCGCAGCTCGCTCGACGACCCGACGCTCGGCCTCTACGGCGCTGCCACGGTCATCAACCTGGCGCTTGCGCTGCAGCTGGCGGCGCTGCGCATCGAGGCCAGGCGGCCAGCGCGGCTGGGCTGGCTGCTGCTGGCGGTCGGCGCAGGTCTGAGCCTGATCATTCTCGCGGAACAGGCGGTGAGCACGCCCCTGCGACGTGGCCTGGAGAACGTGCCCCCGGGGCTGTTCACGGCCGCGATGGCCGTGGTCTCGGTGCAGCTGGCACGCACTCGGCACAGCCGCAGCGCCTGGCTGCTCGCGGCCATCTACGCCTGTGTCGCGCTCGCCTTGCTTGGGCGCGCCCTGCAAGGCATGCTGGCCGTGCCCGCGGGCCTGCCCCCGGGACCCGAACCGGTGTTCACCTTCGCGATGGTGTTGTTGCTGGCAGCGCTGCTGGCGACCAACCTGGGCTACCTGGGCCTGGCGCTGGACTGGGCGCGCGACCTGGAAATGGGGCAGCGCAACGCGCTGGTCGCACTGCATCAGCAGCAAGTCGGGCTGGAGGCGGCGGCACGCGGGCGCGAGATGCTCGCCAACGAGCGCGCACGCACGACGCGACTGCTGGCCCACGAAGTGCGCCAGCCCCTGCACAACGCATCGGTCTCGCTGCAGCGGGCGCTGGAGACGCTCGCGCACAGCGACGATCCGCAGCAGACCTCGCACGCGATCGAACAGGCGCAGGAAGTCATCCGCAACGTGAGCGCGACGCTCGACAACACCGTTGCGGCGGCCACGCTGCTGGCGGGCGCGCAGCAGCTGCGCCGCCTCGACTCCGAACTGCCGCTGCTGCTGGATCTGTGCCTGGGCGACCTGCCGCCCGAGGCGCGCAAGCGCGTGCGGCTCGACTACCGCGCCGACGCGCGCAGCGCGCAGCTCGAACCGACGCTCGTGCGCCTGGCGCTGCGCAACCTGCTCACCAACGCGACCCTGTACTCACCCCGCGACACGCCGGTGCTGCTGCGGGTGCTCGACTGCGACGAGCCGCTGGCGCTGGTGATCGAGGTCGTCGACGAGGGTCCGGGCGTGCCCGAAGCGCTGCGCGAGCGCATCTTCGAGGAAGGCACGCGCGGCGACCAGCCGACCGTGCCCGGTCACGGCCTCGGGCTGCACGTCGTCAAGCGCGTGGCGCAGCTGCACGGCGGGCGCATCGACTACGAGGCCAAGGAGCCGCGGGGCTCGATCTTCCGGCTCACGCTGCCGCAGGGTGCTCCGGATTGACACGACCGCGCGCAGCGCGGCCGACGAAGACCGGCTCCGGGATCTGCCAGCCGTAGCGCGCGGCGGTGAGTTCGGCCAGGATCGAGACCGCGATCTCCGGCGGCGTGCGCGCGCCGTTCTTCAGGCCGACGGGCCCGCGAAGATCGGCCATCTCGGCCTCGGTGAAGCCGAAGTGCTCGGCCAGCCGTTCCTTGCGCCGCGCCTGGTTGGTACGCGAGCCGATCGCGCCGATGTAGAAGGCCGGGCTGCGCAGCGCCTCCATCAGCGCCAGGTCGTCGAGCTTGGGATCGTGCGTGAGCGCGATCACCGCGCTGTGCGCGTCGGGCGCGAACTCGCGCACCGCATCGTCGGGCATCGCGCGGGTGAGCGTCGCGCCGGGCAGCTCGGGCGCGTATTCCTCGCGCGGATCGCAGACGGTGACTTCGTAGTCGAGCGCCTGCGCCATGCGCGCCAGGTACTGCGACATCTGCCCGGCACCGACGATGAAGAGCCGCCAGTGCGGCCCGAAGGTGCTCACGAGGCGCTCCTCGTCGAGCTGCACGACGTCGCCTCCCAGGGCCGGTTGCAGCGTCGCCTCGCCGCTGGCGCGTTGCAGCTCGCGGCGCACGCGCTCGCCGCGCTCGAGTGCCGCCAGCAGTTCGTCGATGCGGCTGGGCGGGCCGACCGGCTCGAACAGCACCTCGAGCGTGCCGCCGCAGGGCAGGCCGAAGCGCGCCGCCTCGTCGCCGCTGATGCCGTAGCGCACGAGCTCGACGCCATGGGCAGCGAGCGTGCCTTCGCGCATGCGCGCCATCAGGTCGTCCTCGATGCAGCCGCCGGAGACCGAGCCTGCGATGTGCCCGTCGCCGCGCACCGCGACCAGCGAGCCCACCGGCCGCGGCGCCGAACCCCAGGTGCGCGCGATCGTGCCCATCACGACGGCATGCCCCTCTGCCCGCCAGGCGCTGATCTGCCGCAGCACATCCAGATCGACGTTGTCCATCGCCCTCTCCCGCAGGTTCTGCCGCGCGGCACCGCTGCCTCGCAGCGCGCACACGATAGCCGATCGACAGCGACAGCCCGGACGTTGTTCTAGGGTCTTTACTTATGCAATCTTTTTCATAGGCGTTTGCGAGGGCGAGCCATCGGGCGTCGCGCTGCCTAGGATCGATAGTTCTCGAGCCAGCCGGGCCGCTGCCGGGCTGCTCGAACCCCCGCGAGGGGCGGGCTGGGTGCAGCCCGGCCCGGCGGTGCTTCTTTGCAAGCCCAACCACGGAGACACCATGGCCCTGCTCACCTTGAAGGTCAACGGACGCGAGGTCTCGCGCGATGTCGCGCCGCAGACTCTGCTCGTCGAATTCATTCGCGAACACCTGCGCCTGACCGGCACCCACGTCGGCTGCGACACCGCGCAGTGCGGCGCCTGCACCGTGCACGTCAACGGCCGCGCGACCAAGAGCTGCAACATGCTCGCGCTGCAGGCGCAGGGCGCCGAAGTCACGACGATCGAGGGACTGGCCGCTGCCGACGGCACGCTGCACCCGATGCAGGCGGCGTTTCGCGCCGCACACGGCCTGCAGTGCGGCTTCTGCACTCCGGGCATGGTGATGAGCGCGATCGACCTCGTCGAGCATCACGACATCTCCACCGAGGAGAAGCTGCGCGCGGGCCTGCAGGGCAACCTGTGCCGCTGCACCGGCTACCACAACATCGTCAAGGCCGTGCAGCAAGGCGCGGCCGCGATGAAGTGACGCCAGCCTGATCGAGAGGACCCCACCATGAATGCACCCGACACCGGCTTCATCGGCAAGGCCGTGGAGCGACGCGAGGACGCCCGCTTCCTCACCGGCCGCGGCCAGTACACCGACGACATCAGCCT
>JAIXKN010000045.1:64142-65766 GCA_026932425.1 Burkholderiales bacterium
GCGAGGACGCCCGCTTCCTCACCGGCCGCGGCCAGTACACCGACGACATCAGCCTCCCCGGCCAGAGCTACGGCGTCTTCCTGCGCTCGCCGCACGCGCACGCCGTCATCAAGAGCCTGGACACCGGCGCGGCGGCGAAGGCTCCCGGCGTGCTCGGCATCTTCACCGGCGAGCACTTCAAGGAGGTCGGCGGCCTGCCCTGCGGCTGGCAGATCAACAACAGCAGCGACGGCAGCCCGATGAAGGAGCCGCGCCACCCCATCCTTGCCGACGGCAAGGTCCGCTACGTCGGCGACCGGGTCGCGCTCGTCGTCGCCGAATCGGTCGACCAGGCCAAGGCCGCCGCGGCGATGATCGAGGTCGACTACGAGCTGCTGGCGCCGGTCATCGACCCCGCCACCGCAACGCAGGCCACCGCCAACGTGCACGACGACGCCCCCGGCAACGAGTGCTACACGTGGGCCATCGGCGACGGCGAAGGCACCGACGCGGCGATCAAGGGCGCGGCGCACGTCACCAAGCTCGTCTTCCGCAACAACCGGCTGATCCCCAACGCGATCGAGCCGCGCGCGGCCAACGCCAGCTACAACCCGGCCACCGAGGAGTACACGCTCTACGTCGCCAACCAGAACCCGCACGTCGAGCGGCTGCTGATGTGCGCCTTCGTGCTCGGCATCCCCGAGCACAAGATGCGCGTCGTCGCGCCCGACGTCGGCGGCGGCTTCGGCAGCAAGATCTTCCTCTACGGCGAGGAGACGGCGCTCGTGTGGGCGAGCAAGCAGGTCGGCCGCCCGATCAAGTGGACCGCCGAGCGCGCCGAGTCCTTCCTCTCCGACGCCCACGGCCGCGACCACGTCAGCGAGGCCGAGCTGGCAATGGACAAGGACGGCAAGTTCCTCGCGCTGCGCGTGCACACCACGGCCAATCTCGGCGCCTACCTCTCGACCTTCGCCTCGGCGGTGCCGACGATCCTGTACGCGACGCTGCTGGCCGGCCAGTACGCCACGCCCAAGATCCACTGCACGGTCAAGGCGGTGTTCACGAACACCTCGCCGGTCGATGCCTACCGCGGCGCCGGCCGGCCCGAGGCCTCGTACCTGATCGAGCGTATCGTCGAGACCGCGGCCAAGGAGATGAAGCTCGACCCGGCCGAGATCCGCCGCCGCAACTTCGTGCGCGACTTCCCGTACGCGACCCCGGTGGGCCTGACCTACGACATCGGCGACTACGAGGCGACGCTGAATCACGCGATCGAGCTCGCCGACGTCAAGGGCTTCGCCGCCCGCCGCGCGGCCAGCGAGGCCAAGGGCCTGAAGCGGGGTCTGGGCTACAGCGCCTACATCGAGGCCTGCGGCATCGCGCCCTCGTCGATCGCCGGCGCGCTCGGCGCACGCGCGGGCCTGTTCGAGGCCGGCGAAGTGCGCGTGCATCCCACGGGCAAGGTCACCGTCTTCACCGGCAGCCACAGCCACGGCCAGGGCCACGAGACCACCTTCGCGCAGGTCGTCGCCGACCGCCTGGGCATCCCGATGGAGGACGTGACGATCGAGCACGGCGACACGAGCAAGATCCCCTTCGGCATGGGCACCTACGGCAGCCGCTCGCTGGCCGTCGGCGGCAGCGC
>JAIXKN010000045.1:66079-77332 GCA_026932425.1 Burkholderiales bacterium
GCCAGCGACGACTTCGGCAACATCGTCAACCCGATGGTCGTCGAAGGCCAGGTGCACGGGGGCCTGGCGCAGGGCATCGGCCAGGCGCTGCTCGAGCATGGCGTCTACGACACCGACAGCGGCCAGCTGCTCACCGGCAGCTACATGGACTACACGATGCCGCGCGCCGACGACCTGCCGAGCTTCAACGTCCAGCTCTCCAAGGGGACGCCGTGCACGCACAACCCGCTGGGCGTCAAGGGCTGCGGCGAGGCCGGCGCGATCGGTGCCCCGGCCGCGGTCATCAACGCCATCTGCGACGCGCTGGGCGTCAAGGACGTCCCGATGCCCGCCACCCCCTTCACCGTCTGGAAGGCCGCGCAGGGCGCCGCCTGAACGAGGAGAACCATCCATGCAGACCTTCGACTACAGCACCCCGGCCACGGTCGCCGACGCGGCCAAAGCCGCCGCCGGCGGCGCCCGGCTGATCGCCGGCGGGCAGAGCCTGCTGCCCTCGATGAAGCTGGGCCTGGCCGCTCCCGACGCCCTGGCCGACCTCGGCGGCATCGCCGAGCTGCGCGGCATCACGGTCGGCGGCGGCGTCGTGCGCATCGGCGCGATGACCACCCACGCGACCGTGGCCGCCAGCGCCGACGTGAGGAACGCGATCCCGGCCCTGGCCGATCTCGCCGGCAGGATCGGTGACCGCCAGGTGCGCAACCGCGGCACGATCGGCGGCAGCCTGGCCAACGACGACCCGGCTGCCTGCTACCCGGCAGCCGTCCTGGGCCTGGGCGCGACCGTGCACACGAACAAGCGCGACATCGCCGCCGACGACTTCTTCCTCGGCATCTACACGACGGCGCTGGCCGAGGACGAGATCATCACCGCGGTGAGCTTCCCGGTGCCCGAGAAGGCCGGCTGGCAGAAGTTCAACCAGCCCGCGTCGCGCTTCTCGATCGTCGGCGTCTTCGTCAGCAAGGGCCCCAAGGGCGTGCGCGTGGCCGTCACCGGTGCCGGTGCCAACGGCGTGTTCCGCGCCAAGGCGCTCGAGGACAAGCTCGCGGCGAACTGGTCGGCCGCGGCGCTGGCCGGCGCCACCGTCGGTGCCGAAGACCTCGTCAGCGACCTGCACGGCTCGGCAGAGTATCGTGCGGCCCTGATCCCCGTGCTGGCTGCACGCGCCGTCGGCTGAGCAGCGAGCCTTCCTCCCGCTGACCTGCAAACGCCGCACCCGCTGCGGCGTTTTGCTTTGAAGGAACCGAAAACCCGTGAGCGCACTCCCGAAGAGCATCGACGACACCGCGGCCCGGCTGCTCGAGCACGATTACGTGGCCGACCGGCAGCTGGCCACCGTCGTCTTCCTGGCGCTGAAGCTGCAGCGGCCGCTGTTCCTCGAAGGCGAGCCCGGCACCGGCAAGACCGAGATCGCGCGCACGCTCGCGCGCATGCTGGACCGCGAGCTGATCCGCCTGCAGTGCTACGAAGGCCTGGACCTCGCCGGCGCCGCCTACGAGTGGAACTACGGCCGGCAGATGATGGAGATCCGGCTGGCGGAGAAGGAAGGCATCGGCCGCGACGCGCTGGCCGCCGAGCTCTTCAGCGAGCGCTTCCTGAACAAGCGCCCGCTGCTGCAGGCGATCGACCCGCGTCGCAGCACGCCGCCCGTGCTGCTGATCGACGAGCTCGACCGCGCCGACGAGCCCTTCGAGGCCTTCCTGCTCGAGGTGCTCTCGGACTTCCAGATCACGATCCCGGAGCTGGGGACCGTCAAGGCGGCAACGCCGCCGATCGTCGTGCTGACGAGCAACCGCACGCGCGAGATCCACGATGCGGTCAAGCGCCGCTGCCTCTACCACTGGGTCGAGTTCCCGAACGCGGCGCGCGAGCTGCAGATCCTGCAGCGGCGCGTGCCAGGGGTGGGGCAGGAGCTGGCGCGGCAGATCGTCGCCTTCGTGCAGCGCCTGCGCGAGGTCGAGCTCTACAAGCTGCCCGGGATCGCCGAGACGATCGAGTGGACGCGCGCGCTGATGGAGCTGGACGCGCTGGTGCTCGATCCGCAGGTCGTGCAGGACACGCTGGGCGTGCTGCTGAAGTATCAGGACGACATCGCGCGCATGCAGGGCAGCGAGGCCGCACGCATCATCGAGCACGTGCGCGCCTCGTCGCAGGGCTGAAGCGCAAGGGATCGAGATGCTGCCGCTGCAGCAGGGGCCCGGCCACCTCGCCGAGAACGTGATGCACTTCGGGCGCGTGCTGCGCAGCGCGGGCATGCCCGTGGGCAGCGACCGCGTGCTGCTGGCGCTGCAGGCGCTGCAGGTCGCCGGGCTCGAGCGCCGCAGCGACTTCCACGCCGTGCTCTCGGCCTGCCTGCTCGACCGCATCGAGCACCGCGAGCTCTTCGACCAGGCCTTCGAGCTCTTCTGGCGCGACCCCGACCTTCAGGGCCGCATGCGCGCGCTGCTGCTGCCGCGGATCGAGGCCAAGGACGTCCAGCCGCCGGTGCCCGAGAACCGGCGCCTGGGCGAGGCGCTGTTCCCGCCGCGGGGCGAGCGCGAGGAACCCAAACCTCCGGAACCCGACGAATTCGAGTTCGACGCGACGCTCACCTTCAGCGAACGCGAGCGGCTGCAGAAGGCCGATTTCGAGACGATGAGCGCCGACGAATGGCGCCAGGCGCAGCGCCTCTTGGCGCAGCTTCGACTGGCCTTCGAGCCCATCCTCACGCGCCGCAGCCGCCGCGCCAACCATCCCGGCCACGCCGACTGGCGCGCGACCCTGCAGGCGATGGCGCGTCACGGCGGCGAGCTCTGGAGCCTGCGCTGGCGCAAGCGCCGCAGCCAGCCCGCGCCGCTGGTGGTGCTGGCCGACATCTCCGGCAGCATGAGCCGCTATTCGCGCATGCTGCTGCACTTCGCGCACCTGCTGGGCCACGCCGACGCGCGCGTCGAGAGCTTCGTCTTCGGCACGCGGCTCACGCGCACAACGCGGCTGCTCAAGAGCCGCGACCCGGACGTCGCGGTGGCCGAGGTCGTGCGCACCGTGCAGGACTGGTCCGGCGGCACGCGCATCACCGAGTGCCTGCACGAATTCAACCAGCGCTGGGCGCGGCGTGTGCTCTCGGGCAACGCGACCGTGCTGCTGATCACCGACGGGCTCGAGGCCGGCGACGCGAGCGCGCTCGCCTTCGAGATGGAGCGGCTGCACAAGAGCTGCCGGCGGCTGATCTGGCTCAACCCGCTGCTGCGCTTCTCGGGCTTCGAGCCCCGCGCGGTCGGCATCCGGGCGATGCTGCCGCACGTCGACCGCTTCATGCCCGCGCACAACCTGCAGAGCCTGGCGGAACTCGTCGATGTCCTTGCCGGGCCGCCAACACCGCAGCGCGTGCGCACCGCGGATCCGAGCGCGGCGTGAAAGCCACACCGGCCGCGGCGCGTCGCCCGGGCGCCGCAGCCCGCTTCAATACCGCCCGGTGATCCCCGCCACGCGCAGGTAGACCGCCGCGGCCCAGGCGACGACGGCGCGCTCGAGCCGGCCGCGCCAGCCCGAGTGCCAGGGCGGATCGGTGACCTCACGCGACTCGGCGAACGCGGCCTCGAAGCGCTCCGCGAGCGCCGCGGCGAAGCGGCGGTCGCGAACGACGACGTTGGCCTCGAGGTTGAGCAGCAGCGACAACGGGTCGATGTTGGAGCTGCCGACGGTGGCCCAGTCGTCGTCGACGACCGCGACCTTCGCGTGCAGGAAGGCCGGCGTGTACTCGAAGATGTGCACGCCATGCCCGCGCAGCTCGTCGTAGAGAGCGCGCGCGGCGAGCGCCGCGATGCGGTAGTCGACCTTGCCCTGCAGCAGCAGCCGCACCTGCACGCCGCGGCGCGCCGCCTGGCGCAGGCTGCGCCGAAAGGCGCGCCCGGGGTAGAAATAGGGCACGGCGATGTCGACGCGCTTGCGCGCGGCGCGGATCGCCTGCACGTAGGCGCGCTCGATCGTGCGCCGCTGCGCGACGTTGTCGCGCACGAGGAAGGCGGCGACCATCGGCCGCGACGGATGCCCGCTGCTGGCACCCGGGCGACGACCGCGCAGGCGCCGGATCAGCCGCCTGGCCTCCTTCACCGGGTGCTGGCTGGTGGCCAGCGACACCACCTCTTCGCGCCAGAGGTGCCCGAGGTGCGCGCGCGTCCACATCGCCTGCGCGGTCGCGCGCACCGAGCGCACCAACGGCCCCTTGATCGCGACGGCGAAGTCGTAGCGCGGCGTCGTCGTCCAGCCGTGGTTGATGTCCAGACGGTCGTCGATGATGTTGATGCCGCCGACGAAAGCGCAGGCATAGTCGACGACGCACAGCTTCTGGTGCAGGCGCCGCAGCTGCCCCGGCATCAGCCAGGACCACCAGCGCTCGAGCGGGCGGAAGACCTCGAGCGCGACCCCCGGCTCCTCGAGCCAGCTGCGCAGCCGCGCCAGCCGCCGGTGCGAGCCGAAACCGTCGACGACGACGCGCACCGTGACGCCGCGGCGCGCCGCGGCCGACAGCGCCTCGGCGACCCGGCGGCCGGCGCCGTCGTCGTGAAAGATGTAGGTCGCAAGCCAAACCTCGTGCCGCGCCTCGGCGATCGCCTCGACCATCGCCGGGAAGAGCTCGTCGCCACCCTGCAGCAGCTCGACGTGATTGCCGCCGACGAGGCGCGTGCCCTGGATCTGCTCGAGGCCGACGAGTTCGGCGATCTCCTCGATCTCGCCGAGGACACCGGGCTCTGCGTTCTGCACGGGTCCGGCCTCGGACATCGGTTCACCCTCGGCTGAGCTCCAGTTCGGCCACCAGCGGCAGGTGGTCCGACATGCGCGACCAGGCGACGCCGCGCGGCACCATCGTCGTGCGGCACTGCAGGCCGCGAAGGTAGAAGCGGTCGAGCGAGAACACCGGCATCACCGAGGGGAAGGTCTGCTGCAGCATGCCGTCGAGGCCGCGCGCGCGCTGCAGGCCGATCTCGGCCATCGGCAGGTCGAGTTTCTCGCCCCAGTCGTTGAAGTCGCCGGCGACGACGAGCAGGGCGTCGGGCGGCACTTCGCGCTCGATGTAGTCGGCCAGGCGCTGCACCTGGCGCACGCGGCTGGAATGGATCAGGCCGAAGTGCGCGACGACCGCGTGCACCGTGCTCCCGTTCCATTGCACCGGCACGTGCAGCAGGCCGCGCTGCTCGAAGCGGTGGTCGCTGACGTCGCGGTGCGCGATCTCGCCCAAGGGCCAGCGCGCCAGCAGCGCGTTGCCATGCTCGCCATGTCGCGTGAAGGCGTTGGTGCGGTAGGCGACGTCGTAGCCCTGCGGCGCGAGGAACTCGGCCTGCCCCTGGGATGGCCAGCCGAAGAAGGTGCGGTCGAAACGCCGCGCATGTCGGCGGTGGAAGAGGTGCACCTCCTGCAGGAAGACGAGGTCGGCGTCCAGCGCCTCGACCGCCAGGCCCAGGTTGTGGATCTCCAGCCGCTTGCGCGGGCCCATGCCGCGCACGCCCTTGTGGATGTTGTAGGTCGCCACGCGCAGCGCGCCGATGCCGGTCGTCGGCGACAGGCGGCTCGTCTGCAGGACGCCGTGATGACGGTTCATGCGTTGCGGATCCGGTCGGGCAGTTGCAGGATGGCTTCGGCGTTGCTCGGCGAGAAGCAGCGCCACGCGGCCTCGCGCCAGGGCAGCCAGACATGCGCGACGTGCTCGCGCGGGCGCAGCTGCACCGGGACGCGTCCGGGCACCGTCAAGCCGAAGACATGCTCGGAGTTGTGGGTCACGCCCGGCGCGTAGCGGTGGCGCCAGACGGGATAGATCTCGTAGACGTTGTCCTGCTCCCAGTCGCTGAGCTCGCCGCCGGTGATGCCGGTTTCCTCCTGCACCTCGCGGCGCGCGGTCACCGCCAGCGGTTCGTCCTCGCGGTCCAGCGAGCCGGTGACGCTCTGCCAGTAGCCGGCCTTGTCCGCGCGCTCGATCAGCAACACCTCGAGCTCGGGCGTGTGGATCACCACCAGCACCGAGCGCGGGATCTTGAAGGGGCGCGCGTCCATCGTCGGCAGGGCCTTCGCGTTCGACCCTAGACCGGCCGCTGCCCGCGGCGGGCGCGCACCGCCTGCGCCAGTCCGCGCAGCACCGCTTCGGAGTCGGACCAGCCCAGGCAGGCGTCGGTGATCGAGACGCCGCGACGCAGCGGCTGTCCGGCTTGCAGGTCCTGACGGCCTTCCTCGAGATGGCTCTCGATCATCACGCCGATGATCCGGGTCTCGCCGCCCTCGATCTGCGCGGCCAGGTCGGCCGCGACCTCGATCTGGCGGCGCGGCTGCTTGGCCGAATTCGCGTGCGAGCAGTCGACCATCAGCTGCTCGCGCAGGCCGGCGCGGCGCAGCACCGCACAGGCCGCCTCGACATGCTCGGCCGAGTAGTTGGGCGACTTGCCGCCGCGCAGGATCAGATGCGTGTCCGGGTTGCCGCGGGTCTCGAAGATCGCCGCGACGCCCATCTTCGTCATGCCCATGAAGCTGTGCGGCGCGCGCGCGGCGAGCACCGCGTCGGCGGCGATCTGCACGCTGCCGTCGGTGCCGTTCTTGAAGCCGACCGGGCACGACAGGCCGCTGGCGAGCTGGCGGTGGCTCTGGCTCTCGGTCGTGCGCGCGCCGATCGCGCCCCAGGCGACGAGGTCGCTGATGTACTGCGGCGACAACAGGTCCAGGAACTCGGTGCCGGCCGGCAGGCCGAGCGCGTTGATCTGCAGCAGCAGTTCTCGCGCGCGGCGCAGGCCCTCGTTGATGCGAAAGCTCCCGTCCAGGCGCGGGTCGTTGATATAGCCTTTCCAGCCCACCGTGGTGCGCGGCTTCTCGAAGTAGACGCGCATCACGACGAGCAGCTCGCCCGCGAGTTCCTCGGCCAGCGGCACCAGGCGCTGCGCATACTCGATCGCCGTGTCGTGGTCGTGGATCGAGCACGGACCGACGACGGCCACGAGCCGGTCGTCCAGCCCCTGCAGGACCGCGGCGATGGCCCCGCGGCTGTGCTCGACCAGGTCCTCGATCGCCGGCGTCACCGGCAGCTCCTCCTCGAGCACCGCCGGCGAGACGAGCGCGCGCACCGCCGCGATGCGCACGTCGTCGATGCGCGTGGTGTCCAGCGTGCCCTGCTGCAGGGGTTCGTCTTCGGTACGCGCCATGGTCGAGGATCGGAAGAGGCAGCGTCGGATTCAGATGCCGCTGATCACGGCGTCGAGGGCGTCGACGAGCAGGTGCGACTGATCGCGCACGAGCCCGGCGGATTGGCGCAGCACTCGCGTTGGCAGCGCGGCGCAGAGGTGTGCCGCCGGGAACAGCGACTCGCCGCCCACCGTCACCGCGACCGAAAGGCGGCGCGGCGCCGCCTGCGGGGCACGCGGCAGCCGTGCCAGCGGCATCACCAGTCGCGTGCTGTGGTGCGCGAGCTGCTCGCTCTGCATCACGACGACGTAGGGAAAGGCGTCGCGCTGCGCAGCATTGGGGTTGGCAAAGGCCTCGAACTGGCGCATCGGTGTCACCAGATGCGGTACTCCTCACCGAACACGCCGTAGCGCTCGACCAGCTCGTTCTGCATGTCCACCCAATCCTTGTACTTCGCGTAGAAGGCCTGGGCCTCGGGGCCGTAGGCCGGCGGCGCGGCCTCGCGCGCGGCGTGGCGCTGCGTGCTCAGGAGCAGCTCGTAGTGCTCGATCGAGAGCAGCACGCTGTGGCGGCGGCCGGACTTCTCGATCACCACCGGCGCGCGCTGCGCCTGCTCGAGCAACTGGCCGAAGCGGTTCTTTGCGTCGGTGGCACTGACACTCATCGCGATACTCCCCAAGGGTTTCCCCGAACTCGTCCCCGAGAGCGTTCCCGAGCTCTCCGCTGAGAGTCGGTTTAGCCATTTTAGCCAGAACGACTCTCGATGTCACGCGATGCTTGCGCGGCGCTTCGCCTCCGGCGCGGCCGCTCAGGCCGGGTGCGGGTTGCGCAGCCGGATGTGCAGCTCGCGCAGCTGCAGCTCGTCGACGGCGCTCGGCGCGCCGGTCAGCAGGCACTGCGCGCGCTGCGTCTTCGGGAAGGCGATGACGTCGCGGATGCTCTCGGCCCGGGTCATCAAGGTCACGAGCCGGTCCAGGCCGAAGGCCAGGCCGCCATGCGGCGGCGCGCCGTACTGCAGCGCGTCGAGCAGAAAGCCGAACTTCAGCTTCGCCTCCTCGGGCGAGATCGCCAGCGCCTTGAAGACCTTGCTCTGCACCTCGGCGCGGTGAATCCGCACCGAGCCGCCGCCAAGCTCCCAGCCGTTGAGGACCATGTCGTAGGCCTTGGCCAGGCAGGCGCCCGGGTCGGAGTCCATCAGGTCCTCGTGGCCGTCCTTCGGGCTCGTGAAGGGGTGGTGCACCGCGTTCCAGCGCTTGCCCTCGTCGTCGTACTCGAACATCGGGAAGTCGACCACCCACAGCGGCGCCCAGACGTCGTCGAAGAGCCCGTGCGTGCGGCCGAACTCGCTGTGGCCGACCTTCACCCGCAGCGCACCGAGCGCGTCGTTGACGACCTTGGCCTTGTCGGCGCCGAAGAAGATCAGGTCGCCGTTGGCCGCACCCGTGCGCTCGAGGATCTGCACGACCGCCGCATCGTGCAGGTTCTTCACGATCGGCGACTGCAGGCCTTCGCGGCCCTTGGCGACGTCGTTGACCTTGATCCAGGCCAGGCCCTTGGCGCCGTAGATCTTGACGAACTCGGTGTAGCCGTCGATCTCGCCGCGCGACATCTCGCCGCCGCCGGGGATGCGCAGCGCCGCGACGCGCCCGCCCTTCATCGTCGCCGGACCGCTGAAGACCTTGAACTCGACGTCCTTCATCACGTCGGTGAGCTCGGTGAACTCGAGTCTGACGCGCAGGTCGGGCTTGTCCGACCCGTAGCGCCGCATCGCCTCGGCGTAGCTGAGCTGCTGGTAGGCGGGGAGCTCGACGCCCAGCGCCTTGCGGAAGACCGTGCGGATCATGCCCTCCATCAGCGCGCGGATCTCCTCCTCGCCGAGGAAGGAGGTCTCGACGTCGATCTGCGTGAACTCGGGCTGGCGGTCGGCGCGCAGGTCCTCGTCGCGAAAGCACTTGGTGATCTGGTAGTAGCGGTCGAAGCCGGCGACCATCAGCAGCTGCTTGAAGAGCTGGGGCGACTGCGGCAGCGCGAAGAACATGCCGTCGTGCACGCGGCTGGGGACGAGGTAGTCGCGTGCGCCCTCGGGCGTGCTCTTGGTGAGCATCGGCGTCTCGATGTCGACGAAGCCGTGCTCGTCCAGGTACTTGCGCACCTCCATCGCGACGCGGTAGCGCAGCATCAGGTTCTTCTGCATCTGCGGCCTGCGCAGATCCAGCACGCGATGCGTCAGCCGCACCGTCTCGGAGAGGTTGTCGTCGTCGAGCTGGAACGGCGGCGTGACGCTCGGGTTCAGCACCTCGAGCTCCTGGCACAGCACCTCGACCTTGCCGCTGGTGAGGTTCGCGTTCTCGGTGCCGGCCGGGCGCGCGCGCACCTTGCCGACGATCTTCAGGCAGAACTCGTTGCGCACACCCTCGGCGGTGTGGAACATCTCCGGCCGATCGGGGTCGCAGACGATCTGCACCAGACCCTCGCGGTCGCGCAGGTCGATGAAGATCACGCCGCCGTGGTCGCGGCGGCGGTGCGCCCAGCCCATCAGCGTCACGGTCTGGCCCAGCAGCGCTTCGCTGACTTGGCCGCAGTAGCTCGTTCTCATCGGGGACTCTCCTCTCGAATCGGTTCCTGCGCCGGCGCCACGACGCCCATCGAGATCACGTACTTGAGCGCCTCGTCGACGCTCATCTGCAGCTCGACGACGTCGCTGCGCGGCATCATCAGGAAGAAGCCCGAGGTCGGGTTCGGCGTGGTCGGCACGTAGACGCTGAGCATGTCGCCGGGCAGGCGTCCGGCGACCTCGCCGCCGGGCGTGCCGGTGACGAAGGCGATCGTCCACGCGCCCTTTCGCGGGTACTGCACCAGCACCGCCTCGCGAAAGGCGTTGCCGTTGCTGCTGAAGAGCGTGTCCGAGACCTGCTTGACCGAGCTGTAGATCGACTTGACGATCGGGATCTGGTGCATCAGCCGGTCCCACTGGCGCACCCACCACTGACCGAAGATGTTGGTCGCGAAGACGCCGGTCAGCAGCAGGCCCACGCCCAGCACCAGCACGCCCAGGCCGGGCACGTGGCGCCACTGCTCGACGGCCTCGTGCAGCGACGCCGGCAGCACCGCCTGCAGCAGCGACAGCAGCGACATGAAGACGCCGTCGAACACCGACAGCAGCCAGCCGAGCACCCAGACGGTGATCGCCAGCGGCAGCCAGACGAGCAAGCCCGCAAGGAGAAATTTCTTCACGATCGCAACCGCCGGCCCCGTGCCTGTGCACCCGGGCGCGCGCGCATCGGCGCCCTCGCCGGCACCATCAGCCGGCGCTGCCGCTTCCTGCCGCGGACGCGGGCGCCGGTGCCGGCGCTGCAGCCGCTTCGGTCTTCGCGGGCGCTGCCGAAGCGGCCGCGTCGCTGCCCGCGGCGGCTTCGGCCGGCTTGCTTTCGTTGGCCTTCGCGGCACCGGTGCTGCCGCCGCGGAAATCGGTCACGTACCAGCCCGAGCCCTTGAGCTGGAAGCCCGCTGCGGTCACCTGCTTCTCGAAGGTCTCGGCCCCACAGGCCGGGCAAGTGGTCAGCAGGGGGTCGGACAGCTTCTGCAGGACGTCCTTCGCATGGCCGCAGGCGCTGCAGCGATAGGCATAGATCGGCATGGCTAGAGCCTCTTGCGCATCAAGGCAAAATATTAAATTATAGGTGCCGCGGCCTCCTGGCCCCCCTCCAGGCCCCCCAGGCCGCCCGCGCCGCGGGGTGACTCAGCCGCGCCAGTGCAGCATCAGCTGCGTCAGCGCCACGCCGCAGACAAAGCCCAGCACGCCGAACACCAGCGCCTGAAGCAGCCGGTGGCTGTGGCGCTGCTGCGCCAGCAGCGCGCGCAGCAGCATCTCCTCTGCAGCCCGGCCCGCCGGCCCCTGCAGCCGCTGGTACAGCAGCCGCGGCAGCTCCGGCAGCAGGTGCGCGAAGTGCGGCGCCTGCTTCTCCAGGCGCTGCACCAGCCCACGCCAGCCGACCTGCTCGTCCATCCAGCGTTCGAGGAAGGGTTTCGCCGTCGTCCACAGGTCGAGGTCGGGGTCGAGATCGCGCCCCAGGCCCTCGACGTTGAGCAGCGTCTTCTGCAGCAGCACGAGCTGCG
>JAIXKN010000086.1 GCA_026932425.1 Burkholderiales bacterium
GCAGTCCCTCCTCTTGGAGGAATTTTACCGTCACGCTGATTTGGCCGCTACAACTTCGCTAAGTTATTGATAAGTATTGTGTTTTTGCCTACTTTTTTACCGCCAACGACCGCAAAGCGCTGACGGTAAAAAATTCTGAGGGTGTCCGTTCCATATTTTTACCGTCAGATTTACCGTCAAACTGGAAGGCATCCCCCCGATAGATGTCGATAGATCTCGACAGACGTTATTTATACGGAACAAGCACTTAGCAGCGATTTTCGATAGACCCCGATAGACGCTGAAAGACGCCGAATCATTCCCACTCGATCGTCGCCGGCGGCTTGCTGCTCACGTCGTAGGTGACGCGGTTGATGCCGCGCACCTCGTTGATGATGCGGCTGCTGACCTTCTTCAGCAGCGCGTAGGGCAGCTCGGCCCAGTCGGCGGTCATGAAGTCGCTGGTCTGCACCGCGCGCAGCGCAACGGCGTGCTCGTAGGTGCGCGCGTCGCCCATCACGCCCACGCTCTTCACCGGCAGGAAGACCGCAAAGGCCTGGCTCGTCAGCTCGTACCAGTTCTTGCCGCTGGCCGGGTCGACGGTGCTGCGCAGTTCCTCGGTGAAGATCGCGTCGGCCTGCTGCAGCAGCGTGCGGTACTCGGGCTTGACCTCGCCGAGGATGCGCACGCCCAGGCCCGGGCCGGGGAAGGGGTGGCGGAAGACCATTTCGCGCGGCAGCCCGAGCGCCAGCCCCAGTTCCCGCACCTCGTCCTTGAAGAGCTCGCGCAGCGGCTCCAGCAGCGCAAGGCCCAGCGTCTCGGGCAGGCCGCCGACGTTGTGGTGGCTCTTGATCGTCGAGGCCTTGCGCGCCTGCGTGCCGCCGCTCTCGACGACGTCGGGATAGATCGTTCCCTGCGCCAGCCACCGCGCCTTGGGCAGCTTGCGCGCCTCGCGCTCGAAGACCTCGACGAACTCGCGCCCGATGATCTTGCGCTTGCGCTCGGGGTCGCTCACGCCCTCGAGCCGCGCGAGGAACTGCGCGCCCGCGTCGACGTGGACGACCTTCGCGTGCAGACGGCCGGCGAACATCTCCAGCACCGAGCGCGCCTCGTTCAGGCGCAGCAGGCCGTGGTCCACGAAGACGCAGGTGAGCTGGTCGCCGATCGCGCGGTGGATGAGCGCCGCAGCCACGCTCGAATCGACGCCGCCCGACAGGCCGAGGATGACCTCTTCGTCACCGACCTGCTCGCGGATGCGCGCCACCGCCTCGTCGATGTAGCTGCCCATCGTCCAGTCGCCGCCGCAGCCGCAGATCCCGCGCACGAAGCGCTCGAGGATCGCACGGCCCTGAGCCGTGTGCGTGACCTCGGGGTGGAACTGCAGGCCGTAGTAGCGCCTGGCCTCGTCGGCCATTCCGGCGATCGGGCAGCTCGGGGTGCTGGCCATCAGCTTGAAGCCCGGCGGCAACTCGGTGACCTTGTCGCCATGACTCATCCAGACCTTGAGCATGCCGTGGCCTTCGGAGGTGCCGAAGTCCTGGATGCCGCGCAGCAGCGCCGTGTGCCCGTGCGCGCGCACCTCGGCATACCCGAACTCGCGCGTGTCGCTCCACTGCACCTGGCCGCCCAGCTGCACCGCCATCGTCTGCATGCCGTAGCAGATGCCGAGCACCGGAACGCCCAGCCCCCAGACCGCCTGCGGCGCGCGAAGCTGGTGATCCTCGTAGGTGCTGGCGTGGCTGCCCGAGAGGATCACGCCCTTGGGTGCGAAGGCGCGCACGAAATCGTCGCCGACGTCGCTCGGGTGGATCTCGCAGTAGACCTGCGCCTCGCGCACGCGCCGCGCGATCAGCTGCGTGACCTGCGAGCCGAAGTCCAGGATCAGGATCTTGTCGTGTTGCATGGGTCGTGCTCAGGCCGCTGCGGCCTGGACCTTGGCGTGGCGGCGGAAATGCGTGACGGCGATGATCGCGCCGATGGTCTGCAGCAGCGCGCAGAAGAAGAACGGCAGCCCGATCCAGGGATCGCCCATCGGGCGGTGCGAGACCAGCCCGAGCAGTGTGGCCGCGATCACCGGCGCCATCACCGCCGAGACGCTGTTGATCGACGCCACCGCGCCGGCAGTGCGGCCCTGCTCGTTCTCGTTCGCGGCGTTGGAGACCAGGCTCTGGATCGACGCCTGCACGCCGCCGCTGACGATCGAGCCGATGATGATCACGACGAACATCATCCAGCCCTCGCTCGCCAGCCCGAACCCGGCATAGGTCAGCGCCGACCCGACGAGCCCGCCGCCGGCGAGCTGCCTGGGCGACCAGCGCTCGAGCATGTGCTTGAGCAGCACGCCCTGCACGAAGGCGGTCATCATGCCAACCGCGAACAGCGACCAGCCGTTCTGCGCGGGCCCCCAGCCGAACTTGAAGGTCGTGTAGAGCACCCAGCTGTTGTGCAGCGTGTACTGCGCCAGCGACGCCAGCGCGATCACCACGACGAGCGGCCCCACCCCCTGCAGTTCGCGCAGGCCCTGGAAGGCGGCGATCGGGTTGGCACGCCGCCACTCGAACGGGCGCCGCTTCTCGGGCGGCAGCGACTCGGGCAGCACGAAGAAGCCGTAGAGCCAGTTGAGGATCGCCAGCCCCCCCGCGACGAAGAAGGGCAGCCGCAGGTCGATCGCGCCCAGAACCCCGCCCATCGCCGGCCCGAGCGTGAAGCCCAGGCCGAACATCGCGCCGATGAGCCCGAAGCGACGCGCCCGCTCCTCGGCCGGCGTGATGTCGGCAACGTAGGCGTTGGCGACCGCGACGTTGGCCTGCATCAGCCCGCTGGCCGCCCGCACCGCGATGATCATCCACAGCGCCGTGGCCAGGCCCGTGACGATGAAGCTCAGCGCCAGCCCCGAGAATCCGAGCAGCAGCACGGGGCGACGGCCATAGCGGTCGGAGAGCGCACCGAGGATCGGCGAGCCGATGAAGCTCGCTGCGCCGAAGGCGAAGGCGACGACGCCGAACCAGTAGCTCTGCTCGGTCGGCGACGAAGTGAAGACGCCGACGATCAGCGGCAACACCGGCACGACGAGGCCGATCGAGATCATGTCGATCAGCACCGTGATCAGGATGAAGGGCAACGCGGCCTTGCGGCCGAGCCCATGCGCCTGCGCCGAAGTCGTCATTCGAGGCGGTAGTTGGGCGCTTCCTTCGTGATCTGCACGTCGTGCACGTGGCTCTCGCGCATGCCCGCCGCGGTGATCTCGACGAATTCGGCGCGGCTGCCCAGCTCCTCGATCGAGCCGCAGCCGCAGTAGCCCATCGCCGCGCGCAAGCCGCCGGCCATCTGGTGGATGATCGCCACCAGCGGTCCCTTGTACGGCACGCGCCCCTCGATGCCCTCGGGCACGAGCTTGTCCGCGTTGGGGTTCGTGGTCTCGTCGTTCTCCTGGAAGTAGCGGTCGGCGGAGCCGGCCTTCATCGCGCCGATCGAGCCCATGCCGCGGTAGCGCTTGTAGCTGCGACCCTGGAACAGAATGCTC
This sequence comes from Burkholderiales bacterium, assembly GCA_026932425.1. GTDB lineage: Bacteria > Pseudomonadota > Gammaproteobacteria > Burkholderiales > Burkholderiaceae_C > Rubrivivax. The sequence goes on from JAIXKN010000086.1 coordinate 3,503, forward strand.
TCGCCCGGCGCCTCCTCGGTGCCGGCGAGGATGCTGCCCATCATCACGGTGCTCGCCCCCGCGGCGATCGCCTTGGCGATGTCGCCGCTGTAGCGGATGCCGCCGTCGGCGATCAGCGGCACGCCGCTGCCGCGCAGCGCGTCGGCGACGTCGACGATCGCGGTGATCTGCGGCACGCCCACCCCGGCCACGATGCGCGTGGTGCAGATGCTGCCCGGGCCGATGCCGACCTTGACCGCGTCGGCACCGGCCTCGACCAGCGCCGTCGCCGCGGTGCCGGTGGCGATGTTGCCGCCGATCACGTCGACCTGCGGGAAGTGGCGCTTGATCCAGCGCACGCGCTCGATCACGCCCCGACTGTGGCCATGCGCCGTGTCGACGACGAGCGCATCGACGCCGGCGGCCGCCAGCAGCTCGATGCGTTCCTCCGTGCCCTCGCCGACGCCGACCGCCGCGGCCACGCGCAGCTTGCCTTGCGCGTCGCGCGCCGCGTTCGGGAAGTCGGTCTGCTTGTTGATGTCCTTGACGGTCATCAGGCCCCGCAACTCGAAGGCGTCGTTGACGACCAGCACGCGTTCGATGCGATGCTTGTGCATCAGCGCCTTGCCGTCGTCGAGCGTTGCGCCCTCGCGCACGTAGACCAGGCGCTCGCGCGGCGTCATCACCTCGCGCACCGGGGCCTCGAGCCGCTCCTCGAAGCGCAGATCACGGTTGGTCACGATGCCGACAACCGTCGCGCCGTCCAGCACCGGGAAGCCCGAGAAGCCATGCTGGCGCGAGAGCTCCTGAACCTCGCGCACCGTCGTCCTGGGCGTGACCGTGATCGGGTCGCGCAGCAGCCCCGATTCGTAACGCTTGACGCGCGCGACCTCGGCCGCCTGCTGACGCGGCGACAGGTTCTTGTGCACGACGCCGATGCCGCCCTCCTGGGCCATCGAGATCGCCAGCCGCGCCTCGGTCACGGTGTCCATCGCCGCCGAGACCAGCGGCAGCTTCAGCCTGATGTTGCGGGAGAAGCGGGTGGCAAGGTCGGTGTCGCGCGGCAACACCTGTGAAAACGCGGGGACCAGCAACACATCGTCGAAGGTCAGCGCTTTGCCGATAAGGCGCATGAATGGCTCCGGGCGCAAAAGCGGATTATAGAAAACCCTGCCTTGATCCCGGCTTGACCCGGGCAGGCGCAAGCTCTCGCCGCCGTCACTCGTCGGGTCGTGCCCACCCTGTGTGCAGTTGGTCCGACACTGGGCGCAGACCGAGGTCCCGGCGCGCGATGCCCCGTTCTACACTCCCGCGTCATGAGCTTTCGTCCTTCAACTCACCGGGCCTTCGGCCCGCTCGGCCCGCTCGCCGGCGCGGGCCTGGCCGCGCTGATGCTGTTGCTGGCGCTGCCCGCCGACGCCCAGTGGCGCTGGCGCGACGCCAGCGGGCGCGTGACCATCAGCGACCTCCCGCCCCCGCACGAGATCCCGGAGAAGGACATCCTGCAGCGCCCCGCCGGCGCTCGCGCACCTGTGCCGGCGCGGGCGTCACCGACCGCATCCGCCGCGTCGGCACCGGCGCCGGCGACCGCCGCGGTCGACAAGGCGCTCGAAGCGAAGAAGCGCGCCGCCGACCAGCAGGAAAAGGACAAGGCGCAGGCCGAGGAACAGCGTCTGGCGGCGGTGCGCGCCGACAACTGCAGCCGTGCGCGCAGCCATCTGGCGACGATGGAAAGCGGTCAGCGCATCGCGCGCGTCAACGCCAAGGGCGAACGCGAATTCCTCGACGACGAGGCGCGGGCCGGCGAGATCCGTCGCGCGCGCGAGGTCATCGCGAGCGACTGCCGCTGAGCGGCTCGGCGCAGCCGGCGCGAGCCACGGCGCCCCGTCCGCGGCCGCCCTTGCGCTTACCGGCCTGTGCTTGGTCGCGCAGGCGCCGGGCCTCCTTGGGGGCCACCTGCAGAGAGCGGTAGATCTCGACCCGGTCTCGATCCCTCAGCTGCTGCCCCTTCGGGCAGCCGCGTCCCCAGATGCCAAGCGCAAGCGCTGTTGGATCCAGCCGGTGCCGCTCGAGCACGCCGCTGGCGCGCAGCGCGTCCTCGACCGTGGCTCCCTGGCTCAGCTCGACTTCGCTCAGGTCGATCCGGTGCGGTGCCGGCGCATAGACGACCTCGACGCGAATCGTCGCGGCCGCTGTCCCTTCGGCCTCAACGCGGTCCATAGACCTGCTCGGCGCGCTTGACGAAGGAATCGACGAAGGTGTGGGCGATGCGGTCGAAGACGGGGCTCACGACCGTCTCGAGCGGCTTGCTCGAGAACGCGTAGCGCAAATCGAACTCGATCTTGCACGCGGGCTTCTCGCTGCCGGGGCGGCCCAGCGGCGTGAACAGCCAGATGCCGTCCAGCAGCGAGAACGGCCCGTCGACCAGTTCCATCTGCACGCGCTCGCCGACGACGTTGCGGTTGCGCGTCGTGAAGGCGTGGCGCACGCCCATGTAGGCCAAGCTCAGGCGCGCGGTGATGCCGTCCTCATGCTCGGTGAGCAGCTCGGCGCGCTCGCACCAGGGCAGGAAGCGCGGGTACTCGGGCACGCCGTTGACGAGATCGAACATCTCGCGCGGGGAGTACCACAGCAGGACCGACTTCCTCACATGCTTCATAGAATCACGCCCATTCTAGAAGTGGCCCGTCGGCCCACCCTGCCCGCATGGCCAACATCGTCGAGAACCGGCGCGCCCGTCACGAATACCACATCGAGGAGACCTTCGAGGCGGGCATCGTTCTCGAGGGCTGGGAGATCAAGGCCATCCGCGCCGGCCAGGTGCAGCTCACCGACGGCTACGTGCACATCAGGAACGGCGAACTCTTCATGGTCGGCTGCCGCATCAACCCGCTGCGCAGCGCCTCGACGCACGTGCAGCCGGAACCCGACCGCACGCGCAAGCTGCTGATGCACAAGGACGAGATCCGCCGCCTGATCGGCAAGGTCGAGCAGCGCGGCTACACCCTGGTGCCGCTGAACCTGCACTACAAGGGCGGGCGCGTGAAGGTCGGGCTCGCGCTGGCCAAGGGCAAGGCGCTGCACGACAAGCGCGAGAGCGAGAAGAAGAAGGACTGGGAGCGCGAGAAGGGCCGGCTGATGCGGCAGAAGGTCTCCTCGGCGCCGAAAGGCTGAGACCCGCGTGGGCGGCACGGGCGCATTGCGCCCCAGCCCCGTGCATCGGCAGCGCCAGCTGCCGATGCACGAAAGCCACCGTGTAGCGCCGCTGCCTTACGCCAGCTTCGCGAGCGCCTGCTCGATGTCGGCCTTCAGCGCCGCGGCCGATTCCAGGCCGATCGCGAAGCGCACGAGCGAGCCGGCGTAGGCCTTGTCGCCGCGCATGGCCTTCAGGTCGTAGGGTACGGCCAGGCTCATGGGGCCGCCCCAGGAATAGCCGATCGAGAAGAGCTGCAGCGCGTCGACGAAGGCGTCGACCTGCGCCTGGCTGTAGCGCGGGTCGAGCATGACCGAGAAGAGGCCGGCCGCAGCGCCGCAGAGCTTCTTCCAGTGCGCGTGGCCGGGGCAGGACTCGAAGGCCGGGTGCAGCACGCGCGCGACCTCGGGCCGCGTCGCCAGCCATGCCGCCAGCTCCCGCGCGGTGGCGTCGTGCGCCGCGTAGCGCAGGCCGATCGACGGCAGCGAGCGCAGGATCAGCTCGGCGTCGTTGGCGGCCACGCCCAGGCCCAGGTGCATGTGCGTGAGCTTGATGCGCTCGTGCAGCGCGGCGTCGCGCGTCGTCACCGAGCCCATCAGCACGTCGCCGCCGCCGGAGGGGAACTTGGTGAGCGCGTGCATCACGATGTCGACGCCGAGCTCGAAGGGCTTGAAGGCGATGCCCGCGCCCCAGGTGTTGTCCAGGGCCGTCGCAACCCCGCGCGCCTTCGCCGCGGCGATCAGGTTCTCGAGGTCCGGGAACTCCATCGTCACCGAGCCCGCGGCCTCGAGCCACACCAGCTTGGTCGCCGGCGAGATCATGAAGGCCAGGCCCGCGGCGTCCAGCGGGTCGTAGAGGCGGTGCGAGATCCCCAGGCGCAACAGCTCGCTGCGCGCCATCTCGCGGTTGGGGCCGTAGACGTTGTCCGGCAGCAGCACCTCGTCGCCGGCCGAGAGCATCGCCAGGTTGACGAGCGCGATCGCGGCCAGGCCGCTGGGCGCCAGCACGCAGTGGCTGCCGCCCTCGAGCGCGGCCAGCCGCTCCTCGAGCAGGAAGGTCGTCGGCGTGCCGTGCAGGCCGTAGGTGTAGCCGTTGCGGTTGCGCCAGTCACGGCTGCGCATCGCCGCGACGTTCGGGAAGATCACCGTCGAGGCCTTGTAGACGCCGGCCTGCGGCGCGGCGAAGCCTTCCGGCGGCCGGTAGGGGTGGTGGATCAGCGGAGTGACGTCGAAGTCGCTGCTGGAAGTCATGGCAGTCGTGGCAGTCATGGCAGTCGCGTGGCTCCTTGGATGAAAACGCGGGTCAGATCGGCTGGCCGACGAGGTCATGCCCTTGCGCCGCAACGATGCGCGCGCGCGTGAACTCGCCGACTTTGAGCGTCTTGCTCGCCTTCTCGGGCGCCAGCAAGTGCACGACGCTGTCGATCTCGGGCGCGTCCGCATAGCTGCGCCCGCGCCCGCCCTTGCGGCCGAGTGCCGGCGCATGGTCGACGAGAACCTGCATGGTCGCGCCGACGCGAGCCTGCAGCTTGCGCACCGAGACCTCCTCGGCCACCGCCATGAAGCGCGCGCGCCGTTCCTCGCGCAGGGCCTGCGGCAGCTGCCCCGGCAGCTCGTTGGCCGCGGCACCCGCGACCGGCGAGTAGGCGAAGCAGCCGGCGCGGTCGATCTGTGCCTCGCGCATGAAGTCCAGCAGGTGCTCGAACTCGGCCTCGGTCTCACCGGGGAAGCCGGCGATGAAGGTCGAGCGCACGACGAGCTCGGGGCAGGCCTTGCGCCAGGCGGCCAGCCGCTCGAGGTTGCGCTCGCCGCTGGCCGGGCGCTTCATTCGTGCGAGCACGTCGGGGTGCGAATGCTGGAAGGGCACGTCCAGGTACGGCAGGATGCGCCCTGCCGCCATCAGCGGCAGCAGCTGGTCGATGTGCGGGTAGGGGTAGACGTAGTGCAGCCGCACCCAGGCCTTGTGCTCGTGCGCGAGCTCGCCGAGCGCCTCGCACAGTTCGAAGAGCCGCGTCTTGATCGGGCGCCCGTCCCAGAAGCCCGTGCGGTACTTCAGGTCGACGCCGTAGGCGCTCGTGTCCTGGCTGACGATCAGCAGTTCCTTGACGCCGGACTCGAAGAGCGCGCGCGCCTCGGTCAGCACCTCGCCGATGGGCCGCGAGACGAGGTCGCCGCGCATGCTCGGGATGATGCAGAAGCTGCAGCGATGGTTGCAGCCCTCGCTGATCTTCAGGTAGGCGTAGTGGCGCGGCGTGAGCTTGATGCCGGCCGCTCCCCGGAACTCCGCGCGCGCCTCGGGCACCAGGTCGATGAAGGGGTCGTGCGGCTTGGGCACGGCGCGGTGCACCGCGTCCATCACCTCCTGGGTGGCGTGCGGGCCGGTGACGGCCAGCACCTTGGGATGCACGTCCTGCACCAGCGTGCCGCCGTGCTGCCCGGGCTTGGCGCCCAGGCAGCCGGTGACGATCACGCGCCCGTTCTCGGCCAGCGCCTCGCCGATCGCGTCCAGGCTCTCTTTCACCGCCTCGTCGATGAAGCCGCAGGTGTTGACGATGACGAGGTCCGCGCCCTCCAGGCGCTTGCTCGTCTCGTAGCCCTCGGCGCGAAGCTGCGTGACGATGAGTTCGGAGTCGGTCAGCGCCTTGGGGCAGCCCAGCGAGATGAAACCGACGGTGGGTGCGGGCGTGGGCTGGCGCATCGTCGCGCCGCCAGGGGACTCGGTGCTTGGCATCGCGCGATTGTCCGCGAACGCCTGCTCCGCGATGCGGGCCGCGGCCGAGCCTGTGGATGCCGTGCGGATTTGCGCCGCTTGTCCGCGCCTCCAGCGTCGCAGTCAGTGAGCCAGAACGCCTTGCAGAAAGCCCTGCAGCACCTCGCGGTAGCGCTCCGGGTTCTCCGACCAGGACTCC
>JAIXKN010000027.1:0-3445 GCA_026932425.1 Burkholderiales bacterium
AGCGCGCCTGGGCGCTGCACGACCAGCCCGACGCCGGCATCTGGGAGCTGCGCACCCGCGCGCGCGTGCACACCTCGTCGGTGCTGATGTGCTGGGCCGCCTGCGACCGCCTGGCGCGCATGGCCGCGGCGCTGGGACTGCTGGCGCGTGCGCGCCACTGGCAGGAGCGCGCGCAGACGGTGCGCGAGCTCATCCTCGCGCGCGCGTGGAACGAGAAGCGCCGCGCCTTCGTCGAGAGCCTGGACGGCGAGCACCTGGACGCGAGCGTGCTGCTGATGTCCGAGGTCGGCTTCCTGCCGGCGCAGGACCCGCGCTTCGTCAGCACCGTCGATGCGCTGATCGCCACGCTCAGCGACGGGCCCTACCTGCGCCGCTACGAGGAGGCCGACGACTTCGGCCGCCCCGAGGTCGCGTTCAACGTCTGCTCGTTCTGGCTCGTCGACGCGCTGGCGCGCATCGGCCGCCAGCAGCAGGCGCGCGAGGCCTTCGAGGCGCTGCTGGCCAGCCGCAACCACCTCGGGCTGCTGAGCGAGGACACCGCGCCGGCCACGCGCGAGCTCTGGGGCAACTTCCCGCAGACCTATTCGATGGTCGGCATCGTCAACGGCGCGGTGCGCCTGAGCGCGCCCTGGGACAGCGTCGTGTAGCGCCGTCCTTGCCGGGGCGCTCGCGCGGCCCGCGCCGCGCGCCGCAGCGGCGCTACTTCCGCCAGAACGCCGGCAGCAGCAGCACGAGCACCGCCAGCAGCTCCAGACGCCCGAGCAGCATCGCCAGCGTGCAGATCCAGGTCTGGAAGACCGAGAGGCTGGCGTAGTTCTGCGCCGGCCCGACGACGCCCAGCCCCGGCCCGATGTTGTTGAGACAGGCGAAGACCGCGCTGAAGGCGCTGACCGGGTCCATGCCGCTGAAGAGCATCGCCAGCGTCAGCGTCACGAGGCAGGCGCCGTACATCATCATGTAGGCGACGACGCTGTACATCACGCGCTCGTTGACCACCGTGCTGCCCAGCACCACCGGCGTGACCGCGCTCGGGTGCATGATGCGCAGCAGCTCGCGCCGCGAGAGCTTGAAGAGCAGCAGCACGCGCACCATCTTCATGCCGCCGCCCGTGCTGCCGGCACAGGTCGCGAAGCTGCCCAGCAGCAGCATCAGCAGCCCGGCGAACACCGGCCACTGCCCGTAGTCGTCGATCGCGTAGCCGGTGGTGGTCGCGACCGAGACGACGTGGAACGCCGCCTGCCGCAGCGACTGCAGCAGGGTCGGGTACGCACCCACCGCGAAGAGGTAGAGCGTCATTCCCGCGACCGCCACGGCGAGCAGCCCGAGGTAGGCGCGCAGCTCGGCGTTGTCCCACAACGGCGCCAGCGATCGACTGCGCCAGGCGCCGAAATAGAGCACGAGGTTGACGCCGGCCAGCAGCATGAAGCCGATCGCGACCGCCTCGATCGCCGGCGAGTTCCAGTAGGCGTAGCTCGTGTCGTGGCTGGAGAGGCCCGAGAGGCTGATCGTCGTGCACATGTGCATGAAGGCGTCCGGCCAGCTCATGCCCGCTGCCCGGTACGCGAGCGTGCAGGCCAGCGCGAGGATCGCGTAGATCACCCAGATCGCGCGCGCGGTGTCGGCCATCCGCGGCGTGAGCTTCTGGTCCTTCATCGGGCCGGTCATCTCGGTCTTCACGAGCTGGTTCCCGCCCACCCCCAGCAGCGGGAGGACGGCCACGGCCAGGATCACGATCCCGAGGCCTCCGACCAGCGAAAGCAGGCAGCGCCAGACGTTGATCGACAGCGGCAGCGCGTCCAGCCCGACGAGCGCGGTTGCGCCGGTGGCGGTGAAGCCCGACATCGCTTCGAAGTAGGCATCGGCGAAGCCGAGGTCCGGGATCGCCAGCAGCAGCGGCAGCGTGCCGAACAGCGGCAGCAGCGTCCAGGTCAGCCCCACCAGCAGGAAGCCGTCCCGCGGCTGCAGCTCGCGGCGGAAGCGCCGCGTGGCCAGGCTCATCGCCACACCGCAGGCCAGCGTGGCCCCGGCAGCGATGAAGAACGGGTCGCGGCCAGCGTCGGGCCCGGCGAGGGCGAAGGCCAGCGGCACGCCCATCAGCAGCGCGAACAGCACGACCACGCGGCCGACCATCGCGACGACGCCGAGCGCCCCCATGTGTTCTGCGTTCCTGCTCTTGCGGCTGGGGAGGGTGGCCTGCGGATGCGCCTTCAGAACATGAAGGTCGCGCTGACCTGGAACAGCTTCTCGACCTTGCGGATCATGCGCTTGTGCGGCACGAAGACGATCACGTGGTCGTTGGGTTGCACCACGGTGTCGTGATGCGTGACGATGACGCGCGGCTTGGCGAACTCGGGCTCGACCATGCTGCCGTCCTCCAGATGCAGGCCGCGCACCAGCGCGCCGATGTGCGCGCCCTCGGGCAGTGCGATCTCGTCGATGCGCCGGCCGGCCATGCGGCTGGTCTTGGTGTCGCCGCGCACGATGCCCTCCAGCGCCTCGGCGGCGCCGCGGCGCAGGCTGTGCACCGCCTCGACGTCGCCGCGGCGCACGAAGGCCAGCAGCTCGCCGATCACCGCCTGCGCCGGCGCCAGCGCGATGTCGATCTGCGTGCCCTGCACCAGTTCGGCATAGGCGCGCCGGTTGATCAGCGCCAGCACCCGGCGCACGCCCAGGCGCTTGGCCAGCAGGCAGGACATGATGTTGTCCTCGTCGTCGCTGGTCATGGCGACGAAGAGATCCATGTTCTGCACGTTCTCGCCGATCAGCAGATCCTCGTCGGTGCTGTCGCCGTGCAGCACGAGCACGTCGGTGGGCAGCTGCGCCGCGAGGTAATCGCAGCGCTCGCGCCGCTCCTCGATCAGCTTGACCTGGTAGCGCCCGTGCAGCTCGCGCGCCAGGCGCAGCCCGATGCGCCCGCCGCCGGCGATCATCAGGCGCTTCACCGGGCGGTCCATCTTGCGCAGCGCGCCGAGCACGGTGCGGATGTGCTCGGTGGCCGCGAGCACGAAGATCTCGTCGCCGGCCTCCACGCGCGTGGCGCCCCCGAGCCTGGGGACGGCCTTGTCCTGGCGGTAGATGGCGACGATGCGCATCTCCACGCCCGGCACGAGTTGCGGCAACTCCGAGAGCGTGTGCTGCACCAGCGGCCCGCCGGCCACCGCGCGCACCGCGATCAGGCTCACCAGGCCGCCGGCGAACTCGAGCACCTGCAGCGCCTCGGGGTACTCGATCAGCTTGCGGATGTAGGTGGTGACGCTCTGCTCGGGGTGGATCACGTGGTCGACCGCGAAGCAGGGCTTGCCCAGCAGATCGGTGCCCTCGTCGTACTCGGGGCTGCGCAAGCGGGCGATCGTCGTCGGCACGTTGAAGACCTCGTGCGCGATCTTGCAGGCGACGAGATTCGTTTCGTCCAGCGGCGCGCAGGCGATCAGCATGTCGCTGTCCT
>JAIXKN010000027.1:3648-18597 GCA_026932425.1 Burkholderiales bacterium
CGGCGGCTGCGTTCCAGGCGCCAGGGTACAGCAGCGCGAGCGTGCGTTGCGCGGCGCGTGCCAGCAGCGGTTGCAGCGCCTGCTCGAGCCGCTCGGCGTCCCCGTCGTTCTCGAACGACGACGAGCGCCCGGCCCACAAGGCCTGCAGCGCCTCCTGCTCTTCGGTCAGCGCCTCGTCCACCGCCTGCGCCCAATGCGGCGGCGCCTCGCCGTCGCGCCACTGGCCGCGTCCGCGGCCGAAGTGCGCGACCGCGAGATAGCGCAGCAGTGCCGCGCGCAGCAGCTCCTGCATCGCGGCAGGGGCGAGCCCCGCCCAGTTGCGATCGGCGCCGCGCACGACATTGAGGCCGCGCGCCAGGCCCGCCGCGCCGAGGGCGCCGAGCACGCCGCCGACGATCATCCCGCCACCCAGCGTCATCCCGCCGCTGGCGACGTCGGCTGCAAGCCCCGTGGCCGCGCCGCTGACGAGCCCGCCGAGCACCGCCGCCGGCCCCTCGTCGAGCTTGCGCTGCCACTGCAGCAGCGCGCCCAGGCGTTCCAGCACGATGCCGCCGGCCTGGCCGTGCAGGCCGTGCAGGCGGATGAGCGCGTCGGTGCTCTGCCGCGTCTGGGCGTCGATCAGCGCGGCGAGCTTCTTCTCGGCGGCGTCGATCGCCGCCGGGCGCTTCTCGCCCATCCCGAGCGTCGAACCCAGGCGCCGCAGGCCCTCGCGCATGCCGCCGTTGCCGAGCTCGACGCGTGCGCTGCCGATCTGCGCCAGGCTTTGCGCGAGCACGCGCGTCGCCTCGTCGAACTGCTGCCGGCGCTGGCGCGTCCAGGCCGCGTGCAGTGCGGCCATCGCCTCCTGTCGTGCCGGCGGCAGCGCGGCCTGCACCGCCTGCCACAGTTCGCCTTCCTGCACCCAGCAGCGCGCGAACGCGTCCAGCGGCAGCACCTGGCGCACGAGCGGCCAGGGCTGCAACTGGCTGCGCCAGCGCTGCAGGTCGCGTTCGTCGGCGTCGGCGCCGTGCGGCGGGCCGAGCTGGTTCAGCAGCACCAGCACCGGCTTGCCGATCCAGGCGAGCAGCTCCATCTCCGGTGCGACGTAGCCGGCGGCCTCGGGCGGCTCGGCGGCGTTCACCAGGTAGAGGACGACGTCGCTCGTGTCGCGCACGTGGCGCACGACGTGCTGCGCGGCCCAGAAGGGGCGGTCGCGCCAGCGGTCCCAGACCTCGGAGAGGAACCAGCCGAGCGGGCTGCCCTCGCGCCGCAGGCGCCGCACCAGGCGCGCGCTGTCGCCGAAGCCCGGCGTGTCCCACAGGGTCAGCGTGTTGCCGGCCTCGTCCTGCAGCAGCACGTGCGCATCGGCGAACTCGGTCACGTGCGCGGCGTCGCGCACCTCGCCGATGTCGCGTGAAAGCAGCGTGCGCGCCAGCGTCGTCTTGCCGACGTTGGTGTGCGAGACCAGGCTCAGCGCGATCGTTTCAGCCATGAAAAAAAAAGCCCTGGCGGGCTGGAGCTTGGATGATGGCATGAAGCCGCCCGGATGTTCGCGCGCGTCGGCGCGCGCGCCCTGTGCGCGAGGCGCTCAGCCGCCGAGTGCGCCTTGAAAAGCGACCTGCAGTGCCGCGGGGTCGGTGCCCAGATCGAGCGAGAGCAGGGTCGTGCCGTGTGCATCGGCGAGCGCTTGCCAGGCTCGACGGCGTGCGCCCAATGTCGCCTCGTCATGACCGAGCCGCTGGCGGTAGCGAGCCTCGTCGGCGAGCAGCACGCGTCGTGCCGCCTGCGCGCTCGTCGCCAGGCGATCGAGCAGGCGGCCGTGCACTTCCTCCTCGGGCGTGCTGGCCAGGTCGACGAGCACCAGGACCAGCGCCGTATCCGGTGGCGGCGTGGTGTGCGCGGCGTCGGCTTCTTCGCCGTAGGGCACGGGCGGGGCTGCCTGCAGCCGTGCCCGGCCCTGGCTTGCCGACTGCAGCGCCTCCTGCAAGGCCAGCGCCGCGGTCGCCGAAGCCGGCGCTGCGTGCGGCAGCAGCCAGACGGTGCCGGCGAGGCTCTTGCGCGGCTGCAGCCACTGCCGGAACCAGGCGTCGTCTGCGGCCAGCGGCAGGCGACGATGCAGCCGCCAGACCTGCAGACGCGCCAGCAGCGCGAGCACGAGGCGCGGTGCGATCACGAAGAGCGCGAGCGTGGCCGCGTACAGGTGCAACCAGGGCGCGGCGCTGGCCTGCGCCGGCCGCGCCGGGCCGACCTGCATGGCCGCGAGCGCCGCGGCGTCCGGGATCGGGACGCCCGTCAGCGCCGAAGCGGGCGCGAGCAGGACCGAGAGCAGCCCGTGCACCGTCTCGGCGCCGAGGAAGGTGCTCTCCCAGCCCGCCGAATAGTCGAGCACCAGGCCGCGCACGTACATGCCGACGATGACTCCGAGTGCCAGTGCCGCCGAACCCAGGTGCAGCACGAGTGCGGCCCGTGCGCCGTCCAGCGGCGCGGCCACGCGCGCCCAGTCGGCGGCAAAGCGCGCGAGCGTGGCGTGGCGGCCCCAGCGCCCGCCCTTGGGCTGCCAGCGCGCACGCAGCCAGCGCCGCAGGCGCCCCGGTCCCTTGCCGAGCAGCGGCTTGACGAGCAGCGCCAGGTAGACGAGCAGGTTCCACGCGACCAGCGCCCAGATCGGCGGGGCCAGCAGGTTGATGCGCTGCGCCGGGCCGATGTGGTCGACGGCCAGTCCGAGCAGCAGGCCGAGGACCACCGCCACCGCGACCCAGGCGCCGCCGGCGAAATGTGCGCCCAGGGCCGCACGCACGCCGGTCTCGCGCGGCGCCAGGCGCTGCATCGCGTGCCGCGCGCGCTCGGCGATGAAGCGCTCCGGCGCGGGGTCCTCGGGCAGGCTCGCGCGTGCCACGCGCGTCGCCCAGTCCCGGTCCTCGGTGGTCCAGGCGGAATCCGGCGGCTCGGCGGTCTCGTAGGCGCGCAGCAGCAGCACCTGACGGGCGCTGCGTTCGTCGAGGGAGATGCTCGGGGTCGTACTCATCGATTCATCGGCAGCCCGACTGTAGCGACGGGCGCGCGGGTTCTGGCGGCGGCAGGCCGGGCCCGCGCTTAGGCCAGCGCGCGTCCGATCAGGATCTTCTGCACCTCGGACGTCCCTTCGTAGATCTGCGTCACGCGCACGTCGCGGTAGATGCGTTCGACGGGGAAGTCGCTGACGTAGCCGTAGCCGCCGAAGACCTGGATTGCCGCCGAGCACACGGTCTCTGCCGTCTCGCTGGCGAAGAGCTTGGCCATCGCTGCCTCCTTCAGGCAGGGGCGGCCGGCGTCCTTGAGACTTGCCGCGTGCCAGACGAGCTGGCGTGCGGCCTCGATCTTCGTGGCCATCTCCGCGAGCTTGAATTGCACCGCCTGGTGCTCGAAGATCGGCTGGCCGAAGGCGCGGCGCTCCTTGGCGTACTGCAGCGCCGCCTCGAAGGCCGCGCGCGCCATGCCCACGCTCTGGCTGGCGATGCCGATGCGCCCGCCTTCCAGGCCCGAGAGCGCGATCTTCAGGCCCTCGCCCTCCTCGCCGATGCGGTTGGCGACCGGAACGCGGCAGCCCTCGAAGACGATCTGCGCGGTGTCGCTCGCGTGCTGGCCCATCTTGTCCTCGAGGCGCGCGACGGTGTAGCCGGGCGTGCTCGTCGGGACGAGAAAGGCGCTGATGCCGCGCTTGCCCGCAGCCTTGTCGGTGACCGCGATCACGATTGCGACGTCGCCGTTCTTGCCGCTGGTGATGAACTGCTTGACGCCGTCGATCACGTAGTCATCGCCCTCGCGGCGGGCGGTCGTGCGCAGGCCGCTGGCCTCCGAGCCCACGTGCGGCTCGGTCAGGCAGAAGGCGCCCAGCATGTCGCCGCGCGCCAGCGGCACGAGAAAGCGCGTCTTCTGCTCGTCGCTGGCGAACGCGGTCATGATCGAGCACACCGGGCAGTTGTTGACGCTGACCACCGTGCTCGTCGCGCCATCGCCGGCGGCGATCTCCTCGATGATCAGCGCCAGCGACAGATAGTCCAGCCCGGCACCGCCCCACTGCTCCGGCACCGCGACGCCGTAGCAGCCGAGGTCGGCCAGGCCGCGCAGCTGCGCCTTCGGGAAGTGGTGGCTCTTGTCCCATGCCGCGGCGTGCGGCGCGATCTCGGCCTGCACGTAGCTGCGCACGGCGTCCTGCACCGCGCGGTGATCGTCACTGAGCAGCATCGTCGGGCCTCCTTTTTTTCAGCTTGATTCGCGCCTTCGCACCCGGGTCCTGATCGTTCCTCGAGTTTCCATCGGCACGCTGCCCGGGCGATCCGCTCCGCGCGCCTGGTCTGCACCTGCTGCCGCGCCCGGCGCACTCACCATGGCAGGCGCGTGCCGTCGTGATCGAAGAAGCCGCCGTTGTCCGCGGGCGTGAGGCCGGCCATCACCCGGCGGATGTCGGCCGCACTGTCGGCGACGTCGATGTCGGCACCCTGTCCGCCCATGTCGGTGCGCACCCAGCCCGGGTGCAGCGCGACGCAGATCGCGCGCTCCGACCAGGCCAGCGATGCGTCCTTGAGCACCGAGTTGAGCGCCGCCTTCGAGGCCCGGTAGAGCCAGCCGGAGTTGCTGCTGCGCGGGCCGATCAGGCCCATGCGCGAGCTCAGCACGCCCACGCGCGCGCCCGGGGAAAGCGCATCTGCCACCTGCGACAGCACGCGCATCGCGCCCAGCACGTTGGTGTGCATCACGGCGTCGAACTCGGCTTCGGTCGGCGCCTGCAGCCCAGTGCTGCGCGGCCCGTAGATGCCGGCGCAAAGCAGCACGACGTCGAAGGCCATGCCGTCGATCGCCCAGGCCAGGCCCGAGGCGCCGGCGGCGTCGGCGACGTCCAGACGCACCGGCGTCGCACCGAGTGCGGCCAGCCGCTGCAGGCCGGCGTCGTCGCGTGCGCTGGCGGTGACGGCGACGCCTTCGGCGCGGTACTGTCGCGCCAGCTCGAGCCCGATGCCGCGGCTGGCGCCAAGGATGAGGGCGTTCATGCGGCGATTGTCGCGCTGGTGCAGCGCGATCGTGCGCCCCCGGTTGTCACCGGGGGGCGACGCCCGGGTGTGGCGAGGGTCACGCGGAGGGGGACGATCGCGCTCCGGCAGCGCCGAGCGGCGCGCGCAGCCGCGCTGGCGCGGCTATGCTGCGGCGAGGACAAGGCGGCGTTGCAGGCGATGTTCGATTCCTGGTGGTGGTGGCTGCCCGTGGCAGGGCTCGTGCTGTGGTGGCTGGCGGGGAGGCCCGGCTGGCCGCGAAAGGGGACGGAACCCAAGGCGCCGATGCCAGCGCCTGCGGTGGAAGAGCAGGCGCTGGATGAGCCGCCGTCGCTGCCTGCGCCCAGTCCGGGCGCCGACCCGGTGGCCTTGGCCGCGGCGGCGCTGCAGGAGGCGCAGGCCAGCGCGCGCCGCGAACTCGCCGAACGTGAGGCGGCCGAGCGAGAGGCGGCCGAGCGTGCCGCGGCGCAGGCCGCCGCCGAGCGCGAAGCGGCCGCCCGCGCAGCCGAGGAGCGCCGGGCGGCCGAGGCCGCAGCACAGGAAGAAGCACAGCGCCTGGCCGCCGACGCCCGGCGCCGTGCCGCCGAATGGGAGGCCCAGCGCCAGCGGCTTGCTGCCGAGCGGGCCGAAGCCGAGCGCATCGAGGCGGAGCGTCTCGAGGCTCAGCGTGCCGAAGTCCAAAGGATCGAAGCGCAACGTCTGGAGACCGAACGCGCGGCCGCAGCACGCGCCGAGGCTGAGCGCCTCGAGCAGCAGCGTCTCGAAACCGAAAGGCTCGAAGCTGAACGACTCGAGGCCGAGCGGCGTGCGATCGAGCGCGCGCAAGCCGAGAAACTCGAGGCCGAGAGACTCGAAGCGCAGAGGCCGGAAGCGGCACGCATCGCCCGAGAACGTGCCGAGGCCGAGCGCATCGAGCGGGACCGCGCCGAGGCGCAGGCCGCGGTGCCGGCAGCAGCCTCGGGTGCCGCGCGCTCGGCGGCGCAGACGGTGGTGATGATTGCCGACGACTCCAAGGTCGTGCGTGTGAAGACCAGCCGGCTCCTGGCCGCAAGGGAGTTCCGGGTCGTGGTCGCCGAGGATGGTGCGCAGGCACTGACGATGATCGGGCAGGAGGCGCCGCATGTGCTGGTCACCGACGTCGAGATGCCCGAGCTCGACGGCCTGGACCTCACGCGGCGGCTGCGCGCAGATCCCCGCACCGCGGACCTGCCGGTGATCATGATCACTTCGAGCGATGAGCGGCTTCGGCCCACCGCCGAGGAGGCCGGCGTCACCGTGCTGATGGGCAAGCCCTACGCGGAGCAGGATCTGGTGGCGCAGGTTGCACGGCTGGCGGGGGTCAGCCTGGACGCCTAGCAGGCGCATCGCGCGCGGTACCGTCGCCGGGGTTGCGCGCATCGCGCTGCAGTCGGCGGCGTTCGCGCCGTCCGCGCGGTGGCCAAGTCCGAGCTGGCGGTGCGCCCCGGCCGGCCTCGAGGCCCTGTCGCTGGCGCCGATTCCGCCGGCCGTGGACACACTCCGCGACGGCGGCAGTCGCTGGTGGCCGCCCTCCTCGCAGGTGTCGATCTTCTTTACACCGCACTGCGTCTTGGCGTTTGAGCTGGAGTGCTTTTCCCTGTCGCCCAATGATTTGAGACGACTGGCGCAGAACTTGCTAGAGCCGTCGCATCCCAACTTCTTGCAGGGGACTCGCATGGATCGCAAACTGCTGAAAGTCGCCGTTGCCGGGCTCCTCGCGGCCGCCGCCGGGATCGCCTCGGCCGCCCCGGTGCAATGGACCTCCGCCTCGGGCGGCAACGACCACTGGTACGAGCGGGTGACGCCGGCGACCGTCGCCGGCTACACCTGGGACGAGGCCTACGCCGATGCGCCCACGCGCTCCTGGATGGGTATGACCGGCTACATGGCAACGGTCACGTCGCAAGCCGAGCAGAACTTCCTCATCGCGACGTTCGGCGTCGGCGCTGCCTGGCTCGGCGGCAACGATCGCGCGACGGAAGGCACCTGGCAATGGGTCAACGGACCCGAGGCCGGGCAGACCTTCTACAACGCCGGTGCCGGTTCGCAACCGGGCTACTCGAACTGGAACGCGGGCGAACCCAACAACTGCTGCAACGGCGAAGACGATCTGCTCTACGGCTACTTCGGCGATGCGGCAGCAATGTGGAACGACTATGGCGTGCCGTCGTTCCCGAACGAGCGCTACTCCTATTTCGTCGAGTATTCGGATCAGCCCAGCTCGGTGCCCGAGCCTGCGACGCTGGCGCTGGTTGGTGCCGGGTTGCTGCTGGCGGCGCGTCGGCGCCGCGCCTGATCGACTCGCGGCCCGCCTCGCCGCTCGGATGAGGCGGGCGCCTCTTCAAGCGAGCCCGCGCCGCTCGGCCATCTCGCGGCCGATGGCCTTCGTCATCGTCTCGCTCAGGAGCGCCTGCGCTGCGGGGAAGGCAACGGCTTCCTCCGCGGCGACGTGCGCACGGTAGAGCGTCGCGAAGCGCGCCCAGGCGACGAACTCGCCGGGGCCGGCGGTGACCCAGGTTCCCGATGCGACTTCGGCGATGCCGCCGCGCAGCTCGATCCAGCGTCGGTGCAGCTCGTGGTGCTCCTGTTCGATCTGCGCCGCGAAGGCCTCGTCGCCGGCGGCGCGCAGCAGCGGCAGGATGTGGCGCTCCTCGTCCTCATGGTGCAAGGGGGCGGAGAAGTCGAAATAGCACAGCACATCGGTGGCGATCTGTGCGGCCTGCGCGTCGCAGCCGTGCACCGGCAGGCGCGCTGCCAGGCGCTCCATCTGCACCAGCGCGCGCCGCAGCCGGCCATGACAAGCCTCGAGCATCGCAAAGGGCTCGTCGCAGATGCCGCCGATCGTCTCCAGGGGCCTCGGGACTGCATTCATTGCCTCTCCTGCCTCCTGCGTCTGCCTGGTTGCGCTGCCGCCGGCTCGCTGCCCTGCCTACCAGCGCCCGCGGAGCGTGAGCCGCCAGGTGCGTGGGACTTCGGCGTGCAGGTACAGCGGCGACTTCTCCTGGAGGTTGACGTTGCCCAGGTTGATGACGCCCAGGCCGAGCTCGAGTCCGCGCGGCAGCGCGACGCTTGCCTGCGCCGACATCATCGTCACGCCGGGAACCGGCTGCGGCGGCTCGCCCGGAACCGGGGCGGCGAGCAACTGCCCCTGTGAGCGTTCCACGCTGCCGCCGACCTGCCAGGGCCCCGAGGCCCAGTTCGCGCGCAGGCCGAACTGGTTTCGCGGCCGGCGATCCAGCCGCCGGCCGCTGCCGTCGACGGCGTCCAGCCACTGCCAGCTTGCCGCAAGCGTCCACTCCCGCGTCGGTTTCCAGGTGAGTCCGGTCTCCAGACCTTCGAGGGTGGCCTTGTCGGTGTTCTCGAAGGAATAGAGCACGCGTCCGGCGAGCACGCCGATCGGACGCGTGACGATGAGGTCGCGCACCCGGTTGTGGAACAGCATGGCCTGTGCGCCGAAGGTGGGCGAACTCCAGCCCGCACCGATCTCGACGGCGTCGTTGCGCTCGGGCTTGAGCGCCGGGTTGCCCTGGAAGGTGAACGGTCCCTCGTCCTCCAGGTAGTCCGGGATCAGTTGCTTGAGCGTCGGTGCCTTGAAGCCGTGGCCGTAGCCGCCCTTGACGGTCCAGCCGGGAGCCACCTGCCATACCGCGTAGGCGCGCGGGCTCCATTCGTGGCCGAATCGGCTGTGGTGGTCGTAGCGCACCCCCGCGGTCAGCGTCAGCGCCTTGGCCAGCGGCATCTCGTGTTCCAGATAGAGCGCCCGGTTGGTGGCGCTGCCGCGGCCGTCGGGCAGACCGAAGTTCTCCAGGGCTTCGCGCCGCAGCTCGAAGCCGGCGGTGCTCACCTGGCCTGCCATGGGAACGAGCGAGAACTGGCCTTCGACGACGCGGTCGTCCAGCGCCTGCGGGCGCAGCGAGGGCACGCCGTTGGTGCGCGTGTTGCCCGTGTCCAGCGTGCTGCGATAGGCACGCAGCGAGGCCCGCAGGTCCAGCGCACCGCCGAGCTCACCGGTCCAGCCCAGCGAGCTGTGCTTGCGCTCGACCGGCGTGAAGCTCTGGTAGTAGCGCCTCTTGCCGCTCTTCTCGCGCATGTCGGCCCAGCGGTCTTCTTCGCCCTGGCGGTACTCGGCGACGATCTCGTGTCCCGCCGCCGGATTCCAGTACAGCCGGGCCGACGCGTCGTGCTTCTTGTGGCCCTCGAGGTCGGAGATGCGCGCGTCGCTGCGGTTCGTGATGGCCTGGCGGCGCCGCTCCGAGGCACTGACCGACAGCCGCAGCCCCTGCGCGAGCGGCCCGTCGGCGTGCAGCGCGAACCGGTGCCCGTCGCCGCCGATGCCGCCCTCGGCGACGCTGCCCTCAGCCATTGCGCCGAGGCGCCAGCGCTCGCTGCCCGGCGCGCGCGTGATCACGTTGACCACGCCGCCCAGGGCCTCGGCACCGTAGAGCACCGACATCGGGCCGCGGATGACCTCGATGCGGTCGATATCGTCGACCGCGATCCAGTCGTACTGGAAGTCGCTGTGGCTGACGACCGCGTCGCTCGCGTTGATGCGCTTGCCATCGACCAGCACCAGCGTGTGCCGGCTGTCCATCCCGCGCAGGTTGATCGCGCGGCGTCCGCTGACGGTGCGTCCCTGGATCGAGATGCCGGTATCGCCACGCACCGCCTCGAAGACGTTGTCGGCGCCGCGCGCCTCGATCTCCTCGCGGGTGACGACGTCGATCGCCGCCGGCGCGTCGATCTGCGGCATCGCGTGCCGCGTGGCCGAGACGACGATGGTCTGCGCATCCTGCGCGGTGGGTTGCGCTGCCGCGGGAGCTGCCGCGAGCACGGGCAGCAACAAGGGCAGGACGCGACGCGGGGGCATGATGACTCCGGAGCTTGGTTGTTGGGGTGACGTAAGCATGCTGCGGAGGATGCGAAAGCGCCTTGAACTGGGTTTGCTTTTCCGTCGGCGAAAAGCCCTGATGACACCAAGGCTTGAACCAGTTCAAGGACTCGAGCCGCCTTCGGCCTCAGGATTTACCCCAGACCCAAACCGGTTCGCCGGCCCAACGGAAGGAGAGAACGTGAAGATTCCAAAGCTGAATGTCGCGACGGCTGCCGCGCTCATGCTGGCCGCCGCCACCGCGCTGCCGGTCGCCGCGCAGACGGTCAAGTCGCCGGTGATGACCGAGACCGAGGTGATGTACCAGGCTGGCTCGTCGCCGCTGGGCGAGGTGCCGATGCACCAATCGACGAACCCCAAGGCCCCGCCGATGACGCAGGCCGAGTTCGACCGTGCGCGCCAGATCTACTTCGAGCGCTGCGCCGGCTGCCACGGCGTGCTGCGCAAGGGCGCCACCGGCAAGCCGCTGACGCCCGACATCACGCTGGGCCGCGGCACCGACTACCTGAAGGTCTTCATCGCCTACGGCTCGCCGGCCGGCATGCCGAACTGGCAGACCTCGGGTGAGATGGACGAGAAGACCGTCGACCTGATGGCGCGCTACATCCAGCACGATCCGCCCGTCCCGCCCGAGTACAGCCTGGCCGACATGAAGAAGACCTGGAAGGTCATCGTGCCGCCGGAGCTGCGCCCGACGAAGAAGATGAACAACTACAACATCGACAACATCTTCTCGACCACGCTGCGCGACACCGGCGAGATCGCGCTCATCGACGGCGACACCAAGCAGATCATCAACATCGTCAAGACCGGCTACGCGGTGCACATCTCGCGCATGTCGGCCTCGGGGCGCTACCTGTTCGTGATCGGGCGCGACGCCAAGATCAACATGATCGACCTGTGGATGGAGAAGCCCGACAACGTGGCCGAGATCCGCGTCGGCCTCGAGGCGCGCTCGGTCGAGACCAGCAAGTTCAAGGGCTACGAGGACAAGCTGGCGATCGCCGGTACCTACTGGCCGCCGCAGTTCACGATCATGAACGGCGACACGCTCGAGCCGATCAAGATCGTCGCCACCCGCGGCATGGTCGTCGGCACGCAGGAGTACCACCCCGAGCCGCGCGTGGCCTCGATCGTCGCCAGCCACTTCAAGCCCGAGTTCGTCGTCAACGTGAAGGAGACGGGCAAGACGCTGATGGTCGACTACACCGACCTCGACGCGCTGAAGATGACCGAGATCGGCTCGGCGCCCTTCCTGCACGACGGCGGCTGGGACGCCTCCAAGCGCTACTTCATGGTGGCAGCCAACAACAGCAACAAGATCGCGGCGATCGACGCCAAGGCCGGAAAGCTCGCCGGCCTGACCGAGGTCGGCAAGATCCCGCACCCGGGCCGCGGCGCGAACTTCGTGCACCCGAAGTTCGGCCCCGTCTGGGCCACCGGCCACCTTGGCGACGAGACGATCTCGCTGATCGGCACTGACCCGGCCGCGCACCCACAGTACGCGTTCAAGCAGGTCGCGCAGTTGAAGGGCCAGGGCGGCGGCAACCTGTTCATCAAGACGCACCCGAAGTCCAGCCACCTCTACACCGATACGACGCTCAACCCCGACCCCAAGCTCTCGCAGTCGGTCGCGGTGTTCGACATCAAGAACCTGGACAAGGGCTATACGGTGCTGCCGATCGCCGAGTGGGCGGGCCTCAAGGACGACGGCGCCAAGCGCGTCGTGCAACCCGAGTACAACCTGGCGGGCGACGAGGTCTGGTTCGCGGTCTGGAGTGCGAAGAACAAGGAGAGCGCACTCGTCGTCGTCGACGACAAGACGCTGAAGCTCAAGGCCGTGATCAAGGATCCGCGCCTGATCACGCCGACCGGGCACTTCAACATCTACAACACGCAGCACGACGTCTACTGACGCTGTCGCGATGAATCGGGGGCCGGAGTGCAGGGCGCGCTCCGGCCCCCGCGCCGTTTCGGGGAGCCCGTGATCGATGAAAACCGCCGTGGCGCTGATTGCCGGGCTCGTGTTCGGGCTCGCGTGCGGGCATACGGTCGCGCAGACCGCGGCGCCCGCAGGCGCGGCGCGCGACGTTCTCGTGGAAGAACGCCTGCGAGAGCTGCCGGCGCCCCTGCTGTCCGCGGACGGGCGCTGGCGGCTCGTGGCCGAGGACGCCGCAGTGATCGTGCAGCAGAGCGACGGCCCGCTGCGGCGGGTGCATCCTGCGCTCTCGCTCGACGGCCGCGAGCAGGGGCGGCCCTCGGCGCTGCTCGCGCTGTCGGCGCGGCGCAGCTTCGTGCTCGCCTTCGACGGCCTGCCGGAACTGTGGGAGATTGCGCTCGATCCGCAGGCCGAACCGATCTTCGACGGCTACGTGCACGACTACCGCATGGGGGAGGGGATCGCCAAACCCGGCTTCCTCGGCGTGCGGCGCACGCGGCTGCAGGAGCCGCTGCGGGCGCTCGTGGGCGACGGCGCCTACGTGCTCGGCCGCGCCGCCGATGTCGACGCGCCGGGCCGTGGTCGCGCGCGGCTCGTGCTGGTGCAACTCGACGTGCGGCGTCCGATTGCCCGCTTCGAACCCGATGCCGATCCCGATCTCGGGCAAGCGCAGCTGCAGCAGGAGGACGATCGGCGCCTGCTCGTCATCCCCGACCGTCGCGGCGGCGCCGCGCTGCGCATCGATCTGCGCGCTGCCCGCCTGTTGCCACGCTGAACGGCGATCGCGCCGTCGCACAAGCTGCCGATGCGCGGGTCGGCGAGGGTCCGCGAGGCTCGGCGGGATTCAGCGAGGCTGATAGGTCGACAGGCGCTGCACGTTGAGGATGTGCACCTCGCGCTTGTCGATGCGCACCAGACCGGCAGCCTCGAGCTCGTGCAGGACGCGCGAGAAGTACTCGGGCGTGAGCGACAGGCGCGAGGCGATCGTCGCCTTGCTCACCGGCAGCGAGACGGTGAGGACCTCGCCGCTGACGCAGTCCTCGGCGACCTGGTCGCGCAGCAGGTAGCCGATCACGCGCTGCATGCCGCTGTGCAGCGCATAGCTCTCGACGTCGTGGATGAGCCCGTGCAGCCGGCGCGAGATGCCGGCGAGCATCCGCATCGAGAAGCGCGGGTCGCGTTCGATCTCGCCGACGACGGCGGCCTTGCCGATCGAGAGCACCAGCGAGTCGGCCAGCGTCTGCGCGTTCAGGATGTAGGGTCGTCCGGTGAACATCAGCGCTTCGGCGAAACTCTGCCCCGGGCCGATGATCTCGATGACCTTCTCGGCGCCCGCCGGCGAGACGACGTAGAGCTTGACCTGGCCGGTGACCGCAACGTGGAAGGCGTTGCAGGGCTCGCCGATGCGAAAGACCATCTCGCCGCGCGCGAAGCGGTGCAGCGAGCAGCCCTGCGCGAGGCGGTCGAGCTCGATCGCGTCCATCTCCTGGAACAGCGGCTGCATCGACAGGTAGCGAGGCAGGTTGAAGCCGCTGACGGGGCGGACCGGTTCTTGCATGTCGTCGAGGTTCCTGCTGCAGGACGCGCGATCCGCGCGATCGGGGGGCGATCCCGGAAGCCGGGTCCAGTGTCTGCCTGACTTCGGCCAGGCGCCATTCGGCCGATCAAGGCCGCTGATCAAGGCAGTTGACCAAGCCGGTTGATCAAGGTCATTTGAGTCAAGTCAACGGCGCGATCTTAGGCTAGGAGCCTGGCTCCATCACGGCCTGCGTCGCCACGGCGCCACGCTTGTCGGCCGGCGCTTCCTCGTCGACCGCCTGCTGCACGGCGCGGTAGAAGGCATCGCGCGCGGGGCCGGCGACCGGATCGCGCGCGCCGCTGCCCCAGTTGGCGTTCGAGACGATGACGAGCCGACGCTTCGGATCGATGAAGATGCCCTGGCCGAAGATGCCGCGCGCGGCGAAGCTGCCGTCGTCGTAGGTCCACCACTGGTAGCCGTAGCCGCGGCCGGACTCGCCGATGTCGGCCTGCTTGTGCGTCGCCTGCTCGAGCCAGCCCTCGGGCACGATGCTGCGCCCGTCGACCTGCGCACCGTCGAGGATGAACTGCCCGAAGCGCGCGTAGTCCCGCGCCGCGGCCTGGACGCAGCAGCCGCTGATCTCCTCGCCGGTCTTGCTCAGCAGCCAGGTGGCTTCCTGCTCGGTGCCGATGCGTTGCCAGATCTTCTCCTGCAGGTACTGCGCCAGCGGCCGCTTCGTCGCGTGCGTGACGAGGATGCCGATCAGGTTGGTCTCGCCGGTGCTGTAGTGCCAGCGCGTTCCGGCCGGAACATCGCGTGGCAGCGAGCGCATGTAGCTCACGAGCGCGTCGACGCCGGGCTCGGGCTGGTGCTTGTTGAAGCGCGCGACGTCGGAGTCGGGATCGGCGTAGTCCTCGTTCCAGCGCACGCCCGAGGTCATCGTCAGCAGCTGGCGCACGCTGACCTCCTCGTAGGCCGAGCCGCGCAGGTCCGGGATGTAGTCGCTCAGCCGGTCGTCCATGCTGCGGATGTGGCCGTCGGCCAGCGCCGCGCCGACGAGGGTCGAGGTGAAGGACTTGGCCACCGAGAAGCTGGTCCAGCGCCCATCGGCATCGAAGCCCAGGCCGTAGCGTTCCAGGCGCAGCCGCCCGTCGTGCAGCACGGGCAGCGCCGCGCTGCGCTGGCCGGCCATGTAGGCGTCGATGTCGAGCGCGAGCTTCAGCGGCGGCCCGGGCGGCAGCGGCGAGGCCTGGGATGACGGCTGGGCGACATGCGAGCGCGCCAGCAGCGGGATGCGGTCGAGCGCGCGGAAGGCCGCGTCGCGCTGCGGCACGCTCCAGAAAAGAAGGTCGCGATTGGTCGGGAAGGTCGCGAGCAGCCCGCGCGTCTCCTTGTCGAGGCTGAACCATGCGGCCGTGGCGGCAGCGCCGAGCGCGAGCCCCACGGCCAGGACGATGCGGGTCATGGCGTTCATGCGCACAGTGTGCCGGATCCGCGCGCCGCGACGTCCGTCCCCGCGGCGGCGGCCCATGCGGTTAGGCTTGCGGGCTGCGCGCGCAAGTCGCGCCCTCGCGCCCTC
>JAIXKN010000027.1:18607-35646 GCA_026932425.1 Burkholderiales bacterium
TCGCGCCCTCGCGCCCTCCCGTCCTCCCGCCCCGTCACCGGCATGTCCACGTCCCAGTCCCTTTACGACCTCACCCCCGCGGCGCAGCTGATGCTGCTGGGCGCCGTGCTCGCGCTGCTGCCGCTGCTCTGGATCCTCGTGCGCCACCGCGGTGGCGCACGCCGCGACCGCTGGCAGATGCTGGCGCGGCTGCTGCTCTTCCTGACTTTCGACCTTGTGCTCTTCGGCGCGTTCACGCGGCTGACCGACTCGGGTCTGGGCTGTCCCGACTGGCCGGGCTGCTACGGCAACGCCAGTCCGCTGGGGGCGCGCCACGAGATCATCGCTGCCGAAGCCGCGATGCCCAGCGGTCCGGTGACGCACACCAAGGCCTGGATCGAGATGATCCACCGCTACGCGGCGACCACGCTCGGCGCGCTGATCACGCTGACGATGATCGCGGCCTGGTGGCAGCGCCGGCGCGACCCGGGCTCCGCGCTCTCGCCGGCCTGGGCGACCGCGGTCTTCGTCTGGGTCTGCGTGCAGGGCGCGTTCGGCGCGCTGACGGTCACGCTCAAGCTCTACCCGGCGATCGTCACGCTGCACCTGCTCGGCGGCTATCTGGGGCTGCTGCTGCTCACGCTCCTGGCGCACGATCGCAGCGCCCCGGCGCTGCCGCTGGCGCCCGGGCTGCGCCGCGCCGCTCTGGCCATGCTGCTGCTCGTGTTCGTGCAGAGCGCGCTCGGCGGCTGGGTCAGCACCAATTACGCAGTCCTGGCCTGCAGCGAGTTCCCGCGCTGCCAGGGATCGTGGTGGCCACCGATGGATTTCGGGCACGGCTTCACCCTGCTTCGCGACCTGGGCTCGACCGCCGCGGGCGATCTGCTGCCTTTCGAGGCGCTGACCGCGATCCACTACGTGCACCGGCTCTGCGCTTACGTCGTGCTCCTGTGCATGCTGGCCCTGGCCTGGGCGCTTCATCGCAGCGGCCAGCCGCCGCTGCGACGGTTCGGCCTGGCGCTGGCGGGTCTGGCCGCCTGGCAGCTGGCCAGCGGCCTGTCCAACGTCGTCCTCGGCTGGCCGATCGTCGCTGCGCTGGCGCACACCGGCGGCGCGGGTGCGGCGGTGATCCTGCTGACCGCGCTGCTTGCGCGAACGCGCGCCATGCCGGCGGCGCTTTCGCTCCAGGCGTTCAGCTCAGGCGCAGCAGCAGCGCGAGCATCAGCGCGGCCGTGAGGTTGTGCGCGAGCACTTGCGCCAGCGGCCAGCCCGCCGGCGCGAGCAGCCCGCCGACCAGGAGCTGAAGCAGCAGCAGGGCGCCCAGTGCGCCGGCCGCCACGCGCCGCCGCTGCCGCAGCGCGCCCAGCGCCACGAGCAGCAGCACCGGCACCAGCAGCAGCGCCAGCAGGCGGTGCAGGAGCTGCAGCCGGACGCCGCGCGCAGCGGCATCCGTCCCGGGCGCGAGGCTCCGCCAGGGGTCGAGCAGGCTCCACTCCCCGCCCAGGGCCTGCGCGCGCTGCATGCAATCGCCCAGGCCTTCGCAGGCCAGGGTCGAATGGGTTGCGCTCACCATGGCACCGAGCGCGATCTGCAGGAGCAGCAGCGCCAGTGCGGGCCAGGCCAGGCGGGTTGCGGCCCGCGCTGCGGCCGGCATCGCCAGCCGCAGGGCCAGCGCCAGCATCAGGAAGCCGCCGAGCAGGTTGCCGAGCACGACGGGGGGACGCGTGGAGCCGCGCGCGACGACCCCCAGCGCCGCCAGGCCCAGCGTCAGCGCCAGCAGGACGAGCGCCAGACCGGCTTCGCGCCGTAGCCGCGGCCGCACGCCCAGCGTCGCCAGCGCCAGCAGGAGCGCGACCACCAGCACCAGCGAGGCGACCGCCCGATGCAACAGCCGGGCCAGCGCCAGTCCGGCGCCGGCTGCCGCCTCGCCGCCACCCCGCAGGGCCTGCTCGTAGCAATCGGGCCAGGGCTCGCAGCCCAGCCCCGATTGCCACAGGCGCATGTAGGCGCTGAGCAAGACGGTCGCCAGCATCAGCGCGACCAGCGCCCAGGCCAGCATGCGGACCAGGCGCAGGCGCCGGGCCAGGGGGTCTTCGGTGGACATGGGTCGTTGGGGCGGCGATCCGCTGCGGTGTCGGCCAGGCGCCCGATGCTAGCCGGCCCGCGGCGGAGCGCGTCCGCAGCGGCCGAGTCGGCACTTACACCAAGCGGGCCCGATCGCGATATCGGGTAAACACTTTGTTGTCTCCAAGTCTCCACACAGGGCTTAACGATCGAGGCATCCCGGTGCAATGATCTTTCCTTGATCTGGTTCATGTCCGACCTTGACGGTCGGTCAAAGAATGCCCCGCAGCGAGGAGGGCGCCCAAGACCCGCCTGCCCAGACCCATGCATGAAGGAGCGGCCATGTCCACACACCACGACGATCCCAACGAACCCGTCCCAGCGATGCAGAAGCTGCTCGACAGCCCATTCATCCTGCTGTTCCTGGGCGTGCTGATCCCGATGGTCGTCTACAACCTCTGGGGCGTGGTGGAGATCCTTCTCCTGCCGGTCACCAAGTAAGCCAACGCGCAGGAGCACATCCACATGAGCGCCATTCTTCCGCCGCCCGAGCGGCTCTGGTACAAGCATCCGATCGACCGCGTCGAGGGCACCTGGATCACGATCGCGGTGATCTGGTGCCTGATCCTCTTTTTCATGATGGTCGGCTGGCACATCTGGGGCAGCCAGAACCTCTCCACCGAGACCTATCGCACCCGCCCGGACCAGTTCATGGCCAAGGTGCAGGAGATGGTCGACAAGTACACCGTGCGCAAGGAGACCGAGGACGAGATCCCGGTCGTCGCGCCGCCGGCCGGGGCCGACGTCTACCTGCTGGGCCGGCTCTGGAACTTCTATCCCATCCTCGAGCTGGAGAAGGGCAAGACCTACCGCCTGCACCTGACCGCGATGGACTACAACCACGGCTTCTCGCTGCAGCCGGCCAACATCAACATCCAGCTGGTCCCGGGCTTCGAGCACGTGGTCACGGTCACGCCGAACCAGTCGGGCACGTACGGGCTCGTGTGCAACGAGTTCTGCGGCATCGGCCACCACCGCATGGTCAGCCGCATGTACGTGAAGTGAGGAGAACAAGATGAGCGTTTCCACCACCTACCGTACCTGCCCGCGCTCGGGCCTGCAGTTCGAGGCCCAGGCCGAGAAGCTGATCAAGGCGCATGCCTTCGTCGCCGTCGTCTGGCTGGCGATCGGCGGCATCCTGGCCATCGGCGTCGTGCTCACGCGCTGGCCTTCCATCCGCTGGCTCGAGGCCGACACCTTCTACATGGTGCTCACGGCCCACGGCCTGGACATGCTGATCTTCTGGATCATCTTCTTCGAGATCGCGGTCCTGCACTTCTGCTCGTCGACCCTGCTCAGATGTCGGATCGCGACGCCGAAGATCGCCTGGCTCGGCTTCCTGCTGATGGTCATCGGCTCGGTGATGAACAACGTCGCGGTCTTCCGCGGCGCCTCGAGCGTGATGATGACCAGCTACGTGCCGATGATGGCCGAGCCCAGCTTCTACCTGGGCATCATCCTCTTCGCCGTCGGCGCGCTGATCGGCTGCTTCGTCTTCTTCGGCACGCTGGTCGTCGCCAAGCGCGAGAAGACCTACGAGGGCTCCATCCCGCTCGTGACCTTCGGCGCGATGACCGCGGCGATCATCGCCGTCTTCACGCTGCTCTCCGGCGCGATCATCATCATTCCCGCGTGGCTGATGTCGCTGGGGCTGATGAACGTCGACCCGCTGATCTACCGCACCGTGTGGTGGGCGCTGGGCCACTCCTCGCAGCAGATCAACGTCGCGACGCACGTCTCGGTCTGGTATCTCGTTGCCGCGATCGCGCTCGGCGCCAAGCCGATGAGCGAGCGCGTCAGCCGCATGGCCTTCCTGCTCTACATCCTCTTCCTGCAGCTGGCCAGTGCGCACCACCTGCTGGCCGACCCGGGCGTGGGCACCGCGTGGAAGGTCGTCAACACCAGCTACTTCATGTACGCCGCGGTGCTGGCCTCGATGCTGCACGGCCTGACGGTGCCGGGTGCGATGGAAGTCGCGCAGCGGCAGAAGGGCTACACCAAGGGCCTGTTCGAGTGGCTGCGAAAGGCGCCGTGGGGCAACCCGACCTTCGCCGGCGTGTTCATCTCGATCATCGGCTTCGGCTTCCTCGGCGGCATCACCGGCGTGATGATGGGCACCGAGCAGCTCAACCTGATCATCCACAACACGATCTACGTCCCGGGGCACTTCCACGCGACCGTGGTGGTGGGCACGACGCTGACCTTCATGGCGCTGACCTACTACCTGATCCCGGTGCTCTTCAAGCGCGAGATGATCGCGCCCAAGCTCGCGCTGTGGCAGATCTACCTGTTCGGCTTCTCGATGTACTTCTTCTGCCTGGTGATGATGGGCGCAGGCACGCTCGGGGTCTCGCGCCGCCACTGGGACATGGCCTTCGAGGGCGCGGCGCTGGCCTATGAGTGGCCGGGTGCTGCCTACCTGATGATGGGTCTGGTCGGCATCGGTGGCATCATCGCGATCTTCGGCGGCATCGCCTTCGTGTACATCACGGTGGGCTCGCTGCTGTGGGGCAAGAAGCTCGACGACGGCAAGGTCAGCTCGTCGTGGACGCCGGTGCCGCGCGCGGCGCCGACGGCGACGGCGCAGAGCTACGGCTCGATGGGCTTCGCGGCGCCGGGGACTTTCGCCCTTGCGATGGTGTTCCTGATCGCCTTCGTGCTCTACTACTTCATCAACTGGAAGTACCTGTCGACGCTGTGGGGCATGAGCTGATCGCGAGCTCACCAGCGACCCGACCGACGACGATTCCCCGGAGGAGGCGATGACCCGACCCGACCCGCTTGCCGCACCGGCCCTGGCCGCCGGCACCGCCGATGCGGTGCAGCCGGCCGAGGGGGCGCGCTGGCGGCTGGTGCTGGGCGTGTTCAAGCTGCGCATCGGCGTGCTGATCATGCTCACCGCGATCGCGGGCCTGGCCATCGTCCCCGAGGGTTCGGCGTCGGCTGTGCAGGCCTTCATCCTGGCGCTGTCGGTCCTGGTGGCCTCGGCCAGCGCCGGGGCGTTCAACCAGTACGTGGAGGCCGACAGCGACCGGCTGATGAAGCGCACGCGGGGCCGAGCCTTCGCCAGCGGGGCGCTCACGCGCGGCCCGCGCTGGATCGCGCTGATCGTCGGCTTGCTGGTCGCGGCCGTCGTCGCGGCGGGGCTCTGGGTGAACTGGGTGGCTGCGGGGTTCGTGCTGCTGGGTGCGCTGACCTACGCGATCGTCTACACCGTGGGACTCAAGCGCCGCACGCCCTGGAACATCGTCATCGGAGGACTGGCCGGGAGCTTCGCGGTCTTGGCCGGTGCGGCGGCGGTCGACCCCGCGATCGGACCGCAGGCGCTGCTGCTGGCGCTCGTCCTCTTCCTGTGGACGCCGCCGCATTTCTGGAGCCTGGCGATCGCCAACGCGGACCAGTACGCCGCGGCCGGAGTGCCGATGCTGCCGGTGGTCGTGGGCACCACGCGCGCGGCAAGGATCGTGCACGCCAACGCGATCGTGCTCGTCCTGGCCTCGCTGACGCCGCTGGCCTTCGGCGCAGGCTGGGCCTACGCCGCGGGTGCGGTCATCGGCGGCGCGTATTTCCTTCGCAAGACCCGGGCGCTGGCGCGCGACCCTCGCCGCGAGACCGCGATGACTTCGTTCTTCGCGTCGATGGCCCAGCTCAGTGCCCTCATCGTCGGGGTGCTGATCGATGCTGCCCTTCGCTGAGACCCGCAGCGGGCGCGCGGCGGGCTGGAAGCGCATCCTTGCCGCTGCGCTGCTGGCGCTGGCCGGCAGCGGCACAGCGATTGCCGACGAGCATGTCCCCGGCGCCGCGCCGCGCCAGCTCGGTGAAGTGCCATCGCTCGACGAGCGTGAGGCGCTGCGCCTGTCGCAGGAAGCGGTCGGCCGCATGGTGCCGGACATGGAGCTGCGCGACCGTCGCGGCAAGCCCGTGCGGCTGTCCGACTACCGGGGCAAGCCCTTGCTGGTGA
The DNA here is from genome assembly GCA_026932425.1 of Burkholderiales bacterium. GTDB lineage: Bacteria > Pseudomonadota > Gammaproteobacteria > Burkholderiales > Burkholderiaceae_C > Rubrivivax. The sequence continues at coordinate 24,672 of JAIXKN010000027.1, forward strand.
GCTTCATCTATACCGGCTGCTTCCAGGTCTGCCCGGCCCAGACGCGCGACCTCTACGAGGCGGTCCGCGGGCTGGATCGCATGCTCGGCGAGAGCCAGTTCAACGTCGTCAGCGTCGGCTTCAACCAGCCCTTCGACAGCCCGGAGGCGATGCGCTCGTTCGCGGCGCAGCACCGCATCGCGCACCGCAACTGGGAGTTCCTGAGCCCGACGAAGGCGCAGGTCCAGGAGCTGACGCGTAGCTTCGGCTTCAGCTACGTCGCGACGCCGGCGGGCTTCGACCACCTGCTGGGCGTGACGGTCGTCGACGCCCGAGGCCGCATCCACAGCCAGGTCCTGGGCAACAAGGTCCGCGCCGATCAGCTCGGCGTGCCCTTGCGAGAGCTGCTGCTGCGGCACGCGCCTCCGCCGCCGAACGCGCTCGAAGCGCTGGTCGAGCGCGTGCGTATCCTCTGCACCGTGTACGACGCCGAAACCGGCGAATACCGCTACGACACCAAGCTGATCCTGGTGATCGCGGGCGGCGTCCTGTTCTTCCTCACGCTGCTCGTCTACTTTGGCCTCGAATGGCAACGTCAACGTCGTCAGCGCCGCGAATCGCGCCTGACCTGCCCTCCTCTGCCGCACGCGGTATCCGGCAGTACGGTCTGAGGGCTTGGCTGGCGGCCGAGCGCACGCTCGACGCGGCCCTGGGGGCAAGAGCCAACCCCCTGCGGCACCTGGGTTCGATCGGCTTGCTGGCCTTCGCAACCCTGGCCGCGAGCGGCGTCGTGCTGTTCGCGCTCTTCGACACGTCGGTCGAAGGAGCCTACCGCTCGATCGAGGGCCTGGCGCGCGTGCCGCTGGGTCTTGGGCGCCTGCTGCGTGGCCTGCACCGCTACGCGGCCGACCTGCTGATGCTCGTGCTGCTGCTGCACGTCGCGCGCGAATGGCTGCACGGCCACGAGCGCGGCGCGCGGCGCTTTCACTGGCTGACCGGGGTGCCGCTGGTGACCTTCATCTTCGCCAGTGCGATCGGCGGCTTCTGGCTGATCTGGGACCAGCTTGCACAGTATTCGGCGCTCTCGACCGCCGAATGGCTGGACGCGCTGCCGCTGCTGTCGACGCCGCTGGCGCGCAACTTTCTCTCTCCCGCATCGGTCGGCGACCGATTGTTCTCGCTCTTCGTCTTCGTTCACGTCGGCGTGCCGCTGCTGCTGCTCTTCGGCCTGTGGTTCCACATCCAGCGCCTGGCGCACGTGCCGATGGCACCGCCGCGCCCGCTGATGCTCGGGCTGCTCGCCACACTCGCGCTGCTGGCGCTGCTGCGTCCGGTGAACAGCCACGCGCCGGCGGCGCTCGACCACGTGCCGCAGGCGCTGCACCTGGACTGGCTGCTGCTGTGGCTGCATCCGCTGACCGATGCGACCTCGAGCGCATTCACCTGGACGCTTGTGCTGGGCGGCATGCTGCTGCTCTTCCTGCTTCCCTTCCTGCCGCAGCCCAGGCGTGCCGCGACAGCGGTCGTCGATCCGGACAACTGCAATGGCTGCAAACGCTGTTTCGTCGACTGTCCCTATGCGGCCGTGACAATGGTTCCGCACCCGAACCAGCGGGTGGGGCGTCAACTCGCGGTCGTCGACCCCGACCTGTGCGTCGGCTGCGGCATCTGTGCCGGGGCCTGCCCGTCGTCGACGCCGTTTCGAAGCACCGAGTGCCTGGTCACCGGCATCGACATGCCGCAGCTCCCGATCGACGCGCTGCGCAAGCGCCTGCGCCAGGGGATTTCGGCTTCGGGCAGCGAGCGTCCTCTCGTCGTCTTCGGCTGCGATCACGGTGCTGCGGTCAACAGCGTGCAGGGCGAGGACGTGATCGCGTTCGGCCTGCTCTGTGCCGGCCAGCTGCCGCCCTCCTTCGTCGAGTACGCACTGCGCGACGGTGCGGCCGGGGTCGTCGTCGCCCCTTGTGCCGACGGCGGCTGCGAGTTCCGGCTCGGTGCGCGCTGGACCGCCGAGCGCCTTGCCGGCATGCGCGAACCGCATTTGCGCGCGCATGTGCCCGGCGAGCGCATCGAGCTCGTCCATGCCGGGCCCGGCCAAGAGACCCTGCTGGCGTCGTCGGTGAAAACCCTGCGCCAGCGCGTACAGTCCATGACAATCGAAGCCGATGAAGACTAAAGACGAATCCATCGTGTCCAAGAAGCGCCCCACGGCGCCCACCGGGGCTGGGCGCTGGGCCGGGCAGCTCGTCCTCTACGGTTTGTTCGCGGTCTTCGTGGGCACCTTCTCGCAGTGGCCGCTCTATCACCCGATGGGGCCCGACCAGGCGCAGATCAAGGTCAGCATCAGCCGAGTCGGCCAGCCCGTGGGCGAATGCCGCAAGCGCACGCCGGAGGAGCTGGCCAAACTGCCGCCCAACATGCGTGCGCCGATGGAATGCCCGCGCGAGCGTTCGCCGCTGACGGTCGAGGTCGACCTGAACGACCAGAACATCCTCAAGCGTGTCGTGGCGCCCACGGGTCTGTCCAAGGACGGCGCCTCGTCGATCTACGAGCGCGTGATCGTCCCGGCCGGCGAGCAGAAGCTGGCCGTGCGGCTCAACGACGACATCCGCCCGGGTGCCACGGTGCACGAGCGCGAAGCCACTGTGAAGCTCGCGCCCGGTCAGGTCCTGGTCATCGATTTCGACGCGACGCAAGGCGGCATCATCTTCCAATGAGTTCCGATTCGCTCCCGCTGCGCAAGCCGCTGCTGCGCACTGTCCCCGGATCCTCGAACCACACGCTGACCGCGTCGACCCCGGCGGCGTACGTCCTGCCGGGCATTGGTGCCGACCGCCGTCCGCTTGTGCGTGCCTGGCTGATGCTGGCGCTCGCGGCCTTGATCGGCTCGGGCCTGTTTTCGGTGCTGCTGGTGCTGGCGCGCACGCCCGGCGTCAACGCCTGGCTGCCGTCCGGCGACTTCTTCCGCGTTGCGCTCGTCGTTCACGTCGACCTCTCGGTGCTGGTCTGGTTCGTCGCCATCGCGGGCCTGCTCTGGAGCCTGAACCTGCGATCGCTGCGCGCTGGCGGCTTGCGCGTGGCGCGAGCCTCGCTTGCGCTCTGCGGCCTGGGTGCGCTCGGCATGGCGGCTTCGGCCTTCCTCGATCCCGGCGAGGCGGTGATGGCCAACTACATCCCGATGCTCGACAGTGCCGGCTTTCGCGCTTCGCTCTGGCTCTTTGCCGCCGGCGCGCTGCTGCTCGTGCTGCTGGCGCTGATGCGCGCCGAGAAGGTGGGCATCGCCGTCGACGGCACCGGCGCGCTGCGCTTCGGACTGCACGCGAGCGCCGTCGCCGCCGGGGTCGCGCTGCTGGCCTTTGCCTGGTCGCTCGCGGTGGTGCCCACCGAGTTGCCGCCCAAGGCCTACTACGAGATCCTCTACTGGGGCGGCGGGCATGCGCTGCAGTTCACCTGGACGCTGCTGATGCTGGTCGCATGGCTGGCCCTGGCGCATGCCTGCGGCGCGCGCGTGCCGCTGAGTGCGCGCGTCGTGCTGCTGCTCTTCGCGATCGCGCTGGTCAGCGTGTTCGTGACGCCGCTGGCCTACCTGATGCACGACGTCAGCACCGTCGAGCACCGCGACCTCCACACCTGGGCGATGCGCGTCGGCGGCGGCCTGGCGATCGCGCCGCTGGTGCTTGCGGTGCTGATCGCGCTGGCGCCGCACCGGCGCCTGTCGCCGGCGCAGCGGCCGCTGCGTGCGGCGCTGCTGGCCTCGATGCTGCTGTTCGTCGCGGGCGGGCTGATCGGCGTGACGATCCAGGGCAGCAACGTCAAGATCCCGGCGCACTATCACGGCTGCATCGTCGGCGTGACGCTGGCGCTGATGGGTCTGGTCTACCGCCTGCTGCCCGAGCTCGGCTACCGCGCGCCGCAGGGACGGCTCGCACTGCTGCAGCCCTGGCTCTACGGCGTCGGGCAGCTGCTGCACATCATCGGGCTGGTGTGGTCGGGCGGCTACGGCGTGCAGCGCAAGGTCGCCGGCGCCGAGCAGGTGCTGCGCAGCACCGGCGAAATCGCGGGGATGGGATTGATGGGCCTGGGCGGGCTGCTGGCGATCATCGGCGGGCTGCTGTTCGCGCTCGTCGTGCTGCGCGCGATGCGCGCGCCCAGGAAATCGGAACAGGAATCGGAACAAGGGGAGGCGGCGCAATGAGCGAACTGCTGCAACGGCTCATTCGTCGCGCCTTCATGGCGGTCGAGGCGGTGTTCAACCGCGCCTTCGGCGACCGCATGAACCCTTTCTACCACCTCGGGCCGATCACCTTCTTCCTCTTCTGGGTCGTCTCCGGCACCGGCCTCGTCCTCTACGCGTTCTTCGACACCAGCGTCGACGGCGCCTACCGTTCGGTCGAGGCGATCACGCACGGCGGCTTCGGCATCGGAAGCATCCTGCGCGCGGTGCACCGCTACGCGTCGGACGCGATGGTGCTGACGATGCTTCTGCACATGCTGCGCTACTTCGCCTTCGATCGCCTGCGGGGCTTCCGCTGGATCTCGTGGGTGACCGGCGTCGTCCTGCTGTGGCTGGTCTATGTCGCCGGCATCAACGGCTTCATGCTGCCCTGGGACCGGCTGGCGCAGTTCGTCACGCAGGCCAGCTTCGAGTGGCTGGACTGGCTGCCGGGCTTCCAGGGCCGGCTGATCCGCAACTTCATCCTGCCCGAGCACGTCAGCGACCGCCTGTTCTCGCTGCTCGTCTTCATCCACATCGGCGTGCCGCTGGTGACGCTGCTGCTGATGTGGATCCACGTGCAGCGCGTGCCCAAGGCGACGACGCAGCCGCCGCGCCCGATCGCGACCGCGATGGGCATCATGCTGGTGGTGCTGGCGCTGGTGCTTCCCGTCGCGAGCCAGGGCCCGGCGGACCTGCACTCGGCCTCGTCGACGCTGTCGCTGGACTGGTTCCTCTTGTCGCTGTTCCCGTTCATCCAGTCCGGGCCGCTGGCGGTGGTGTGGGCGGTGGTGATCGGCGGCACGCTGGTGCTGATGCTGATGCCCTGGCTGCCGCCCAAGCGCAGCGGCCAATCGCTTCACCAGGTGGCGATGCACCCGGGCCCGGCACGCGTCGGCGCGCGCCACGGCGAGACGCTGCTGGAAGCCGGCCTGCGGGCGGGCCTGGCGCTGCCCTACGACTGCCGTGCCGGCGGCTGTGGCGTCTGCGTGTGCACCGTGCTCAACGGCCGCTTCGACCACGGGCCCTACCAGGAATCCGCGCTGACGGCGGCGATGCGCGCGCGCGGGCAGGCGCTGATGTGCTGCGCGGTACCGCTCGAGGACATCGAGATCGAGATCGAGGGGGTCGCCTCGCTCGCGGCCGAGGATGCTCAGGTGCTGCAGCGCTACACCGCGCGCGTCCAGCGCATGCAGCAGCTCGCGCCCGACCTGATGCTCGTGTGGCTGGCGCTGCCCGATGGCCAGCACGTCGACTACAAGGCCGGCCAGTACATCAACATCCTCCTCGAGGACGGCGAGAAGCGCGCCTTCTCGTTCGCGACCGCACCGCGCGACCTCTCGGCGCCGCCATCGACCGCCGGCGACGTGATCGAGCTGCACATCCGCCTGATCCCGGGCGGGCGCTACACGACGCATGTCTTCGAGCGGATGAAGGAAGGCGATACCGTCGAGTTCGAGGGGCCGCTCGGGCGCTTCACGCTGCATGACAGCGCAAGGCCCATCCTGATGGTGGCCGGTGCCACCGGCTTCGCGCCGATCAAGAGCATCCTCGAGGATGCCTTCCGCCGCGGCGTCGGGCGACCGATCGAGCTCTACTGGGGTGTGCGCAAGGAGGGGGATCTCTACATGCAGGACCTGCTAGCGCGCTGGCAGGCCGAGCAGCCGCAGTTCCGCTACGTTCCGGTGCTCTCGGACCTGGACGACGACGACCCCTGGAAGGGCCGGCGCGGCTACGTGCACAAGGCGCTGCTGGACGATCACCCGGACCTGACCGGCTATGAGGTCTACGCCTGCGGCTCGGTGCGCATGGTGCAGGCGGCGGTGCCGGACTTCCTTGCGCATGGGCTGGGCGAGCAGTACTGCTTCTCCGACGCGTTCGTGCCGACCACGGCCCGCGCCGCGGGCGCGGGACCTGACGCGCCGGCCGCCGCGGCCTCCTGAAGCGCCTCCTGTCCCGTGCGGCCGGCGGCGCGAGCCGCCGGCGGACACGGCTTCCTCCCTACTTCTTCCTCGGCGCGACGATCGGCGCGAAGGGGTCGGGGCGAGGCGTTCGGTCGCTGGAGACCGGCAGGATCGGCAGCGTGATCCGCGGCTGCTCGCCGGTCAGCGTCTTCAGGAAGGCGACGATCTGCGCGTTCTCTTCCTTCGTGTAGACGCGCCCCAGCTGCAGCCGCCCCATGATGTCGACCGCCTCGGTGAGGGTCTTGGCCGCGCCGTCGTGGAAGTAGGGGTAGGTCAACTCGACGTTGCGCAGCGTCGGCACCTTGAACATGAAGCGGTCGATCTCGTTGCCGGTGACGGCCGATCGGCCCTCGGCCGGATGATCGGTCTTGTACTCGGCGACCACGCCCATCTTCTGGAAGGTGTTGCCGCCCACGCCCGGCCCGTTGTGGCAGGCCACGCACCCCGAGTTCTTGAAGAGCTCGTAGCCCTTGAGCTCGGTCGCGGTGATCGCGTTCCGGTCACCCGTGAGCCATCGATCGAAGCGCGAGTTGGGCGTGACCAGCGTCGCCTCGAAGGCCGCCAGCGCATCGGTCACCTGGCCGATATCCAGCGGCCCGGTCTTGTAGACGTCCCTGAATTCCTGTACGTAGCCCGGGATCGTGCGCAGCGTTGCCACCGCGATCTCATGCGTCGAGTTCATCTCGATCGGGTTCTCGATCGGGCCGCCGGCCTGCTCGGCCAGGTCCTTGGCACGGCCGTCCCAGAACTGGGCGACGTTGAGCACCGAATTGAGCACCGTGGGCGAGTTGATGCCCCCCTTCTGCCAGCGGTCGCCGACCGACGCCGCGACGTTGTCGCTGCCGCCCATGCTCAGGTTGTGGCAGGAATTGCACGAGATGAAGCCCGAGCGCGAGAGGCGCGGATCGAAGAACAGCTTCTTGCCGAGCTCGACCTTGGCCGGATCGGTCACCCGTGCGGGCTCGAGCGGCTGGATCGGCTCGGCGCTGGCAGCGTAAGCGGGAAGGGCCGCGGCGCCAAGCGACAGCGCTGCGGCGGCGAGCGCGAGCCGGGTGGCAGTGGGTCGGCGGGTCGTCGTCATTGTGAGCTTCCTCCTCTGTGCGAATCCGGATGATCGAGAGTAATCTCTTATTAACCATCATATCGAAATATGCGCATGAACTGAATTACTCGCCTATTCGGCGTCCTGTTCCGTCCTGGTTCGATATTCCAGGCAGAAGCGTGCCGATCGGTGGCCGAGACGGTGGCCGAGAGCGGGGCCGGGGCAGCGGCGTTCTCGCAAGACCCTGAGCGCCACCCGCCGGCGCAGGTCCGCCCTGGTGGTCGACGATAGAATCGTGCATCCGAATTCCATTGGAGGACACGAGTCATGTCGACTTCCCCGCGCACGCGTCTCCTGGCCATCTCTGCCGGGCTTGCCGCGGCTGCCCTCTTCAGCACTGCCGCTCACGCGCAGATCAAGGTCGCGATGGTGATCCCGACGACGGGCGCGCTGACGCAGTACGGCGACATGATCAAGGAAGGCGCGATGACCGCGGCCGAGATGACCAACGCCGCCGGCGGCATCAACGGCAAGAAGATCGAGCTCGTCGCCGTCGACGATGCCTGCGAGCCCAAGCAGGGCCCGGTGGCTGCCAACCGTGTCGTCAACGACAAGATCCACTACGTGATCGGCCCGGTGTGCTCCGGGGCCTCGATCGCCGCGGCGCCGATCTACAACAACGAGGGCGTGGTCGTGATCACCCCGTCTGCGACCTCGCCGGCGCTCACCGACGGCAAGAACTTCCACTTCATCTTCCGCACCATCGGCCGCGACGACCAGCAGGGCCCGATGGCGGCCAAGTTCATCATCAACCAGATCAAGCCCAAGAAGATCGCGGTGCTGCACGACAAGCAGTCCTACGGTCAGGGCATCGCCGCGGCGGTGCGCGACGACGTCAAGAAGGCGGGCATCGAGGTCGCGCTCTTCGAGGGCATCAACGCCGGCGACAGCGACTACTCGGCGGTCATCACCAAGCTCAAGAGCGCGGGGGTGGATTTCGTCTACTTCGGCGGCTATCACCCGGAGATGGGCCTGCTGCTGCGCCAGGCCAGCGAGCAGGGCCTGAAGGTGCGCATGATGGGTCCCGAGGGCGTGGGCAACCCGGAGATCAACGCGATCGCCGGCAACGCGGCCGAAGGCATGCTGCTGACGCTGCCGGCCGACTTCTCGGCCAACCCGAAGAACGCGGCGGTCGTCAAGGCCTTCAAGGACAAGAACCGCAACGCCGGGGGCGCGTTCCAGCTGACCTCGTTCGCGGCGGCGCAGTCGCTGGTCGCGGCGATCAAGGCGGTGGGCGACGATCCGGCCAAGGTCGCGGACTACCTGCACAAGTCGACGGTCGACACCGTGATCGGCCCGATCTCCTGGAACAAGCAGGGCGACCTCAACAGCTTCCAGTTCGACGTCTTCACCTGGCACAAGGACGGGTCGAAGACGCTGGCGACGAAGTAAGACGGAGCAGGCGAGCGGCCGGCGCGCCCAGCCGCCGATCGCTCGCCCAGGGCGAGGGCACGCGTGCCCCGGTCATCGCGCCGACCCCGCCTTTCCTCCCCGCTTCCTTGGACAGTCCGCTCGCGGGCTTCGGCTTCGCGAATCGGTCCGGGGACCACGGCCGCACCGGCTGAACGGCGCTGCGGCATGGTCGGCCCGGCAGCGAGAAAGATGCCATGTCCGATCTCCTGCCCCAGCTCGTCCAGCAGCTCTTCAACGGCCTGTCGCTGGGCGCGATCTACGCGCTGATCGCGATCGGCTACACGATGGTGTACGGCATCATCGGCATGATCAACTTCGCGCACGGCGAGATCTACATGATCGGCGCCTACGTCGGGTTGGTCACGCTCTCGGCGATCGGCGTGCAGGGCGGCCTGCCGATCGGGATCGTCGTGCTGCTGATGCTGCTGGTCGCGGCGCTGGTGACCGGCTTCTACGGCTATGCCGTCGACCAGCTCGCGTACAAGCCGCTGCGCGGCAGCCCGCGCCTGATCCCGCTGATCTCGGCGATCGGGATGTCGATCTTCCTGCAGAACTGGGTGGCGCTCGGGCAGGGCGCGCGCGACATGGCGGTGCCAGCCCTCGTCCCCGGCGCCTTCAGCTTTCGCCTGGGCGGCGACTTCGAGGTCTTCGTCCCCTATGCGCGCGTGCTCGTGATCGTCGTCACCGTCGCGCTGATGGCGGCGCTGACGCTCTACATCCGCCATTCGCGCATGGGGCGCGCCTCGCGCGCGTGCTCGCAGGACATGCACATGGCCAACCTGCTGGGCATCGACACCAACCGCGTCATCTCCTTCACCTTCGTGCTCGGCGCGATGCTCGCGGCCGTCGGCGGCGTGCTGATCGCGCTCGCGGTGGGCAAGCTCAACCCCTTCATCGGCTTCATCGCCGGCATCAAGGCCTTCACCGCCGCGGTGCTCGGCGGCATCGGCAGCATCCCCGGCGCGATGCTCGGCGGCGTCATCCTCGGCGTTGCCGAAACGCTCGCCGCGGCCTACATCTCGTCCGAGTACAAGGACATCGTCGCCTTCACGCTGCTCGTGCTGATCCTGCTCGTGCGGCCGACCGGGCTGCTCGGCAAGCCCGAAGTGGAGAAGGTGTGATGTCGGCGCTGCGCGCACGCCTGGGGCCGGCGCTGATCGCGGCGCTGATGAGCGTCGTGCTGATCGCGCCGATCTTCGGCCTCAAGCTCCAGCGCGTGGGCGCGCGCACCGTGCTCGCGCCGCACTGGGACTATGTGCTCTGGGGTGCGCTCGCGGTGTTCGCGTGGCAGCTCCTGCGGCCGGCCGCCGTCGCGGCGACCAGCGGCCTGCGGCTGCCGGCCCTGCCCGAGTTCTCGGGGCGGCAGCATCCGCTCGTCGTCTCGATCCTCCTGCTGCTGGCCTTCGCCTGGCCGTTCTTCGCCGGACGCAGCGCGGTCGACATCGCGACGCTGGTGATGATTTACGTGATGCTGGGCCTGGGCCTGAACATCGTCGTCGGCTTTGCCGGGCTGCTCGATCTGGGCTTCGTCGGCTTCTATGCCACCGGCGCCTACACCTTCGCAATGCTCTATCACTGGGCCGGCTGGAGCTTCTGGGAGGCGCTGCCGCTGGCCGGCGCGATCTCGGCCTTCTTCGGCTTCGTCCTCGGCTTCCCGGTGCTGCGGCTGCGCGGCGACTATCTCGCGATCGTGACGCTCGGCTTCGGCGAGATCATCCGATTGCTGCTCGTCAACCTCACCGACTGGACCGGCGGGCCCGACGGCATCTCCGGCCTGCCCAAGCCGACGGTGCTGGGCCTGCCGATGACGCGCAGCCCGCTCACCGAAGGCGGGACCACCTTCCACCAGTTCTTCGGGCTCGAATTCGACACCATGCACATGGTGATCGCGCTCTACCTGATGGCCCTGCTGCTGGCGCTGATCACGCTTCTGGTCAGCAACCGCCTGATCCGCATGCCGATCGGCCGCGCCTGGGAGGCGCTGCGCGAGGACGAGATCGCGTGCCGCTCGCTCGGCATGAACCCGATGCGCATCAAGCTCTCGGCGTTCACGCTCGGTGCGATGTTCGCGGGCTTCGGCGGCGCCTTCTTCGCCGCGCGCCAGGGCATCGTGAACCCCGAGTCGTTCACCTTCATCGAGTCGGCGCTGATCCTCTCGATCGTCGTGCTCGGCGGCATGGGCTCGCAGCTCGGCGTGATTCTGGCGGCGATCGTGCTCATCGTGCTGCCCGAGCTCGCGCGCGAATTCTCCGAGTACCGCATGCTGGTCTTCGGCCTCGTGCTCGTGCTGATGATGATCTGGCG
>JAIXKN010000027.1:35762-74203 GCA_026932425.1 Burkholderiales bacterium
CGGCCACCTGCTCGAGGTCCGGGACCTCAGCATGCGCTTCGGCGGCCTGCTCGCCGTCGACGGCGTGGCGCTCGCGGTCAAGGCGCGCGAGATCTTCGCGATCATCGGGCCCAACGGCGCCGGCAAGACGACGGTGTTCAACTGCGTCAGCGGCTTCTACCGGCCGACGACCGGCAGCATCCGGCTCGACGGCCAGTCGCTCGTCGGCCTGGGCAGCCACCGCGTCGCACGCCGCGGCGTCGTGCGCACCTTCCAGAACGTGCGTCTCTTCAAGAGCATGACCGTGCTCGAGAACCTGCTCGCGGCGCAGCACGCGCAGCTCAGCCGCTCGGTGCTCGGCGGGCTCTTCAACACCGCCGGCTACCGCCGCCTCGAGCGCGAGGCGATCGCGCGTGCGCTCACCTGGCTGGACTTCATGGGCCTGCGCGAGTTCGTCAACCGCGAGGCCGGCAACCTCGCCTACGGCCACCAGCGCCGGCTGGAGATCGCGCGCTGCATGATCACCGAGCCGCGGCTGCTGCTGCTGGACGAGCCGGCCGCCGGCCTCAACCCGCAGGAGAAGAAGGACCTGCAGCAGCTCATCGGCCGGCTGCGCGACGAGTTCGGCGTCACCGTGCTGCTGATCGAGCACGACATGGGGCTGGTGATGGGCGTCTCCGAGCGCATCCTCGTGCTCGAGCACGGCCGGCCGATCGCCGAAGGCACGCCCGACGAGGTGCGCCGCAACGAGCAGGTCATCAAGGCCTACCTGGGGGAGGCATGACGGGCGCCGCACACATGCTGCAGCTCGAGCAGGTGTCGACGCACTACGGCGCGATCTGCGCCGTCAACGGCGTCAGCCTGCACGTCGACGAAGGCGAGATCGTCACGCTGATCGGCAGCAACGGCGCGGGCAAGACCTCGCTGCTGATGACCGTCTGCGGCAACCCGCGCGCCAGCGGCGGCACGATCCGCTTCAACGGCGAGGACATCACGCGCCAGCCCACGCACCTGATCATGCAGAAGGGCATCGCCGTCTCGCCCGAGGGCCGGCGCGTGTTCCCGGCGCTGACGGTGACCGAGAACCTGAAGATGGGCGGCTTCTTCCTCGACCGCGCGCAGGTCGACGCCGGCATCGAGCATGTCTACGGACTCTTCCCGCGCCTGCGCGAGCGCGCCGCGCAGCGCGCGGGCACGCTCTCCGGCGGCGAGCAGCAGATGCTGGCGATCGGCCGCGCGCTGATGAGCAAGCCGCGCCTGCTGCTGCTGGACGAGCCCACGCTGGGCCTTGCGCCGATCATCATCGGCCAGATCTTCGAGATCATCCAGGCGATCCGCGCCGGCGGCGTCACCGTCTTCCTCGTCGAGCAGAACGCCAACCGCGCGCTGCAGGTCGCCGACCGCGGCTACGTGCTCGAGACCGGCAGCGTCGTGCTGCAGGACAGCGGCGCGAACCTGCTGAAGAACGACGAGGTGCGCAAAGCCTACCTCGGCGCCTGACCGGCAGCGGATTCGGCAGCGGCTAACATGGCCGCATGAACGAGACAGCGACGCTGCCGCCCGCGGCCCGCGAGGTGCTGCACTTCTGGTTCGGCGACGAGGACGTCGCGCGGCCGGAGTGGTTCCGCAAGGATCCCGCCTTCGACGACGCGATCCGGCAGCGCTTCGGCGCCCTGGTCGAGCAGGCGTTGGCCGGCGGGCTTGCCGAGTGGGCGGCCACGCCCGAGGGAGCGCTCGCGCGCATCCTGCTGCTCGACCAGTTCACGCGCAACATCTTCCGCGACACGCCCCGCGCCTTCCAGGGAGACCCTCTCGCGCTGGCCGCCGCGCGCGCCCTGGTCGAAAGCGGTGCCGAGCGCACGCTCACGCCGCGCCAACGGACCTTCGTCTACCTGCCCCTCGAGCACGCCGAGAGCCGCGAGATGCAGGCCGAGGCGATGCGGCTCTTCGGCGCGCTTGCAGAGGAGCACCCGCAGACCGCGGACTCGCTGGAATGGGCGGCCAAGCACCAGGTGATCATCGAGCGCTTCGGCCGCTTCCCGCACCGCAACCTGCAGCTCGGGCGCGTCAGCACCGACGAGGAGCGCGCCTTCCTGCTCGGGCCCGATTCGAGTTTCTAGTCCTGCCGACGCGAGGGGCCGACCGCCCGGCGGGTCACGCGCTCAACCGGTCAGCCGCATCGCCAGGCGCTGCCACAGCGGCCGGCGCCGCCAGGCCTTGCAGGCGCGGTCGGCGAACTCGCGCCCGCGCTCGGTGAGCCGGTAGTAGCGCGCGTTGGCGAAACCGTGCGGGTTGTCGAACTCGCGGATCAGGTCGTAGCGCGCCAGCGTCGGGTACGAGTGGTACACCGGGCTGCCGTCGAGCACGCAGCCGCCGGCGGCCTCGCTCACGCGCACCAGCACGTGGCCCTTGCGCAGCAGGTGCAGCGCGTCGACGAATTCGCCGCGGTGGGCGATGATGGTGCGCGGTCTCATCGGCGGGGCGGGGTCCGAGTCGTCAATGGCTGAGCCATCGGCAGATCCTGAGCTCGATTGAGACCCGTCAAGGGCCGAACAAGTGCCCGAAGGCGCGGCTATCCCGTATCCTGGGCCGTGTCGTGAATCACGTCTCGCCGCTTCTTTTTGAGTGTCCTCAGTGTCTCGAACCGGAACCGAACCCATGCCCGCACCCGTCACGCTCAAGCAAGCGGCGCTCGGCGCCGAGCCGACCGCCGCCGTCACGCTGCAATGGCGCCTGCGGGGCGACGCCCTGGCGTTGTGGCGCGCCTTGCGTGCCCTGCACCAGCCGGGTGCGGTGATCGGCATCGGCGCATCGCTCGTCACCGCGGTCGGCGCGCAAGTGCCGGGGCTGCGCGCCTTCGAGCGTCTGCAGCGCGGGCGCTACACGATGCCGGCCACGCCGCTGGACGTGTTCGCGCTCGTGCCGGCGCACGACCCTGGCCAGGCCTTCGACAACGCCGATGCGCTCGTGCAGGCGCTGGACCCGCACGCGGAGCTCGTCGAGTCCTTGCCGCTCTTTCGCTACCGCCGCGGACACGATCTCACCGGCTACCTCGACGGCATCGAGAACCCGCAGGGCGACGAGGCCTGGGCGACGGCGCTGGCCGCCGACGGCAGCAGCTTCGTCTTCGTGCAGCGCTGGCTGCACCTGCGCGACCGCTTCGCGGCGCAGCCGCCGCAGGCACGCGACGACATCTTCGGCCGCCGCGCCAGCGACGACGAGGAGATCCCCGAGGCGCCCGAGAGCGCGCACGTCAAGCGCACCGCGCAGGAGGACTTCGATCCGCCGGCCTTCCTGCTGCGCCGCTCGATGCCCTGGGGCGACGCGCGCCGTCACGGCCTGCAGTTCATTGCCTACGCGGCCACGCTGGACCCGATCCAGCGCCAGCTCGAGCGCATGATGGGCTTGGACGACGGCCTGCAGGACGCGCTGCTCGCGCACAGCCAGGCCGAGACCGGCGCCTACTACTGGTGCCCGCCCTGGGACGGGCAGCGGCTGGTGCTGCCCGCGGTCTCGGCTTCGGTCGTGCCGGCGGCGCCGCTGCCCCCGCCTGCGCCCTGCACGGTGCGCGTCTGCACCGACGGGCCGCTCGAGTTCAGCGGCGCGCTGATGATCGCCGGCACCCCGGCGACGAGCGCACGCCTGTGCCGCTGCGGCCAGTCGGGCACCAAGCCCTTCTGCGACGACAGTCACGAACGCAGCGGTTTCCGTGCGGCGGGGGAGGTGCCGCCGATCGACGAGCCGCAGGTCGAGGTCAGGCCCGGGCGCACCCGCGTGCAACCGATCGCCGACGGCCCGCTCGCGGTCTGGGGGCCGGTGCGCATCGTCAGCGACAGCGGCCGGGTCATCACGAACTGCGTCGGCCCGACGCTGTGCCGTTGCGGGCACTCGGCGAACAAGCCCTTCTGCGACGGCTCGCACGCGACAGCGGGCTTTCGCGCGCCGGCCTGAGCACCGGGCCTTGCCGGCCATGTCGACGGTGAGCCACCTCGGGCTCTCGCTGGCGCAGGTCCTCGTCGAGGCGGCGGCGATCGTCGCCTTCGCGCTCTCGGGGCTGATCGAGGCGGCGCGCAAGCGGCTCGATGCCGTGGGCGTCGTCGTCGTCGCCGGGCTCACCGCCTTTGGCGGCGGCACGCTGCGCGACGTGCTGCTGGACCGGCGCCCCTTCTTCTGGGTGCAGCACGCCAACTGGCTCTGGGCGCTGCTGGCGCTGTGCGTGGCCGCGATGCTCTTCATGCGCGCGCGCCACCTGCAGATCACCGCGCGCGCGATGCAGTGGCCCGATGCGCTCGGGATGGGGCTCTTCGCGGCCACCGGCACCCAGCTCGCGGTGCAGATGCAGATGCCCGCGATCGTCGCGGTGCTGATGGGCGTCGCCACCGCGGTCTGCGGCGGCGTGCTGCGGGACATGGTCTGCAACGAGATCCCGAGCGCGTTCCGCGATCACCGTCCCTATGCGCTCTGCGCCTTCGTCGGCGGCTGGGTGCTGGTGATCGTGACCCTGCTCGGCGGCTCCGACGAGACGGCGCTCGTGCTCGCCGCCGGGGTTGCGGCCGCGCTGCGTGTTGCCGTGCTGCTCGGCGACTACAGCCTGCCCGCGTGGACCGCCGGCGAGGGCGACGAGAGGCTGGAGTGACCGTGGCGGGCGGAGCGTCGAGCCTCCGCAGCCGCGAGGGCGGTGGCTACCCGCACCTGCTCGCCGACATCGGCGGCACGAATGCGCGGCTGGCCTGGGTCGAAGGGCCGGAAAGCCCGATCGCCCATGTGCAGACGCTGCCGGTGGCGGCGCACGCGACCCCGGCGGACGCCGTTCGCGCGTACCTGCAGACACTGGGCGCGGCGATGGCCGAGCGCTGGCGGCCGCCACGGCGGGCAGCCTTCGCGGTCGCGACGCCGGTTACCGGCGACGCGGTGCGTTTCACGAACAGCCCCTGGTCCTTCTCGATCGAGGCACTGCGGCGTGAGCTCGGCCTCGAACGGCTCGTCGTCGTCAACGATTTCGAGGCGCTCGCGCTGGCGCTGCCGGGGCTCGCGCCGACGCAATGGCGCACGCTGGGCGGCCCGGCGCCGCGGCCGCTGGCTTCGGCGCCGCGCGGGACGGTGCTCGCCGTGCTCGGTCCGGGCACCGGCCTGGGCGTGGCCTCGGTGCTGCGCACCGCCAGCGGCTGGCAGGCGCTGCCCGGTGAAGGCGGGCATGCGGCGCTGGCCGCGGCCGACGATCTGCAGGCCGAGGTCATCGCGCAGGTCCGGCGTGAGCACGCGCACGTCTCGGCCGAGCGGCTGCTCTCGGGCACCGGGCTGCCGCTGCTGCACCGGGCGCTGGCCGCGGTGCTGGGGCGGCCGGAACCGGCGCAGGCAAGCGCCGCGGCGATCGTCCAGGCGGCGCAGCAGGACGGCGACGAGCTCGCGGGCCGCGCGCTGGACCTCTTCGCCGCCTTCCTCGGCGGCTTTGCCGGCGACCTCGCGCTGACCCTGGGCGCGCGCGGCGGCGTCTTCGTCGGCGGCGGCGTCGTGCCGCGCTTCGCCGACCGGGTGATCGCCGCCGGCTTTCGCGCCCGGTTCGAGGCCAAGGGGCGCTTCGCCGGCTACCTGTCGGCGGTGCCGACGATGCTGATCACGGACACGCTCGCCGCACTCGGCGGGGCGCGGCTGGCGCTCGCGCAAGACCCCTGAGCCGGTGCGGCTGGCGCTGCTGTCCGCACGCGGCACCCTTAGCCTTGGGCGCAGCAATCGCCACAGTGACCCTGTTCGCGTGCGGCGGGCCGCTTTGCCGCGACAACCCCTGGAGCAGACCGCATGACGCTGGACTACCGATGGCTGCACGACACCGTGCGCAAGCGCTTCGAATCGGACGCGGCGATGGAGGCCTTCCTGCCCCATCCGCTGTCCGCGGCCGAGCTGCGGGCCAAGGGCGACGACCGTTACCTCTCGGCGATGACGCAGCGCGTCTTCCAGGCCGGCATGCAGCACAGCATGGTCGACGCCAAGTGGCCGGCGTTCGAGGAAGCCCTGCAGGGCTTCGAGCCGAAGGCGATGGCCGCGCTCTCGCCGGAGCGGATCGACGCGCTGATGAAGGATGCACGCCTCATTCGCCACCGCGCCAAGCTGGAGACGATCCCGAAGAACGCGGCCTTCGTGCTGGAGAAGGCTCGCGAGCACGGCAGCTTCGGTGCCTTCATCGCCGGCTGGCCGGCCAGCAACATCATCGGCCTGTGGGACGTGCTCGCCAGGCAGGGCGCCCGCCTGGGTGGGCGCTCATCGGCCGGTTTCCTGCGCCTGGTGGGCAAGGACACCTTCCTGCTCACCAGCCACGTCGTCGAGCGCCTCGAACGGGCCAGCGTCATCCAAGGCAACCCACACACACAGCGCAACTTGCAGGCTGCACAGGCCGCGTTCAATGCCCTGCACGAGGCCTCGGGCCGACCGCTGTCACAACTCTCGGCGATGCTCGCACTCAGCATTCATCCGATGTTCTGAATGCGGAAGCACACCCCGGTGTATGGCGATCGATATGGGTGAAAATATGGCTGATGCGGTACGTTCGCGTTAGCATCTATTCACGATGGCGAAAGCTCGCTTCGAGTGGGACACAACGAAGGACGTCGAGAATCAGCGCAAGCACGGGGTGGCGTTCGTCCGCGCCCAGTACGCTTTCGCCGACCGACGGCGGGTGATCGCCAGGGATCTGGCGCACAGCGGCAGCGAGGAGCGCTTCTACTGCTTCGGTGATGTGGATGGCGGGGTTCTGACCGTGCGCTTCACGTATCGCGGCGAGGTCATCCGCATCATCGGTGCAGGCTACTGGCGCAAGGGGAAGCAGATCTATGAGCGCGAAAATCAAATACAGCGATGAGCCCTTGGGGCCGGTCGAGATCATCGCCGACTTCCTCCCCTCGCCCGAAGAACTGGCCTGGCGCGAGGAAGGCGTCAAGGTGACGCTTGCGCTCAGCCGTAAGAGCGTCGAATTCTTCAAGGCCGAGGCCGCGAAGCACCAGACGCAGTACCAGCGCATGATCCGGCGGCTGCTCGACGCCTATGTCGAGCAACAGGCGGGGCGAGCGGCGTCAACCGGTACCCGACGTAGCGGGCGCAAGATCGGCAGCTGAACCGCCTGGCCCTGTTCCTAGCCGCCGCGCGACGAGCTCTCGTCAACGAACTCGTGCACGCCCTGGCGCCCTTCGGCGCGCGCCTGGGCTTCCTGCTGGCGCAGCTCGACGCGGCGGATCTTGCCGGAGATGGTCTTGGGCAGTTCGGCGAATTCCAGCCGGCGCACGCGCTGGTAGGGCGCAAGCCGGCCGCGCAGGAAGGTGAAGATGCTCTGCGCGGTGGCCTCGCTGGGTTCGTGGCCGGCGCGCAGCGTGACGAAGGCCTTGGGCACGGCCAGGCGCACCGGGTCGGGGCTGGGGACGATCGCCGCCTCCGCCACCGCCGGGTGCTCGATCAGCACGCTCTCGAGCTCGAAGGGGCTGATGCGGTAGTCGCTGGCCTTGAAGACGTCGTCGGCGCGGCCGACGTAGGTGATGTAGCCGTCCTTGTCGCGCATCGCGACGTCGCCGGTGCGGTACCAGCCCTGGCGCATCACGTCGGCGGTCTTCTCGGCGTCGCCCCAGTAGCCGGGCATGAGCCCCGTGGGCCGCGGGTCCAGCGCGATCGCGATCTCGCCTTCGTCGACCTCGCGGCCTTCGTCGTCCAGCAGCGCGATGCGAAAGCCCGGCAACGGCCTGCCCATCGAGCCGGGGACGACCGGCTGCCCCGGCGCGTTGCCGATCTGTGCCGTCGTCTCGGTCTGGCCGTAGCCGTCGCGGATGGTCAGGCCCCAGGCGCGGCGCACCTGCTCGATGACCTCGGGGTTCAGCGGCTCGCCGGCACCGATCAGCTCGCGCAGCTTCAGTTGCCCGCGCACCGCGGCGAGATCCTGCTGGATCAGCATGCGCCAGACGGTGGGCGGCGCGCACAGCGAGCTCACCGGGTGCGTGGCCAGCACCTGCAGCAGCGCCGCGGCGTCGAAGCGCGCCTGGTTGACGATGAAGACGCAAGCCTGCGCATTCCACGGCGCGAAGAAGCAGCTCCAGGCGTGCTTGGCCCAGCCGGGCGACGAGATGTTGAGGTGCACGTCGCCGGGCTTGAGGCCGATCCAGTACATCGTCGACAGGTGCCCGACCGGGTAGCTCTCGTGCGTGTGCATCACGAGCTTGGGCCGCGCCGTGGTGCCCGAGGTGAAGTAGAGCAGCAGCGGGTCGCTGGCCTGCGTCGTCCCGTCGGGCGTGAAATCGTCGGATGCGGCCAGCGCCGCGTCGAAGGCCTGCCAGCCGGCCGGTGCCTTGCTCTGCGCGACGCCGGTGGCGATGCGCGTGTAGTCGCCGGGCAGCTCGGCGAAACGCTCGGAGAGGCTCGCGTCGACGACGACGTGGCGTACGCCGCCGCGCTCGAAGCGGTCCTGCAGGTCGATCCTGGAGAGCAGCGTGGTTGCCGGCACGACGACGGCGCCGAGCTTCATGCAGGCCAGGAGCGTGAGCCACAGCGCCGGCTCGTTGCCCATCATCAGCAGCACCGCATCGCCGCGCCTGACCCCGAGCGAGCGGAAGTGGTTGGCCACCGCGTTGGACTGGCGGCGCAGCTGGTCGAAGCTGTAGCGCCGCTCGCTGCCGTCCTCGTCGACGATCCACAGGCCCGGCGCGTCGTTGCCGCGCGCCATCGCGTCGAAGTGATCCAGCGCCCAGTTGAACGCGCCAAGCTGCGGCCAGCGGAAACCCGCCGACGCCGCGGGCTGATCCTCGCGCTGCTGGATCAGGAAGTCACGGGCGGCGAGGAAGGCGGTGGCGGATGCGTTCATGGGGACCTCGTGACTTCGCTTCGGGTTTCAGGCTTGTCGTGGCGCCCAGCCGAGCACGGCACGCACTTCGAGGAACTCGCCGAAGGCGAGCTCGCCCCACTCGCGGCCGTTGCCGCTCTGCTTGAAGCCGCCAAACGGCGCCATCAGGTCCGGCGGCGCGCCGTTGAGCGTGACCTGCCCGGCGCGAAGCTGCGAGGCCACGCGCCGCACTTCGTCCATGTCGCTGCCCGAGACGTAGGCCGAGAGGCCGTAGGGCGTGTCGTTGGCGATCGCGATCGCCTCGTCCACCGTGTCGTAGCCGAGGATGACCAGAACCGGGCCGAAGATCTCCTCGCGCGCGATCGTCATGTCGTTCTTCACGCCGCCAAAGATCGTCGGCTTGACGTACCAGCCCTTCTCCAGGCCCTCGGGTCGCCCCGGGCCTCCGGCCACGAGCTTCGCGCCCTCGGCGATGCCGCGGTTGATCAGCGTCTGGATCTTGTCCCACTGCGCGGCCGAGACCACCGGGCCGATCACCGCGCCGCTGTCGGGCGCGCCGACCGTCGTCGCCTCGGCGGCGGCCTTGGCGATCGCCAGCGCCTCGTCCATGCGCGCGTTGGGAACGAGCATGCGCGTCGGGGCGTTGCAGCTCTGGCCGCTGTTGGTCATCACCGCGCGCACGCCGCCGGTGACGGCGCGCTGGAAGTCGGCGTCGGGCAGGATGATGTTCGGGCTCTTGCCGCCGAGCTCCTGGTGCACGCGCTTGACCGTCGGGGCCGCGGCGCGCGCGACCTCGATGCCGGCGCGCGTGCTGCCGGTGAAGGACACCATGTCGACCTCGGGGTGCGCGGAGATCGCGGCACCGACGCTCGGGCCGTCGCCGTTGACGAGGTTGAAGACCCCCGCCGGCACGCCCGCGGCGTGCAGGATCTCGGCGAAGATGATCGCCGAGAAGGGGGCGATTTCGCTGGGCTTCAAGATCATCGTGCAGCCGGTGGCCAGCGCCGGCGCGACCTTGCACGCGATCTGGTTCATCGGCCAGTTCCAGGGCGTGATCAGGCCGCAGACGCCGATCGGCGCCTTCTGCAGCATCGTCGTGCCGCGCAGCTCCTCGAAGGCGTAGCTGCGCAGCACCGTCAGCGCGCTCTGCAGGTGGCCGATGCCGATCGGCGCCTGCGCCTTCTGCGAGAGCAGGGCCGGCGCGCCCATCTCCTCGCTGATCGCGGCGGCGAGATCCGCGTGGCGGCGCTTGTACTCGGCGATGATCGCCTCCAGCAGCGCGATGCGCTCGGGCACCGTCGTCTGCGAATACGATTGGAAGGCCCGGCGGGCGGCCGCGGCGGCGCGGTCGACGTCGGCCGAGCTTCCCATCGAGATGCGGCCGGCGACGGCCTCGGTGGCGGGGTTGAGCACGTCGAGCGTGCGCGCAGCCGTCGGCGGCACCCACTGGCCGTCGATGTAGAAATTGAGGTGTTCGCGCATGGCAGGGCTCCACGGGTTCTCGAAACCGCCCATTCTAGGGAGCCGACTCCAGCGCGGGGTTCATCCGATGACATAACCCACCCATTGACGTTACCGTCCCGACCCGCCGCGGTGGCGCGCCGTGGCGACCGCAGAGCCCCCTCCAAAGGACCGACATGAGCGACAAGGCACCGAATACCAAGCTGATCCTGGATCTCGTCTACGAACACGAAACCAAGCGTGCGTCCCAGATCTACCTGACCCAGCCGATCGGCGGCGGGCAGGTCGCGGACTACACCTGGGCGCAGGTGATGGACCAGGCACGCCGCATGGCGGCGCACCTGCAGGGCCTGGGCTTCCCGCGCGGCTCGCGCGTCGCGATCCTGTCGAAGAACTGCGCGCACTTCTTCATGACCGACCTGGCCGTCTGGATGGCGGGTTACACCACGGTGGCGATCTTTCCGGCCGAGACCGCCGAGACCATCCGCTACGTGCTCGAGCACAGCGAGGCGAGCCTGCTCTTCGTCGGCAAGCTCGACACCTGGGAGGAGCAGAAGTCCGGCGTGCCGCAGGGCCTGCCCCGCATCGCCTATCCGCTGGCGCCGGAGAGTGCGCTGAAGGAGTACGACACCTGGGACGCGATCGCCGCGCGCACGCAGCCGCTCTCGGGCAAGCCCGCGCGCAGCGGCGACGAGCTGGCGATGCTGATCTACACCTCGGGCAGCACCGGCACGCCCAAGGGCGTGATGCAGAGCTTCAACGCGGTCACCGCCGCGGCCACGGGCTTTGCCGCCTTCACGCGCAAGCAGATCGGCCCCGGCACCGAAGGGCGTGTGCTGTCCTACCTGCCGCTGGCGCACACCTTCGAGCGCAGCTGCGTCGAGATGTCGTCGATGGTCTCCGGCGACATCCACGTCTTCTTCTCCGAGTCGCTCGAGACCTTCGTGAAGGACCTGCAGCGTGCGCGGCCCACGCTCTTCATCAGCGTGCCGCGCCTCTACGCCAAGTTCCAGCAGGGGGTGCTGGCCAAGATGCCGGCGAAGAAGCTCGACCGGCTGCTCTCGCTGCCGATCATCGGCAAGATCGTCGGCAAGAAGGTGCGCAAGGGCCTGGGGCTGGACCACGTGCTCTACGCGGCCAGCGGCTCGGCGCCGCTCACGCCCGAGATCATCCGCTGGTACCGGCGCATCGGCCTGCGGCTCTACGAGGGCTACGGCATGACCGAGGACAACTCCTACTCGCATGCCTCCTGGGGCGAGTTCTCGGAGCCCGGCTACGTCGGCCCGCCGATGGAGGGCGTGCAGGTGCGGCTCGCGGAGGACGGCGAGGTGCTGATCAAGTCGCCGGCCACCTGCAGCGGCTACTTCAAGCAGCCCGAGCTGACCAAGGAGTCGTTCACCGAGGACGGCTTCTTCCGCACCGGCGACCTCGGCGAGCGCAAGCCCAACGGCATGCTCAAGATCACCGGCCGCGCCAAGGAGCTCTTCAAGACCGCCAAGGGCAAGTACGTCGCGCCGGCGCCGATCGAGAACCTGCTCAATGCGCACCCGATGGTCGAGATGTCGATGGTCTCGGGCGTGGGCCAGCCCTCGGCCTTCGCGATGGTCGTGCTCGCCGAGGACCTGCGGCCGCGCCAGGGCGACCCGACCGTGCGCAGCCAGGTCGAGACCGAGCTCGGCGCGCTGCTCGAGAGCGTCAACGCCGAAGTCGCCGACTACGAGCAGCTGCGCATGATCGTCGTCGCGGGCGACGCCTGGTCGATCGAGAACGGCATGCTGACGCCGACGATGAAGATCCGCCGCGCGCGCATCGAGAAGGCCGTCGGCGGCCAGATCGCACGCTGGTACGCGGCCAAGGGCGCGGTGATCTGGGCGTAAGCGTGGGGCGCTTCGCTCCTCACGCCGGGGCGGTCGTCGCCCCTTGCGCCGGGTCCCTTTCCTTCCGCAGGCCCGCCGTCAGTGTGCGCAGCGCGGTCTCGTCCAGCGTCTCGCGCGCGAGCAGCTCGCGGGCCGTGCGATCGAGCACCGCGCGGTTGCGGGCGAGCAGCGCGGTCGTGCGCTCGAAGCAGTCCATCACGATGCCGCGCACGGTGTTGTCGATGTGCTGCTGCGTCTGCGGGCTGCGCGGGCAGCCGCCGCTCTCGAATCCGGGCAGGTCCATCACCGTCTGGCGCTGCGGCTCCCAGGAGACGTAGCCGATGGCCTCGTCCATGCCGTAGCGCGTGACCATGTCGCGTGCGATGTCGGTGACCTTCGCGAGGTCGTCGGCCGCACCGGTCGAGAGATGGCCGAAGACGAGCTTCTCCGCCGCGCGGCCGCCCAGCAGCACCATGATCTTGTGCTCGAGCTCCTCGCGCGTCATCAGGAAGCGGTCCTCGGTCGGGCGCTGGATCGTGTAGCCGAGCGCGCCGATGCCGCGCGGGATGATCGAGACCTTGTGCACCGCGTCGCTGCCCGGCAGGGCGAGGCCGACGAGCGCGTGCCCCATCTCGTGGAAGGCGACGACCTCGCGCTCGCGCGGGTTGAGCACGCGGTTCTTGCGCTCGAGCCCGGCGACGATGCGCTCGACCGCGACGGTGAAGTCGGAAAGCGTCACTTCCTGCGCGCCGCGGCGCGTGGCGGCCAGTGCCGCCTCGTTGCACAGGTTGGCGAGATCCGCGCCGGAAAAGCCGGTGGTGAGCTGCGCCACCTGCTCGAGGTCCGTGCCCGCCGCGAGGCGGATCTTCTTCACGTGCACCTGCAGGATCTGCACGCGTCCGGCGCGGTCGGGGCGATCGACCAGCACCTGACGGTCGAAGCGGCCGGCGCGCAGCAGCGCCGGGTCGAGGATCTCGGGGCGGTTGGTCGCGGCCAGCAGCACGAGGCCCGTCGAGCTGTCGAAGCCGTCGAGCTCGACCAGCAGCTGCTGCAGCGTCTGCTCGCGTTCGTCGTGCCCGGCCACCGGCCCCATCGCGCCGCGGGCGCGCCCGAGCGCATCGATCTCGTCGATGAAGATGATCGCCGGCGCCTTGGCGCGCGCCTGCTCGAAGAGGTCGCGCACGCGCGCGGCGCCGACGCCGACGAACATCTCGACGAACTCGCTGCCGCTGATGCTGAAGAAGGGCACGCCGGCCTCTCCGGCGACCGCCTTGGCCAGCAGCGTCTTGCCGGTGCCCGGCGGGCCGATCAGCAGCACGCCGCGCGGCATGCGTGCGCCCAGGCGCCCGTAGGCCTGCGGATCCTTGAGGAAGGAGACCATTTCCTGAAGCTCGGCCTTGGCCTCGTCGACGCCGGCGACGTCGGCAAAGGTCACGCCGGTGTTCTTCTCGACGTAGACCTTGGCGCGGCTCTTGCCGATGCTCATGAAGCCGCCGATGCCACCGCCCTGCTTCTCGAGCACGCGGCGGATCAGGAAGAACCACAGCGCGAAGAAGATCGCCGCCGGCGCGATCCAGGACAGCAGGTCGCGCAGGAAGGTGCTCTCGACGACGCGCGTGTAGGGCACGTCGTACTTCGAGAGCCGCTCGGCCAGCTCGGGGTCGACGCGGTTGGCGACGATCACCGTCTTGCCGCCGGGGTCCGGGCTCTTGAGCTTGCCGGTGATCGTCGTGTCACCGACGATGATCTCCGAGACGTGGCCTTCCGCCAGCTCCTTCTCGAACTGGCTGTAGGGCACGGGCTCGATCGTGCGGGCGGCCTGCCAGGCCGACTGGATCCAGACCAGCGCCAGGGCCGCGAGCAGCCAGTAGCCGACGTTCCAGGTGGTGGTGCGGGGGTTGTTGTTCATGCTGTGCCCATCATCGACCGAAATCGGCATCGAGGCCGCCGAGCGCCTGCAGTCGCCGACGCAGGCGCTCGATCTCGGCTTCCATGTCGGCGACCAGCGCGGCCAGCTCGGGCACCGCGTCGAAGTCGCGCTCGAAATGCACCATCGTGCGCACCCGGCGCAGCATCGCGGCGTCGAAGCGGAGCTCGTCGTGCGCGCCCAGCGGTGGCGCGGGCAGCAGGCCGGCGGTGGTGCGTTCGCGGACCCAGCCGGCATCGACGCCGGCGGCGCGGCAGAGGGCATCCATGTCGAGCCAGAGCTCCTCGAGCAGGGCCTCGACGGGCAGCGGGCGGGACGGGCGGCGGGTCATCGGGCCTCCTCCGTGCTGGCGCGCTCGGCCTCGGCGGCAGCCACCCGGCGCGCGTCGAAATCGGTCAGCTCCGCGGCCATGCGCTCGTAGAGCGCGCGGGCGCGCGGATCCCAGGCGCTGGGCAGCACGACGCGCACGACCAGCTCCAGGTCGCCGCGCTTGCTGCCGGGCCAGCCCTTGCCGGGCACGCGCAGGATGCGCCCGCCCTGCGCGTCGGCCGGCACGCGCACCTTGAGCGTGCTGCCGTCGGGCAGCTGCACCGGCAGCACCGCGCCGAGCGCGGCCTCCCAGGGCGCCACCGGCAGCTCGGCCACCAGCGTGTCGCCATCGACGCGCCAGCGCGGGTGCGGGCGCAGCAGCACTTCGAGGAAGAGGTCACCCGCGGCGCCACCCCCCAGGCCCGGGCCGCCCTGGCCGGCCAGGCGGATCATCTGCCCGGGCTTGACGCCGGCGGGGATGCGCACTTCGAGCGTGCGCTCGGTCAGGCGCACGTGCCCGTCGGGCTGCAGCTGCGGCATGCGCAGCTCGATCTGGCGCGTGGCACCGCGCCAGGCGTCCTCGAGGTCGAGCAGCACGCGCGCGTGGTGGTCCTCGCCGCGCATCGAGCCGCTTGTGCCGCGGCCGCCGCTGGCGCCGCGTGCACGCGAGCGCGCACTGCGCGCGGCATGACCGAAGAGCTCGGAGAAGAAGTCGCTGAAGTCGTGGCCGCCGGGGCCGAAGTCGCCATCGAAGCCGCGGCCGCTGAACTCGAAGCCGGCGTCCCAGCCCGGCGGCGGCGTGAAGGATTCGCCGGCGCGATGGCCGCGGCCGAGCGCGTCGTAGGCGGCGCGCTTCTCGGGGTCGGAGAGCACGGTGTGCGCCTCGTTGACCTCGCTCATGCGCGCCGCGGCGTCGGGCTCCTTGCTGACGTCCGGGTGGTACTTGCGCGCCAGGCTGCGGTAGGCCTTCTTGATCTGCTCGGCCGTCGCGTCGCGCGGCACGCCCAGCACCTGGTAATAGTCCTTGTACTCCACGTCGTGCGGTCCCCCAGCGGGCTCAGTTGGCGATGCTACCCAGCGCTTTCAAGCCCGGGCAAGCGGGGTCGGCCAGCGTCCGCCGAGCTGTGCGGTCAGGTCGGCGGCGACCTGCTGCATCAGCTGCGCCGGCGTGCCGGACGGCCGCGTATCCAGCGTCGCGCCGGGCCCGATGACCGTCAGGCCCAGCACCATCGACCCGTTGGCGTCGAAGACCGGGGCGGCCAGCGCGCTGACGCCGGCCAGCGCCGAATCGCTCGCCTGCGCGATGCCGCAGGTGCGCGCCTGCTCGACCTCGCGCTGGAAGACGGCCTCGGTCTGCGCGTCCGCCGGATCCGCGGCCAGCACCGGCTGCACCCGCCCGGGCGGCAGGAAGGCCGCGAACAGGCGGCCGGTCGCGGTGCCGCGCACGCTCATCACGGTGCCGTGCCGCATGTCGACGTAGACGGCAGTGGGTGGCGCCTCGGTGCGCACGATCGTCGGTCCCTGGTTGCCCCAGACCGCGATCGCCACCAGGTGCCCGAGCTGCCGCGCCAGCTCGGGCAGGCGGGCGCTGGCCAGGCGCAGCGGGTCGTACTGCTGCAGGCTGATCAGGCCGAGCTGCATCGCCTGCGGCCCGAGGCTGTAGCGGCCGCTGCCCGCCTCCTGCGCGATCAGGCCCAGCTTGCCAAAGCTCACGAGGTAGGGATGCGCCTTGGGCGGCGTCATGTCCGCGGCCAGCGCCAGTTCCTTGAGCGCCATCGGCCGCCCGGCGGCCGCCAGCGCCAGCAGCAGCCGGCCGCCGACCTCGATGCTCTGGATGCCGCGCTGGACGCGGGCGTCCTCGATGGCGTCGGGGCTCGAGAAGCTGAGCATACGTAGTTCTACTTAGATGAATCCGTTAGACATTATCAAACGTTCTGATTAAAATCAACATCGATCGATGAGACCGGACGATTCCCGCGGTTTCAGCGTCGATCCCGCTTTGCCGGGCGCGTCGGTACGGAACGGAGCTCCGTGCGGCTGCCGCCCGACCTTCCCCGACCTGCCCCGGGGCCCGCCAGACCCGGAGCCCAAGGCTCACGACGAAAACCCTCAGCGAAAGACCGAAGACGTGAACACCCCGACCAAAGCCTTTGCCAGCCAGGCCGACCTCGAAGAAAAGAAGGTCAGCTTCACCAAGCTCTCCGAGCATGCCTACGCCTACACCGCCGAAGGCGATCCCAACACCGGCATCGTGATCGGCGACGACGCCGTGATGGTGATCGACACCCAGGCCACGCCGGTGATGGCGCAGGACGTGATCCGCCGCATCCGCGAGGTCACCGACAAGCCGATCCGCTACGTGGTGCTGAGCCACTACCACGCGGTGCGCGTGCTGGGCGCGTCGGCCTACGGCGCCGACCACATCATCGCCAGCGAGGACACGCTGTCGATGATCCGCGAGCGTGGCGAGCAGGACAAGGCCAGCGAGATCGGCCGCTTCCCGCGGCTCTTCCGCGCCGTCGAGAGCGTGCCCCCGGGCCTGACCTGGCCGACGCTCACCTTCACCGGCAAGATGACGCTGTGGCTGGGCAAGCTCGAGGTGCAGATCCTGCAGCTCGGCCGCGGGCACACCAAGGGCGACACCGTCGTCTGGCTGCCTGCCGAGCGCATCCTCTTCAGCGGCGACCTGGTCGAGTACGACGCCACCCCCTACGCCGGCGACGCCTACTTCCAGGACTGGCCGCAGACGCTGGACAACATCGCGGCACTCAAGCCCGCCAAGCTCGTCCCCGGCCGCGGCGCGGCGCTGCAGACCGAGGCCGAGGTGGCGGCCGGCCTGGCGGGCACGCGCGCGTTCATCGCCGACGTGTTCGGCGCGGTCAAGGCCGGTGCCGCCGCCGGCAAGGACCTGAAGACCGTCTACCGCGAGACCGTCGACGCGGTGCGCCCCAAGTACGGCCACTGGGTGATCTTCGATCACTGCATGCCCTTCGACGTCACCCGCGCCTACGACGAGGCGACGCAATACGCCGACCCGCGCATCTGGACCGCCGAGCGCGACCTCGAGATGTGGAAGACGCTGGAAGGCTGAGGTGCACATGAGCCAGACAGCGACCCCGGACATCGACTACCAGAAGCTCGAGTTCGAATACCGCAGGAGCGCAGACCAGTCGGCGGCCTCGCCGGCGCACCACCCGGTCGTCGTGGTCGGCGCCGGCCCGGTCGGGCTGACGCTGGCGATCGACCTCGCGCAGCGCGGGCAGAGCGTGCTGCTGCTGGACGACGACCACAAGCTCTCGACCGGATCGCGCGCGATCTGCTTCGCCAAGCGCACGCTCGAGATCTGGGACCGCATCGGCGTCGGCCAGCGCATGGTCGACAAGGGCGTGTCCTGGAACGTCGGGCGCGTCTTCTTCCGCGACCAGGAGGTCTACAGCTTCGACCTGCTGCCCGAGCCGGGCCACGAGCGGCCGGCCTTCATCAACCTGCAGCAGTACTACGCCGAGGGCTTCCTCGTCGAGCGCGCGGCCGAGCTGCCGAAGCTCGAGATCCGCTGGAAGAACAAGGTCACGGCGCTGACGCAGGACGGCGAGCGCGTCACGCTTGCCATCGACACGCCCGATGGGCCGTACACGATCACCGCGTCCTACGTTGCGGCCTGCGACGGCTCGCGCTCGCCGCTGCGCGGCATGCTCGGCCAGGAGAGCAAGGGCCGCATCTTCCGCGACCGCTTCCTGATCGCCGACCTGAAGCTGCCCGGGCCGCTGTTCCCGAACGACGCCACCGAGCGCTGGTACTGGTTCGACCCGCCGTTCCACCGCGGGCAGTCGGTGCTGCTGCACAAGCAGGCCGACAACGTCTGGCGCATCGACTTCCAGCTCGGCTGGGACGCCGATCCCGACGAGGAGAGGAAGCCCGAGCGCATCCTGCCGCGCGTCCAGGCGCTCCTGCGCCAGGGCTTCAAGCGCGAGGTGCCGTTCACGCTGGAGTGGGCGAGCATCTACACCTTCGCCTGCCTGCGCATGGATCGCTTCCGGCACGGCCGCGTGATCTTCGCCGGCGACTCGGCGCACGGCGTCTCGCCGTTCGGCGCGCGCGGCGCGAACTCGGGCGTGCAGGACGCCGAGAACCTCGCGTGGAAGCTCGACGCCGTGCTGCGCGGCCAGGCGCCCGATGCGCTGCTGGACAGCTATTCCAGCGAGCGCGAGTACGCGGCCGACGAGAACATCCTCAACAGCACGCGCGCGACCGACTTCATCACGCCCAAGAGCGAGGCCAGCCGCATCTTCCGCGACGCGGTGCTGGGCCTGGCGCGCGAGTACGAGTTCGCGCGCCGCATCGTCAACAGCGGGCGGCTCTCGGTGCCGGCGACCCTCGACGGCTCGACGCTCAACACCGCCGACAGCGACGGCTTCACCGCGCTCACGCGGCCCGGCGCGGTCGCTGCCGACGCGCCGATGACCCGGGACGGCCGCAAGGTCTGGCTGCTGCGCGAGCTGGGCGAGGGCTTCACGCTGCTCGTGTTCGGCCCGGCGCCGACCTGGGCTGCCGACCTGGGCGTGCAGGTGCTCGAGGTCGGCGCGCAGGGCCTGCAGGACAGCGAGGGGCTGGCCGCGCAGCGCTACGACGCGCGGCCCGGCACCAGCTACCTGATCCGCCCCGACCACCACGTCGCTGCCCGCTGGCGCGCCCCCACCGCGGCGGCCGTGCGCGCCGCGATCGCCCACGCCCTAGCCAAGGCCTGAACATGCTCAAGACCGAACCCTGCATCGAGCGCCCGGACGACTTCTACGAGGCGCTGCTGGCGGCCCACCAGGGCCTGACGACCGAACAGAGCCACGACCTGAACGCGCGCCTGGTGCTGATCCTGGCCAACCAGGTCGGCCGCTACGACGTGCTGCAGGCAGCACTCGCCGCCGCGCGCGGCAACCTCGACCGGACGATGGAAGGAGCATCCCAGTGAGCGAGCTGCGCTACCAGAGCGGCTTTGGCAACGAGTTCGCGAGCGAGGCCGTCCCCGGCGCGCTGCCGATCGGCCGCAACAGCCCGCAGAAGGTCGCCAAGGGCCTCTACGCCGAACTGCTCTCGGGCACGGCGTTCACCGCGCCGCGCGCGGCCAACCGGCGCACCTGGATGTACCGGCGCCAGCCTGGTGTCGCGGTCGCGGGCATCGCACACGAGCCGATGCCGCACCCGGGCTGGAAGACCGGCGCCGCGATGGGCGTCGTCACGCCGCCCGACCCGCTGCGCTGGAAGCCGGTGCCGGTGCCGAGCGATCGCGCGCTCGACTTCGTCGACGGCGTGCACACCATCGTCGTCAACGGCGACGCCGACGCGCAGGTCGGCATCGCTGCGCATCTGGTGCTGTTCAACACGAGCATGGAACGCGCCTTCGTCAACGCCGACGGCGAGATGCTGATCGTGCCGCAGGAAGGGGCGCTGACGATCCGCACCGAGCTCGGCGTGCTCGCGGTGCGGCCGGGCGAGATCGCGCTCATCCCGCGCGGCCTCGTGTTCCAGGTGCGGGTGCAGGGGGCGAGCCGCGCCTACGTCTGCGAGAACTACGGCGCGCACTTCCGCCTGCCCGAGCTCGGGCCGATCGGCAGCAACGGGCTGGCCAATGCGCGCGACTTCCAGGCACCGGTGGCCGCGTTCGACGCCGACCCGCAGCCGATGGAGATCGTGCGCAAGTTCGGCGGCGCCTTCTGGCGCACGCGCGTCGCGGCCAGCCCCTTCAACGTCGTCGCCTGGCACGGCAACCTGGTGCCGATGAAGTACGACACCGCGAACTTCATGACGATCGGAACGATCAGCGTCGACCACCCCGACCCGTCGATCTTCACCGTGCTCACGAGCCCGAGCGACACCCCGGGCGTGGCCAACTGCGACTTCGTGATCTTCCCGCCGCGCTGGATGGTCGCCGAGGACACTTTCCGCCCGCCCTGGTACCACCGCAACATCATGAGCGAGTTCATGGGCCTGGTGCATGGGCAGTACGACGCCAAGCCCGAAGGCTTCAAGCCCGGCGGCATGAGCCTGCACAACGCGATGGTGCCGCACGGCCCGGATGCCGAGGCCTTCGAGCAGGCATCGAACGCGCCGCTTGCGCCGCACAAGCTCGACCACACGCTGGCCTTCATGTTCGAGAGCCGCTGGCGCTTTTCCTGCACCGAGTTCGCGCTGCGCGGCGGCGCGCTGGATGCAGACTACGCGTCCTGCTGGGCGCCGCTGGCCGACCGCTTCCAGCCCTGAACCGCGAGGGCCGCACGATGAGCACACCTACCGACCTGACCAACGCGACGCACGACCCGGCGCTGCGCTCCTGGGTCGAGAGCGCCAACGACGGCGCGACCGACTTCCCGATCCAGAACCTGCCCTATGGGCGCTTTCGGCGTGCCGGCAGCGACGAGGCCTTTCGCATCGGCGTGGCGATCGGCGACCAGGTGCTGGACCTGAAGCTCGCCTCGGCGCAAGCGCCCTGGGCCGACGAGCTCGTGCCGCTGCTCGCGCCGCTGGCCGCGGGCGACCTCAACGCCTTCATGGCGCTGGGCGCCCCGGCCTGGAGCCGCATGCGCGCCGCACTCTCGGCTGCCCTGGCTGCGGACAGCGTGCAGGCGCCGTTCCTCGAACTCTGCCTGCTGCCGCAGTCGGCCTGCGAGATGGCGCTGCCCTGCCGCATCGGCGACTACACCGACTTCTACGCCGGCATCCACCACGCAATCACCATCGGCAAGCTCTTCCGGCCCGACAACCCGCTTCTGCCCAACTACAAGTGGGTGCCGATCGGCTACCACGGCCGCGCGTCGAGCATCGGCCTCTCGGGCCCCGTCAAGCGCCCGCACGGACAGACGATGGCGGCCGGGGCGAGCGCGCCCGTCTTCGGCCTCAGCGCCAAGCTCGACTACGAGCTCGAGGTCGGCGCGATCGTCGGCCGCGCCAACCGTCTTGGCGAACCGGTGCCGATCGACGAAGCCGAGGATGCGCTCTTTGGCCTCGTGCTGCTCAACGACTGGTCGGCGCGCGACATTCAGGCCTGGGAGTACCAGCCGCTCGGGCCGTTCCTCGCGAAGAACTTCGCGAGCTCGATCTCGCCGTGGATCGTGACGATGGAGGCGCTGGCTCCCTTCCGCCGGCCCTTCACCCGCCCCGCGGGAGACCCGCAGCCGCTGCCCTACCTGGACGGTGCCTTCAACCGCGCCGCCGGCGCGATCGACATCGTGCTCGAGGTCTGGCTGCAGACCGCGGCGATGCGCGCCGCGGGCCAGAACGCGATGCGGCTGTCGCAATCGAACATGAGCGACGCCTACTGGACCTGGGCGCAGATGCTCACGCACCACGCCAGCAACGGCTGCAACCTGCAGCCCGGCGACCTGCTGGGCAGCGGCACGCTTTCCGGCGCCGACGCCGGCGGGCGCGGTTCGCTGATGGAGCTCTCCAGCAACGGCCGCTCGCCGATCGCGCTGCCCAGCGGCGAGCAGCGCAGCTTCCTGCAGGACGGCGACACGCTGACGCTGCGCGCCTACTGCCAGCAGAGCGGCGCGGTGCGCATCGGCCTTGGCGAGGTCAGCGGGACGATCGTCGGCTGAAGGAGCACGCGCGGGGCGGCGACGCCGGTCTACGCGAGCCGGCCCGCCACCTTGACGCTGCAGCGATTGCCCTCGATCGGCGGGATGGAGCCGAACAGCCTGCCCGAACCGACGAGGACGAGTTGGCCCGAGGGATCGAGCGCCTGGCCAGCGATGTCGACTCCGCCCTGGGTCACGGTGGCTGCCGTGCTCAGGCTGAGGTCAAGTTCGCTGTAGAGGATGGGGAGTGCAGGCAGGGTGAGGCGCAGGGTCAGGCGCACATCGAGGCGGCCGCTGGTCGCGTCGAACTGACCGTCGTCGCCGCCGCTCGATCGGGTGATCTCGACCGTGAGCGATTGCCCGGTCTCGGGCTCGTAGACGTGCGTGACCGGCAGCGGCGGGAACGCCCGGGCATCGACTGTCTGCCCATCGTCGGCGAAGATCAGCGGCCAGTCGAACTCATTCGTCTCGAAGGGCCCTTTGAGCATCGGATCGTCGTGATCGGTTTCGAGCGTGGCCTTTGCGCTCAGGATGCGTTCCTGCATGGCGATCTCCTCGGTCAGTGGCGATGGGCAAGGCGAGTTTTCGCGCCTTCACAGTTCAAACGATTGCAGTGGCGGGCTTGCCGAGCCGTCCTCGAATCGCACATCGAGTCGTGCGCCTGATCCATCCGCCTTGACGCTGATCAGGGCGAGACTGTTGTGCGGCGTCACGAGCTGCTGCGACATCGTCCCGCGGACGGCGGCAAGGCACGCGCACGCGGGAACGTCCACTGCGCCGTCGAGCAGGTAGTCCGACTCGCGATCGTTGGCGAAGGGCCAGGGGCTGTAGAGGCCCGAGGACACGACGGCATGCACGGCGGGGCCGCTGCCCTCGAATTCGAAACGGCAGGCCATCGAGAGGTGGGCATCGCCGCTCAGGAAGACGACGCCGCGAATGCACTCGTCGCGGATGAAGCCCATCAGTTCGAGCCACGAAGCCGGATGGCCGCTCCAGGAATCCGAGCGCAGTCGCTCGATCGAGGGCCGGCCGGCATAGGCGCTCTCGAGCGGCAGCACCACGCTCGGCGAGACGATGAACTTGGCCGCCGCATCGCGGTGATGGCGCAGCCAGCTCTTCAGGCGGGCCATGTCCGCATCGCTGACGATGCGGGCGCGCTCCAGCGGGGTCATTCCGTCGGCGCTGTCGATGCCGCGCCGCTGGCGCCAGCAGCGGGTGTCGATGACGAAGAAAGGCCAGCCGCCAGGAGCGAAGACGTAGCTCGCCGTCGGCCCCGGATGCCGCGGATGAAGAACCGCCTGGTGCGTTTCGAACCCTTCGAGACCGGCGCGGTCGATCGCATCGACGCGCTCTCCGGGGCGCGCGGGCTGCCAGTTGTCGACGATTTCGTGATCGTCGAGCATCGTGTAGATGGGCAGACGCGCGGCGACGCGTCGAAACGGCGTCAAGCGCCAGTTCAGCTCGTAGGCCTGCCGCACCACGTCACGCGGATTGCCGATATCTCCGGCGACGACACTGGGCACGGCGTCGACGTAGACCTGGTCGCCGACCAGCAGCATGAACCCGGGTGTTTCCGTGGGCTGCGCTTCACGAAGCTGCTTGTTGAGTCGCGCCATGGACGCGCCCGCAACCCATTTGTCGAACAAGGACGGCGGGTACTGGCAGCTTGCGAGCACAAAGCTCATCTCCTCCTGGAGCGCGATGCCGGGGCCGGGGGTCGCAACGGGCACGTGATCGCGTGCGGCCAGGGCTGCGGGATCGAGCCGCATGATGATCTGGTCGAATCGGGTCGCGCGCGGTCGTTCGCTGCCGTAACGCTCGAGGAACTCGCGCACCGCTTTGCGGGCCGGTGCGCTGAGCGCGAAGCCGCAAGACGCACCGCCCGCGGCCATGCGATCGCTCGGCCTGGCCATGTGGGCGCCGGCGTCGACGACGGCCTGGTCGGCGTGCAGCGTGAGCACGACGAAGGCGACGGTGGTCGAGGGGGCGCGGGGAAGCGACAGGCGCAGCGTCAAGGCGCCCTGCCGCAGGGCCTCCTGCTGGTCGGCAGCGCCCGGGAGGATGTGAAAGCCCATCGCCTGACCAATGTCGCCGGGGCCCCAGTCTTGGCTCGCCGGGTCCTGCTGCGCTGGGACGAGCACGACGCAACGCGTGGTCGCGTGCCTGCCGCCCGGCCGCACGAGCACGCTCAACTCGACCGAGGCCGGATCTCCCGGCAGCGCGCGCAGCCACCCGAGCACGGGCCCCATCCACGGCTCCTCGCAGGTGAAGCGCGGGGCCGGCGCGACCTGCGGTCGTGCCGACTCGGGCGGCGCCGACAGGAACTCGTCGATAGGGACGAAGACATCCTCGTGGGCATTCCTTCCGATCAGCAGATCCTGGTGCCCGTAGCCGTCGAAGACGCGCAACTGGCGCTGCTGTCCCTTGCCCCAGATGTCGCAGCCGATATCCCTGACGGAGGCGGCCTCTTCGTCGCCGAAGACGCGTACCAGGCGCCGCCAGGCCTCGAGGCCGCCCTGCCAGTCGAAGACGCGGTTCCTGCGGCCGTGCAGCAGCAGCACCGGGAACGCGAAGCGCTCCTGGAGCCGCTCCGGCGAGACGATCGTGTTGTCGCCGCTCGCATCGGTGATCGCATCCTGGCGCGCGAAGTGGATCACCTGGGCGAGCGTGCGCAGCTTCACCCAGCCGTAGATCGCGTCGAGCGCGAGCAGGGTGTCGTCGCCGACGTTCTCGAGCTCGAAGGTCTGACCGACGATCGCATCGGCGCGATGACGCACGAGCCTGAAGTCGCCTCGACCTTGACCGACGAGCTGCTCGGCGCGTGCGGCCTCCTGGTCTTCGCGCGGGTAGGGCCAGCTTGCCAGCAGCATGTCGAGCATCGTCGTCATCGCCCCGGGCGGTGGACGCACGTCGAAGCTGTCGACGTCCAGGAACTGCTGCAGGAAGCTGGCGAGAAAGCCGCGCAGCCGGTTGAAGGGGCTCAGCCGCAACAGCGGGCCTACCTGCGAGAGGACGACGCGCCCGATCTTCTTGTAGAGGTGATCGTCCTGCAGCACCGCCATGCAGAACATCGCGGAGCCGATGCAGTGCGCGACGACGTCGACCTTGGCTGCTGCGGTCAGTTCGACGATCCGCTGTACCGCGACCGGGATGTCGCCGAGTGCGACCTCCTCGAAGCGGAAGGGCCCGCGTCGCGGCTCGAGCGCCGCACTGCTGCGCAGTTCGAGCACCCAGACGTCACGCCCCTTTTCGAGGGCGAGGTAGGACACCAGGTTGTGCGGGATCGAGGGATGCGCGAAGGTCGATCCCGCCGCGCTCAGGCCATGGATCAGCATCACCGGTGCCAGTCCGTCGCGCGCGGTCGCCGACCGGTAGCGCGTCAGCATGGCGCCGTCGGCGTTGGCCAGCGGCTCGCGGCAGAGCGTCAGGCCTGCGAGGCGGCCCGGCAGGCGCTCGTTGCTGTGGTCGGGGCCATCGTCGGGCGGCAGGAAGTGCAGCAGATGCGTCGCCAGCACGATGCGACCGATGAACAGCGCCAGACCCAGCAGATCCGCGATCGCCGTCGGCTGGTCGCGCTGCTCCATCACGCGCAGCAGCATCTCGCGCCGGCTCGCGAGGTCGCCCAGATCCAGCGCGAGCCGGCCAGTCAGCCGTTGCGTTGAGGGATCGGCCGCCTCGACGCGGACCTCGCTGAGCTGCCGCCACGGATTGCCCTCGGCACCGTCGAGCATCGCATCGTCGAAGGCGATGGTCTTCGTGGCCGTCCATTCGAAACCCTCGGGCAGCGGGGCGCCGCCTGTCTCGGCGACGGTGAAGCGGTAGACGATGCGCCGCTCCATCCCGCCGCGCTGCCTGAGCTTGCCAAAGAGCGTCTTCGCAGGCAGCTGGGCAGCGACGTCCGGAAGGCCCGTGAACAAGCGCGGTCCCGGATGCGCGATGCGCGCGTCGAGGAGGTCTTGGCGTCGCGTCTTCGCCTCGTCGCTGACCTCGGGGACGGGATCCAGCAGCTCGATCTGTCCCTTCAGCTTCAGCTCGAAGCCGGTGGCCGCGGCATCGTCCGCACGCAGCTTCAGTGTTGCGGCTTGAATCTGCAGGCGGCGCGTCGCTCCCCGTAGCAAGGCCGCCAGATCGTCAGCCGTCTCGGTCTCGAGCTCGAGGCTTGCCCGGTAGGGCTTGCCATCGACGAGGACTTCGCCGACGAGGCGCTCGCGCAAGCGGATCGCCGTGGCCGCCGGGCGGACCGTGGGTCGCGCGAGCCTGGGGCGGGCGGGAATGTCGCGGCTTGCGTTGACCTCCTCCCTTGCCGTGGGCCACCATTCCATGCGCAGCTTCTCTGCCGCCCGTTCGGCAAGGGCGGCGATCGTCAGCGCCGGGTTGGTGCCGAGCGCGCGGGGAACGATCGCGCCGTCGAGCACGACGAGCCCGGGGTGCACGGACGCATCCCCACCGTCGAAGACGCGACCCTCGGCATCGACGACGCCGCCCGTGCCGTCATTCCCCATCGGACAGCCACCCAGCGGATGGACCGTCAGGGCGGCCTTCGTGCTCGGTGCCCCGGGGATGTCGAAGGCGAAGGGCAGGACGCGATAGAGCGGGTTGGGGAGCACCGTGCCTCCGGTGTCACCGGAGGCGAGCTTCAGGGACCGGATCTGGTTCTCGAAGAGGCGCCAGAGCTGGCTGCCCTCTCCCTCGTCGGACCAGCCCAGCCGGGTTGTGGCGTCGGTGGCGCGCAGGGGCGAAGACGCCGGACGCGCCAGCGTGACCGTGCCCGCGGCGCCGTCGTCGCCCATCATCCCGTAGATCGCGGTGTGCTCGAGACTGGCGGTGGTGACCGCGAGAACGTCCTGCCCCGCGTCCGCTGCATGTTCCTCGTCTGCTGCGCTGGTGAACAGCCGGTGCAGCACGCCGAGCGTCGTCGTCACTTCGCCCATCAGGCGGCGCATCGGCGCCGGCACCGCGAACTCCTCGACCAGGATGGCGCCCTCGTCGCCCAGCCGCGCCATGCCGGTGATCGTCGGTCCGACGCCGCGCGCGCCGACGTGTGTGTCTTCATCGGCGCTGGCGTGCACCGCGTCCTGCTGCCGGAAGACCGCGGCAA
This sequence comes from Burkholderiales bacterium, assembly GCA_026932425.1. Lineage (GTDB taxonomy): Bacteria > Pseudomonadota > Gammaproteobacteria > Burkholderiales > Burkholderiaceae_C > Rubrivivax. Next base: position 62,770 of record JAIXKN010000027.1, read on the forward strand.
TCATGTCGCCGTTGGTCGAGAAGCGTGTTCCCAGCGCGGGCGACACCCACAACCCGCGCTCGCGCGAGCGCAGCAGGATCTCGGTCGAGCCCAGGCTGCCCGCGGCAAGCACGACATGCGCGGCGCGCAGACGCCACGGGCGGTCGCCGGGCGGGCGCGGCTCGGTGCGTGTGAAGTGCCAGTCGACGATCCAGTGCGAGCCCGATGGGTCGCGTGCCACGGCCTCGACCCAGCCGCCGCAGAAGATCTCGGCGCCCCGGCGCCACGCGAGCGCGAGGTAGTTGGTGTCGAGCGTCTTCTTCGCGCCCTGGTTGCAGCCGGTGACGCAGTCACCCGCGAACTGGCAGGTCTGCATCGTGACGCCCTGGGCGTTCATCGACTCGGCCCCGAAGTGCACGGCGATCGGCGCGCGCTCCATCGTCTTGCCGGCCTTCTGGGCCAGGGCTTGCAGCGCCTGCAGCTTCGGCAGCGTGACGCCCGGTGCCAGTGTCTCGGGCGCGAGCATCCCGGAGGCCTTCGCGTAGTACGGCGCCAGCTCAGCCAAGGTGATCGCGCCGGGCCATCCTTTCTCGAACACCTTTGCGTCCGGCCGCACCATCACGCCGGCGTTGATCAGCGAGCCGCCGCCCAGCCCGTTGCCGAGGACGACGTTGACCTGGGGCCCGAGCCGCAGGTCGAACAAGCCATCGGGCCGGCCGCGCGGCGGCATCCCGTCCTGGCGGCTGTAGCGGACTTCGCCGGGGAGATCCCCCAGGCGCGACGGGAAGCTGCCGGGAACATGCTCGCTGCCGCGTTCGAGCACCCAGACGCGCAAGGGACGGCGCCCGTCCCGAGCCGTCGGGTCGTCGATCGTCCAGCCCGCCAGGCGCGTGGCGGCGACGGACCCGCCGTAGCCGCTGCCGACGATCAGGACATCGCAATCGACACAGCCGTTCGCGTTCTCGCTGACGCGTCGTGCCAGGACTTCGGCGCCCTGCGACAACCAGACCTGTGAATGCTGACTCATCGAACCTCCCGCGTGCTTGCCGCGTGTTGCGGCTCCTCGAGTGCGGTGCAGATCGCGGCGTGCAGCTGGACCAGCGAGACCGGCTTGTGCAGCAGCGGCAGCGCGGCGGCGTCGGCGGCGTGCAGCAGCGGCGTATCGGTATCGCCACTCAGGAGCAGGGCAGGCAAGGTCGGCTGCATCCGACGCAGGCGACGGATCAGCTCGATGCCATCTTCTCCCTCGCCGAGGCGGAAGTCGGCAAGAACGATGTCCGGGGGATTCGTCGACGCGGCGGCGATGGCTTCGTCGGCGCTCGACGCCTCGCTGGTCTCGCAGCCCATGCGGTCGAGGACGCGCCGCATGGCACGGCGTGGCGAGGCATCGTCGTCGACCAGCAGCACGCGTCGGCCAGCCAATGCGCCCGATCCGATGTCGTGGTGCTGTGGCGCGGGTGCGGGTGTGCGGCCCCGCGCGATGCGCAGCCGCACACGCGTGCCCTGGCCCGGTTCCGAGCTCAGGGACATCGGCAGGTCTAGGATGCGGACGAGTCGCTGCACGATCGCAAGACCCAGCCCTAGACCGCGCGCCTGGTCGCTCGTATTCACCTGGAAGAACTCCTCGAACACCCGCTGCTGCATCTCTCGAGGGATGCCGCGGCCCGTGTCGCGCACCTCGATCTCGAGCGGGTCGCTTCCTTCGACGGTGACCGAGATTTCCCCCTGGGTGGTGTACTTGATCGCGTTGTCGAGCAGATTGCGCAGCAGGCGTTCGAGCAGCTGTGGATCGGTTTCGACGACGACCTCGGGCGGACACTCGAAGCGCAGCGCAATGCCCTTGGCCCGCGCGTGCGGGCTGTGCGACTGCGCGAGCAGCGCCAGCAGGCGCTGCAGACGGATCGGACGCGGTGCGGCGACGACGGCACCGGCGTCGAGCTTGGAGATGTCGAGCAGCGAATCGAGCAGCCGGCCCAGCGCGTCGATCGACGTCGAGATCTCCTGCGCGATCGCGGCGGCATCGCTTGCTCCGGGCTCCATCGCCAGCAGGCTGCTGTGCAGGGTCAGCGCGTGCAGCGGTTGGCGCAGGTCATGGCTGGCAATCGCCAGGAATCGGCTCTTGGCCAGGTTGGCGGCCTCGGCGGCGTCGCGGGCCGCGGCCAGTTCCTGCAGCAGCTTGTCGTTCTCGCGACGGATGCGGAAGGATTCCTCGAAGACGATGGCGTTCTGCTTGGCGAAGCGGTACTGCACCCCAGCAAACATCGCGATCAGCATGGCCACGCCGACCCCGAGTGAAGAGCCGCGCAGCAGCCACATCGATATGAGCGGTGCGAAGACGCAGGCCGAATAGGCAACATAGGCGCGCAGCAGCGGGGCGCTGGTGGCGACCGCGCCAGCGGCCCAGGAGACCAGAATCATCGTCAGCACCGCTGCGTAGCTCGTGTCCAGCCAGCTCAGGAACAGCGCGGCAGCGCCGTTGACTGCGCCCAGCGCCACGTTCCAGAGAACGACCTGGTGGAGCAGGGGCTCGGGTGGCGAGTTCTCGTCCTTGGCCAGAACCCGAAGCTGCCGGGCCCGCAGTTCGCGGACCCCGAATACCAGCACGAACCAGCCCGCCAGCAGCGGTGTCGGCACGAGCCGCCACAACACCGAAGCGACGACCAAGGCGGTCGCAACGATCTGCCAGCGCAAGGAGTTGGCCTGCGCTGCGACAACCGCCAGGCGACGCCGATCCAGATCGACATCGGGCGCCGCCGATCCTCCGCCCGCTTCTCCGGTGGCGGTCTTGTCGCCGCCTGCTTCCACGTCGGGCCGACTTTCCGCCCGTGCGTTGCCGGCATGCCTCTCGAACATCGTCGATGCGGGCTCGACGCCGACCCGGCCGCGCGAGTTCATAGCCGCGAAATCGACTCGAGGGCGTCGGCGGAGAGTACGCGATACATCGCCTCGGTGCGATTGCGCACACCCAGGGCGCGGTAGACCATCGCCAGATGAACCTTCACCGTGCCTTCGGCGATGCCGAGCTCGCGTGCGATCACCTTGTTGGGTTTGCCTCGAAGTGCGCGGGCGAACACTTCGCGCTGCCGTGGTGAGAGTTCGGCTGCGATGAAAGCTTCGAGCGCCCCGTTCGAGAGCGGGGCATCCCCGACGGTCGCATCGACCTCGGCATCCAGAAGGGCGATCGGCGGCAAATAGACGCCATGCGCCATCACGACGCCCAGCGCGGCGACCATCTCCGCTTCGGGCATCGCCTTGGGGATGTAGCCGGCCGCACCGGCCTCGATGGTGCGACGGATGGCCTCGCTGCGCTGGTCGCCGGAAATGACGACGATCGGCGGCTCCTCGAAAGTCTCACGCATCGCGTGCAGTGCGTCGATGCCGCTGATGCCAGGCAGGTGGTAGTCGAGCAGGATCAGGTCGGGCGTGTCGATGTCGAGTTCGCGCGCCTGTGCGATGTCGCTGGCGCAATGCCAGCCGAAGGGCTCGCCGGGACGGTGCAGCTGCGCCAGGCGTTCGACAACTCCGCGTATTCCGCTCCACACCACGGCATGGTCATCGACGAGCAGCACCTGCATGGTTGTCTCTCCGGCATGGCCGCACACGCTCTCGAGCAAATGTGGCTCTGCCACTTTGCTTGACCCCCACGAGGGGCGGGCTGGGCGCAGCCCGGACCTGGGGGTGCTTTTGCTGGGTCACGCAACCGTATCACTGGGCGCGGCCGGTGTCAGCAGTCGATCGTTGGGCGCGGCCTCAACCTTGGTCCTAGTCCGGCGGACTAGGAAGGATGCGGCGAGCGGCTAGGCCCACGGTGGAATCGACCGCGTCACTCATCGAGTGGACATTGCCTGTCACCGAGATGCCGGCCGTGTCCCGGCGCTCCGACAAGCCAATGAGGAGAACGTTGCCATGCTTGATTCGACCTGTTCCGCGATCGTTCACACGGACGATGCGGTCCGCCAGCGCTTCGACCCCCGCACGACTTTCCTCTCGACGAGCGTGATGCGCGCACTCGTCGACGAGATCGACTACGCGGTTTTCCTCTGCAATGCCGATCTGACGCTTCGCTTCGCGAACCGGAGTGCACGTCAGCGGCTGGGCTCGGAGTGCCTGGGGTCGATGCAGGACGGGCGACTGCACTGTCCCGGGTCACGGCTGGCGAGCGCCGTGCGCAACGCCTGCGAGAAGGGCCGCCGTGAACTGATCACGCTGCGCGGCGAAGTCTGCGAGAGGGTGGCGGCTGTGATTCCGGTTGTCGACGAAGAGGCCGGCGGCGTGTGCGCTGTGGTGATTCTGGGCCGCCGAGCCGAGGACAACGCACTCGCGATCGAGTGCTTGGCACGCGACTACGGCCTGAGCCTGGCCGAACGCGAGGTGCTTGCGGGCTTGCGTCGTGGGCAGCGAGCATCGGCGCTTGCGCGCGATCGTGGTGTCTCCGAGACGACGGTGCGGACGCAGATCGCCGCCTTGCGTGACAAGCTGGGTCGATCGAGCGTGACCGGTCTGCTGGTCCGATTGGCCGAGCTGCCGCCGATGGTGGCCGCGCTCTGCAGCGTCCCGTGCCGGGAAGAAGCTTTTGCGTGGGAGCGTGCAGTGCCGATGGCGAGAGAGCATCCCGCACTCTGCGCCAAGGCGAACGTGCCGACGAACATGCCGGTGAACGCGATCGACATTCCTTCAACTCGATGACGAAAGACGCGATCTGACCTTTCAAGATGGTGGAACCCGGATGCATGCCGCTCGCGACACCGGATCGGCAACGGCGCCCGGCATGCGGCCGATTGCCGGGGAGACAAAAGGGGAAATGCCATGTCCGAACTGGTCCTCTTGAACCGACGTCAGCGCTTCTGCGCCGCGGCCGCCGCGTTGGTGGCGTCATCGACCATCGTCCTCTCGACGTTGATGGTGTTCCTGGAGTCCGATTCCCAGCGCGCCCTGATTGCCCGCGGGTGCGTTCGGGCCGAGCCGGGTGCTGCGCACAAGTACGACTGCAAGCGCCAGCTTGCGAGGGAAACCGCACCGGCTGCAGCGATCGCGTTGCAGCTGGCGGCATACTGACCGGCACTGGTACGTCTTCACTGGGCCTGCAGCCCATCGTGCAGCGGCCCGATCAGAACCCCCGCAAGTCGTCGACCGGTGCCGCGAGTGCAGCGCCGGTGATGCGCTCGAGCGTGCGCGTGAACACGGCCAGGTCGTTGTCGAAGCTTCCATGCGCCGCGTCGATGCGGCGCTCCGGGCTGCGGCAGACGAGCACCTGGTCGTCGTCGAGGATCTGCAGGCGGCTGCTGCCCTTGCCGCCGCCGAGTCCCGCGGCCGACGCCGCGCTGCGCCAGGCGCGCAGCGCCTCGCCGGTGGCCGAGGTGCCGTCCCAGCCGCCGTAGTCCAGGTCCAGCACCCGCGCCATGCCCAGCAGCGGCGTGCGCAGGTCGATCTCGAGCGCGTTCGAGACGAGGTAGAGCAGCGACTTGCGGTAGATGGTCGCCACCTGGTCGGCGCGCTCGAGCCGGTCCGAGAGCATGTCGATGTAGAGCCGCTTCATCAGCTCGGGCTGCGTTGCGTAGTGGCGGTTGGCAAAGGCCACCGAGCACGCCGGCGCGTAGAGGTGCGCCGACTTCACGAGGCTCTGTGACTGGCGCGCCGCCATCGCGGTGAGCAGGTGGCCGAGCAGGATGGAGCCGGCCGAATGCCCGACCAGGTGGACTTCGAGCGCGTCGCCCCAGGTCTCGGCGAGCTTGCGCAGCGCGGTGATCAGCAGGTCGCCGCCGCGGCCGGAGTCGAAGTCGAAGGCGGCGTTCTCCTTCATCTCGCTCCACACCGGCCGCGCCATCGGCCGACCGATCGTCTTCTCGATCAGCACGTCGGTGCGTTCGCTGATCCACTCACCAACGCCGGCGGCGGGGGTCGGCTTCTTGCGCCACGCGTCCTCGAGCAGATTGCAGATCGTCTCGCGCAGGCCGGTCTTCCAGACGATGAACAGCGGGTAGCAGCCGTTGGCGACGAAGTGCCGCCCCATCGCGCGCGCGCGGGTGATCGCGTCGTCCTCGCTGTTGAGCCCGCCGTGCGCGTAGATGACGAGGCGCTTGGCGCCGTTGCCGCCCTGGGCACGGAACCAGGCGTCGGGCAGGTCGGCGACCTGGTGCAGCAGCGTGCGCGTGACCTCGTCCTCGGCGAGATAGCGGTCGACCCGGCCATCGTGGCCGAGCACGACGCTGTGGCGGTAGGCCTGCTGCGAGTCCCACCACAGCCGCGTGTCGGCCCCGGCCGCGCGCGGCGCAGCGGCGGCCGTTGCGCCCGTCTCCAGCAGGCGGCCGACGACGACACCGGGAACACCCAGCGTCGCCACCCAGGCGTCCATGCCGTTGGCCAGCCAGTCGGCGTAGCTCAGCACCGCGAAACCGCCGAGTCCCCAGCCGCTGCCCCAGCTGTTCTGAACGACGAAACCCTGGCGGTTGAAGCCGACGAGCGCGAACGCGTGCCCGTTGGTCTGCGAGGGGCGCCCGTCGAAGGGGATGACCGGCAGCTCGTCGTGCCCGCGCGGCACGCGCGTGCGTGCCGGCAGCCGCGTCCAGCCGTCGTGGGTGAAGGCCGAGACGTAGACCGCGCCCACGTCCTGGATCGCGGCCTGCAGGTCGGTGATCGAACGCAGCTCGATGCGGTAGTAGACGCCCAGCGGGTTCTCGGTGGCGCGCTGTGCCCAGCCGTAGCGCGGGCGCAGCGACGGGTCCCCATAAGGCCAGTCCGACTCGAGGCAGACGCCGCGATGGAACCAGCCCTTGAGCGCGCCGCGGCAGCTCGAGCCTTCGTAGTCCTCGCCGTTGTACTCGTCGTAGCGCCGCGCGAAGTTATAGAGCATGCGCGGGCTCACCGACTCGAAACGGTCGGGGCAGTCGGCCTTGCGCCAGCGCAGATAGTTGACGACGCAAGCAAGACCGAACCCGGTGCACGCGCCTTCCTGCCCCTGATCGAGGATCAGCCCGGCGCGCGTGTAGCGCGGCAGCAGAGCCTTCACGTCCTCGTCGAACGGAAAGACCGGATACAGGCTCGCTGCCGGCGGCTGGTAGGGGCGGTCGCGCAGGTCGATCGGATCCTTGCGCGCGGTCAGCGGCGGATGTGCCGGCGCGGGTGCCGGCGCGGCGCCCACGATCGGCGCCGCGGCAGCGCGGCGGCGCGGACGCGCCCCCGCGGCTGCGCGCGGCACGGCCACCGGCGCGGCCATGGGCGCGGCCATGGGCGCGCCGGCCGGTGGCCAGACCTGGTCCGCGCGTACGAACACATCGCGGAAGCGGTCCAGGCCGTGACGCCCGCCGTTGACCAGCTTGCGCGCCCGCGCGAAATCGCCCGCATCGATCGCTGCGCGCATCGCGTCGGCCTTGTCGGCGAGGAAATGCGCCAGCAGCAGTGCCGCCACCTCCGGCGCGTTCGCGAGGTCCGGGTTGGCCGCCAGGTCGATGCCCAGGCGCTGGCCGTAGCGCGCGTAGTTGGATCGGCCGGTGAGCTGCACGAAACCGCGGCCCTTGAAGAGCGGGCCGTCGCCCGGCTTCGTGTTGCCGATGTCGGCGCGGCCCTCGTAGGCGCTGAACGGCCCGAGTCCTGCCTTGGTGTTGAAGATCGAGGGCATCTCCGAGATCGGGACGAAGCCCTCGCTCTCGGCGCGGATCGTCCCGAGTGCCGCGCAGATCATTGGCCGGTCGGTCAGGCCGACCGCCTGCAGCGCCGCCGAGACGTAGGGCAGGTAGCGGTCGATGTTGGCCGGCTTGGTCGCGGGGAAGAGGCTTCGCACCGTCGAGAGGCTTAAGCGCACCGCCATCGGGCGTTCGCTGCGCAGGCCCAGCAGCTGCTGGCAGCGCGGACCGACGATGCCATCGGCGACCAGCCCGACGCCCGCCTGCCAGCGCCGTGCCGCCGCCTCGGCCGCGGCGTCGAGCACGTCGTCGTCGGCGAGCTCGCTGAAGAGCGCGGCATCCGCGCCGAGCTCGCGCACCAGCGCCTTGCGCAGTGCTGCGACATCGGCGCCCTGGACGTTGCGAACCAGCAGCTCGATCATGGTGCAAGCTCCTATGTCCTATGCGAGGTCTGCGACAGGGTGGAGTCTGACGCATCGGCTTGCTTGATGTGTCGTTCAGGCTAGGGAGAGGCCGGCGAGCACAGGCCGCAGTGACACGCAGTGACAATGCGCTGATGCGCAAGGTTTTCCGCCCCGTCCTTTCGCGCTCACCGCGCGCATGGACGCTGCTCCCGGCAGCGGGCGCGCTGCTGCTGGCGGCCTGCAGTGCCCCGGGCCCCTTGTCCGAGCCCGCCGGTCTCGGCCCCACCGAGGCGAAGGCGGTCGTCGTGCAACTGCTGCCCGAGCGCGTGCGCGACCGGCCCGGCTGGGCGGCGGATGTGCACGCCGCGCTCTCGGCGCTGGAGCTGCCGTCCACGCCGCAGAACCTGTGCGCGGTGCTGGCGGTGACCGAGCAGGAGTCGGGTTACCAGGCCGACCCGGTGGTGCCCGGGCTCGCGGCGATCGCGCGCAGGGAGATCGACCGCCGGGCCGAGCAGATCGGCATCCCGCAGATCGCGGTGCGCGCGGCGCTGGCGCTGTCGTCGCGCGACGGACGCAGTTACGCCGAGCGCCTGGAGGCGGTGAGGACCGAGCGTGAGCTGAGCGAGCTCTACGAGGAATTCGTCGACCAGGTGCCGCTGGTGCGCACGCTGCTCGCCGATCGCAACCCGGTGCGCACCGGCGGGCCGATGCAGGTGGGTGTGGCGTTTGCGCAGGCGCAGGCGCAGCAGCGGCGCTATCCCTACGAGGTCAAGGACAGCATCCGCGCCGAGGTCTTCACGCGGCGCGGCGGGCTGTATTTCGGCACCGCCCACCTGCTCGATTACGCCGCGCCCTACGAGCAGATGATCTACCGCTTCGCCGACTTCAACGCCGGGCGCTGGGCCAGCCGCAACGCGGCCTTTCAGCAGGCCTTGGCCACGGCCTCGGGTCTGCCGCTGGCGCTCGACGGCGACTTGCTGCCGCCTGCGGCAAGCAAGCGCGTCGGCGAGACCGAGCGCGCCGCGTACACGCTTGCCGGGCGGCTCGGGATGGACGAGGCGAAGATCCGGCGCGAGCTCGCGCGCGGCGACGAACCCGGCTTCGAGCGCAGCGAGCTCTACCGTCGCGTCTTCGAATACGCCGAGAAGCTCGACCGCCGCGCGCTGCCGCGCGCGGTGCTGCCGCAGATCGCGCTCGAGAGCCCGAAGTTCACGCGCAAGCTCACCACCGAGTGGTTCGCGCGGCGCGTCGACGAGCGCTATGCGCGCTGCCTGGCGCGCGCGCAGGCGCTGGCCGACGCCTGAAGGTGCATCCGCGAAGCGGGCGCTGCTGCGCGAGAATGCGCCGCATGGACTACCGCACCCTGATCCAGGCCGCCGAACTGGACGCGCTGCTGAACGCGCGCCCTCGCCGCACCATCGTCTTCGATTGCAGTTTCGAACTGACGAACCCCGGTGCCGGGCACCAGCAATACCTGGAGGCGCACGTACCGTGGGCGCAGTACCTGGATCTGGAGCGCGATCTCAGCGGCCCTCCGAACGGCCACAACGGGCGGCATCCCTTGCCCTACCCGGCAGCCTTCGCGATTGCGATGGCGGCACAGGGGGTGTGCGCCAGCACGCAGGTGGTTTGCTACGACAACTCGGCGAACGCCTGCGCAGCACGAGCCTGGTGGATGCTGCGCTGGATCGGTCATGAGAAGGTCGCCGTCCTCGACGGCGGCTTGGCGGCCTGGACGGCGGCGGGCCTGCCGCTGGAAAAGGGCGCACGCACCACGCCGCTGTGCGGTGATATCCAGCTCAAGCCGTCGCTCGTGAAGACGGTCGACCGGCAGGCCTTGCTGGCGAACCTGGACGGCGGCCCGCTGCTGGTGCTGGACGCGCGCTCGCACGAGCGCTTCATCGGTGAGTCCGATCCGTTCGAGCAGATCCGGGGTCACATTCCGGGCGCGCGCAACCGCGTCTTTCGCGACAACCTCGACGCCAGCGGCCGCTTCAAGCCTGGCTCACAGCTCAAGGCCGAGTTCGATGCCTTGACCGACGGCCGCGCTCCCGACCAGCTCGTGACGTCCTGCGGCAGCGGCGTCACGGCCTGCCACAACCTGCTGGCGCTCGAGATCGCCGGGCTCTCGGGGGCGGCGCTTTACCCGGGGAGCTGGAGCGAGTGGAGCAATTCCGGCGCGCCTGTTGCGACCGGGCCCGCCTGAGATCGGACCGTTTCGGTCCAGGCGGCCAACGCTGCCGGCACGACAGCGCGTTCAACGCCCGTCGGGAAAGACCTCGGTGTCGACGTCGGCCTGCGACGCCGCGCTGTAGCGTGGGCCGGCCACGCGCTCGTGGTTGATCATCGCGTCCAGCCGGCGCAGATGCTCCGGCTCGAGGCGCACGTTCAGGGCGCCCATGTTCTCCTCGAGGTGCTCCGGATTCGTCGTCCCCGGGATCGCGACGATGTGCTCGCCTTGCGCCAGCACCCAGGCCAGCGCCAGCTGCGCCGGCGTGCAGCCGAGCTCTGCGGCGAGCGCAACGAAGGACGGCAGGAGCTCGAGGTTGGCGGCGTAGGTCGCGGGCGCGAAGCGCGGCATGTTGCGGCGGATGTCGCCCGGGTGCAGCGTCGAGACGTCGTGCAGCGTGTTCGTGAGAAAGCTGCGCGCAAGCGGGCTGAAGGCGACGAACGCGGCCCCCAGCTCGCGGCAGGCATCGAGCACGCCGATCTCGGGGTTGCGCGTCCACAGCGAGTACTCGGTCTGCACCGCGGCGATCGGGTGCACCGCGTGTGCACGCTTGAGTGTCGCGGCCGAGACTTCGGACAAACCGATCGCGCCGAGCTTGCCGGCAGCCACCAGGCGGCCGAGCTCGCCGACCGAGTCCTCGATCGGCACCGACTTGTCCCAGCGGTGCAGATAGTAGAGGTCGATGCGATCGGTGCGCAGGCGCGCGAGGCTCGCGTCCACGTGCCGGCGCAGCGCCTCGGGCCGGCCGTCGACGGTGCGCTTCTTCGTGCCCTCGGGCTGCGGCTCCATCGCGAGGCCGCCCTTGCTGCAGAGCGTGATCCGGTCGCGCACCGGCGCGAGCATGCGGCCGACGAGCTCCTCGTTCGCGCCACCGCCGTAGAGTGCCGCGGTGTCGAAGCAGTCGACGCCGAGCTCGATTGCGCGGCGCAGCAGCGCCTCGCCCTCGGCTGCGCTTGGCGGCGCGCCGTAGGCGTGGCTCAGGTTCATGCAGCCCAGGCCGATGGGCGTCACCCGGCGGCCCGCCAATGCGCGAGGCCTCATGCGCGGCGGAATCTCAGTCCGCGAGCTGCTGCTCGAGCGCGTGCAGCACCTCGTAGCAGGGCAGCACCTGCGCGACGCTGGCGTTGGGTTCGCGCCCTTCGCGGATCGCGGCGAAGAACTCGCGGTCCTGCAGCTCGATGCCGTTCATCGAGACGTCGACC
>JAIXKN010000057.1:0-40961 GCA_026932425.1 Burkholderiales bacterium
TCAGCGGCACGTGCTTGTAGGCGGCGGCGTGCAGCACGAGCTGCGGGCGCCAGCGAATGAAGATCTGGCGCATCTGCGCCAGGTCGCGCACGTCGCCGATCAGGCGCACGAGCTCGACCCCGGGGTGGTTGGCCGAGAGCTCCTGCTCGATCGTGTAGAGGTTGAACTCGCTCAATTCGACCAGCACCAGACGAGCAGGCGCGTAGCGCACGAGCTGGCGGGAGAGCTCGCTGCCGATGCTGCCGCCGGCGCCGGTGACGAGCACCGTGGCGCCGCACAGGATCTCGCCGATGCCGGCTTCGTCGAGCTGCACCGGCGCGCGGCCGAGCAGGTCCTCGGGCTCGATGCGGCGCAGGCGCTCGAGGCTGCGCCCTTCGCGCAGCTCCTCGATCGTCGGCACGGTGAGCACCGGCAGGCCGGTGTCGGTGGCCAGTTCCAGCGCGCGGCGACGCTGCTCGGCGGTCGCCGAGGGCAGCGCGACGATCACATGCGTGGCCCTGGCGCGCAGGGCCGGGTCCGCAACCGCGGAGAGCGGGCCCAGCACCCGAACGTCGCCGATGCGCGCGCCCTGCTTGGCCGGATCGTCATCGAGCAGGCCCAGCACCGTCCATCCCTGTTCGTGGATGCCGGCCAGCATCATGCGCGCCGCCGCGCCCGCGCCCATCACGATCGCGCGGCGCGCCGCTGTGAGCTCGCCGGCCGTGTGCACGCGCACCTGCTCCCACAGCATGCGGTAGACGATGCGCGCAAGGACCAGGCCCATCAGCGTGACGATGGGATGCAGCGCCAGCACCGCACGCGGCACCGCCCGCAGGCCCAGGCCCATCACCATCGCCGCCGCGAGCGTGCCGACGACGAGGCAGGCGATGGTCAGGCGCCGCACCTCGGCAAAGCCGGCGAAGCGCCACAGGCTCGTGGGCAGGCGCAGCGCACCGAGCGCGATCAGATAGAGCAGCACGATCCCGGCGAGCACCGCGCTGTCGTAGTCCGGGCGCGCGCTCAGCCAGCGCTCGAAGCCCAGGCGAAACAGATAGGTGACGTTCCAGGCGAGCACGACGACGATCGCGTCGAGCAGCAGCGACAGCAGCACGCGGTGCGGCCGCAGGCGCGCGAGCCAGGCGTCCAGCCGGTGCCAGATCGTGGTCGATGCCGTGGCCGTCATGCGTCGTGTCTCTTGTCGTGTCTCTTGCCCAGGCCGAGCAGCACCCCCAGCGTGCGCGCGATGACGCAAAGGTCGCTCCAGAGCGTCGCGTGCTCGGCGTAATCGACGGCTGTTGCAAGCTTGATCGGCAGGATGTGCTGGATGTATTCGCGCTCGGGATCGGCAGCAGCAGCCAGGCGCGCCGCTTCGTCGAGGTTTTCGAGCGACGAGAGATCGGTGATGCCCGGCCGCACGGCAAGCGCCCGCTCGCGCAGCGCCGGCGGGTAATGCTGCACGTAGCCCGGCACTTCGGGGCGCGGGCCGACCAGGCTCATGTCGCCGCGCAGCACGTCGATGAGCTGCGGCAGCTCGTCGAGCCGCGTGCGCCGCAGCCAGCGGCCGCTTCGCGTGATACGCGCGTCGGCGCCGACGGTGAGCGGCGGGCCGAGCGCCGGTGCGTCGCTCACCATCGTGCGGAACTTGTGGATGCGAAACGGCCGCCCGAAGCGGCCGACGCGCTCCTGGCGGAAGAACACCGGCCCGGGCGAATCGAGCCGGATGATGAGCGCCAGCAGCAGCAGCAAGGGTGAGAGCAGCACGAGGGCCAGCGCCGCGCCGAGCAGGTCGAAGGCGCGCTTGGGCATGCCGGGGCGCACGGGAGACGGATCAGCCCGCCGGCGGATCGACGCCGTCGAAGACCTGCGCGAGCGGCACGCTGCAGCCGAGGCTCGCCAGCTCCAGCTCCGGAGCATCGCTCATGTCGTGCAGCACCCAGAGGTTCTCGTCGTTGCGACGAAAGCCTTCGACGCTGCGCGCGTCGGGGTCGACGAGGATGTACTCGCGCAGCGAGGGCAGGCGGCGGTAGGCAGCGAACTTGAGGCCACGATCGAAGGCCTGCGTCGACGGCGAGAGCACTTCGACGACGAGCGTCGGCGCGCGGAAGATCATTTCGGTGGCGAGGTCGGCCTTGTCGCAGGTGACCATCAGGTCGGGATAGAAGACGGCGTCGTCCTCGATCTGCAGCTTCATGCCTTCGGAGAAGACCTGGCAGGGTGAACCTTCGAGCTGCTGCATCAGACGATGCGCGAGGTTCAGGACGACTCGGCCATGTGCTCGACGCGCGCCCACCATGGCAAATATCTCGCCGCGATAGAACTCGTTCTTCTCCGGTTGCTGGTTCTCCCAGGCCAGATAGTCCGCCAAGTTCATCCGCTGCTGCGCCAGGGCCATGGTCGTCACCTCCGGTGGCGGCATTGTGCCGTTCAGCCGCTCAGCCCCTCAGCACCGCCCGCACCGCGTCGACGACGCGCTCGACGTCGGCGTCGCTCATGCGCGTGTAGATCGGCAGGCTGACCAGTCGTTCATAGGCGCGCTGACTCTGCGGAAACTGCTCGGGACGCAGCCCGTAGCGCTCGCGCCAGTAGGGGTGCAGGTGCAGCGGGATGTAGTGCACGCTGCAGCCGATGCCGCGCTCGAAGAGCGCCTCGATGAAGCGGTCGCGCGCGATGCCGGCGTCGTCCGCCAGGCGGATCGCGTACAGATGCCAGGCGTGCAGGTCACCCGCCGCGGGCTGAGGCGGCAGCACGATGGGCAGGCCGGCGAAACCGGCGTCGTAGCGCGCGGCGATCTCGGCGCGGCGCTGCTGGAAGGCGCGCACGCGCTGCAGCTGGTGGAGGCCCAGCGCCGCGGCGATGTCGGTCAGGTTGTACTTGAAGCCCGGCGCAACGATCTCGTAGGCCCAGCTGGGCACCTTGGCGGTGAAGCGGTCGAAGGCGTCGCGGCTGATGCCGTGCAGGCGCATCACGCGCGCGCGCTCGGCCAGCCGGGCATCGCGCGTGACCAGCATGCCGCCCTCGCCGGTCGTCATGGTCTTGTTGGCGTAGAAGCTGAAGACGGTGGCGTCCGAATCGAAGGTCCCGACGAGCCGCCCGCCATGCGTGCTCGGCAGCGCGTGCGCGGCATCCTCGACGACGGCCAGACCATGCGCCCGCGCCAGCCGCAGCACGGCGAGCATGTCCACCGCAAGGCCGCCGTAGTGCACCGGGATGATCGCCTTGCTGCGCGGCCCGATGGCCGCCTCGAGCTGCTCCAGATCCAGGCACAGCGTCGCCGGGTCGATGTCGATCAGCCTGACGTCGGCCCCCAGGTAGCTCACGACTTCGGCGGTCGCGGTGAAGGTGTGCGTGGTCGTGATGACCTCGTCGCCGGGGCCTATACCCAGGCCTTCGAGCGCCAGGTGCAGCCCCGCGGTGGCCGAGTTGACGGCAATCGCCTGCAACTCCGGGTCGCCGAGGAAGGCGCCGAAATCCGCCTCGAAGCGCCGCGCCTTGGGGCCGGTGGTGATCCAGCCCGAGCGCAGCGTGTCGACGACCTCGGCGATCTCGGCTTCACCGATCTCGGGCAGGGCGAAGGGGAGGAAGGGAAGAGTCATCGCTTGTGATGCCCGGATCTTATGCCCCGCAGCCGTCCCCGGCGGCCGGAGCACGTGCCATTGACCCCCATGCCTTTCGATGGGTCTACCCCTTGTCGATCCTCACCAGCACATGCGTGCGCAGCAGCGGCAGGGCGTTCAGCAGTGGCAGCAGACGCGGGTGCAGGCGTGCGGCGGCGCGGGCCAGCGGCGGGGCGAGCGTGACGCGGCGGGCGTCCAGGCGGCCTTGCGGGAAGAGCTCTCGCACGCGCGAGAGCGGCACGCCGCGCACGTCGGGGTTGCGCGGGTTGTCGACGGTGAAGTCGTACCAGAGGATGGCGCCGCCGGGCGCAAGCCAGCGCCACATCGCGTCGGCCAGGCGCTGCTGGAAGGCGTCGTCGAGCAGCGAGGAGAAGACGGTGGCCTGCAGCACGAGGTGCTGGCTGCCCGGCGCGATGTCGGCCTGCGTCGCGTCGCCTTCGATCAGGCGCAGCGCCGCGGGCAGGCGCGCGCGTGCCTGCCGCGCGCGCTCGGGCAGCAGCTCGATGCCCTGCAGGTGCTGCGGCGCGAAGCCCAGTTGCAAGAGTTCGAGCAGGTTGCCGCCGCTGCCGCAGCCGACTTCGGTCAGGCGCAGGTTTTCCACCGAGCGGATGCCCGCGCGCGCCAGCAGCATCCGCAGCGCGCGCTGGCGTTCCTGCAGCGCGTACTGGACTTCAGGGCGCAGCGGGTCGTAGCGCGCATCGGCCGCACGGCGGCGGGCGTAGCGCGCGGCGACGGCCTCGGGTTCGTCGTTCACTCCCATCGGCAAGGCGCCCTCACCGCGTCAGCCGCGTGCTCCCTTCGCCCTGGCCGAAACGCCCGCGCCAGGCGTCCCAGATGCCGCGCGCGAAACCCAGGCCGTAGGAGAAATGCATGCAGGCGTATGCCCAGCCGATGGCGAGCCATTGACCCGGCTCCCGCCAGGGCGGCGCCAGCCGCGCCGCGCTGCCCAGCGCCATGCCGGCGTAGACCGCGATCAACGCCGCCAGCGCGCTCCACGCGGGGCGCCAGGCCAGCCCCCATACCGCAAGCAAGGCGGCCAGCGCGATGAAGCCAAAAGGCATCAGGTGGCGCGCAGAGGCCGGAAGACGGTGCTTGCGGATCACGGCAAGCTTCCAGTAGCCGTACTGCCAGAACTGCCTCGCCAGCGCGGTGAAGGAGGCGCGCGGCGTGTACCAGCTCCTGATCGTCGGGCTCTGCCAGACCCGCCCGCCGCTGCGGCGGATGCGCAGATTGAGTTCGTCGTCCTGGTTGCGCACCAGTGCTTCGTCGAAGCCGCCCAGGCGCAGCAGCTCGGCGCGTCGCCAGGCGCCGAGGTAAACGGTATCGACTTCGCCCTCGAACTCGACGCGACGCGAGGCTGCGCCGCCCGAGCCGAAGCCGCTGGCGAAGGCGCGCGCGATCGCACGGCCGATCGCACGCGCGCGCCCGGCGCTGGCCTGCGGCATCCAGGGCCCGCCGACGCAGGTGGCTCCGGTGGCGGCGAGCACCCGCACGCACTGGCGCACGTAGTCCTCGGCGTAGACGGTGTGCACGTCCATGCGCACGATGACCTCGCCCTCCGCCCGCGCGACCGCGCGGTTCAACCCGGTGGAGACGATGCGCCCCGGGTTGTCGATGACGAGCAGCCGCCGGTCCGCGGCCGCGCGCTCGGAGAGGCGCTCCCGCGTGCCGTCGTCGCTCGCGCCGTCGGCCACGACGAGCTGCAGCGTGTCGCCGGGTTCCAACTGCTGCGCGAACACCGAATCCAGGAAGGCATCGACGTACGCCCGCTCGTTGCGACACGGCACGATGATGCTGATGCAGGTCATCGCCGCCGCTCCAGCAGCTCGCGATAGAGCGCATCCATGCGGTCCATCTGCGCGGTGCGGCTGCCCTCGCGACGGATGCGCTCGAGCTGTGCCGCGGCAATACGCGCCGCGCGCGCCGGATCCGCCGCCAGCGCCTCGAGCCTCGCTGCAAGGTTCGAGGTGAGCGCATCGGCATCATCGCCGGCTGCGATCTGCAACGGATCGGCGTCGAGCCAGCGGCGGTTCGCCGGCAGGTCGCTCGCGATCACCGGCAGCCCGCAGGCCATGCTCTCGAGCACCGAGACCGAGGTGGCGTCGCTCTGCGGAACCGACACGCTGACGTGGCTGCGCTGCATGACCGCGATCATCGCCGCATCATCGACGCGGCCGTGGAAGTGCGTGCAAGCCGCAAGGCCCAGCGCGTCGACGAGGGCGCGGAGCTGCGCCTGGCCGCTGCCGCCGCCGAGCAGATGCAGCGCCACCGGCCGCCCCCGGGCCAGCGCCGCGACCGCGCGCACGATGACGTCGATGCGATAGCTGGGTTCCCAGCTGCGCAGGCTCACGACACTGAACGGTGCTGCCGGCGGCGGCTGCGGGGCCGGAACGAAGCGGTCGAGCTCGACACCCCAGTGCAGCAGCTCGCGCGGTACGCGCGGCGCCATCGCGGCGCTGATCGAAAGCAGCTCCTCCGCGTCGCCGGTCACGAGGTCGGCCCGGCGCAGGGTCCAGCGCGTGAGCGCGCGCAGCAAGGAACTCTGCTGCGGCGTCACGAGCAGGTCGCTGCCCCAGGCGGTCATCACTCGCGGTCGATTCGCCTGCGACGCGGCGAGGAAACCGTAGGAAGTCACGTAGTGCGCGTGCACGATGTCGGGCGCAAGCGCGGCAACGGCGCGCGCGGCCTCGCCGCGCCGCCACAGCCAGTCGCTCGAGCGACGCACCGGTGCAAGCACGCGCTGATCGACCCCGTCGATCGGCGCCGGCCGCGCGGTGACGAGCGAGACGCGCCAGTTCCGCGCCAGCATCTCACCCGCCCAGCGACGCACGTGCGGGCTGGTCGCGTCGCCGAGCAGGGTCAGGTGAGGCTCAGCCATCGGCGCGCGTCTTCGTCCCCGGCGCGAGCGGGTCAAGGTCCCCTGCAGCCCAGGCGTCGTAGGCCCGCCGCACCTCGGGATGCGCGTCGAGCCAGGGCCGGTCCAGCTCGCGCGTGTCGCCTACCACCCGCGCCGGCTGGCCAGCGACGATGGCGAAATCCGGCACTTCGCCGGCGACGTAGCTGTAGGCCTTGACGAGCACGCCGCGGCCGATGCGGCTGCCGGCCATCACGACCGAGTGCGGCCCGATGAAGCTGTAGGCGCCGATCCACGTTGCCGCGCGCATGAAGCCCGGCGGGTCGCTGCTGCCCCAGTAATCCCGACCGGCCAGGCGCAGCGCCTGATGGCTGCTGTGCGTGAGCAGCGCGCAGTGCGTCGTGACCTGCACGCCCTCGTCGATGCGCAGTCCGCCGGAGGCATCGATCAGGTTGAAATGGCCGATGAAGACGTGATCGCCGATCTCGAGGCGGTCGGGCGATTCGATGCGCGTGGCGCTGCTGATGCGCGTGTGCGGCAGCCAGGTGCCGTCGCTGCGGCGCCAGCCATAGAGCATGCGCGGACCGAACAGGGCACGCCAGCGGCCTTGCAGCCATTCGCGCATCAGCGCCGCCCTCCCCCACCCAGCCGCGATGCCAGCGATGCCAGCGATGCTACGCTGCGCAAGTCCATGTGCAAGTCGGGGCTCGGCCGCCACAGGGTGGCGAGCGGCAAGCCAGCCTCGCGCGCGAAGCGCCAGGCGAGCACGGCGACGCTTACGGCATAGGCGAGGCTTGCGGCCAGCGCGGCGCCCGCACTGCCCAGGCGCGGCACCAGCAGCAGCGCGAGCCCCGCGTTGAGCAGCAGCGAGAGCATCGCCACCTGCCCCGGCACCTGCGGTCGCCCGAGCTGATTGGTGAACCAGGCGGAGAGCGAGCCGGCCGCACCGAAGAGCAGCACGCCCGGCAGCAGCAGCGCCAGCGGCAACAGGCTGCCCGCGTAAGCCGGCCCGAGCACGCGCGGCACCAGCAGCCAGGCTGCAAGCCAGAGCAGCGGCGCGGTCGGGATCAGCGCCGCGATGCCAAGCTGCATCACGCGCAGCGTGAGCGCCGCCGCCGCGTCGCGCTCGGGCCGGCCGATGCGCCCGTACGCGGCTTGCGTGAGCGAACCCGAAACGAACCACAGCAGTTCGGCAACGACGATGGCGATCGAATAGACGCCGGTGGCCGAGAGGCCCAGCATCCGCTCGACGATGAAGAGGCCGACCCGGTAGTTCAGCAGCGCAACGAGATTGGTGATGCCGATCGTGGCGACGAAGCCCGTGTGGCCGCGCAATGCCGCAAGATCCGGAGCAGCAAGCCTCCCATTCCGCCACAGCCAGATCAGAAGACCCGCGGCAACGACCGACTTGGCGAGCACCCAGGCGAGCAGCACCGCAGCCAGTTGCACGCGCTGCAGCAGCGCGACCGTGACGATCAGAAGGAGCGCGAGCATCGGCGGCGCCAGAGACAGCCGCGCCATCGGCAGCATGCGCCCCGCGCCCAGCCACAGGCCCTGCAGGTTGGGCGTCTGCAGCAGCAGGGGCGCTGCCAACGCCAGCAGCCAAAGCCAGTGGTAGGCCGGTGGTCCCCAGCGCGACAGGGCCAGCAATGCCAGCCCTGCGAGCACGCCCAGCAGTGCCGCCGCCAGCACCACCGCGGCCGCAAGCGCCTGGGGCCAGGATTCGCTGCGCGACACCTGCCGCGCCAACACCATGCCCAGGCCCGAGCACAGCGCCAGCAGCACGCCCTCGACGCTCGTGAAGAGCGCGAACGCGCCCTGGGCCTCGGTGCCGATGCGCGCGACGATCGCGGTGATCGCCAGCATCAGTGCCACGCCGAGCACCCGCGTCGCCAGGTTGACGAGCGTGCCGCGGGCAACGCTGTCCATCGATGGCCCGGAAGCGTTCAGTGGATCAAGCCTGCGCGCCGCAGGCGGAAATCCCTTCGCGATCGGGCTCCGTTGCCGGTGCGCTCGGGAGGGTTCGGCGCAGCTCCACGCTGGACAAGGCGCAGCGGGCGAGCTGCAGTGATCGGCCATGCGGTCATCGGGCAACGCCGGCGAAACGTCGAATTGTAAGCGGCCACTCCGGGTCGACACCTAGAATTCGACCGACTTCAAGGCCCTGACGATGAGCAATCCCCCGCCCTCAACGACGCCCGCCGCGAGCGGCGTCTCTGCTCCACCCGACGACAACCAGCTCATCGCCGAGCGGCGCGCGAAGCTGGCGGCGATCCGGCGCGCGGGGGTCGCGTTCCCGAACGACTTTCGGCCCACGCACAAGGCGGCCGACCTGCATCACCGCCACGCGCAGGTGAGCGGCGAGGAACTCGAGGCGCAAGCGGTCCACGTCGCCGTCGCCGGGCGGCTGATGCTCAAGCGCGTGATGGGCCGTGCCTGCTTCGGCACGCTGCAGGACGGCTCGGGCCGCATCCAGCTCTACGTCACGCTCGACAACGTCGGTGCCGAGCAGCTCGACGCCTTCAAGCACTGGGATCTGGGCGACATCCTCGCCTGCGAGGGCACGCTCTTTCGCACCAAGACCGGCGAGCTCTCGGTCAAGGCGTCGCTCGTGCGGCTGCTGACCAAGAGCCTGCGGCCGCTGCCGGACAAGTTCCACGGCATGACCGACCAGGAGCAGAAGTACCGCCAGCGTTACGTCGACCTGATGACCGACGAGGCGGCGCGTGCGCGCTTCGTCGCGCGCAGCAAGACGGTGGCCTCGATCCGCAACTTCATGGTCGAGCACGGCTTCCTCGAGGTCGAGACGCCGATGCTGCACCCCATCCCCGGCGGCGCCAACGCGCGCCCCTTCGTCACGCACCACAACGCGCTGGACCAGGACATGTTCCTGCGCATCGCGCCCGAGCTCTACCTCAAGCGCCTGCTCGTCGGCGGTTTCGAGCGCGTCTTCGAGATCAACCGCAGCTTCCGCAACGAGGGAATCAGCGTCCGCCACAACCCCGAGTTCACGATGATGGAGTTCTACGCGGCGTACTGGTCCTACCACGAGCTGATGGACTTCACCGAGAGCCTGCTGCGCCACGCCGCGCGCATCGCCACCGGCAGCGCCGCCCTCACCTACGACGGCCGTGCGGTCGACCTGGACAAGCCCTTTGCGCGGCTGTCGGTGCGCGACGCGCTGGTCGCACACGCGGGCCTCACCACCGCACAGGCCGACGACGCCGACGAGCTGCACACGCGTCTGAAGCAGCTCGGCGAGGAGCCGCCCGCGCACTGGAAGCTCGCCGAGCTGCAATTCGGGCTCTTCGAGGCGGTGGTCGAGGACAAGCTCTGGCAGCCGACCTTCATCATCGACTACCCGGTCGAGGTGAGCCCGCTGGCGCGCGCCAGCGACCGCAACCCCGCGATCACCGAGCGCTTCGAGCTCTTCATCACCGGGCGCGAGATGGCCAACGGCTTCTCCGAGCTCAACGACGCCGAGGACCAGGCCGCGCGCTTCGCCGCGCAGGCGGCGAACAAGGAGGCTGGCGACGAGGAGGCGATGTACTACGACGCCGACTTCGTGCGCGCGCTCGAGTACGGCATGCCGCCGGCCGGCGGCTGCGGCGTGGGCATCGACCGCCTGGTGATGCTGCTCACCGACAGCCCGAGCATCCGCGACGTGATCCTGTTCCCGGCGCTGCGCCGGGAGGCTTCGGATGCTTCTGCCCACCGGCGTGAAGGCTGAGCGCGGGGATCCGCTCTGGGCGCGGGCCTCCAAGGCCTCTTCGTTGACGGGGCCAGCATCGGAACGAGGGACCGAAGAGGCGAACCACCGCTGGGCCCGCATCGCCACGTCACTTGCGGCTGCAATGGCGCTGCTCGCCATCGGCGCTTGCGGAGGCAGCGATGCCGGGAGTCGCGACCCGCTCGTCTTCAGCGGGGCGGTCCTTGCCGACGGCGGCGCCTCGCAATGGACCGTCTGCCTGGACCTCAACGCGGATCGTCGTTGCGAGGAGGATGAGCCATCAACGACAAGCGACCTGACCGGCCGCTATGCGCTGAGCGTGCCAGCGAGCGCTCAGACCCAGGGTGCTGCCCTTCTGGCCGAGCGCGGCACTGGAGCGGAGCGGGCCTGGCTGGCCGCACCGGCCGGCGCGCCGACGATCAGCGTGCTGAGCACGCTGATCGCACTGCACGCGGGTGTTCCGACCGGCGCGGATTCGCCCGTCGCGACACGCCCGGTGCGCGAGCTGTTTGCGTTCCCCGCAGATTCCGATCCTCTGGACGCCGCAAGCTGGCCCGACGACGATCGCCTGCACTCCTCGCTCGCGACGATGTTCGAAGCGTGGAGCAAGGTCATCTCGACGCAGGCAGAAGCCGCAGGGAGCAGCGATGGGTCCTCACGGTCCGCGGGAACCGCGCTCTTGAACGCCACGCGGCGTTACCTGGACCCGCAGGCCCGGCGCCTGCTGCCTGGTGTCGGTGCCCGCACGCTTGCCTGGGAAGCCACACAGGCACTGAACCCGCACGCGTGCTCGGTGCTGCCGCCGCGGACCCTGCACGTGAGCACCGATGACGCGGCCCCGATCGAGACGAAGACAGACTACGTCAAGGGACGGCTGCGAATCGAGGGCAGTGGTGAGGACGCCGGACTGCCGCTGAAGGTCCGGGGGCGCGGCAACAGCACCTGGCAGATGCCGAAGAAGCCCTACCGGCTGAAGCTGGACACGGCCTCACCGCTGCTCGGGATGGCCGCGGACCGGAACTGGGTGCTGCTTGCCAACTACGCCGACAAGACGATGCTGCGCAACGCGCTTGCGTTCTGCCTGGGTGAAGCCCTCGGGATGGACTTCACGCCGGCCTCGCGTTTCGTCGAGCTGCACCTGAACGGGGACTACCAGGGCCTCTACCAGCTCACCGAACAGGTCAAGGTGGCACCGCATCGCGTGGACATCGGAACAGCCATCGGCGCGGAAGTGGCGACGGAAGGTGAAATGGGCGCAGACCCCGACGGCTTCCTGGTCGAGATCGATGCCCACATGGACGAGGACTTCGTGTTCGAGGCCAGCCTCACACGGCTGCCCTTTGCCGTGAAGTCCGATACCGATGCCGAAGGCGCGGCGCGGATCCAGGCCGTCATCGACCGCTTCGAGCAAAGCCTGTACGCCGCGGAGTTCGACGACCCGGAGCGCGGCTACCGCGGGCAGCTGGACGTGATGGCGATGGTCGATTTCTTCCTCGTCAACGAACTGCTGCGCAACAACGACTTCTTCTTCTCGAGCACCTACGTGCATCGCAAGGATCGCGGCCCGCTGGTCTTCGGCCCGCTGTGGGATTTCGATATTGCCGCCGGGAACGTCGACTACAACGGCAACGAAGAGCCCGAGGGTTGGTGGGCAAGGGAGCGCGGCTACATGCCGCGTCTCTTCGAGGACGCGAGCTTCGATCGCCTGGTGCGGGTACGCTGGCAGTTCCTCCGCAGCCGCATGCCCGAGGTGCTGGCGTTCATCGGCCAGGCTGCGTCGACGCTGGATGAAGCCCAGGCGCGAAACTTCGCGCTCTGGGACATCCTCTCGCAGAAGGTCTGGCCCAACCCGGTCGTCACGGGTTCATACGCGGGCGAGATTGCCTATCTCCTTGGATGGCTCGAGCGGCGCAGTGCATGGCTGGATGCCCAGTTTGCACTGCCGGACGCACCCGAAGCCGAATAGAAGCAGTGCCGCCGCGTTGCCGCGTCAGATGGTGGGCAGTGCGACTCGCCTTCAATGGACACGGCAAGGGGAACCCGCTCTCGCCGCTGCTGAGTTGTTGTGGAGCAGCAGCTGAATCGACAGGCCAGACGCACTCAGTCGCGCCGTGCCAACAGACGCAGCTGGGCCACGCGAATCGCCTCTTCCGGACGCCAGCCGTTCGCGGCCAGCCAGAACGAGCCGCTGTCCTCGCCGTGCAGCGACATTTCTCCGGCATCGCGGGCGCGGAAATACTCGGCGATGACCGCCTCCCGTGTCAGTCGCGACGGCTCAGGCTCTGCCTGCGGCTCGAGCGACGCGAAGTACTCCGCAAGCACCTCGGCTCGCGTGAGCGTGGAGGCGCTTGCTGCTGGCGCGCGGTCCTGCGGCACCGGATAGTCCACCGGTCCCTCCGCGAACGCCAAGCTCGCCGTGCCGACCATGATCAAGGATCCCATCCATTGCTTCGTGCTCATCATCGACTCCTCGTTGCATCCGGGTGCGACCAGGGCCGAAGTCGACGGATGCGTTTCCGACCAGGCCCGGGCACCCAGTCTTCAAGGGAGCCACCCCCGATGCATCGTTGATTTCGACGAGCGACGGGATCGGTGATCGTCAAAGCTGATGGGAGACAGCTGTCCCGAAGAGGCCTCGCAGCGGTTCAGCGCTGCTTGAACTGCGGCGCGCGCTTGCTGAGGAAGGCGTCCATGCCTTCCTTCTGGTCCTCGGTGGCGAAGAGCGAGTGGAAGATGCGCCGCTCGTAGTCGATGCCGTCGCGCAGGCCGCCCTCGAAGGACTTGTTGACGCAGGCCTTGGCCAGCGCGACGCTCGGGCCGCTCAAGCCGCAGATGATCGCGGCGGCGGAGAGCGCCTCGTCGATCAGCTTGTCCGCCGCGACGACGCGCGAGACGAGGCCCGCGCGCTCGGCCTCGGTGGCGTCCATCATGCGGCCGGTGAGGACGAGGTCCATGGTCTTGGACTTGCCGACCGCACGCGGCAGGCGCTGCGTGCCGCCGGCGCCGGGAATGACGCCGAGCTTGATCTCGGGCTGGCCGAACTTCGCGCTGTCGGCCGCGATGATGAAGTCGCACATCATCGCCAGCTCGCAGCCGCCGCCGAGCGCGAAGCCCGCGACGGCCGCGATCACCGGCTTCCTCACCTGCAGCAGCGTCTCCCAGTTGCGGGTGATGTACTCGGTCTGGTGCACGTGCATGTAGTCGTACTTCGCCATCGCGGCAATGTCGGCACCGGCCGCGAAGGCCTTCTCGTTGCCCGTGATGACGATGCAGCCGATCGAGTCGTCGCGGTCGAAGCCGATCAGCGCCTGGCCCATCTCGACCATCAGCGCGTCGTTGAGCGCGTTGAGCTGCTTGGGGCGGTTGATGCGGATGAGCGCGGTGCGGCGCGCGCCGTCGCCGTGGATTTCGGTGAGGATCAGCGGTTCGGTCATGGCATGAAGCTCCGTCGGGCGTCGATGCGCGCCACTATACGGGCGCCGGCCGCGCGCTCCCCTGCCCCTCGATCCGGTCGCCGCCGGCCGTTCAGTTCTTGCGCGCTGCGGCGGCCAGGAGCCGTTCGAGTTCGGCGCCCGGGATCGCCCCGGGCCGGCGCGATCCGTCCTCGAAGAAGAGCGCCGGCGTGCCCTGCACGCGGTGCCTGCGGCCGAACTCGAGGTTGCGCTCGAGCGCCGCGGTGTCGCAGCGGCCCATGACCTTCGGCGGCGTGACGCCGTCCAGCATCCAGGCGCGCCAGGTCTTCGCGGCGTCCTTGGCGCACCAGATGTCGCGCGACTTGGCCTGCGAATCGGCACCGAGGATCGGGTAGAGGAAGGCGTAGACGGTGATGTCCTTGGCCGCCGCGAGGTCGCGCTCGAAGCGCTTGCAGTAGCTGCAGTTGGGGTCGACGAAGACCGCGAGCTTGCGCTGCCCGTTGCCCTGCTTGATGACCATCGCGTCCTTGAGCGGCAATGCGTCCCAGGCCACCGCGGTGAGCTTGTCGATGCGCTCCTCGGTAAGGTTGACGCGCGTGCGCGTGTCGACGATCGAGCCCTGAACGATCAGGTGATCGCCCTGCTCGTCGGCGTAATAGAGCTCGTGGCCGATGCGCACTTCGTAGAGGCCCGCGATCGGCGTCTTCGAGATCTCGTCGATCGGCGGCAGGCCCGGCAGCCGCTCGGCCAGGTTCTTGCGCAGCGTGGCCTCGACCCCCGCGGCGCTGGCCGCGGCCTGACCCGGCGCGGTCGCCTGGGCCTGCACGGCCAGCGGCGCCGAAAGCGCAAGCACAGAGGCGAACGCCGCGATACGGAGCTTGAAGACGGTCATCACGGGTGAGTCCTTGAAGGCAGCGCTCAGGCGCCCATCGCCCGGCGCACCAGCGCGCGCTTGAGCAGCGGCAGGTGCTCGACGAGACCGAGCCCGCGGTTGCGAAGTTCCCGCGCCACCGGGTTCGGATGCGCGAAGAGCTGCAGCAGGCCGTCGGTGACCAGGCCCATCGCCTGCGTCGGCAGCAGCCGCGCGCGCGCGTAGCGCCGCAGCAGCCGCTCGTCGCCCAGGGGCCGCCAGGGCTCCCGCGCGGCGAGCTGTTCGGCCAGCACCGCGACGTCGGCCAGACCCAGGTTCAGGCCCTGCCCGGCAAGCGGGTGCACCAGATGCGCCGAATCGCCCAGCAGCACCCAGCCCGGGCCACAGACCGCTTCGGCATGCGCGAGTGCGAGCGGCCAGCTCGCGCGCTCGCTGGCCAGGCGCAGCGTGCCCGCGGCCCCGCCGGTGGCGGCAGCCAGCTCCGCTTCGAATTCGGCAGCCTCGCATTGCTGCAGCGCAAGCGCGCGCTCTTCGGGCAGGGACCAGACCAGACCGTAGGAGCACCCGGGCTGCGGCCGGTCGAAAGGCAGCAGCGCAAGCACGTCGGGCGCCCGGAACCACTGCCGCGCGTGGCCGGCGTGCCCGCGATCCGAGAGCAGCCGCGCCGCGAGACCGCGCTGGCCGTAAGAGTGCAGCGGCATCGCCACACCCAGGCGCGCCCGCGCCGCGGAGGCGCGCCCCTCGGCCAGCACCTGCAGCGCCGCGTCGGCGCCGTCGGTGACGTGGCTGACGTGGGGGGCGTAGCGAAGCGCGGCTTCGAGTCCGGCCTCGAGCTCGGCCGCATCGACGATCCAGCTCAGCTGCTCGACGCCGCTGGCCCATGCGGAGAACTGCAGGCCGGCGCCAGGCCGATCGCCCTCGACCGAGATGTCGAACACCGGCGTGCGCGCATCGCTTGCCAGGCTCTCCCAGATCCGCAGCGTCGAGAGCAGCCGCACCGAGGCGGCGTTGAGCGCGTAGGCGCGCACGTCGGGCGCCGCACCCGTCGGGCGCCTGCCCGTCCAGGCCACGGAGAGGCCCAGGCGCGCGAGCGAGAGCGCCGCGGCCATCGCGACTGCACCGGAGCCGCGCACGCAGACATCGAAAGCCGACATGGCAGGGATTGTAGGGAGCGCGGCCGTGCACAATCGGCCGCCTCCCTTTGCCACCACGCCGCGGGGCCCCATTCCGTGACCGAACACATCGACTGCCGCATCGCCGCGCTGAACCTGCATCCGATCAAGTCATGCGCCGCGGTGCCCGTCGACGAGGCCTTGCTCATCGAGACCGGCCTGCAGCTGGACCGCGCCTGGATGGTCGTCGACGCCAAGGGCGTGATGCTCACGCAGCGCGCGCAGCCGCGCATGGCGCTGGTGCAGGTGAAGCTGCGCGAGGACGACATGGTGCTGCGCGCACCGGGCATGCTCGCGCTGCACGTGAGCCTCGACGCGGTCGAGGCGGCAAGCACCGCGCGCGTCTGGCGCGACGAGGTCAAGGCCTACGACATGGGGGCGCTGGCCGCGCAGTGGTTCAGCGACTTCCTCGGCACGCCGGCGCGGCTCGTGCGCTTCGACCCGGAGCAGAAACGGCTGGCCGACCGGCGCTGGACCGGGGAGATCGAGGCCGAAGTCGCCTTTGCCGACGGCTACCCGCTGCTGCTGGCTTCGACCGCATCGCTCGCGGAGCTCAACCGTCGCCTCGCGGCGCAGGGCCTCGCCGCAGTCGGAGCCGAGCGCTTTCGCGCCAACCTGTGGCTGGACGGAATGCAGCCGCACGACGAGGATCGCATCGAGGAATTGACGATCGAGGCCGAGGGTGGCCCGGTGCGGCTGCGGCCCGCGAAGCCCTGCGTGCGCTGCGTGATCCCGAACGTCGATCCGACGAACGCAAAGGTCGGGGACGAACCGTGGCAGACCCTTTCGGCCTATCGCACCGATGCGCGCGTCGATGGCGGCGTCACCTTCGGGATGAACACGGTGATCCTCGAAGGCATCGACCGCGTGCTGCGTATCGGTCAGCCGGTACAAGCGATCCTGCGTTCCTGAGCCGGGGCTAGCCCGGCGGTCCTGCGACGGCCGGGGTCGGCGCTACCTGCCGCTGCCCCGTCGGCACGGCACGGGCAGTCCTGGGCGGGACGGGCTCGCGCGGCGAATCGACACCCCGCGATCAGCCCGCGTCGCGCATTGCGAGCGCGCTTATGCGAGGGTATCGAGCTCGGTGCCGCTGGCCGGGCTGCTCACCACCCGCAGCAACGGGCCGGGGTAGACCTGCAGGTCGTAGTAGACCGCCGGGCCCATGCGGTACGGGCCGAGGTTGGGCAGCTCGTTCCTGAGCTCGATCTGCGGTGATGGGCGCACGCCGGCCTGCGCACGGGGACCCGAGAGACCCTCGAGTTCGCGCGCTGGCGGCAGCGGGGGCCGTAGCGTGACTCGGTCGTTCATGATGCTCTCACCACGCCGGAGCTTGGCGCGTGCAGCGATCATAGGAAAGCGGGACGCAGGCCGCCCCGGGTCGACGCCCCGGGAGTGCAACAGAGTGCAGCGGCGCAGCGCAACGCCGCCACGTACGTATCTGCTCGCGAGCCGCCCTCCGGTCCCTCAGGCCAGTCCGCGGATCGGCCGCAGCTGCTGGGAGACAATCGACCGACCACTCCCACCGTCCCTACGACCACCACGACATGAGCCTCAAGTGCGGCATCGTCGGCCTGCCCAATGTCGGCAAGTCCACCCTCTTCAACGCCCTGACCAAGGCCGGCATCGCCGCCGAGAACTATCCCTTCTGCACGATCGAGCCCAACGTCGGCGTCGTCGAGCTGCCCGATCCGCGCCTGCAGCAGCTCGCGGCGATCGTCAAGCCCGAGCGCATCGTCCCGGCGATCGTCGAATTCGTCGACATCGCGGGGCTGGTGGCCGGCGCGAGCAAGGGCGAGGGCCTGGGCAACCAGTTCCTGAGCCACATCCGCGAGACCGACGCCATCGTCAACGTCGTGCGCTGCTTCGAGGACGACAACGTCGTGCACGTCGCCGGCCGCGTCGACCCGGTGGCCGACATCGAGGTCATCCAGACCGAGCTCTGCCTGGCGGACCTGGCCACCGTCGAGAAGAGCCTGGCGCGCTACACCAAGGTGGCCAAGGCCGGCGGCGACAAGGAGGCGCAGCGCCTCGTCGACGTGCTGCAGAAGTGCGAGGCGGCGCTCAACGAGGCGCGGCCCGTGCGCTCGATCGATTTCAGCAAGGAAGAGCTGGCGGTGCTCAGGCCCCTGTGCCTGATCACCGCCAAGCCGGCGATGTTCGTCGCCAACGTCAGCGAGGACGGGTTCGAGAACAACCCGCTGCTCGACCGCCTGCAGGCCTACGCCGCCGCGCAGAACGCGCCCGTGGTCGCGATCTGCGCCAAGACCGAGGCGGAGCTGGCCGACCTCTCCGAAGAGGACCGGGCGCTGTTCCTGGCCGAGATGGGGCAGGAGGAGCCGGGCCTCGCCCGCCTGATCCGCGCCGCGTTCAAGCTGCTGGGCCTGCAGACCTACTTCACCGCCGGCGTCAAGGAAGTGCGCGCCTGGACGATCCACGCCGGCGATACCGCGCCGCAGGCCGCGGGCGTGATCCACACCGACTTCGAGCGCGGCTTCATCCGCGCGCAGACGATCGCCTTCGAGGATTTCATCGCGCACGGCGGCGAGCAGGGCGCCAAGGACGCCGGCCGCATGCGCGCCGAGGGCAAGGACTACGTCGTCAAGGACGGCGACGTGATGAACTTCCTCTTCAACGTCTGACGATGAAGCCAACGCACCGCATCGCCGCGATCCCCGGCGACGGCATCGGCAAGGAGGTGATGCCCGAAGGGCTGCGCGTGCTCGAGGCCGCGGCCGAACGCTTCGGCATCGCGATCGAGGTCACGCCGATCGAGTGGGCGAGCTGCGACTGGTATGCGAAGACCGGGCAGATGATGCCCGACGGCTGGAAGGCGCAGCTGCAAGGCATGGATGCGCTGCTCTTCGGCGCGGTCGGCTGGCCGGCGAGCGTTCCGGATCACATCTCGCTCTGGGGCAGCCTGCTGAAGTTTCGGCGCGAGTTCGACCAGTACGTGAACCTGCGCCCGGCGCGGCTGTTCGACGGCGTGCCCTGCCCGCTGGCGGGCCTGAAGGCCGGCGACATCGACATGCTGATCGTGCGCGAGAACACCGAGGGCGAGTACAGCTCGGTCGGCGGCGTGATGTTCGCCGGCACCGAGCGCGAGTTCGTGCTGCAGGAATCGGTCTTCACCCGCGCGGGAAGTGAGCGCCTGCTCGACTTCGCGTTCAAACTGGCCGGCAGGCGGTCACGCCGGCATGTGACGGTGGCGACCAAGAGCAACGGCATCGCGATCAGCATGCCCTGGTGGGACGAGCGCGCCGCCGAGGCCGCCGCGCGCCACCCGGACGTGAGCTGGGACAAGCAGCACATCGACATCCTCGCGGCACGCTTCGTGCTGCAGCCGCAGCGCTTCGACGTGGTCGCGGCGACCAACCTCTTCGGCGACATCCTCTCGGACCTGGGCCCCGCCTGCACCGGCACCATCGGCATCGCGCCGAGCGCGAACCTGAACCCCGAGCGCCGCTTTCCCAGCCTCTTCGAGCCGGTGCACGGCTCCGCGCCGGACATCTACGGCCGCAACATCGCGAACCCCGTGGCGATGGTCTGGAGCGCGGCGATGATGCTCGACTTCCTCGGCCACCGCGACGCGCACGACGCGATCCTGCGCGCGATCGAGATCGTGCTGCGCGAGGGCCCGCGCACGCCGGACCTCGGCGGCAGCGCCGACACAACGACGCTCGGTCAGGCGCTGGCCGCACATGTGCGCTCGGGCTGCTGAGGCCAGAATCAGATGTAAGTACACACTGATACCGTTAGAGGCCTTCACCGAGTTCATTTCTTAGCAC
This sequence comes from Burkholderiales bacterium, assembly GCA_026932425.1. GTDB lineage: Bacteria > Pseudomonadota > Gammaproteobacteria > Burkholderiales > Burkholderiaceae_C > Rubrivivax. The sequence continues at coordinate 19,419 of JAIXKN010000057.1, forward strand.
TCGATGCGGGAGAGTGCTAATATTCTTGGAACTTCGGCTCTGCCTCTTGATCTCAAGCGACATGAACCACACATCATCGACTGCCCTGACCCTTCGCGACCCGTGGGCGCTGGTGCCTTCGCTCGGCAACTTGGACGCCTACATCTCGGCTGTCAACCGGTTGCCGATGCTCAGCCAGAACGAGGAGACGGACCTTGCGCGCCGCCTGCAGAAGCACGGCGACATCGAGGCCGCCGGCCGGCTCGTGCTCTCGCACCTGCGCTTGGTGGTGTCGATCTCGCGCCAGTACCTGGGCTACGGCCTGCCGCACGGCGACCTGATCCAGGAAGGCAACGTCGGCCTGATGAAGGCCGTCAAGCGCTTCGACCCCGACCAGGGCGTGCGCCTGGTGAGCTACGCGCTGCACTGGATCAAGGCCGAGATCCACGAATACATCCTGAAGAACTGGCGCATGGTCAAGGTCGCGACGACCAAGGCCCAGCGCAAGCTCTTCTTCAACCTGCGCTCGATGAAGCAGGGCTTCAAGGGCGAAGGCGTGGACGGCCAGACCCACCGCAGCACGCTGACCGCCGCCGAGATCGAGGCGGTGGCCGCCGAGTTGAAGGTCAAGCCCGCCGAGGTCATCGAGATGGAAACCCGGCTGGCCGGCGGCGACGTCGCGCTCGAGCCGCAGGTCGGTGACGACGGCGAGGAGAGCTTCGCGCCGATCGCCTACCTCGCCGACGAGACGCACGAGCCCACGCGCGCACTCGAATCGCGCCAGCGCGACTGGCTCGCCAGCGACGGCATCGGCCAGGCGCTGCAGGCGCTGGACGCGCGCAGCCGTCGCATCGTCGAGGAGCGCTGGCTCAAGGTCAACGACGACGGCAGCGGCGGCATGACGCTGCACGAGCTGGCCGCCGAATACGGCGTCTCGGCCGAGCGCATCCGCCAGATCGAGGTCGCGGCGATGAAGAAGATGCGCAAGGCGCTGGAGGCGGCCACGGCCTGAGCCTGCAGCGCGCCGGTCAGCCCAGCGCCGAAAACCCGAACGGCCCGCTTCGTGCGGGCCGTTTTCATGGTCAGACTCTCGAGCAAATGTGGCTCTGCCACTTTGCTTGACCCCCACGGGGGGCGGGCCGGGCGCAGCCCGGCCCTGGGGGCGCTTTCAGGCGGCAGGTTCGGCGAGCAGGATCTTCAGGTCCGCCGCGAGCTTGTCGGCGCCGATCGCGTAGCGCTCGAAGAGGCGGATCCGCCCCTGCGCGTCGAGCACGTAGGAGCCGGCCGTGTGGTCGATCGTGTAGCTGCTCTCGGTCTTGCCCGGAACCTTGCTGTAGAAGATCTTGAACTCCTTGGCCGCGGCGCGCGTCTCCTCGTCGCTGCCGCGCAGGCCGATGAAGTCGGCGCCGAAGTTCCCGACGTAGGCCTTGAGCACCTCGGGCGTGTCGCGCTCGGGGTCCAGGCTGACGAACACCCCCTGCACCCGCTCGGCGTCCTTGCCCAGCAGCGCGCGCGCCTCGGCGAGCTCGGCCAGCGTCGTCGGGCAGACGTCCGGGCACTGCGTGTAGCCGAAGAAGATCACGGTGACCTTGCCCTTGAAGTCGGCGAGCGTGCGCGGCTTGCCATCGGCATCGTGCAGCGCCAGTTCCTGCCCGAAGTCGGCCCCGGTGATGTCGACGCCCTGGAACTGCGGCTTGCCGCCGCCGAAGCGGTCGCAGGCCGCAAGCAGGCCTGCAGCGGCGAGGGTCGAGAGGATCAGGCGACGAGTCGGTGCAACCATGGCTCGAGGTAGTGGTCCAGCAGCAGCGCCGCGAAGAGCAGCGACAAGTGCCAGACGGAAAAACGGAAGGTCTGTCGCGCCAGCGCATCGCTGTAGTCGCGCCAGAGGCGGTAGGCGTACTGGATGAAGCGCAGGCTCAGCAGCGTCGCGGCGACGAAGTAGATCCAGCCGCTCTGCCGGTAGACGAAGGGGAGCAGCGCGGCGGCGAAGAGCAGCACCGTGTAGAGCAGCACCTGCAGCCGCGTGAACTCCGAGCCGTGCGTGACCGGCAGCATCGGCAGGCCCGCCTTGCGATAGTCCTCGGTGCGGTAGAGCGCCAGCGCCCAGAAGTGCGGCGGCGTCCACAGGAAGATGATCAGGAAGAGCATCAGCGCCTTCGCGCCGACCTCGCCGGTCATCGCCGCCCAGCCCAGCACCGGCGGCATCGCCCCCGAAGCGCCGCCGATCACGATGTTCTGCGGCGTCAGCGGCTTGAGCACGACCGTATAGATGATCGCGTAGCCGACGAAGGTCGCGAAGGTCAGCACCATCGTCAGCGGATTGGCCCAGAACCACAGGATCGCGCTGCCCGCCACGCACAGCAGCACCGAGAAGACGAGCGCCTGCTGCGGGCTGAGCTGCCCCTTCGCGGTCGGCCGCCACGCGGTGCGCTGCATGCGCGCGTCGATGTGCTGCTCGACCAGGCAATTGAACGCCGCCGCTGCCGCGGCCACCAGCCAGATGCCGATCGTCGCCGGCACGACGATCCGGAGATCCGGCAGACCGGGCTCGGCCAGCAGCATGCCGATGACGGCACAGAACACGATCAGCTGCACGACGCGCGGCTTGGTCAGCGCGTAGTACTGGCTCCAGCGCGAACTCACGCCGCTGGCGGTGACGAGGGTCGTGCTCATGCGCGTCCGGGCGCTCGAATCCGGGTCCAGGGAATTCGACGTTCTTGTCTGTGCATGACTACTTCAGCGCCCGGCCCGGTCCCAGGAGGCCGAGGCGCGCAGCAGCCGGTCGATGTCCCGCTTGACCTTCGAAGGATCGAACTCGACCGGGAAGCGCATCATCCACTCGCCCATCGGGTCGACGAGGTAGAGATGGTCCTGCAGCGCGTGCCCGGCCTCGGGCTCGAGCCACTGCGCGAGCCCGGACTGCGGGACGCGCAGCACCGTCACCGGCGGTTCCGCGTTCAGCGCCTGTTGCAGCGCCGTCTTGAGCACGCCGTCGTCGGTGAGCAGCCAGACCTTGTCCAGGCGGTCGCGCTCACGCCCGAGCATCTCGCGCAGCTGCCGCTGGGCGTAAAGGCGCTGCTCGCAGGCACCATCGCAATCCGAGCTGCCGACGGCCACGAGAAGCCACTGCCCCCGCAGCGAACGCAGTGGCACCGTCTTGCCGTTCAGCGTCGTGGCGCCGAGCTCCGGCAGGCTGCGCGTGGGTTGGATCAGCGTGCCGTAGTTCGTCCGCCCTTCGGGCCGGATGACGTAGTACGCGAGGTACGAGGCAATCACCGGCAGCGCGTAGATGAGCAGCAGCAGGACGAGCTTGAGGCGCCCGCGTCGCATGCGCGCCCGGGCCGCCGCGTCGCCCGGCCCGGGTGCGTCGGGCGCACCGGGCGCGCACGGCAGCCGCGCGTCAGCGGGCGGCACGGCGGCGTCGGGGTTGGATGATTCGAAACCAGGCATACAGACCGATCACGAGAGCGCACAGGCCGAACCACTGCAGCGCGTAGCCGTAGTTGCGATGCACGTCGGACGTGGGTGCGGGCCACTGGCGCAGGAGGCCATCGTCGCTCCCCGAATCCTGCACGATCACCAGCGGCAGCAGTCGGCGGCGCGTCTCGCGTGCCCGCGCCGCCGGATCGACATTCTGCCGGATGACCCCCGAGGCCGCCGACCCGAGCTCGTACATCCGCGAGGGCTCGGGGGCAATGCGGCCCTCGACGTGCACCCGCCCGCCCTCGGTCCGATAGCTCGCGATCCGCTTCCGATCGCGGGCGTCGCGCGGCAGCCAGCCGCGCTGCACGAGCACCGCACGGCCGTCGTCGAGCAGCAGCGGCGTCAGCACGAAGAAGCCGGCACGGCCGTTCATCGAGCGGTTGTCCAGGTAGAGCGTCTCCTGCGGCGCCCACACGCCCTCGACACTCGCACGCCGCTGCCACAGCGCCTCATCCGCCTGCTGCGACAGCGGGAGTCCGGCGAGCGTCACCGGCGGCAACTGCGCACGCGCCTGCTGCTGCGCTTGCAGCGCGAGCTTCTGCCCGGCGCGCTCGAGCTGCCAGAAGCCCAGCCGCGCCGTGACGGCCGCAAGCAGCAGGGTCACCAGCAGCAGCCACGCGCCGCGGGTCATCGTGGCCCGCAGCCCACGGTCAGGATCGCGTTGCAGTACGCTTGTTGGATGAAGATCGTCATCGTGCTGATGCTGTGCCTCGTCATCGCCGCACTCGCCAGCGCGGGCGTCTTCATGCTGCGCAAGAGCGGCGACGACTCGGGCGCCGACCGGAAGATGGCGCGTGCACTGGCCGTGCGCGTCGCGCTGTCGGTGGCGATCTTTCTTCTCGTGCTGCTGAGTTGGGCGATGGGCTGGCTGCGCCCCACGGGCCTGCCCACCGGGGGTTGAAGCGCCCGCGCCGCCTCATGGCGGCGCGGGCGGCGATGGCGGCAAGGCCGCGAATTCGGAGCGCGCTCAGAGCCAGTACACGAGCAGGTACAGGCCCAGCCAGACGACGTCGACGAAGTGCCAGTACCAGGCCGCGCCCTCGAAGCCGAAGTGGCGTTGGGGCGTGAAGTGCCCCTTCATCAGGCGCAAGGTGATGAAGAACAGCATCAGCATGCCCACGAAGACGTGAAAGCCGTGGAAGCCCGTGAGCATGAAGAAGGTCGAACCGTAGATGCCGGAGCTGAGCTTGAGGTTGAGGTCGCTGTAGGCGTGGATGTACTCGTAAGCCTGCACGCCGAGGAAGGTCGCACCCAGGATCACGGTGATCCACATCCAGAAGATGGTCGTGCCGCGCCGGTTGTCGATCAGCGCGTGGTGCGCGATCGTCAGCGTCACACCCGAGGTCAGCAGCAGCGCGGTGTTGATCGTCGGCAACCAGAACGGGCCCACCGTGGCGAAGGGTTCGACCGTGTTCGTCGGCGAGGCGGTGACGCCGCCGCCGGCGCTTGGCCAGATGGCCTTGAAGTCGGGCCAGAGGAGCTGGTGGTCGATGTCGCCGAGCATCGGCACGGTGTGCACGCGCGCGAAGTACAGTGCGCCGAAGAAGGACGCGAAGAACATCACCTCGGAGAAGATGAACCAGCTCATGCTCCAGCGAAACGAGGTGTCGATGCGCTTGGAGTAGAGGCCGCTCTCGCTCTCGTGGATCGCTTCCTTGAACCACTGGAAGAGCACGACGAGCCAGGTCACCAGCCCGACGAAGAAGAGCCAGCGGCCCCAGCCGTAGTCGTTGAACCAGGCGCTGGTGCCGATGATGATCAGCAGCATGCCGAACGCCACCTGCACCGGATAGCGCGACGCGGAAGGGACGAAGTAGTAGGGCGTGCTGCCCGTTGTCGTTGCCGCTGACATCGGAAGGGTTCTCCTGCTCAGGTTCCGTTCGTTGCTCTTCGGTTCAGGATCTCGTCGCGGGCCGTGCACCTCATCCGGCGACGCCGCTGCCCACCACCCAGCGCACCAGCAGCACCAGCGTGCCGATGAAGACGGATGCAGCGACAAGCCCGGCGATGATCACCTGCCCCGGGCCCAGCCGCTGCACGTCACGCTCGTACGCGGCCGAGCCGCGGATGCCACAGAAGGACCAGACGACGGCGCGCAAGGCCTCGACGGGACCCGCCTTGCGCTGTGGCATGGGCGCTTCGACCTTCGACTCGCTCATGCCGGCCCCCCCTGCGCCTTGCCCGCCGCCGTCTTGCCGAGATCACCTGCCGGTGCCGCCGGCACCCTGCCGCCGACCTCGAAGAAGGTGTAGGAGAGCGTGATCGTCGTGACGTCCTTGGGCAGTCGCGGGTCGATGACGAAGGCCACCGGCCACTGCTTGCTCTCGCCCGGCGCCAGCGTGTACTGGTTGAAGCAGAAGCACTCGAGCTTGTTGAAGTGCCGCTGCGCCTGGCTCGGCGCGTAGCTCGGGATCGCCTGCGCCGACATCGTCCGGTTCTGCACGTTGGTGAACTCGTACATCACCGTCGTCATCTCGCCCGGATGCACCTGAACCGAGCGCTGCGCCGGCTTGAAGTCCCAAGGTCCGCGGGCATTGGCGTCGAACTCGACCGTGATCGTGCGCGTCGTGTCGACCTGGGTGTTGCGCGCGCCCGCTCCCAGGCCGAACCACTCCAGCGTGCGCTGCTCGGTGACCGAGAGCACGTTGATCCCGAGAGCCTCGCAGATCGCGCGATACAGCGGCACCAGCGCGTAACCGAAGGCGAACATCAGCGAGACGATCACCAGCAGCTTGCCCAGCAGCCGCCGGTTCGCGGTGTTGCCAAGGGGAGAGATCATCGCGGGGCGGTCCTCGCGCCGGCTCAGTACGGGCCCAGCAGCCAGATCTTGGCAACGAAGCCCAGCCCGAAGGCCAGCGCCACGCTGGCCAGGATCAAGGCCAGGCGCAGGTTGGACTTGCGCCGGGACGAGTCGCTCGTTCCCATGCCGATCCTCCTTGCCTTTTCAGCCGATCACACGCGTGGCGGTGGGATCGAGCTTGGGCGGATTCTCGAAGGTGTGCCAGGGCGCCGGTGACGGCACCTCCCACTCCAGGCCCTCGGCCCCTTCCCAGGGCTTCTGCGGGGCACGCTCGCCCTTGCCCTGCATCATCGGCAGCACGATGAAGAAAAAGAAATACACCTGCATCAGCCCGAAGCCGAGCGCGCCGATCGAGACGATCGCGTTGAAGTCGGCGAACTGCATCGGGTAGTCGGCATAGCGACGCGGCATGCCGGCCAGGCCGAGGAAGTGCATCGGGAAGAAGGTGATGTTGAAGGTGATGATGCTGCCCCAGAAGTGGAACTTGCCGCGCGCCTCCGAATACATCACGCCGGTCCACTTCGGCCCCCAGTAGTAGACCGAGGCGAACATCGCGAACAGCGAACCGGCGACGAGCACGTAGTGGAAGTGCGCGACGATGTAGTAGGTGTCCTGGAGCTGGATGTCGATCGGCGCCATCGCCGGGATCACGCCGGTGAAGCCGCCGATCACGAACACGAAGATGAAGCCCACGGCCCAGAGCATCGGCGTCTCGAAGGTCATCGAACCGCGCCACATCGTGGCGACCCAGTTGAAGACCTTCACGCCGGTGGGCACGGCGATCAGCATGGTCGCGTACATGAAGAAGAGCTGCCCCGTCACCGGCATGCCGGTGGTGAACATGTGGTGCGCCCAGACGATCATCGAGAGGATCGCGATCGAGGCGGTGGCGTAGACCATCGAGGTGTAGCCGAACAGCTTCTTGCGCGCGAAGGCCGGCACGATCTGGCTGATCATGCCGAAGGCCGGCAGGATCATGATGTAGACCTCGGGGTGCCCGAAGAACCAGAAGATGTGCTGGTACATGATCGGGTCGCCGCCGCCGGCGGGGTTGAAGAAGCTGGTGCCGAAGTGGCGATCGGTGAGCGTCATCGTGATCGCGCCGGCCAGCACCGGGATCACCGCGATCAGCAGGTAGGCGGTGATCAGCCATGTCCACGGGAACATCGGCATCTTCATCAGCGTCATCCCGGGCGCGCGCATGTTCAGCACCGTGACGATGATGTTGATCGCGCCCATGATCGAGCTCGCGCCGAAGAGGTGCATCGCGAAGATCGTCATGTCCATCGCCGGGCCCATCTGCAGGGTCAGCGGCGCGTACAGCGTCCAGCCCGCGGCGGTGGCGCCGCCGGGGACGAAGAACGAACCCACGAACATGATCGCCGAGGGGATGAGCAACCAGAAGCTGAGGTTGTTCATGCGCGCGAAGGCCATGTCCGACGCGCCGATCTGCAGCGGGATCATCCAGTTCGCGAAGCCGACGAAGGCCGGCATGATCGCGCCGAAGACCATGATCAGGCCGTGCATGGTCGTGAACTGGTTGAACATCTCCGGGTTCACGAACTGCAGGCCGGGCTGGAACAGCTCGGTGCGGATCAGCAGCGCCAGCACCCCGCCGATCATCAGCATCGTGAAGCTGAAGAGCAGGTAGAGGGTGCCGATGTCCTTGTGATTGGTCGCGAAGACCCAGCGGCGCCAGCCCTGGGGCTGGGCATGGGCGTGATCGTGCGCGTGATCGCCGGGGTGGTCGAGAACAGCACTCATGTCGGGTTCCTTCGAGGCGATGGTGTCATTTGCGGGCGGCAAGCAGCTCGGCCGGCTGCACCATCTGCCCGGTCTTGTTGCTCCACGCGTTCTTGGTGTAGGTGACCACGGCCGCCAGCTCGGTGTCGCTGAGCTGCTTCCAGGACGGCATCGCGCCGCCGGCAGCACCGTTGAGCACGATCGCGATCTGCTTGTTCTTGTCCTCGTCGCGCACGATCGCCGAACCGTCGAGCGGCTTGATCGGCATCGCGCCCTTGCCGTCCGGACGATGGCACACGGCGCAGTTGGCCGCGTACACCTTCTCGCCGCGCGCCATCAGTTCGTCGAGCGTCCATTGCCGTGTCGGGTCGTCGGCGGCCGCGGCGATCTTCTTCATCTCCCCCTCGACCCACTTGCTGTAGTCCTCCTGGCTCAGGACCTTGACGTGGATCGGCATGTAGGCGTGCTCCTTGCCGCAGAGCTCGGCGCACTGGCCGTAGAAGTCGCCGGTGCGCTCGGCGCGGAACCAGATGTCGCGCACGAAGCCGGGAATCGCATCCTGCTTGACGCCGAAGGCCGGCACCATCCACGCGTGGATGACGTCGTTGGCCGTGGTGACGATGCGGATCTTCTTGTCGACCGGGACCACCAGCGGGTTGTCGACCTTGAGCAGGTAGTCGTCGCCCTCGGGCGTGCCCGCATCGGACATCGCGCGGTGCGCGGGGTCGAGGGTCGAGAGGAACTGGATCCCCTGGCCCTCGCCGTTGAGGTAGTCGTAGCCCCACTTCCACTGGTAGCCGGTGGCCTTGATCGTGAGGTCGGCGTTGGAGGTGTCCTTCTGCGCGACGACGGCGCGCGTGGCCATCGCGCCCAGCGTGACGACGATCAGGAAGGGCGCCAGCGTCCACAGGACCTCGACGACGACGCTCTCGTGGAAGCTGGCCGGCTTGTAACCCAGCGACTTGCGGTGCTTGACGATGGAATAGAACATCACCCCGAAGACGCCGATGAAGATCACTAGGCACACCAGCATCACGATGTTGTGCAGGTCGTACAGGTGCAGGCTCATCGCCGTGGCGCCGGGCGTGAGGTTGAGCTGGTTGACGGCAGGACCGCCCGGAAGGTCGTTGACCTTGGCCAGCGCCCAGGGTGTCGCGACGGCCATTCCCAGGCCGCAAGCGCCTCGGGCCCGCGCCAGGGCCGCAGTGCTCTTCGTCTTCATCGTCCGATCTGCTCCACTTCGATTCATGCCTGTTCGCTCCGCTGCCACGGCGACCTCAGCACGAGCTGCCGCAGTTCCGCCAGCACCTGACGCCGCCGGGTGATCTGCGCATGTCGCCCCACGCTGATGCGGCGTCCGTGCGCACGCAGCTCGATCAGGCCCTGCGCGTCCTCGCCGACGCGAAGCGATGACAGCTCGAGGCGGTCCCGGTACTGCTTCAGGCCATTGCGACCCTCGAGCACAAGGCATCCCTCATCGACGCGCAGCGACTCCCCGTCGGCCGCGTGCAGCGCATGCAGAGCGAAGGCCGCGGCGACGCTCAGCACCTGAACGCCGAGAAACGCACTGATCAGCGGTGCGCCCAAGGACCAGAAGAAGACCGCCAGCACGACCGAGAGCGCGACCACGCATCCCAGGCAGCCCGCGAACTGCCGCGGCGAGAGCGCACATCGGCGCTGCAGCCGCCACTGCCATGGCGCTGGCGCATCGGGCATGCCGTCGCTGGCGGCATCAGGCGGCGCAGCACCGGGCGTTGCGCCCGGGGGGTCGATTCCCCTGGCAGGTGGCATGACGACAGGATTCACGGCGTGGGGCTGCAGATGCGCGAAGCCAAATGAGACGTCTTGTTCGCCGCGGCCCGGAGATTCGGGACGAATCTGAGCAGGGTCAAAGCGAAAAAATTCTAGCTCGGCTAGAAGATGCCATATCGAGCCTTCTCTCGGGATAGTGTTTTGCCCAGGGTTGACGCTGCGCGCTCGCGCCGCGTTCAGTCCTTGCGGCGGCTCAGGCGCACCGGCTCGCGTGGCGCCGCCTTGAAGGCGTGCCCGTAGACGAGTTCGAAGCTCAGTTGCGGCCTGCCGGCCTCGGACGCGAATCCGGCCAGCGCGGCCAGCAGACGTTCACGCCATCGCGGCGTGCGAAGACCCTGATATCGGTGGGGCGAGACGTTGGCACCCAGCGTGCGCAGTTCGCGCAGCAGCGATGCGGCATCGGGCCAGGTGAGCGTGAGCGTCTCCTGGTCCATCACCGGATCGGCGAAGCCCGAATGCACGAGCATGTCGCCGATGTCGTGCATGTCGACGAAAGGCAGCATCGGCTCGCCCCAGCGTCGTTCGCGGTAGAGCTCGCGCAACTCCGGCAGCGATCCGGGCCCGAGCATCGAGAACATCACGAAGCCGTCGATCGCAAGCGCCCGCTGCCATCGGCCCAGAAGCGCCAGTGGATCACCGCTGGCGTGCAGCAGCATGTTCGACCAGACCAGCCCTGCCTGACCGGCCTCGACGTCCGCTTCGTCGATCGACGCCGGGTGATCGTCGCGACCGAACCAGGGCCAGCGCCGGCGACGTGCCGGTGCCTCGGCCGTCGCCGGCAGCCCCTCGAACCGGACGACGATCTGCCGCGCCTGCGGATAGGCCGCGCGCAGCACGGCCTGGCTCGCACCCAGCGGTCCGCTCCAGTCGAGCACCGGATCGGGGCGCAGGCGAATCAGCGTCAGGCGCTCGGCCATGCGTCGCGCCGCTTCGCCGTGCAGCCAGGGCGGCGCGCCGGCCGCACACAGCCGCGCCGCGACGCGGGTCAGCGCAGCGCGATCGATCCGCGGGCCCTGGGCATCGTCATCCCGCTGCTCGGACTGCATGCGGGGCAGTATATTGAGCCGATGCTGGAGGCCATCTCGCAGGGGATTCGAGTGCGCTGGCGCGCGCGGCTTCCGGGCTGCTGCGAGGTCTGCGGCGGCTGGACGCGCGCGGGCCTTTGCGCCGGCTGCCGCGAGCGGTTCTGCGTTCCGGTGGCGCGCTGCGCGCGCTGCGCGATCGTGCTGCCGGCTGCGCTGCCGTGCTGCACCGATTGCCTGCGCGAGCCCCCGCCGTTCGAGCGCTGCATCTGCGTGGCCGACTACGGCTTCCCGTGGGACCGCCTGATCTCCCGCTTCAAGTACGGCAGCGCGCCGGAACTGGCGGGCCCGCTCGCCGCGGCGCTGCAGGCGGCGGCCGACGCTGCCGGGATGCCGCCGCCGCAGGCCTTCGTCGCGCTGCCGCTGTCGGCTCGGCGCACCGCCGAGCGCGGCTACGACCAAGCCTGGGAGCTGGCCAGCCGGCTCGGACGACGCAGCGCACGGCCGGCCCACGCGCGTGCGCTCGAGCGGCAACGCGACGCCACGCCGCAGGCGCGGCTGCCGCGGGCGCAGCGTCAGCGCAACCTGGACGGCGCCTTCAGCGTGCCCGCGGGCGCCATCGCGAGCGTCCGCGGCTGCCATCTGGCGCTCGTCGACGACGTGCTGACCACCGGCGCCACCGCCCGTGCCGCGGCGACGGCGCTGCTCGCCGCCGGAGCGGCCCGCGTCGACGTCTGGGTCGTTGCGCGCACGCCAGCACCGCTCGGTGAGGCTTAGGAGCCTGCGTGTTCCGGATCGTGCTCGTCCGGCCGGAGATTCCGCCCAACACCGGCAACGTGATCCGCCTGGCGGCCAACACGGGTTGCGAGCTGCACCTGATCGAGCCGCTGGGCTTCACGATGGAGGACCGGCTGCTGCGCCGTGCCGGGCTCGACTATCACGAGTACGCGCCGGTGCGCCGGCACGCGAGCTGGGCCGAATGGCAGGCCACGACCGCCGCCGAGCGCAACCGCTGCTTCGCGTTCACGACCCACGGCACGCGCGCGCACCACGAACTGCGCTGGCTGCCCGGCGACTGGCTCGTCTTCGGCAGCGAGAGTGCCGGGCTGCCTGTGGAAGTACGCGCGGCCTTCGACGAGACACGGCGCGTGCGGCTGCCGATGCGCCCGGGACAGCGCAGCCTCAATCTCAGCAACGCGGTGGCCGTCGCGGTCTTCGAGGCCTGGCGGCAGAACGGCTTCGCGGGAGCGGGCTGATCAGCCCTCGGCTCGGCTCTGGCGCGCCATCAGCATCAGCATCGCGTCGCGCGGCTTCACCTGCCCCTGCAGCACCGCGACGACCGCTTCGGTGATCGGCATCTCGACCTGCAGCCGTGCCGCCCGCTCGGCCGCGGTGTGCGCGGTGTAGGCGCCCTCGGCCACATGCCCGAGCTGCGCGAGCGCGTCGGAGAGGCCCAGCCCGCCGGCCAGCAGCAGGCCGAGGCGACGATTGCGCGAGAGATCGCCGGTGGCGGTGAGCACCAGATCGCCCAGGCCCGACAAGCCCATGAAGGTCTCGGGCCGCGCGCCCAATGCCACGCCCAGACGCGTCATCTCGGCCAGGCCGCGGGTGATCAGCGCCGCGCGAGCATTGAGCCCGGGCGTGCCCGGCTCGCCGCTGGCGGCAAGGCCGTCGAGCATGCCGGTGGCGATCGCGAGCACGTTCTTGAGCGCACCGCCGACCTCGACGCCGACGACGTCGCTCGAGGTGTAGACGCGCAGCGCATCCCCGTGCGCGGCCTGCGCCACCATCGCCGCAAGCTCGGCACTCTCGCTGGCCGCAACCAGCGCCGTCGGCTGTCCGCGCGCGACCTCGAGCGCGAAACTCGGTCCCGAGAGCACCGCGCTCGGCACCCCCGGCCGCAGGCTGCGTGCGATCTCGTGACCGAGCAGGCCGCTGCCCGCCTCGAAGCCCTTGCACAGCCAGGCTGCGGGTTGCCCCGGCGGCAGCGCCTGCAGCGTCGACCGCAGCCCGACCATCGGCGTGGCCACGAGCAGCAGTCCTGCCGCCGCGTGCCGGCAGGCCGCCGCCAGATCCGCCTCGATGCAAAGCGTCTCGGGCAACGAGACTTCGGGCAGGTAGCGCTCGTTGCAGCGCGCCTGCGCAATCCGTTCTGCCTGGGCCGCATCGCGCACCCAGAGCACGACTTCATGGCGCCGCGCCAGCGCCACCGCGATGCCGGTACCCCAGGCGCCGGCACCGAGGACGCTGATCTGCATCGCCCCAGCCACCGACCCGGGATCTCGCGGCCGGGATCAGTTGACGCCGGTGATGATGCGCGAGCCGTTGCCCTGTGCCGCGGCCTGCTGCTCCTGCTGTTCCTGTTGCGCCTGGAACATGGCCTGGAAGTTCACTTCGTTGAGCAGGATCGGCGGGAAGCCGGCGCGCGTGCAGATGTCCGAGACGATGGCGCGCAGATAGGGGTAGATCATCTGCGGGCAGACGATGCCGATGATGCTCTGCATCTGGTCTTCGGGGATGTGGCGGATCTCGAAGATCCCGGCCTGCTTGGCCTCGACGAGGAAGAGCGTCTTCTCGCCGATCCTGGTCGTGACCGTCGCGGTCACCGTGACCTCGAAGATGCCGTCGGAGATCTGGCCGGCCCCGACCGCGAGCTGGATGTCGACCTGCGGCTGCTGCTGCTCGAGCAGGATCTGCGGCGAATTGGGCTGTTCCAGCGACAGGTCCTTCAGGTACATGCGCTGGATGTTGAATACGGGATTCGCTTCGTCGGCCATCGGTCGTCTCTCGGAATGAAGGGGCCCGCCGGGAAGGGAAAAGACCGTCGGCGGGAAAGCGGCCGATTATGAGGCTGCGCCCAGCAGCGGCAACAGGCCGCCGGCGCGGTCGAGCGCGATCAGGTCGTCGCAGCCGCCGACATGGGTGTCGCCGATGAAGATCTGCGGCACCGTGCGCCGACCGGTGAGCTGCACCATGTGGTCGCGCTGCGCCGGGTCGAGGTCGATGCGGATCTCCTCGATCTGCTCGACGCCGCGCTGGCGCAGCAGCGCCTTGGCACGCAGGCAGTAGGGGCAGACCTCGGTCGTGTACATGCGAACGGCGTTCATGCGCTGGCCTTCATCTCGTCGGGATGCGCGCATTGTCGCGAGCGCGCCAAGCCCCTGCCGGCGCCCGGGCACTGCGCGCCTCGAGCACTCAGGAGGACTTCTCCATCGGCAGATTGGCCTCGCGCCAGGCGCCGTTGCCGCCGGCGACCGCGACCGCGCGCTCGTGACCCGCCTTGCGCAGCACCGCCGCGGCGCGTCCGGCGCGCATGCCCGACGCACACATCAGGATCACCGGGAGCTGCTTGTTGCTCGGCAGTTCCTTGGCGCCGGAAAGCGCACCCATCGGCACGTTGCGCGCGCCCACGGCGTGCCCTGCGGCGTACTCTGCCGGGTCGCCGACGTCGATCAGCACGCCCTTTTCACGGTTGATGAGGCGCACCGCCTCGGCCGGCGTCACGCGGGCACCACCGCCCTTGCCCAGGGCGGGCCAGGCGAGCATGCCGCCGGAGACGAGCGCAAGCAGGATCAGCGGCCAGTTTTCGAGGATGAAGCTCACGATGGGTCGAAGGCAAGGCGCCTTGGGACAAAACCTCGGATTATAAAATTCGCGGTCCTCCACAAGCGGCACCTGCCGCCACCGCCGACGCCATGCACAAGCTCGTCCTGATCCGCCACGGCGAATCGACCTGGAACCTCGAGAACCGCTTCACCGGGTGGACCGACGTGCCGCTGACCGAGACCGGCGTGCAGCAGGCGCGCGAGGCCGGCCGGCTGCTGGCGGCCGAAGGCTGGGAGTTCGACGTCGCCTACACCTCGGTGCTCAAGCGCGCGATCTGGACGCTGTGGCACTGCCTGGACGCGATGGAGCGCACCTGGCTGCCGATCGTCAACGACTGGCGCCTCAACGAACGCCACTACGGCGCGCTGCAGGGCCTGAACAAGGCCGAGACCGCGCGCCAGTACGGCGACGAGCAGGTGCTCGTCTGGCGGCGCAGCTACGACACGCCACCGCCGGCGCTGGAACCGGGCGATCCGCGCGGCCAGCACGGCGACATCCGCTATGCGGGGCTGGCACCCGAGCAGATCCCGCTCACCGAGTGCCTGAAGGACACGGTCGCACGGGTGCTGCCGTGCTGGCACGAACGGCTGGCGCCGGCGATCAGGAGCGGGCAGCGGGTGCTCATCTCTGCGCACGGCAACAGCATCCGCGCGCTCGTCAAGTACCTCGACGGCATCGGCGATGCCGACATCGTCGGCCTGAACATCCCCAACGGCATTCCGCTCGTCTACGAGCTCGACGCCGAGCTCAGGCCCTTGCGCCGCTACTATCTCGGCGACGCCGAAGCCGCGGCCAAGGCGGCTGCCGCGGTCGCAAGCCAGGGCAAGGCAGGCTGAGCGCCGGCGGTCCTGACCGGCGAGCGACAAAGCCGCCCCGGGCCGACGCTCGCCTCCTCCCATGCAGGCGCCTGCACGGCGCGCCTCACTCTGGCAGGCGCACCCAGTCGGCCAGCGCCTGCGCCAGCAGCGGGGCCACGCTGACGCAGTTGCTCGCGTGCGGCACGCTGTCGGTGCTCCAGATGTGGCGTACTCCCGCCTCGCGCAGGCGCTCGATCGCGTCGCCGACGAAGAGGCCGTGCGTGACCGCGACGTCGACGCTGGCGGCGCCGCGCCCGCGCAGCGTGGCCGTCGCGTCGAGCAGCGTGCGCCCGGTGCTGGCGACGTCGTCGAGCAGCACGACCGCGCGCCCGGCAAGTTCGGCCGGCGGGATGCTCACCCGCACTTCGCGGTCCCCCAGGCGCTGCTTGCGCGAGACCAGGTAGGACAGGCCCTGCTCCCGGGCCGCGGCGGCGACCCACTGTTCCGCCTCCTCGTCGGGTGCGACCAGCAGCGCGTCCGGCACCTGTGCGGCGAGCCACCGGCCCAGCAGCGGGGCCGCGCTCAGGGCCACACCGCGGCGGCCGGGGACGACTTCATCCATCGTTGCGACCCGATGCAGGTGCGGGTCGATCGTGATCACGCATTCGAAGCCCTGCGCCAGCAGCCGCCCGAGGTGGCGCTGGCTGACCACTTCGCCGGGCGTGAAGGCGATGTCCTGCCGCATGTAGGCGAGATAGGGCGCGGCCAGCGCGAGCTGCCGCGCACCGAGTTCGCGCGCCCCGGCCGCGGCGAGCCAGAGTTCGGTCAGCTTGGCGTTGGGCTGTTGCAGCCCGCGCAGGATGGCCACGCGCGGTGGGAGCTGCGGCGGCAGGCGCAGCCGCGTCTCGCCGTCGGGGAAGCGATGGCGCTGCACCGGATGGAGCGGCCATCCGAGCGCCGAAGCCAGGCGCTGCGCCAGCTCCCATTCGTCGTCGAAGGCAAGCAGCATGGCTTCGCCGCGCGCAGGCCCGTTGCTGCCAGCGGTCTTCGGCCCGGCGCTCACGCAAGCGCTCCGTTGCCGGTGTAGTCGTGCGGCATGTCTTCCTTGCGCCCGATGCGGTAGCCGCTTTCCTGCTCGCTCATGCGCCGGGCGAAATCGAAATCGGCTTCGTGGCGCGCGTGCAGCCGGTAGAGCAGATCACCCTCGCGCACGGTGTCGCCGAGCTTCTGGGCGAGCCACACGCCGGCATCCTTGACCTGCGGCGCGCCCGCCATGCGCGCGATGCGCGCCAGCCGCAGGTTGTCGATGCCGACGACAACGCCGTCGGCCGGCGCGCGCACCTCGACCGTCAGCGGCGCCGCATCGGGGATCGGCCCGCGCCGGCCCTGCGCATCGATGATCGCGTTCATCTGCGCCAGCGCGCGCCCGGAGTCGAGGATGTCGCGCGCGATGCGCCAGCCCTCGCCGCCGCGCACCGCCGGGTCGAACTCGATCACCCGGCCGGCCAGGTGCAGCGACTTGTGCCGCAGGTCCTGCGGCGCCTCGGGATCGTTGCTCAGCACCTGCATCACGTCCTGCGCCTCGAGCACCGGGCCGATGCCGCGGCCGATCGGCTGGCGGCCGTCGGTGACGACGACGTCCAGGTGCAGTCCAAGGTGATGCCCGACGTACTCGAAGAGCCGCTTCAGGCGCTGCGCGTCGCGCATGCTGCGCATCTTCGCGCTCGGGCCGACTGGGATGTCCAGCACCAGGTGCGTCGAGCCGGCGGCGATCTTCTTGCTCAGGATCGAGGCCACCATCTGCCCGGGAGAATCGATCGCCAGCGGCCGCTCGACCGAGATCAGGATGTCGTCGGCCGGCGAGAGGTCGGCGGTGCCGCCCCAGGCCAGGCAGCCGCGCGTCTCCCGCACGATCTGCAGCAGCCGGGGCATCGGCAGCTCGACTTCGGCGAGCACCTCCATCGTGTCGGCGGTGCCCGCCGGCGAGGTGATCGCGCGCGAGCTCGTCTTCGGGCAGAGCATGCCGTAGGCGGTGACGATGGGCACGACCAGCATCGAAGTGCGGTTGCCGGGGATGCCGCCGATGCAGTGCTTGTCGACCACCGGTCCGCCGGAGACCTCGCGTCGCCAGTCGATGCGCTGGCCCACCGCGATCATCGCCTCGGTCAGGTGCAGCACCTCGTCGCGGTCGAGCTCGAACTGGTTCGTCGCGACGACGAGCGCTGCCAGTTCGATCTTCGAATAGCGCGCCGCGGCGACGTCGCGAATGATCGCCGCGAGGTCTGCGCGGGAGAGCCGCTCGCCGGCGATCTTGCGGTGCAGCGCGGCGATCGAGGCCGGCGGCTCGGCGTGCTCGATGCTCGCTGGATGGCCGTTGGCCACGCCGAGGCGGTCGAACGCATCCTCGCTGAGCCCGAGCTCGAGCGGCCCGACGATGCAGTCGTCGTCGACGACGTTGAGCACCGCGGCGATCGACTGACCGTTGGCGCGCACGCTGACCTTGGCCAGCGCCTGGAAGCCCGCGGCACGCACCACCGGGCAGCTGCGGTGCAGGAAGGCGACGTTCTCGCGCCAGGTGTCGATGCCGACGCGCCGGATGTGCAGGGCAGGCAGCGCCGGATTCATGCGCCAGGGCGCCCGCGTTCGGTCACGGTTCGCGCCCTGCGCATCAGCGGCGGTCGAACGCGATCGTGCCGGCCACCAGCGTGACCACGACCCGCCCGCGCATCGCGGCGCCGGTGCTCGCAAACGCGAACGGCGTGTGCTTGCCCTGGCTGCACAGGCTCTGCGGCGTCACCGACCAG
Organism: Burkholderiales bacterium; assembly: GCA_026932425.1. Lineage (GTDB taxonomy): Bacteria > Pseudomonadota > Gammaproteobacteria > Burkholderiales > Burkholderiaceae_C > Rubrivivax. The sequence continues at coordinate 37,465 of JAIXKN010000057.1, forward strand.
GAGGACTCGGGGTCGAAGAGGCAGAGGTCGGCCACGCCGCCCTCGACCAGGCGCCCGGCGCTCGAGGACAGCGAACCGAGCGCATCGCCGAGCACGCGCACCGGATCGCAGGTCACGCGCGCGAGCGTCTGCGCCAGCGTCAGCCCCTGCTCGTCGCCCCAGCGCAGCACGAGCGGCAGCAGCAGTTCCAGCCCGCTGGCGCCGGGCTCCGCCTCGCCGAAGGGCAGAACCTTCATGTCCGCAGCCACCGGGTTGTGGTCGGAGACCAGGGCGTCGAGCGTGCCGTCGGCAAGGGCCGCGCGCAGCGCCTGGCGGTCGCGGTCCTGGCGCAGCGGCGGCGTCAGGCGCAAATCGGCGTCGAAGTAGCCGATGTCCTCGTCGATCAGGTGCAGCGAGTTGATGCTGACGTCGGCCGTCACCGGCAACCCTTGGGCCTTGGCCGCGCGCACGAGCGCCACGCCCGCGGCACTCGAGAGCCTGCACAGGTGCACGCGCGCGCCGGTGGCGCGCACGAGCTCGAACAAGGTGTGCAGCGCGATCGTCTCGGCCGCCACCGGCACCCCGGAGAGGCCCAGCCGTGTGGCCACCGCGCCGCTGGCGGCGATGCCCTTGCCGAGCCACGCATCCTGCGGCCGCAGCCAGGCGCTCAGGCCGTGCGTGGCCGCGTACTGCAGCGCGCGCAGCAACACCTGCGTGTCGACGATGGGCACCTCGACCTGCGAGAAGCCGATGCAGCCGGCCTCGGTCAGCTCGACCATCTCGGTCAGCGCCTGGCCCTGCAGGCCGCGCGTGAGCGCGCCCAGCGGGAAGACGCGGCAGCGCGAGAGCTTGCGCGCGCGGAACTTGAGCATCTCGACGAGGCCTGGCTCGTCGAGCACCGGGTCGGTGTCGGGCAGGCAGACGAGGCTCGTCACGCCACCGGCCGCGGCGGCCTGCAGCTCGCTCTCGAGCATGCCCTCGTGCTCCTGCCCCGGCTCGCGCAGCCGCGCCGCGAGGTCGACGAGGCCCGGCGCGACAACGAGGCCGGCCGCGTCGATGCGCCGCTCGGCCTCGAGCTCGGCGGCCTTGGCGCCGATCGCGACGATGCGGCCGCCGGCGATCGCGACGTCGGCGATCTCGTCGCGACCCGACGCCGGGTCGACGACGCGGCCGCCGCGGATCGTGATCCTCATGCCGAGTTTCCCGCGATCATCGACATCACCGCCATGCGCACCGCGATGCCGAAGCCCACCTGCGGCAGGATCACGCTCTGCGCGCCGTCGGCCACCGCCGAGTCGATCTCGACCCCGCGGTTGATCGGCCCCGGGTGCATCACGATCGCGTCGGGCCGCGCCAGCGCCAGCTTCTCGGGCGTCAGGCCGTAGGTCTTGAAGTACTCGCTGGCGCTGGGCAGCATCGCGCCGCTCATGCGCTCGTTCTGCAGCCGCAGCATGATGACGACGTCGGCGTCGCGAATGCCCTCGGTCATGTCATGGCAGACGCGCACGCCCATCGCCGCGAGGTCGCCGGGAACCAGCGTCTTCGGACCGACCGCGCGGATGTCGGGCACGCCCAGCGTCACCAGCGCGTGGATGTCGCTGCGCGCCACGCGCGAGTGCACGATGTCGCCGACCACCGTGACCGAAAGGCGCGTGAAGTCGCGCTTGTAGTGGCGGATCGTGTACATGTCGAGCAGGCCCTGCGTGGGATGCGCATGCCGCCCGTCGCCGGCGTTGACGACGTGCACGTGCGGCGCGCAGTGCTGCGCGATCAGGTGCGGCGCGCCGCTCTCGCTGTGGCGCACGACGAACATGTCGGCGTGCATCGCCGAGAGGTTGGCGATGGTGTCGAGCAGGCTTTCGCCCTTGGCGGTGCTGCTGCGCGCGATGTCGAGGTTGAAGACGTCCGCCGAGAGGCGCTTGGCGGCGATCTCGAAGGTCGTGCGCGTGCGCGTGCTGTTCTCGAAGAAGAGGTTGAAGACGCTCTTGCCGCGCAGCAGCGGCACCTTCTTCACTTCGCGCTCGCTGACGCTCAGGAAGGTGCCGGCGGTGTCCAGGATCCGCGTCAGCACCTCGCGCGGCAGGCCCTCGACCGAGAGCAGGTGGATCAGCTCGCCGTGGGCGTTGAGCTGCGGGTTGCGGCGCGCAGCCATCAGCGCCGCTCCTGCAGGCTGAAGCTCAGGCGCCCGCCCTCGGCGCGCGCCAGCTCGAGCGACTGCGTCGGCGGCAGCACGATGCGCGCGGCGGCGAAGCCCGCCTCGATCGGCAGTTCGCGTCCGCCCCGGTCCACCAGCACCGCCAGGCGCACGCTCGCCGGACGGCCGAAGTCGTAGAGCTCGTTGATGACGGCGCGGATCGTGCGCCCGGTGTAGAGCACGTCGTCGACGAGCACGATGTGCCGGCCCTCGATCTCGAACGGCAGCTGCGTGGCCGAGGCGGCCGCCAGGCCGCGCGAGCCGAAGTCGTCGCGGTGCAGCGCGCTCGAGATGACGCCCGGGCGCCCCGGCAGGCCGAGATCCGCGTGCAGCCGCTCGGCCAGCCATGCGCCGCCGGACCAGATGCCGACCAGCACAGCCTCGGGTTGCAGCAGATTGCGCACACCGACGAGCAGTTCGGCGTAGAGCGCCTCGGCGTCGAGCTGCAGTTTCATGCCGCCGCTTGCTCCAGGCTGCGCAGGTGCTGCTCGAGGATCAGCGCCGCCGCTGCGGCGTCGGCGTCGCGCGCGCCCGCGGCCAGCGCCTCGGTCGTCGTGTAGCGCTCGTCGACCTCGTGCACCGGCAGGCGGAAGCGCCCGTGCAGCTGGCGCGCGAAGCGGCGGGCCCGGCGCGTGTTCTCGTGCTCGGCGCCGTCGGGATGAAAAGGCACGCCAACGACGAGCGCATCGGGCTGCCATTCGCGGATCAGCCGCGCAATCGCGGCAAAGCGTGCGTCGCCTTCGGCCTGGATCGTCCGCAGGCCCTGTGCATGACCCAGCAGCGTGTTGCCGCTGGCGACGCCGACGCGGCGCGTGCCGAAGTCGAAAGCGAGGAAGGACTGTTCGCGCGCGGCGACCGTCGCCGCTTCAGGCATGCCCGGCCTCGTTGGAGAGCATGCGCGGGTCGAAGCCCAGCAGCGAGACCGCGCGCTCGTAGCGCTGTGCCACCGGGGTGTCGAAGATGATCGCCGGATCGGCGTCGACGGTCAGCCAGCCGTTGCGGCCGATCTCGTCCTCGAGCTGCCCGGCCGACCAGCCGCTGCAGCCCAGCGTCACCAGCACCCGGCGCGGGCCGGCGCCGCCGGCCATGGCCTCGAGCACGTCCTTGCTTGTCGTCATCTCGAGGCCGCCGGGGACCGACATCGTCGAGGTGTAGGGGCTCTGTCCTTCGCCCTGCTTCTCGTGCAGCACGAAGCCGCGCTCGGTCTGCACCGGACCGCCGAAGAACACCGGCTGCTCGGCCAGCTCGGTGCGCGCCAGCTGCAGCTCGACCTTCTCGAACAGGTTCTTGAGCTTGATGTCGATCGGCTTGTTGATGACCAGCC
>JAIXKN010000057.1:40971-45069 GCA_026932425.1 Burkholderiales bacterium
ACCTTCTCGAACAGGTTCTTGAGCTTGATGTCGATCGGCTTGTTGATGACCAGCCCGAGCGCCCCGCGCTCGCTGTGCTCGCAGAGGTAGACGACCGAACCGGCGAAGTTGTCGTCGACCATGCCCGGCATGGCGATCAGGAACTGGTTCGTCAGGTCGATGCGGTTGGCGCTGGCCATACGGCGATTTTAGTTCGCTGCAGGCCGCGCGCAACGCGACCCGGGCCTTCAGAACAGTTCCATCGCACCGGTGTGCGAACGCTCGACGAGCAGCCCGCGTTCGAGCAGGTCGCCGTGGTGGACGACCTGGTCGCGGCCGTTCTGCTTGGCATGGTAGACCGCCTTGTCGGCGCGCTCGAAGGCGCCGGCGGGGGTGTCTCCCGGGCGGATGCGGGTGAAGCCCACCGAGACGGTGATCGTGCCGACGCGCGGGAAGACATAGCGCGCCACGTTCGCGCGCAGGCGCTCGAAGGCCACGCGCGCCTGCTCGGTACTGCCGCCGCGCAGCAGCACGACAAACTCCTCGCCGCCGAAACGGTAGAGCTGGTCGCGATAGCGGAAGCTGCTGCGCATCAGCCGCGCGATCAGCAGCAGGACCTCGTCGCCGATCAGGTGGCCGTGCGTATCGTTGACGGACTTGAAGCGATCGATGTCGATCACCCCCAGCCAGCTCGTGCGCCTGCGCAGGCCGCCGCGGTCAGCCTGCGCGCCGGTGTCTTCGGCATCGTCCTGCTGCGCCGCGACGCAGAGGAAGGAACCGTCGAAGGTCTTGCGATTGAGCAGGCCGGTGAGCGTGTCGCGCTCACTGTCGTCGAGCAGGCCCTGGAAGTTGCGATAGACCCGCAGCATGCTGCAGACGAGCTGCATCTGCTCGCTCCCCAGCGGCATGCGGGTGCGCAGTTCGAGCACGCCGACGACCTCGCGGTCGGTGCTGAGCGGGAACAGGCTCATCGTGCCCTCGGCGCAGGCGATCGAGAGCGGGAGCTGCTCGCGCAGGCAGCGCTCGTGCTGCGGCAGGGCCGGCAGCGCCGGCAGGTCCGAGAGCTCGGCCCAGACGGAATCGGCCGACGGCGTCGTCTCGTGCGCCCGCAGCCGGGCCCGGGTGAGCCAGTGCAAGGTCTCCGGATCGCCGACCGGGCGGTAGATTGCGGCGCTCTCGGGGCGCAGCAGATCGCGGAACACGCCGACGAGCGTGACGTCGACCACATCGCGGTCACGGAATTCGGTGAGCGCGGCAAGATGATCGACGACTTCGGGCATCACGGCTCGTACACGGCTTGTTGAAGTGCGCTTGCAGGATTCATCGGCTTCGCGGCGCGGCTCCTGACGCGGCATTGCACGCCCGATGTGCACCTTTCTCACGCTTGGGCCCGCGTTGCGCGTGCGCGCGGCCCGACCGCGGCCTCTTGCGCATCGGCGCCTCAGGCGATCGCGGCCGGGTGCCCCGCATACTGCGCGACCAGGCGCAGCAGCTCCTCCTCGCCGTAGGGCTTGCCCAGGTAGTGATCCACCCCGAGCTCGGCGGCATAGTCGCGGTGCTTCTGCGCGATGCGCGAGGTGATCATCACGACCGGCAGGCCCGCCAGGGCGGGATCGGCGCGGACGTTGCGCACCAGGTCGAAGCCATCCATGCGCGGCATCTCGATGTCGGTGAGCATGATCGCGGGCCGTTCCTGCGCGAGGCGCTCGATCGCCTCGAGGCCGTCCTTGGCCAGGACGACGCGGTAGCCTTCGCGCGCGAGCAGGCGCTGCGTCACGCGGCGCACGGTCAGCGAATCGTCGACGACCAGCACGAGCGGCACCTGCTCGACGGGTTCGCCCGGCGTCGGCGCGGCATCGGCCACGGGCGCGCGCATCGCACGGCGCTGCGCCTCCTGGCCGAAGAGCGCGGCCAGGGCCACCGGGTTGTAGATCAGCGCGATCGCGCCCGAAGGCAGCAGCGTCACGCCGGCCAGCCCCGGCAGCCGCGCCAGCTGCGGGCCGACGTGCTTGACCACCACCTCCTGGTTGCCGACCACCTCGTCGACGTGCAGCGCGACTCGCTGCGCCGCGCTGCGCACGATCACGACCACCTGCATGCGCCCGGGTGCGGTCCCGCGCGGGCCTTGCTGCAGGAGGGCACCGAGCCAGAAGAAGGGCAGGACCTCTTCGTTGAACAGGAGCCCGCCGCTCGAATAGGCGCGCTCGACCTCGTCGCTCGGCACGCGCCGCACGACCTCGACCAGCGTCGAAGGCACCGCCACCTGCAGGCCGTCGCAGCGCAGCAGGACGACCTGCGTGACCGCGGTGGTCAGCGGCAGCACGAGCCTGAAGCTCGTGCCCTGGCCGGGCGTGCTCGCGGTCTCGATGCGGCCGCCCATCGCGTTGACCTCTGCGCGGACCACGTCCATGCCGACGCCGCGGCCGGCGAGCTCGGTCACCGCGCCGGCGGTGCTGAAGCCCGGCCGGAAGATCATGCCGGCGAGCTCGGCGTCACTCGCGTCCTCGTCCGCAGCGAGGAGGCCGCGTTGCACCGCGCGCGCGCGGATGCCGGCCAGGTCCAGCCCGGCCCCATCGTCGCGGCATTCGACGCCGATCTCGTTGCCTTCCTGCGTCGCCGTGATCCGGATCTCGCCGACCGGCGCCTTGCCGGCGGCGCTGCGCCGGGCCGCGTCCTCGATGCCGTGCACGACGCTGTTGCGCAGCAGGTGCTCGAAGGGGCCGACCATGCGATCGAGCACGCCGCGGTCGACCTCGATCGAGCCGCCGACGATGTCCAGCCGCACCTGCTTCCCGCTGTCCTTGGCAGCCTGCCGCACGACCCGATAGAGGCGGTCGGCCAGGCTCTCGAACTCGACCATGCGCGTGCGCAACAGGTCGTCCTGCAGCTCGCGCGTGAGCCGCGCCTGCGCCGCGAGCTGGTCCTCGGTCGACTGCAGCGTGCGCTGCACCGCGCGCTGCACGGTGGCGACGTCGTTGACCGACTCGGCCATCATTCGCGTCAGTTCCTGAAAACGCGTATAGCGATCCATCTCCAGCGGGTCGAAGTCCTGCGAGGCCGCCTTCGCCGCCTCGATGCGCGAGCCGATCTGCGTCTCGGCCTGCAGCTCGATGTCGCGCAGCTGGCTGCGCAGGCGTTCGAGGTTGTCGGTGAGATCGTTGATCGCGCCCTGCAGCTGTCGCATCTCGCTGTCGATGCGCTCGCGCGTGATGCTCACTTCACCGGCCTGGTTGACCATGCGATCGAGCAGCGACGCACGCACGCGCACCGCCGGACTCGTTCCTGCCGGCCGCGCGTCGCCCGCGGGTGCCGGCGCGGCAGCCGTCACCGTGCCTTGGCTTGGGAAGCGGCTCCAGTCGATCTCGGGCGCAGCGCCCTGCCCGGCCGCCGCCTCGGCAGCAGGACGCGGCGCCTGTCGTGCCTGCAGCGACTCCACCGGCGCGGCCTCGACACCGGCCTGTGTATCGCCCGAGGGTTCGGCTAGCTGCCCGGGCTGCAACTCGGCCTGCAGCTCGGCCTGCAGCTCGGAAATCGCCAGCGGCAGCGCGACCGGCAACGGCTCGGCCGCGGGCGCCGGCGCCGAGGCCGGCTGCGGGCCACGCAAGGCGTCGAAGGCCTCGCGCATGTTCTCGGCGCGAACGAGCAGCGCTTCGATCCGCTCCGGCCCGATCGCGGGGCTTGCGCCCAGATGCTCGATCGCGGTCTCGAGCCGATGCGCCATCTCGCCCAGGCGCATCGCTCCAGCAAGGCGGGCCCCGCCCTTGAAGGTATGCAGCGTGCGCATGCAGGCCGAGCTCGCCGCGGCATCGCCGGGTTGCGCCAACCAGTCGCGCAGGCGCGTCTGCAGCTGCGGCAGCAACTCTTCGGCCTCTTCCTCGAAGATCGGGAACAGGTCCGGGTCGATCGCGTCGACGACCTCGATCGCCTCGTCGTCGACGAAGGCCTCGTCGCGGCCCGGTACCGACGGCGCCGCTTCCTGCGGCAGCGCGTCGAGCGCGGCAAAGCTCGTCATCAGCGCGTCCACGGTCGGAGGCGCAGGCTCCCGCGGCGCGACGGCGCCCGCCCCGAAGGTCTCATCGGACACCTCATCGGAGGTCTCGCCCGGCATCTCACCCGGCA
>JAIXKN010000057.1:45128-72591 GCA_026932425.1 Burkholderiales bacterium
GTTTCATCGGGCAGCTCATCGAGCGCCTCGTCCAGTGGCGCTTCGCCGAGCGCGGGCGCGGTCTGCGCCAGGTGCTGCTCCATCTGCGCCAGGCGCTCCACCAGGCCGGGTGGCGCCGCCTTCAGGAAACCTGCCGCGAACTGGTGCAGCAAGCGGCGGATTTCGTCGGCCGCCTCGTTGTAGAGCTCGGCCTCGGCTGCCGACCCGTAGGCGCGCTCCTCGGAGCGCAGCAGCGCGTGCTCGAGCGCCCGCGCCAGGCCGGAGAGATCGGTGTAACCCACCGTCGCCGAGCTTCCCGCCAGCGAGTGCGCCAGCGCCGTGGTCGAGCTGGCCGGCGGCCGCCGGACGTACTCAATGCCCCATTCGGCCAGTTCGATCGAGAGCCGACGCGAGAGCTCGTCGGCCTCGTTGAGATAGATGTTGAAGAGCGGGATCGGGATGCGCAGGTCGCCGATGACGCGGGTCTGCTCGTCGAGCGCCTCGGCCTGCTCGGCTTCCCCGGTCGTCGTGACCGTCGGGGTCGGCAACTGGAGATCGGCGAGCTCCGGCAGGACGAGCGAGGCCTCGATGCTCTCGGCCGCAGTCCCGGCCGTTTCTGCGGCAAGGTCCACGGCGGGGACTTCGCTCGGCTCTGCGGCCTCATCCCGAAGCATCGAGTCCGCGGCCTCGAACGCCGGGATCTCGATCCGCGCGGCGTCGAAGGCGGCGAAGTCGACCTCGCTGACGTCGGCCAGCGCATCCGCCTCGACCGCCGGTACGGGTTCTGAGGATGACGCCGGGGCGTCCCCATCGATGGCGTCGATCGCCTCGACGGGTCCACTGGGATCGACCGGCGGCGCGGCATTCGCCTGCGCCGAGACGATGCCCTGCAACTCGAACCCGGCTTCGCCCAGGTCGAGCTCGAAGTCCGGCGCCGCGTCCGCGACCGGCGCCGGCGCGGGCATGCTCAGGTCCAGGTCTTCGGCCAGCGGCAGCCCCGGAACGAGCTCGGCCAGCGTCGGGCCGGGATCGGACTGCGCGAGCCCGGGTTCGGCGATCTCGAGCTGCGGCACGTCAGAACTCGACGTCGGAAGCGGCAGCGTCCCGAGTTCCGGCATCGGCACGGCAGGCGTCTCGGGCGCAGAGGCCTCGGCCGGCGGCAGCTCGGGGACGGCGTCCTCGAGCACAGGCAGCTCGTCGTCAACGGCGGCGACCGCGCTCGCTGCGGCCGGCTCCACCGGAATCCGCTTGCCCTGCAGACGCAGCGCATCAGCCGCCGCGACGATCGCTGCACTGTGGCGGGCGCCGGCGTCGCCGCTGGCGATCGCATCGATCCAGGTCTCGAGATGGTCGAGCGCCTCGTGCGTGAACGCGGCCAGGTCGATGTCGAGATGCGGGGCACTCGCCAGCCGCGCGTTGTAGAGCTGCTCGCAGGCCCAGGCCGCCTCGCCGAACTCGCGCAGCCCGACCATGCGCGAGCTGCCCTTGAGCGTGTGGAAGGCACGCCGAACGGTGGTCAGTTCGCCGAGGTCATCGGGCGCGCCGGCAAGCGCCTGCAAGGCATTCCGACCGGCCTCGATGACCTCGCGCGCCTCCTCGAGGAAGATCTCGCGCATCTCGGCGTCGTCCTCGAGCGGCTGATCGGCGGGCGGCAGCGGCTTGGAGGCGGACGGCGGTTCGGGTGCGGCGGCCGGCGGCAGCAGGTGCTCCATCTTCGACGCCAGCTGCTCGCCGACCGCCTGGCGTGTGCGCTCGTCGCCGCCCTGCGCCAGCGCCTGGCGCGCACTGCTGACGGCGCCTGCCACGCCGGGGAGATCGGCTGCCAGCGCGCGCTGGCTCAGCAACTCGAGCGCAGCGGCGTGGTCGGCGTCCGGGGCGGTGCTGACGCTGTCGGCCAGCGCCCGCACTTCGTCGAGCAGCGGCAGCGTCGCAGCGGCCGGCGCCGCATCCACACCCCGCGGCCTGCCGCCATGCCCCATGACCGCCGAGAGGCTGCCCCGGTCGGGATCGAAGCGGAACAGCGACTTGGCCAGTGCCGGCTGCACGCCCAGCAGGTCGATGAGGAAACTGAGCGCGCCCAGGTTGTCGGCCAGGCGATCGAAGCTGCCCGTCTCGGCGGCATGCTGCGGATCGACCTCGGTCTGCGCCAGCGCGTCGATCTGGTCGCGCATGTGCAGCACCGCCGCCGACGCCTGGTCCAGACCCAGCACCGAAAGCACGCCGCGCATCGCCTGCAGCTGTCCCGGAACCGGGATCAGCAACTCGCGCTGCGCCGGGTCGCGGAAGTACGCGTCGACCTGCTTCTCGACCTCCGAGAGCGAGGCCCGCAGCTCGTGCACGACGCTGCCCATCGTCTGGCGGTCCGAGACGCGGCGATAAAGCTCTTCCATCCACGGCTCGAGCGCGTCCGGCTCCTGGCCATGGCGCACATGCTCGATCCGTTCGGCCAGGCGCTGCACGCGATCGGCCAGCGCCGGGTGATCGAGTTCGCCATCCTCGAGGGTCGCGTCCAGGTAGAGGATCGAGGTCGCCACCTCCATCGCCAGCGGCGGCGGCAGCTGCCCGCCCTCGGCGCTCACCTGGATCGCCGTGTCCTGCAGCGCCTTGGCCAGCCGCGCCCCACCGGGGAACAGGCGTTCGACCGAATCGGACAGCAGCGCCATCTGCTCGACCAGGCCGGACAGGCGCTGCTGCTCGCCGCCGGCCAGGGCCGACCAGACGTCCTTGGCGCCGGCCACGCGCTTGCGCGCCTGGGCGATCCAGGCCGGGTCGAAACGGCCCAGGCGCTCCTGCGCGTAGTCCAGCGCCGCCAGCGGCTGCAAGAACCAGGCCTGGCGCACCGCGTCCAGCCGGGGCGTCGGCGCCGCACCCGGCTGCGCGTGCGCGCAGTAGAAGAGCAGGTCCTGCGCCAGCCGCGCCGAAGGCTCCTGCTCGCCGCGCGCGCTCAGGCGCAGTTGCGCGAGCAGGCGCGCCGCCATGCGCTTGGTGTAGAGATCGGCACGCGGCAGCAAGCCCGCCGCCTCGGCTTCGCCGAAAGCGGCCGCAAGCTGCCACAGCGCGGCCGCCCGGCCGGAGGCACCGGCGCCCAGTTCGGCACAGACATCCGAGAGCCGGCGCCAGGCGGCGGGGTCGCCGCGGCGCATCAGGTGCAGCACCACGGCCTCCATCGTCCCGCGCGTGGCCTCGTCTGGGCTTCGCGGCGCAAGACCCGGCTCGGCAGGCAGCGCCTGCCATTGGAAATCGGCATCCCAGAGGTCGGCCGGATGGACGCGGTCGGCGCCGGCCAGCGCCTGTACCGCCGCGTACTGCGGAAACAGGCCCACCGGCGAGAGCTTCTTGCCGGCCAGCAAACGGCCCAGATAGTCGAGCAGTGCGAACGAAGCCCGCTCGACCGCATGCACCGAGGCCTCGTCGACCATCGCGGGGCGCGCGATCATGCGCTGCACCGCGGCCTCGGCCGCACGCAGCAGTCGCGCCGCGGCCGGCTGCCCGACGAGCTCCAGCGCGCCCGCGCCCTGGTGCAGTTGCAAACGCGCGCTGCGCAGGGCCGCCGGATCGCTGGCGTCGATGTCGGACTGCGCTGCCGATTCCGACTCGCGCAGATAGCGCCGCAGTGCCTTGTTGGCGTTCTCGAGCGAACGGCGCAGCTCGGCCTGTACCCAGGCGAGCGCGCTCAGGTCGTCGATCGGCTTGTTGTCCTGGGTATCGGCCACGGCAGTCCTGCGCGAAAGGGTGATTTCGGTAATGGTCGCTGACGGTCGGTGATGGGCGAGGCGGAACCGGTGCGCCGCTCCTGGCCGGGTTCGATCAGGCGACCTTGAAGCGCGCCACCGAGGCCTTGAGGTCGTCGGCGGTGCGCGAGAGCTCGCGCACCATCTGTGCGGTCGAGCGCGTGCCCTCACCCGTCTGCTCGGTGACGGCGAAGATGTGCTGGATGTTCGAGGCGACGACGTTGGCCGACTCCGCTTCGCGCAACGCCTGATCGGAGATCTGCGCGATCAGCTCGGAGAGCTCGCGCGTGACGCGGTCGATATCGGCCAGCGCCGAACCGGCGGCGTCGGACAGGCGCGCGCCCTCGACCACGCCCTGCGTCGAGCGCTCCATCGCCGCCACCGCGTCCTGGGTGTCGGTCTGGATCGCGCGCACGATCGCCGCGATCTGCCGCGTCGCGTCGCCCGAGCGCTCGGCCAGCCGCTGCACCTCCTCGGCGACGACCGAGAAGCCCCGCCCGGCCTCGCCGGCCGAGGCGGCCTGGATGGCGGCGTTGAGCGCCAGCACGTTGGTCTGCTCGGTGATGTCGGAGATCAGCTCGGTGATCTCGCCGATCTCCTGCGAGGATTCGCCCAGGCGCTTGATGCGCTTGGCGGTCTCCTGGATCTGGTCGCGGATCGAATTCATGCCGCCGATCGTGTTCTGCACCGCGGTCAGGCCCGAGGCCGTCGCCTCGAGCGACTGGCGCGCGACCTGCGCCGTCTGCTGCGCCTGCGCGGAAACGTCGTTGATGCGGCCGGCCATCTGCAGCACCGACTCGCCCGTCTCATGAATCTCGCGCAGCTGCTCGGTCGACGCGGCAAGCAGCTCGATCGAGGTCTGCTCGACCTGCTGCGTCGTGTCGGTCACGCGCGCCACCGTGCTCTGCACCGCCTCGACCAGCGAGCGCAGCTCCTCGACGGTGTAGTTCACCGAGTCGGCGATCGCGCCGGTGATGTCCTCGGTCACCGTCGCCTGCTGCGTCAGATCGCCCTCGGCCACCGTCTGCAGTTCGTTCATCAGCCGCAGGATGGCCGCCTGGTTGGCGTCGTTGACGCGCTTGGCCTCGTGCTCCTGGCGCTCGGCCTCCAGGCGCTGCGCCTCGGCCAGCCGCGAGCGCGCGGTCTGGTCGACGACGAACAGGCGCAGCAGCCCAAGGCCGCCGACCAGCATCAGCGCCACGGCCGCCAGCGCCGCGAGCAGCGACCAGGGACCGACGCCGCCGCCTTCGGCGAGCGCGCCCTCGAGCGCGCCCAGTGCGCGCCGCAGCGGCTCGCTGTCGTTGACGATCGTCGACTGCGCCTCGCGCGCCGCGACGAGACCCTGCAGGTTGCCCAGGATCGCGCCGGCCTGCGCGCGCGTGTCCTCATAGGCCTTGAGCAGCTGGCGCAGCCGCTCGCGCTGCTGCGGGTCCTGGGTCGAGGTCAGGCGCAGCTCGCTGCTGCCCCCGAGCAGGCCGTCGACCGTCGCCCGGAAGGCGTCCAGGTCCTTGCCGAGCTGCGACACCGCCTCGGGGCCGACACCATCGACGGTCTGGAACTCGTTGGCGCTCTTGGCGATGCGCTGCGTCAGCATCTCGAGCTGCCCGACCGCGGCGATCTCGGCCGCCGGTGCGCCCTGCTGCAGCTTGAGCGCCGACACCGACTGCGCCAGCTCGAGCAGCTCGCCCGACCGGCTGTTGATGTCGCGCAGCGCCTCGCCGACCTGGGTCAGCGTCTTCTGCTGCGCGACCAGCGCGCCAGCGCTCTTCTCGGCGCGCGCGACCATCGGCAGCAAGGCCTGCACCTCGTCCTGCAGCGCGCCACCGACTGCGGCGACGTCGCCCTCGCCGGTGGCCAGGCTGCGCACGTTGCGCACGAGCACGTCGGCGCTCTCCTTGACCTCGGCGAAGGCCGGAGTGCTGCCCAGCAGCGCCTGCGACACCGACTTGGCCAGGCGCTGCGACTGCGTCTGCGCCTGCGCCGCCGCCGACGCCTGCGCCGAACTCCGATTGGCGCCCGTGAGCGCCGCCACCGCGACCAGGATCAGCACCACCAGACCGACGCCGAACAAGGCCAGCAGCAGGCGCTGCTGGCGCGCGGTCGACCAGTGACCGACCAGCGGCAGGCCGCTGGCCGGCGAGTCGTCGAGATCCTCGGCCAGGCGCGATTCGCCGAACTCCCCCGCCAGCTCCGAGGGCGCGGCCTCGGAAATGATCGACGAATCCTCGCGCGGCAGCGCCGAATCCGGCAGCAGCGATCCCGGCCCCAGGCGCATCGTGCGCTCCATCGGGTTGTCGGGCAGCAGCGAGGGCAGATGGCCCTCGGTGGCGGCCTCGCGTTGGCTGTGCGGCGATCCGGCGATCTTTTCCAGGAAGCTCATGAGGTCCTCATCGATTCGGCGCGGTCCGTCGGTCCGGGGCGGAGCCGCTTCTCGCTCAGGCGGCGATGGACAGGAACTGCTCGTACTGGGCCAGGGCAGCGAGGTCGATCTCCTGCCAGATCCGTCCCTGCATGTCTCGGTAGCGGTGACCGGCGAAGGCCGGGCGATGCTCGCCGCTGTCGGGCAGGCGCAGCAGCTGGTCGGGGTTGCGCAGTCCGGCCAGACGGTCGACCAGCACCGCACAATAGCCGCCGGTGGCCGGGTTCAGCGCGAGCAGCCGCGCCTGGTCGCCCAGCGCATCGAGCGCCGGCGGCCGTGCGCGCAGGCCGAGGAAGCAGCCCAGGTCGACGACACCGTGCAGGCCGCCGCGCAGGTTGGCCACGCCCACGAACCAGGCCTGGGTGTGCGGCACCGGCACCATGCCGACGGCGGTGAAGATCTCGCCCGCGCTGCGCAGGGGGAACATCAGCCCCTGCCCGGCACAGTGAACGGCCAGCCACGACTCCCCGGGCTGCTCGTCCTTGGCCGCCTGCAACCTCTCGGCCAGCCGGCTCTGCAATTCCCTCAGGGCTTCGCGCTTGGCCATGGAAATCGTTGCCCTCGGTCCTTCAGGCCGCGTCGAAAGCGCGGATCTTGTTCATCAGCTCGTCGGCATTCACCGGCTTGACGATGTAGTCCCTGGCACCCTGGCGCATGCCCCAGACCTTGTCGGTCTCCTGGTTCTTGCTGGTGCACATGATCACCGGGACGTCCTTCCAGCGTGCGTCGCGCGTGATCGTGCGCGTGAGCTGGAAGCCGTTCTGTCCGGGCATCACGACGTCCATCAGGATCAGGTCGGGCTTGTCCTCGGCCAGGCGCCGCAGGGCTTCATCGCCGTTCTCGGCGGTGCGCACCGTGTAGCCGCGCTTGCCGAGCATCTCGGAGAGGTGGTAGAGCTCGGTCTTCGAATCGTCGACGACGAGGATCTTGCGGATCGACATGACGCGGTCCTCGAAAATGCTCGGGATACTGCTGGCTGCTTGCTGCGCCGCGTTGCCTTGCACGCGCGGTGCGGGCACGGACTCAGGGCGCCGTGGGGCGGAAGGTCTCGACCGCGCGCAGCAGCTGTTCCTTGGTGAAGGGCTTGGTCAGGTACTCCTCGGAGCCGACCATGCGCCCGCGCGCCTTGTCGAACAGCCCGTCCTTGGACGAGAGCATGATCACCGGCACGTGCGCGAAGCGCGGATTGCGCTTGATGATCGCGCAGGTCTGGTAGCCGTCCAGGCGCGGCATCAGGATGTCGCAGAAGATCAGCTCCGGGTCGTGGTCGCTGACCTTGGAGAGGGCGTCGAAGCCGTCCTCGGCGAGCACCACCTCATGGCCGCCCTGTCGCAGGAAGATCTCGGCGCTGCGCCGGATCGTGTTGCTGTCGTCGATGACCAGAACCTTCGTTCCGCTGCCACCGCTGTCCGTGCTGCCACCATCCACGAGTCGTACTCCTCAACATCGCGGGCGCCGTCGCGGTGCTGCGCAGCCGAGACGGCCGCCAGCCGGGCTCAGTCCGGCACCATTTCGAAATCCTGCTTGGGCGCCCCGCATTCCGGGCAGGTCCAATCAGGCGGCACGTCGGCCCACGCCGTTCCAGGGGCAAGCCCGCGCTCGGGATCGCCCTGGGCCTCGTCGTAGATCCAGCCGCAGATCAAACACATCCAGCTATGCGCGTCACTCACGTCGCCACAGGCAGATCACTACAATGGTGATCGATTGTAGACACGCCGATTCGCGAAAAAGCAAGGATTTGTGCGCACATACGCGGCAATCCTCAGGTTTCGTCTCACCTTGCACCGACGCCCGCAAGCGATGCCCGGACGCTTGCGGCGTGCCCCGTTCCCCGAGCTGCCACCCTGCCCATGAAGCCCTCCATCGACCCGGCTCGAGACGCCGGCCCTGCCGCGGCCGAACCACCGGCGCCGGCCTGCGTGCTGAGCTTCAACGGCAGCGACCCGAGCGGGGCCGGCGGACTGGCCGGTGACATCGCCACGATCGCCGCGATGGGCGCGCACGCGCTGCCGGTGGTCACGGCGATCGTGCTGCGCGACACCGCCGAGGTCTTCGATCACCAGGCGATCGACGCCGACGTCGTCGCCCAGCAGGCGCGCGCCATCCTCGAGGACGTCACCGTGGCCGGCTGGAAGGTCGGCTACCTCGGCAACGCGGAGACCGTCGGCGCCGTCGCCGAGGTGCTCTCCGACTACCCCGACGTGCCGCTGGTGAGCTACCTGCCGCCGCTGCCCTGGCTCGAGGACGACGAGCAGCAGTCCTACCTCGACGCGTTCCGGGAACTGATCCTGCCGGCCACCGAGGTGCTGATCGGCAACCACAAGACGCTGACGGACTTCCTGCTGCCCGAATGGGACAACGAGCGTCCGCCGTCGGCGCGCGAACTGGCCGTGGCCGCCGCCGAGCACGGCACGCGATTCGTGCTCGTCACCGGCGTGATGCTGCCGGCCAAGGGCGCCGAGCAGTTCATCGACAACGTGCTCGCCTCGCCGCAGGGAGCTCTCACGGGCGAGAAGTTCGAGCGCTTCGACGTGACCTTCGTCGGCGCCGGCGACACGCTGGCCGCTGCGCTGGCCGCGTTGCTGGCCGCGGGCGGCGAACTGCAGGCCGCCGTCGGCGAAGCCCTGTCCTTTCTCGACCAGACCCTGGACGCAGGCTTCCGGCCGGGCATGGGCAACGTCGTCCCCGACCGCTTCTTCTGGGCGCTGCCGCCACCTGAGGAGGACGGCGACGGAGCCGCCGACAACGACGACGACCTGTCGGCGGGCGACGATCCACCGAGCAAGGGAAGCCCCCGCCGTGTCCATTGATACCACCCCGAGCAACGAAGCCGCCTTCGCCCGCGCCCAGCGCGTCACGCCCGGCGGCGTGAACTCGCCGGTGCGCGCGTTCCGCGCCGTCGGCGGCACGCCGCGCTTCATCCGCCGCGCGCAGGGACCGTTCATCTGGGACATCGAGGGCCAGCGCTACATCGACTACATCGGCTCCTGGGGCCCGATGATCCTGGGCCACGGGCACCCGGCGGTGCTCGAGGCGGTCACACGCGCGGCCCGCGACGGCCTGAGCTTCGGCGCCCCGACCGAGGCCGAGACCGAGCTCGTCGAGGCCATCGTCGCGCTCGTGCCCTCGATCGAACAGCTGCGCCTGGTCAGCAGCGGCACCGAGGCGGCGATGAGCGCGCTGCGTCTTGCGCGCGGCGCCACCGGCCGCTCGACGATCGTCAAGTTCGAGGGCTGCTACCACGGCCACGCCGACGCGCTGCTCGTCAAGGCGGGCTCGGGCCTGGCGACCTTCGGCCACCCGACCAGCGCCGGCGTGCCGGCGGAGGTGGTGCAGCACACGCTCGTGCTCGAGTACAACAACCTCGCGCAGCTCGACGAGACATTCGCCCGGCACGGCCGCGACATCGCCTGCGTGATCATCGAGCCGATCGCCGGCAACATGAACTTCGTGCGCGCCGGCGTCGCGTTCATGGCCCGGCTGCGCGAGCTGTGCACGCAGCACGGCGCGCTGCTGGTCTTCGACGAGGTGATGACCGGCTTTCGTGTCGCGCTCGGCGGCGCGCAGAGCGTCTACGCCGGGCTGATCCCGGGTTTCCGTCCCGACATGAGCGTGTTCGGCAAGGTCATCGGCGGCGGCATGCCGCTGGCCGCCTTCGGCGGCACCAGCGAGGTGATGTCGCAACTGGCGCCGCTCGGGCCCGTCTACCAGGCCGGCACGCTCAGCGGCAACCCGGTGGCCACGGCCTGCGGGCTGGCCACGCTGCGCGAAGTCGCCAGGCCCGGATTCTTCGAAGCGCTTGCCGCGAAGACGCGGCGCCTGATCGAAGGCCTGGTCGTAGCCGGTCAGGACGCCGGCGTGCCCATCGTCGGCGACAGCGAGGGCGGCATGTTCGGCTTCTTCTTCGCCAGCGAGCTGCCGCAGAACTACGGCGCGGTGATGGCAACGGACAAGGAGCGCTTCAACCGCTTCTTCCATGCGATGCTCGCGCGCGGCATCTACCTGGCGCCGGCGCTCTACGAGGCCGGGTTCGTCAGCGCCGCACACGGCGAGGCGCAGATCGACGCGACGATCGAGGCCGCACGCGCCGCGCTGCAGGAATAGACGCCGCCGGTCGCGCGCAAGACCCTCAGGCCCGGGAGGCAGGCGCAGCCTGGGGTTCGGCGGTGTAGCGCCGCAGGCCATCGAGGTCGAGAACGCGCAGGCCGCCGTACTCGATGCGGATCAGACGCGCGGCCTGCAGCGCGTGCAGCGCCTCGTTCACACGCTGGCGCGAGAGGCCGACGAGATAGCCCAGCTCCTGCTGCGTGATGCGCAGCAGCCCGGCTACGCCCGGGTAGAGGACCGGGTGGAACAGCGCCCCCAGGCTGCGCGCGACGCGCTCCTCGGCGCTGCTGAGCCGGTCGATCTCGCGCGCGGCGATGAACTGCCCCAGGCGCTCGTTGAGCTGCATCATCACGTATCGGTTGAAGCCGATGCTGCGATCCAGCAGCCAGTGGAAGGTGTCGACCGTGATTCCGGTGACCAGGCTCCGGCGCAGCGCCTGGATGTTGTAGCGATAGGCCTCGCGCTTGAGCACCGTGCCCTCGCCGAACCAGCCTCCCGGCGGCAGCCCGGTGAAGGTGATCGGCACCCCGAGCGCGGTGTCGTTGCTCATCTTCAGCAAGCCGTCGAGGACGCCGAACCAGTAGGTCACCGGCCGGCCGACGCGGCAGACGAGCTCGCCGGGGTCGACCTGAACGACGCGCAGGTCGTCGACGACGCGCGCACGCTCCTCGCCATCCAGGCAGCCCAGCCAGGGAATGGCGCGCAACTCCTCGGGCAGGATCGCACGCGAGCGCGAGGCGCGGACGGTCGCTGCGTTCGAGGCCAGGGGGAAATGCGCGCTTGCCACAGGAGACACCCGTCAGTGCCGACGGTAGAATTGTCGCCACAACGAGAAGTTGACGTCAAAGCCTTGTCGAGACGCGCGTCTGGCGGCTCGACCCGATCAACCCTCCATGCGCGGTGACTGACGACGACGATATCGGCTGGGCACTGCCGGCCTTCGATGCCGGGCAGGCGCTCGTGCAGCTTCAGCGCGCGCTGCGCGCGCTGCGGCTTGGGCAGCGCGCGGACGCCTTCGAGTTGCGCGACAAGGCGGTCCTGCAACTGACGCTCGAGGATGGTGTGATCGAAGCGCAGCTTGCGCGCCGACCGGCGCTGACGCCCGAGTGGGACCGTTTCCGCGTGCGCTCCGGTGCCGATCAGCGAAAGCTGCTGGACGAGCTCAGGCGCCGGCTGCAACGCTGGCAGGACGAGGACTGAAAGAGAACGCGGCGGCGGCGCGAGCTCCTGCCTTCACTGCACGCGCAAGGGGATCGTCACCGGACCGTCGTTGACGAGGTGGACCTGCATGTCGGCGCCGAAGCGCCCGGCTTCGACGGCAGGGTGCCGCTCGCGCGCCAGGCGCAGCACCGCATCGAAGAGCGCCTGCCCCTGGGCCGGCGGCGCCGCGGCACTGAAGCTCGGCCGGTTGCCACCGCGGGTGTCGGCGGCCAGCGTGAACTGCGAGACGACGAGCAGCGCGCCGCCGACGTCCTGCACGCTGCGATTCATCTTCCCGGCGTCGTCGCCGAAGATGCGCAGCTTCAGCACCTTGTCGACCAGCTTCGCGGCCTGTGCCTCGCCATCCGCCGGTTCGGCGCACACCAGCAGCAGCAGGCCATGGCCGATGCGGCCGACGACCTCGCCGGCGACCTCGACGTGCGCCCGGCGCACACGCTGGAGCAGTCCGATCACAGCGGATCCCCCGGTTCGTCGAAATGGGGTTCGACGTTCATCGGCAGCAGCTGGATGCTCGCGCGCAGGCCCGGCACCGCACTCATCAGCGCCTGTTCGACCGAGGTCCGCAGCGCTGCCGCGCGGCCCAGCGTCCAGGTCGACGGCATGTGCATGTGCAGGTCGACGAAGCGCCGCTGGCCGGCGCGCCGCGTGACGATGTGGTCGAAACGGATCGCGGGATGCGCGAAGCCCTGCAGCGTGCGGTCGATCTCGGCGCGAACGTCGGATTCGACGGCGCGGTCCATCAGCCCCTGCGCGGAGCGCCAGACCAGCCGCGCCCCTTCGCGCAGAATGTTGAGCGCCACCGCGATCGCAATCACCGGGTCGAGCCACAGCCAGCCAGTGACCATCACCGCGAGCAGGCCGGCGACGACTCCGGCCGAGGTCCAGACGTCGGTGAAGAGGTGGCGCGCGTCGGCTTCGAGCGCGATCGAACGATGGCTGCGCGCCTTCTTCAGCATCGCGAAGGCGAGCGAGCCGTTGAGCACCGAGCTCAGCACCGACAGCGCCAGCCCCAGGCCCAGGTCCTGCAGCGGCTCGGGATGGAGCAGGCGATGCACCGCCGCCCAGACGATCGCCAGCGCAGCGGCGAAGATCAGCACGCCCTCGAAGCCGCTGGAGAAGTACTCGGCCTTGTGGTGGCCGTAGGGGTGGTCGTCGTCGGGCGGGCGTTCGGCGATGACCACCATCGCCAGCGCGAAGGACGCGCCCGCGAGGTTGACGAGCGCCTCGAGCGCGTCCGAGAGCAGGCTGACCGAGCCGCTGACCCACCACGCGCCCGCCTTCAGCGCGATCGTCGCCAGGGCGACCGCGATCGAGAGCCTGAGATAGCTGGCGACCTGCACGACGCCGCGGACCCGCTGCCGAGGCTCAGGCCGCGAGGGTGACGCGCGCGAACTTGCGCTTGCCGACCTGCACGACGAAGGTACCGGCAGGCAGCTTCAGCGCCTTCTCCGAGATCGCTGCGCCGTCCACGCGCACGCCGCCCTGCTCGACCATGCGCATCGCCTCGCTGGTCGAGGCGACGAGTCCGGCCTGCTTGAGCAGCGTGCCGATCGGCAGCGGTGCCCCGCAAAGCGAGACCTCCGGGATCTCGTCGGGAATGCCGCCGGCGGCACGCCGCTGGAAGTCCTCGTGCGCCGCCTCGGCCGCCGCCGCGCTGTGAAAGCGCGTCGTGATCTCCTTGGCCAGCATCACCTTGGCATCCTTGGGGTTGCGTCCGGCGTCGACCTCGGCCCTGAGCGCGGCAATCTCCGCGAGATCGCGCCAGGACAGCAGCTGGAAGTAGCGCCACATCAGCTCGTCGCTGATCGACAGCAGCTTGGCGAACATCGTGTTCGCCGGCTCGGTGATGCCGACGTAGTTGCCCTTGCTCTTGGACATCTTCTCGACGCCGTCCAGGCCTTCGAGCAAGGGCATCGTCAGGATGCACTGCGGCTCCTGCCCGTACTCTTGCTGCAGCGTGCGGCCCACGAGCAGGTTGAACTTCTGGTCGGTGCCGCCGAGCTCGAGGTCGCTCTTCAGCGCCACCGAGTCGTAGCCCTGCATCAGCGGATAGAGCAGCTCATGGATGCTGATCGGGCTGCCGGCGCGGTAGCGCTTGGTGAAGTCGTCGCGCTCGAGCATGCGCGCCAGCGTGTACTTGGCGGCGAGCTGGATCAGGCCGCGCGCACCCAGCGCATCCGACCATTCGCTGTTGTAGCGGATCTCGGTCTTCTGCGGGTCGAGCACGAGGCTGGCCTGCGCGTAGTAGGTCTTGGCGTTGGCCTCGATCTGCTCGCGCGTGAGCGGCGGGCGCGTCGTGTTGCGCCCAGAGGGGTCGCCGATCGTCGAGGTGAAGTCGCCGATCAGGAAGATCACCGTATGCCCGAGGTCCTGAAGCTGGCGCAGCTTGTTCAGCACCACGGTGTGGCCGATGTGGATGTCCGGCGCCGTCGGGTCCAGGCCCAGCTTGATGCGCAGCGGCGTGCCGGTGGCCTCCGAGCGTGCCAGCTTCGCCAGCCAGTCGGCCTCGGGAAGCAGCTCGTCGCAATTGCGCAGCGTGATGGCCATCGCCTCGCGGACGCGGTCGGTGATCGGGTGCGCCGGCGCAGCGCCTCGGGCTTCGGTCATGGTCGGACAGACAGTGCGGAGTGAATCCAGGCAAATTTCCGGTTTTCCGCAGCCCGGGCGTTCGCTATACTCGACCGATCCCTTCGGAGGCGCGCCTCTTGCAGGCACAGGCACCCACGGTGGCTTGGCGGAAGAAGGATTCTAGTGGTCGGCACCAACGCGGCCGGCCTTGCCGAAACCCAGCCCGGACGCTGCCCGGGATGCCTCGCTTCGGAAGACCTGCCGTTGTCTCCTCGATCGCTCGCGCAGTGGCGCCTGAACACCCTTGAATTCGCGAGCCGGCATCGCCGGCGCATCCTTGCAAGCGTCATCGTCGGGCTCGGCGGCTTTTCGGTGGCCGCTTTCGGCATCTCGCCGCTGATGCCCGACGCTGCCGAGCTCCCGGTCGGCAGCCTGAGCGAATCCATTCATCCCGATGGCCTGGACGAACAGCTGGCCGCGCTGGCGGCACAGACGCTGACCCTCAACCGCAGCACGGTGGTGCGCGGCAACGACAGCGCCGCCAGCGTGCTCCAGCGCATGGGCGTGACCGATGCCGAGGCGAGCAGCTTCATGCGCCAGGATCCGCTTGCCCGGCGGCTGTACCAGGGGCGCGGCGACCGGCTGCTGCAAGCCAAGCTCGATGGCGACGGCCGGCTGCTCGAACTCGTCGCCCGGTTCCCCGCGGAGAAGGCCGAGCAACGACTGACCCACTTCACGCGGCTGACGCTGTCGCGCGGCGAGGGCCGCTGGCAGTCCCGCATCGAAACGGCGCAGTACGGAAGCAGCATCCGCATCGCCAGCGGCACCATCCGCAGCAGCCTGTTCGCGGCCACCGACCAGGCCGGCCTTCCGGATGGCGTGACCTCGCAACTGGCCGAGGTCTTCTCCGACGACATCGACTTCCGGCGCGAGCTGCGCAAGGGCGACACCTTCGCAGTCGTCTACGAGACCCTCAGCGCCGATGGCGAACCGGTGCCCTGGAACGACGGTGCCGGGCGGATGCTCGCTGCACAGTTCGTCAACGGTGGGCAGAAGTACGAAGCCCTGTGGTACGTCGATGCCGAGAACAAAGGCAGTTACCACAGCCCCGAAGGGGCGAGCCGCAAGCGCAGCTTCCTGGCCAGCCCGCTCGTCTACACGCGCGTGAGCTCGGGCTTCGAGATGCGTTTTCATCCGCTGCTGCACGTCCGCCGCGCGCATCGCGGCGTCGACTACGCTGCACCGACCGGCACGCCCGTGCGTTCGGTGGCCGAAGGGCTCGTCACCTTCGCCGGGCGCCAGAACGGCTACGGCAACGTGGTCGAAGTCCAGCACGACAAGAAGCACACCACCCTCTACGCGCACTTGAGCACGATCGACGTGCAGAAGGGTCAGCGCGTGGTCCAGGGGCAGACGGTGGGCGGGGTCGGCGCCACCGGCCTGGCCACGGGTCCTCACCTGCACTTCGAGTTCCGCATCGACGGCGAACACCAGGACCCGCTGCGGGTTGCGAAGGCCGTCCAATCGACCGGGCTCACCGCCGCCGAGCGCAGCCGTTTCGACGGTCAGGCGAAGCTGATGCGCGATCAGCTCGCGGTGGCGGCCAGCCTCGCCGGCGGGCGCGGCGGCTTCGAGTAGGCCGACCGCACGCCATCCTCCGACCGCCGTCCGCTGCGCGATGACGCTGTGCGTCGGCCTGATGTCGGGCACCTCGCTCGACGGCGTCGACGGGGTTCTGGCCGAATTCGATCCGCAGACGCTTCAGCCCCGCCGCGTTCGCGCGCACGACCACGCGCCACTGCCCGCGTCGCTTCGCGAAGAGCTGCTCTCGCTGAACGAAGCGGGTACCGACGAACTGCATCGCGCCGCGCTCGCCGCCAACGCGCTGATGCGGGTCTACGCGCAGGTCGTGGCGCGGCTTCTCGCTGCTGCCGGAATCGCCGCCGAGCATGTGCTGGCAATCGGTGCGCACGGGCAGACCGTGCGCCATCGTCCACACGACTTCGACGGCATCGGCTACTCGGTTCAGCTCGCCAACGGCGCCCTGCTGGCCGAGCAGTCCGGAATCACCACCGTCTGCGATTTCCGCTCCGCCGATGTCGCTGCCGGCGGCCAAGGGGCCCCGCTGGTGCCGGCCTTTCACGCCGCGTGCTTCAGCCGCGCGCGCAGTGACGGCGCGGTGCTCAACATCGGCGGCATCGCCAATCTGACGCTGCTGCCGGCGGCAGCAGCGGTTGGCGGGCTGGACACGGGCCCGGGGAACATGCTGCTGGACCTGTGGTGCCAGCGGCACTGGGATCGCGCCTACGACGCCGACGGCGCGATCGCGGCAACGGGTCAGGTACTGCCGGGCCTGCTCGAGCAGCTCGGCGGCGATCCCTACTTCGCGCTGCCGCCACCCAAGAGCACCGGCCGCGATCACTTCCACGCCGCCTGGCTCGATGCCGGGCTACGCCGGGCGCACTGCGAGGACGCGAGTCCGGCCGACGTCATGACCACGCTCGCCGAGCTGAGCGCGAGCACGGCGGCCGATGCGCTGCGACGCCAGTTGCCGTCCGCACGCTGGCTTCGCGTATGCGGGGGCGGTGCGTTCAACGTCCACCTGATGGCGCGACTTCGGGCCCTGTTGCCCGGAATCGACGTCGACAGCACCGCGGCCGATGGCGTTCCTCCCGATCAGGTGGAGGCGCTCGCCTTCGCGTGGCTCGCGGCGCGCCGCATCATGCAACGCACCGGCAGCCTGCCCGAGGTCACGGGCGCACGCGCGCCGCGCATCCTCGGTGCCGTTCATGCGGCGCCCCCGCCGGAACGCTGATGCGCACGCGTCGGCGCCGATCAGCCCGAGAACGACGAGCCGCAGCCGCAGGTGGTACCCGCGTTCGGGTTCTTGATCACGAACTGCGCGCCCTGCAGCTCGTCCTTGTAGTCGATCTCGGCGCCGACGAGATACTGCAGGCTCATCGCGTCGATCAGCAGGGTGACGCCGTTCTTCACCATCCGCGTGTCGTCCTCGTTGACGACCTCGTCGAAGGTGAAGCCGTACTGGAAGCCCGAGCAGCCTCCCCCCTGCACGAATACGCGCAGCTTCAGATCGGGATTGCCCTCCTCGGCGACGAGCTCGGCCACCTTGGCCGCGGCACTGTCGGTGAAGATCAGCGGATCGGGCATCGCATCGGTGGAATCGGCCAAGTTTTCGACAACGGCGTTCATCGCAGCTCCAGTATGGTCCGGGTGGTCCTCAGGCGTCGTTGGACGCCGCCAGGACCAATGCGGGTCTCTCGGCCGGTTTCAAGGGCTTGAGCTCGCCATCGACGACGGCGCCAGCATGCATCTCGAGCATCTGGTAGCTCACGTCGCCGACGACACGCGCCTTGGGTTGCAACTCGAGCAGTTCGGTCGAATGCACGGGCCCATGGACTTCGCCGTTGATGATCACATGCGCGGCCTTCACCTCGCCATGAATGCGGGCTTTCTCGCTGATCACGACCAGGCCGCCGGCGCTGGTGGCAAGCACGTTGCCGTGAACCTCGCCGTCGACCCGGATGCCGTCGACGAAGCCGAAGTCGCCGTGCAGCACCGCGCCTTCTCCGATCAGGCTGCGGATCGGCGGCGCCTTGCGACGAGTCGGCCACATCTGCAGTCCCTCCGCGTGAACAGGTTTCGATGGCTTGCGCCCGGATCGGCACGACATCAAGGCCGCGCCAGCAGCTCGGCACGGACGCCGTCCTTGGCGTCGAGAACCCGGGCTCTGGCCGTTTTTATCACGGCATCGGCCGGCAGCCGGACCAGACCTTCGACGCGCTGGTACTGGCGGAAGTGCAAGGGGCGCTCGCCGGCATGCGTCGTCGACCAGAGGCGTCCGTCGCGCGTGCCCTGCACGACGAGCTCGTAGCGGCCGCTGAAGTCGGTGGCCGCCCGGCCGGGCTGCATCAGCAGCAGCTGATAGCGCAACTGCCCCGGCGTCCCGGCATCGAGCTGCAGGCCGCGGATCTGCAGGCCGTCGCCGGCAAGCGGCAGCAGGCCCTCGAAGAAGCCCAGATCTTCCTGCAGCGCGAGCTTGTCGGCCTCGAGCTGGCGCAGCTGCAGCGCGAGCTGTTCCTGTGTCGCCTTCTCGGCCTTGAGCAGGCTCTCGGCCGTGTCGGCCACGGCCCGCGCGCGCTCGTTGGCTGCGCGCAGCTCCTCGACCTCGCGCCGAAGCTGGACGAGCTCGTCGCGCGAGCTGCGGTCGAGCCCCGCGATCTCCTTGCCGAACTCGAAGGCCCAGAGCGCGAGCGCCGCCGAGAAACCCAGGCTCAGCGCGACCACTGCCCAGCGCAACGGCCAGGGCAGGCGGCTGCGCACGATCATCCTCGGTGCGCTCACCGAGAGTCGACGGCGCAGCAGCTTCCAACGCATGATCCGGGCGTCTCCGCGGCCCGCAAGGCGGGCGGTGCGCCGGTCGCGCCACCGCAGGAAACGGTTCGCAGCGCGGGCCGCGGCGTGCGGGCCCCCCGTGGCGCGTCAGCGCTTGCTGAACTGCTTGCGGCGACGGGCGCCGTGCAGGCCGACCTTCTTGCGCTCGACTTCGCGCGCGTCGCGCGTGACGAAGCCGGCGCGTCCCAGTTCGCCCTTGAGTTCGGCGTCGTAGTCGATCAGCGCACGCGTGAGCCCATGGCGCACCGCGCCGGCCTGGCCGGACTCGCCACCGCCATGGACATTGACCTTGACGTCGAAGGCAGCCTCGTTGGCGGTCAGCATCAGCGGCTGCCTGACGATCATGATCGAGGTCTGGCGACCGAAATAGCTCTCGATCGGCCGGCCGTTGATGACGATCTGGCCGCTGCCCTTCTTGATGAAGACGCGCGCCACCGACGACTTGCGGCGGCCGGTCCCGTAGTTCCACTCTCCGATCACGTGCCGCTCCTCAGATGTCCAGCGTCTTGGGTTGCTGCGCGGTGTGCGGGTGGCTGGCACCAGCGTACACCTTCAGCTTCTTGATCATCGCGTAGCCGAGCGGGCCCTTGGGCAGCATGCCCTTGACCGCCTTCTCCAGTGCCCGGCCCGGGTGACGGGCCTGCATGTCCTTGAAGGCGGTGGCGTAGATGCCGCCGGGATAGCCGGAATGGCGGTAGTAGATCTTGTCGGTGGCCTTGGAGCCGGTGACGCGGATCTTGTCGGCGTTGACGACGACGATGTAGTCGCCGGTATCGACGTGAGGCGTGTAGATGGCCTTGTGCTTGCCGCGCAAACGGAGTGCCACTTCGCTGGCGACACGTCCGAGCACCTTGTCGGTGGCGTCAATCACATACCACTCGTGCTTCACCTCGGCCGGCTTGGCGCTGAAGGTCTTCATGAGGGTTTCTCGAGAAGCCGCATCCGGTCGCCGATTCGGTATCGGCCTGCGGGGCGGCGGTTTCGGCTGCTCGCCGGACCGATCGCCCGGCGCGTCGGGGCCACCCACCGAGTCCTCGGCGCCGCTTGTAGCTTGCGGCCTCTCGAAACCACGGCGCCGCCCGGACGCATTCTCCCCCGCCGATTTCGGGGAAAGCCAGTGATTCTATACAGAATGCGTGCGCACCGGAAGGCGGGCCGTGCAAGGACCGGAACCCTCGAGGCGCCGGCACCCCCCGCGAACCGAGGGGCCTGCACCCTGCCTGTGCACCGGGTCGCGGGATGGAGGCACGGTCCGCCGATGACGACAATCCCTAAATCGTTCGCTCGCTCCGTCCCGCGGCCGGTCACCGCGCCCGCTGACGCCCTGCCCCATGCTCGCCCTGCTGCCCTGGCTGTTGGCATCAATCGCAGCGATCCTGCTGGTCGCCGCGACCGCGCTGTGGTGGGTCGACCGCCGACGCGGCAGGCGCCTGCCGCCACTGCCGAGGGAATGGGCCCTCACGCCTCGCCCGGTCTTCAACAGCGACGAGCGCCGCGTCTACCGACAGTTGCGAGAGGCGCTGCCGCACCACGTCGTGCTGTCGAAACTGCCGCTGGTGCGCTTCTGCCAACCGATCGACCCCGAGCAGACGCGCTACTGGTACCGCCTGCTCGGATCGATCAACGTCACCTTCGCGATCTGCAGCCCGAACGGCCGCGTGCTCGCAGCGATCGACCTCGAGCATGACCGTGCCGCGTCGCGCCGGGTGCTGCAGACCAAGCAGGCGGTGCTCGGCGCCTGCCGCATCCGCTACCTGCGCTGCCCGGTCGATCTCCTGCCCTCGATCCCCGAACTTCAGCTGCTCGTGCCGCAGAGTGGCCAGCCGCGCGGGCCACATGCGGCGCCGATGTCCGGCCATGCCCCCGACGCCATCAGGCGCAGCCTCGGCGAGCGGCGCCGCGGCCGCCATGCGCTGTGGCAGGATTCGGGCTTCTTCCAGGATTCGTTCTTCGGCAGCGACACCGGCGGCAGCCGCGATCCGGCCACGAGCGACTTTGCCCCGCTGGACCCGCCGGAGTCTGCCGAGGACGAAGCCCCGTTCCCGCGCGCGCGACCGCCGTCAGGGCCGCCCCCGATCCGCCATTGAAGCTGCCCTCCCGCCCCGGATACGACGAACTGACGCCGGCGCACGTGCTCGACGCGCTCGACGCGCTCGGCCTGCATCCGGACGGACGCCTGCTGCAGCTCAATTCATACGAGAACCGGGTGCACCAGCTCTTCCTCGAAGACGGGCGCGCGGTGGTGACGAAGTTCTACCGCCCGGGACGCTGGAGCGACGAGCAGATCCTCGAGGAGCACGCGTTCGCGCTCGAGCTGGCCGAGGCGGAAGTCCCGGTCGTCGCGCCGATGGTGCTGCTCGGCAGCGCCCACCCGCAGCTTCGTCTGCTCGGCAAACCGCCAACGCTTGCGCGCTGGGAGGCCGACGGTCAGATGCATCGCTTCTCGGTCAGCCCCCGATGCGCCGGGCGCGAGCCCGAACTCGAGCACCCCGACACCCTGCAGCGGCTCGGGAGCTTCATCGGGCGGCTGCACCTGGTCGGGCAGCGGCGTGCCTTCTCGCATCGTCTGCGCATGGACCCGCCGGCGGACGCGGCGGCGGCGATCGAGACGGTGCGCGCACTCGGAATGCCCGGCGCCAGCGAGGTCCACGCCTGGCTGGATGCCGCGCGGCGCGCCCAAGCGGCGATCGCCGATGCGTTCGCCCGTCACGGCAGGCTGGAGCTGCTGCGCGTGCACGGCGACTGCCATCTCGGCAACGTGCTCTGGCGCGAGGACGAGAGCGGCGGCGGTCCGCATGTGGTCGACCTCGATGACGCCTGCATGGGCCCGGCGGTACAGGACCTGTGGATGCTGGTGTCCGGGGACGCCGGCACGATGGCGGCGCAATTCGCGCGGCTGCTGCAGGGCTACGAGCAGTGGCGCGACTTCGCAGCACGTGAGACGGCCCTCATCGAGCCGCTGCGCACCCTGCGCATGCTGCGCCACAGCGCCTGGCTCGGCCTGCGCTGGTCCGACCCGGCCTTCCCGGCGGCCTTCCCCTTCTTCGACACACCGGCCTACTGGTCGCAGCAGACGGTGCAGCTTCGCGAGCAGATCGAGCTGATGAACGCCTGAGCAAGGGCCGGACCCGCTGCCCGGGCAAGCGTGGACTTGCGCGCGAACGCCGACCGCGGCCACTCAGCCCTGGCCGGCGGGCAGCCACTGTGCGATGCCGAGGAAGAGCAGGGCCTGGATGAAGCCGCGCAGGTCGCCGACACCGACACGGCAGCGCCGACGCAGCTCGGAAGGCGTGCGCGGGCCGTCGGCGAGCTGCCGGATCAGCGACAGGTGTTGCGGCTGCTGCGTGTAGCGCCTGATGTCCGCGCGCGGCAGCGCCAGCAGTGGCGTGTGCCACCAGTCGGAGGGCGAATGCAGCAGGCGGCGATCGTGCGCGGCGATCGCCAGGTCCCAGGCGACGAGGTCCAGATCCCGCCGCCGGGCGCGCATCCCCGGCATCGCCGAATCGTCCAGCACCGGCAGTTCGCGCGTGACGCGCAAGCGCTGCTCGGCGAGCTCGTCGATGAGCACCGTTCCGCGCGCGAAATCGATCGACAACACCGCCCCGGGTCCGTAACCCGCGGCCAGCGGTGGCTCATCGAGATCGACGAGTCCGCGCCGGACGCGGTCCAGGAGCTGCGCGCTGGACGCATCGGACTCGCGATCGGCTGCCGCCCCGGGCTGTCGGCTGTCGAAAGCGGAGTCGAATCCCGAATCGGATGCCGGCAAGCCGCTGCCGGCAGCGGTCAGCGCGGAAGTCTCCTGCGCGATCCGTTGCAGCTGGCGCACGAGATCGAGATGGATCCACCGGGCCCGCCGGTGCAGATCGTGGACCCGGGCTGCGGCGCAATCGATCGTCAGCAGCGGCCGCTCGTCGACGAAGGCGCCCAGCACCTGCGGCGCCACCCGGGCAACGAAGTCCTGCTCGGCGAGCACCAGGTCGCCGTTGGCTTCGCCCAGGCGCAGCTCCATCCCGAGCTCACGCCCGACACCGCGGAGCACCTCGGCCAGGGTCTCGAGCTCCGCCTCGCTGAAGCCCAGGTGCTGCACGATCAGCGCGCGCGGCCGCGGGCGTCGCGGCGTCACGAAGGCGCCCATGGCGCGGCGCAGCGGATCGATGGAGACCATGGCAACCCCCGCGGGGCAAGAAGTCACGAGCCCGGACCTTAGGGTCACGGGCTCGCGCGCGCCATCGTGCGAACGCCCGAAAGGCCTTCAGGCGAACCCGGGAAGCCGCTCAGGCTTTCCCCGAGGGCCGCCGCAGCACGAGCTCGAACACCGCGCCACGCCCGTCGCCGCCGCGGCGCACCTGCAGGAGTCCGCCGTGACGCTGCGCCACCCTTTGGACGAACAGCAAGCCGAAGCCCACGCCCTCCCCTGCGCGCGGAACGAGACCGTCGCGCTCCTGCATCAGCCGCCGGATCGCCGCATCGTCCAGGCCCGGCCCCTGGTCGCTGACGACGAAGACGGCGCCCTCGTCGCCGTCGGCCGGCGCATGCACATCGACGCGTACCGCGCTGCCGGCAGGACTGTTCTTGATCGCGTTGGAGAGCAGGTTCCCGAGCGCCCGCAGCACCAGCGCCCGGTCGACGTTCATCTGCACGAAGGGCAGCTCGTCGACGCCCACGAGCTGCACACCCGCGGCCTGCGCCTGCGGCCGGAAGTCGGCGCAGGCCTCGGCCGCCAGCTCGTGCGCCGGCACAGCCACCGGCCGCAGGGGCCGCTGCGCCGCCTGCACGATGCGCACGAAGTCGTCGGCCAGCGCCAGCGTGCGCTGCGCGAGGCGGCGGATCTCCTGCATCAGCGCAGGCTGCCCGAGCTCGCCGCGCCCCTCGAGCTCCAGATCGGCCAGCAGCGCGATCGACGTCGCCGGTGCGCGCAGGTCGTGCGAGACGAAGGCGAGCAGCTCGTCGCGCGCGCGCTCCGCCTGCTTGATCGGGGCCACGTCGGCGATCGCGATGATCAGGCGCGTGCCGCCGTGCATGTCGACGCCGTCGGCATGGATGACGAAGTCGCCATGGCCGGCCAGCCGTGCCTGGACGGACAGTCCGCGGCGCGTGCCGCGCACCTCGGCCAGCGCCGAAACCCAGTCCACCTCGGGCTCGCACTCGAATTCATCGAGAAGGCGCGCCAGATCGAGGCCCTGCATGTCGTCGGCCGTCTCCTCGCCGTAGAGCCGCGCGGCCGGCGGATTGGCCAGCAGCACGCGTCCGCGACCATCGTCGACCAGCATCGCGGTCGGCAGGCCCGCGAGCGCGTCGGCCAGGAAACGGCGCGCCGAGCGCAGGGTCTCGGCCGCCGTGTGCAGCGCCGCCAGCCGCCCCGCCAGGCGATCGCCACCCACGTCCGGACGCCGGCGCGTCGGTGGCTCGAGCAGGCCGGGCTCTACCGCCAGGCGCTCGATCTCGCGATCCAGCTCGGCGACACCACGTTCGAGCCGTCGCCAGCTCCACAGGGGATAGGCGAGCACCGCCGCGGCCATGAACGGCACCGGGCTGCACCACCAGCCCCAGGCCAGCACCGCAAGGCTGAGAGCCAAGGCCAGCGGCAGCGATGCGATCGCAGTCATCAGCGCCGGCCGGGTGCCGGCGCGCACGAAGACCGCCACCAGGCCGAGCACCGCGAGCGCCGAGATCGCGCCTGCAAGCTGCGGCGGCAGGGCACGCAGCGCCTCCCCGCGGCGCATCGTCGCCAACGTGTGCCCGAGGACCTCGATGCCTGGCATCGCGTGCCGGCTGGCGTTGACCGGTGTGGCCAGCGTATCGCCCAGGCCCTGGGCGGTCATGCCGATCAGCAGGTAGCGGCCGCGCAAGGCCTCGGCCGGGACCTGTCCGCGCAGCAGATCCACGTAGGAGACCCGCTGCAGCTGCCCCGGCGGACCGTAGTAGCGCACGAGCAGCCGCCCCTGGCGCAGCCAGCCTTGGGTTGGCGGATCGTCGTCCCGTTCCAGCCAGGTGGCAGGATGCAGGTCCTCGCCTCCGGCGCGCAGTGCCGCCAGCGCCAGATGCGGATAGGGACGCCCGGGCGGGCCGGCCTCGACGAAGGCGTGCCGCAGCACGCCGTCGGCGTCGACGACGGCCTCGGCTGCACCCAGCGTCACCGCCTCGCGCAGCGGCGCGACCGGCTGCAGGAGCTGCAGCGGCTGTCCCGGCACCGACTGCCAGACCACCGGCATCACCACCGGGGCCGCGCGACGCAGCGCACCGGCCAGCAGTTCGTCCTGCGTCGGGTCCGGATCGGTCTCGCTGAGCACCAGGTCCAGCACCACGGCGCGCGGCCGCAGAGCGGCCAGGCGGTCGAGCAGGGTGGCATGGACGGCACGCCGCCAGGGCCAGCGGCCGATGGCGTCGATGCTCGCGTCGTCGATCGCGACGAGCACGATCTCGTCGGGCGGCGGACGCTGCCAGAGCATCAGACCAAAGTCGTAGACGAGGCGGTCCGCGCGCCACAGCCAGCCGGTGGCGGCCAGCATTAAGGCCAGCACGGCCAGCACCAGCGCCACCGCGACGTCGTCACGCAGGCGACCTTCGCGCGCCGCGCCGCGTGCGCTCACGGTCGCCGCAGCGCTCCCGCGTCGGTGCGCACACAGGCGGCGGAGCCGTCGTGCACGCATGCCACTGCCTCGCCGACATCGAAGTGCTGGATCGCGGTCCATGCTCCGACGAAGCCGTCGACCTCCCGTGCGCGCAGACGCACGTAATAACGGCCGGGCGCCGGCGCCGTCCATTGGAGACGACTCTCGCCGAGCACAGGCTCGGCGAGCAGATCGTCGAAGGCCGGATCGCGCGCCAGCTGGACTTCGTAGCGCTGCCCGGCCTCTCCGATCCAGGTCAGCTGCACCTGCTGCTCGTCCACGCGCGATGTCGGCACGGAAGGCAAGGACGGCAAAGCCAGCAGTTCGAAGCCCTGCGGCGCGCTGAAGGGCCCGGTGTCACCATCGGCACGCACCGCGGCAACGCGCCAGAGATAGCTGCCCGGCGCAAGAGCGGCCACGTGGTAGGACGGCGCTGCCACATCCTGCACGTCGACGAGCGGCAGCACGAAGGGCTCGCGCTCGACACCCGCCTGCGCCAGCTGCAAGCGATAGCGGGCTGCTTCCGGGTTTGCGGTCCAGTCCAGGTCGACGCCGTGGCCGCGCAGCACGGCGCCGGCCGTGGGCGTACGCAGCAGCGGCGGCTCGGGCCTTGCCTTGAGCACGAGAACCGTCGCCGCATCCGGGCCCTCCAGGCCCAGCGCGTCGATCGCGCGCACGCGCATCGGGTGGCGCCCGTCGGCCAGCCCCGCAATGCGAATGTCGGGCGTCGTCGAGCGAAGGTCCACGAGCAACTCGTCGAAGCTCTCGTCGCGCGCCACCTGCACGCGCCAGCTTCGGGCCGGCGGTTCGCCGGCCTGCGGCCGGGGGAGGCTGAACGTCACGAGCGGGCGTTCGTGCCGGGACGGCAGGCCATCGAGGCGCGGCGGCAAGGGCAGGAGAGACGGGGTTCCGACCTCCCCGGCGGCGTCGACGATCGCGCCGTAGCCGCGACCGACCTCGCGCGCCGGCTGGCCGGCAGCCATGCCGGACATCGCGACGGTGCCGTCCAGCACCTCGCCGAGCGTGCGCGGCCCGTCCACCGCGACCCGGTACTCGGTGCCGCGCACCGCGAGCGCCCCCTGCGGCGTCTCGATACGAAAGCCCGGCTGTCCTGCTCTTGCCCGGCCAGCCTGCACCTCGACACGTCCCTGCTCGAGCCGCGTCCTGGCGCGCGCGCCATCGGCCGCGGGAATGCGGTACGACTCCTCGAGCCGCATCCGGCTGCCGCCGCGAAGCCGCAGCAGCGTGCCATCGACCAGCCGCAGGGTGACGCTGCCGTCGGCGTCGGTGGCGACCTCGCTTCCTGCCGGCAGCGATTCTCCCGCCAGCAGCGGTGTGCCCTGGCGGCGCGCTCCGCCGCTGACGGCCATCACCGCGGCGGGCACCGGCTCGACGCGCAGGAGGCGCAGCGGAATGCGCAGGGACAGGCCAACCGGCATCCGGCGCGGCTCGCGCACCCGGTTCAACCGCTGCAGCTGCGGCCACTCCCGCGGATCGGCGAGGTAACGGTGAGCGAGCCCGATCAGGGTATCGCCCGGCTCGGTGATGTGCACGATGTCCGTCGCTTCGACCGGCAGCGGCTGCGCCGCAGCCAGGCCCCAGGCCAGCAAGGGGAAGAGCAGAGCAGCTCGC
The DNA here is from genome assembly GCA_026932425.1 of Burkholderiales bacterium. GTDB lineage: Bacteria > Pseudomonadota > Gammaproteobacteria > Burkholderiales > Burkholderiaceae_C > Rubrivivax. The sequence goes on from JAIXKN010000057.1 coordinate 71,810, forward strand.
CAGCAACGCGCACCCGGGGTCATCGTCAGCGCTCTTCGCCCAGGTAGGCGATCGCCTTGCGCACCAGCATCGCCGGCGTAGCCGCGTCGAGCTTGAGCTTCAGCGCCTGCTTGTGCGTCTCGATCGTCTTGACGCTGCGGTTGAGCTGCTCGGCGATCTCGCGCGTGCTGCGCCCGGCGGCAATCAGCCGCATCACCTCGAGCTCCCGGACCGAGAATTCCGGCCGGGCGAGCTCACCCCCGGCCGCACGGCCGGTCGCGCGCCGCAGCAAGGCGTCGCGCTGCTCGACACTGACCCAGATCCGGCCGGCAAGCACGCTGCCTACCGCATCGAGCAGGGTCGTCGAGAGCGCGCTCTTGGCGACGAAGCCATCGGCGCCTGCACGCAGGCAGCGTTCGGCGTAGATGTCCTCGGGCATCGAGCTGAGCACCAGCACGCGTGCGGCCGGCGCGGCGTCGCGCAGTCGCGGCAGGGCGCCGAGCGCGAATCCATCGCCCAGGCCCAGGTCCAGCATCACCAGATCGGCCGGCCGTTCGCCCAGCGCCGCGAGCGCATCGCGAAGATTGGCAGCCTCGCGCACCACGCAGGGCCGGTCCAGCCGCGAGAGGACGTGCCGCACACCCAGCCTCACGACGTCGTGGTCGTCGACGACCAGAACGTTCAAGGACGAAGAGAGGTCCATCGGAGGGCCGCTTCGCGAGTCGCACCGGCCCGGATTCTAGGGAGCGCAGGGAGGTCCTCATCATTTGTCCCGCCCCTCCCCGCCAGCGCGAGAGAAATGT
>JAIXKN010000097.1 GCA_026932425.1 Burkholderiales bacterium
TGCTGATGTGCTTCGACTTCGCGCGCAGCCTGCCCGAGACCAACGCGCTGCAGAACGGCATGCGCAAGAAGAGCGGCAAGTTCATCATGGACGCCGAGCGCGACGGCCACTCCGAGGACGTCTGCACCTACGTCAAGGCCGACCTCGGGATGATGCAGGGCGGCGAGATCGGCCCCACCGGCGACCCGCTGCCGCGCCCCGACGTGCTGCTGCTCAGCTACACCGGCTGCTTCACCTTCATGAAGTGGTTCGAGCTGATCCGCCACAAGTACGGCTGCGAGACGGTGATGCTGCACGTGCCCTACCAGGGCGAGGGCCGCATCGCGCCGAACATGCGCGACTACGTCGTGCGCCAGCTCAAGGAAGAGGTGATCCCGACGCTCGAACGCATCTCCGGCGTCAAGTTCGACATCGACCGCCTGCGCGAGTACATGAAGGAATCGGCCAAGGCCGAGGAGGACTTGGTCAAGGTGCTGCAGTCGGCGCGCAACCGGCCGAGCCCCATCGACGGCTACTTCGGCGCCGTCTACTACATCGGCCCGATCTTCACCGCGTTCCGCGGCACGCCCGAGGCCAGCGAGTACTACCGCGTGCTGCGCGGCGAGATCGAGGAGCGCGTGCGCCTGGGCAAGGGCCCGGTCACGCCCGACGGCGACATGGGCGAGGAGAAGTACCGTCTGATCGTCGAAGGACCGCCCAACTGGACGCACTTCCGCGACTTCTGGAAGATGTTCTACGACGAGGGCGCGGTCGTCGTCGCGTCGACCTACGCCAAGGTCGGCGGGCTCTACGACTTCGGCTTCCGGCACAACCCCGACAAGCCGCTGGAATCGCTGGCCGAGTACTGCCTGGGCTGCTACACGAACCTGAACCTGCCCTCGCGCGTGGACATGATCTGCCGCTACATCGAGGACTACCAGGCCGACGGGCTGCTGATCAACTCGATCAAGAGCTGCAACAGCTTCTCGGCCGGCCAGCTGCTGATCCTGCGCGAGGTCGAGAAGCGCACCGGCAAGCCCGCGGCCTTCATCGAGACCGACCTCGTCGACCCGCGCTACTTCTCGGCGGCCAACGTCAAGAACCGGCTCGAGAGCTACTTCCAGATGGTCAAGCAGAAGCGCACGGCCGCCCTGGCCGGCGCCCACTGAGCATCCGCCGCACGACGAAGGAGAGACCGCATGCGCTGCTTCATCGGCATCGACCTCGGCTCGACGACCACCAAGGCGGTGGTCATCGACGAGAACCAGAACGTCCTCGGCCGCGGCATCACGAATTCGCGCTCGAACTACGACACCGCGGCCAACGTCGCCAAGACCGAGGCGCTGATCAACGGCCGCTTCCAGCTCTTCCGCGGGGCGCTCGAGGATAGCGGTGCGCTCAACGGCGCGCTCGAGGACTTCCTCGCGCAGCTCGAGCGCGACTTCCGCGCCGAGCAGTACCTCGAGCAGCTCGCCGACCTCGAGGCCACCTGCAACCGCAATCTCGAGACGACGAAGTTCGAAGGTCCGGTGCGCGAGGCGCTCGACGAGGTCTTCAAGCGCCTGACCGCCGAGGCGCCCGAGCTCTTCGCGCCCGGCGCGCGACGCAAGAGCGACTTCTTCCGCGACATCGCGGGCAGCCAGTACCTGGCCATCGGCGAAGAGGTCGCCAAGTCCATGGGCATGCCCTACGACTACCTGCTCAACCTCTTCGACCGCTCGATCATCGAGGTCGAGAACCGCGTCTATGCCGACTCGGTGCGGCGCCACCTGCTCTCGGCGCTGGATCGGACCTTCATCGCGCTGCCGCAGACGGCAGGCAGGCGCGACGCCGTCGCGGCGCCGATCAGGCAGGTGCTGGACACCGAGATGGAGGAGACCTACATCGTCGGCACCGGTTACGGGCGTGCGCGCCTGCCCTTCTCGAAGGAGCATGTGCGCAGCGAGATCCTCTGCCACGGCCTGGGCGCGCACGTGATGTACCCCGGCACCGCGACCGTGCTGGACATCGGCGGCCAGGACACGAAGGCGATCCAGGTCGACCCGGCCGGCATCGTCGAGAGCTTCCAGATGAACGACCGCTGCGCGGCCGGCTGCGGGCGCTACCTCGGCTACATCGCCGACGAGATGAACATGGGCCTGCACGAGCTCGGGCCGCTGGCCATGAAGAGCACCAAGGCCGTGCGCATCAACAGCACCTGCACGGTGTTCGCCGGCGCCGAGCTGCGCGACCGCCTGGCGCTGGGCGACAAGCGCGAGGACATCATGGCCGGGCTGCACCGCTCGATCATCCTGCGCGCGATGTCGATCCTCGCGCGCTCGGGCGGCATCCGCAACGAGTTCACCTTCACCGGCGGCGTCGCGAAGAACGAGGCGGCCGTGAAGGCGCTGATGGAGCTCGTGAAGGAGAACTACGGCGACCTCACGCTCAACATCAACCCCGACTCGATCTACACCGGGGCGCTGGGCGGCGCGACCTTCGCCTGGCGCGCGGTCGTCGAGGAGGGCAAGACCGCCGAGGCGCGCGCCTGAGCGCCCGAACACCAGAGGCCGCGACGCATCCCACCCGAGCAGGAGAAGCAGATCATGACGAACACCATCGGCATCGACATCGGCTCCGGCGCCGTCAAGACGGTGCTCTTTCGCACCCACGACGACGGGCGTATCGAATGGCTTGCCAAGCGCAGCGAGCGCATCCGCCGCCGTGACCCGATGACGCTCGCGCGCGAAGGCTACGACGCGGTGCTTGCCGATGCCGGCCTGCAGCCCGAGGACATCGCCTACGTCGCCACCACCGGCGAGGGCGAGAACGTCAAGTTCTCGACCGGCCACTTCTATTCGATGACGACGCACGCGCGCGGCGGCGTCTACCTCGACCCCGAGGCGCGCGCGGTCGTCGACATCGGGGCGCTCAACGGCCGCGCGATCAGCATCGACGAGCGCGGCAAGGTGCTGGCCTACAAGATGACCAGCCAGTGCGCGTCGGGCTCGGGGCAGTTCCTCGAGAACATCGCGCGCTATCTCGGCGTCGCGGTCGAGGACATCGGCGAGCTCTCCAAGTCGGCCGACGACCCGGAGAAGGTGAGCTCGATCTGCGCCGTGCTCGCCGAGACCGACGTCATCAACATGGTCAGCCGCGCGATCTCCACGCCCAACATCCTCAAGGGCATCCACGTCTCGATGGCCTCGCGCATCGTCAAGCTGCTCAAGGTCACGGGCGTCAAGAGCGGCGTGGCGCTGCTGACCGGCGGGCTCGCGCTGGACAGCGGATTGCTGGCCGCCGTCCAGGAGGAGATGGTCAACGAGAAGGTCAACGTCGAGGTGCGCTCGCACCCCGACTCGATCTATGCGGGCGCGATCGGTGCCGCGCTCTGGGGCGCGTACCGGCACGCCAAGCTCAGCGCGCTCGAGGCCTCGGCGGCCTGAGCACACAGCACGGGGCTCGCGCCGGACGCGGGCGGCCCCGATCCCGCGGGACTGCGCGTCCCATCCACAGGAGCAAGAACATGGCACTGATCATCCTCGACACCTGCACCGCCTGCGATGCCTGCCGGCCCGTGTGCCCCAACGAAGCGATCAGCGAAGGCGACATCTACGTCATCGATCCGGACCGCTGTACCGAGTGCGTGGGCGCCGAGGACGAGCCGCAGTGCAAGCTCGTGTGCCCGGCCGACTGCATCGTGCAGGACCCCGACCACGTCGAGACGCAGGAGCAGCTGCTGGCCAAGTATCAAGCGCTGCACGGCTGAGGCCCGAGGCGCCAAGGTCCGCCGGCTGCTCGAGGCGGGCCTGCGGGCCTGCGGGCCTGCGGGCCTTCGGACCTGAAATGCCCGCGATCATGGAGGACCCGGAATGCGGCAGATCATCATCCAGGGCCGGGGCGGGCAGGGCGCGCAGACCGCGGGCAACCTGCTGGCTGCGGCCTTCTTCGCGCAGGGCCTGCAGGTGCAGTGCTTCGCAAGCTACGGCGGCGCGCGCCGCGGCACGCCGGTCAGTTCCTACCTGCGCGTGGACGAGCGCCCGATCCGCGTGCGCTGCGACATCGAGCAGGCCGACGCGATCCTGTGCTTCGACGCGAGCCTGCTCGAGGGCCGGCTGCTGGCCTGCGCGCACGCGCGCACGCTGATCGTCGTGAACTCGGCGCGCGCGCCGGCGCACTTTGCCGCCGCGCTGCCCGGGCGGCGCATCCTGCCGATCGACGGTCTTGGCATCGCGCGCGAACACGGGCTCGGGCGCATCGTCAACTCGGCGCTGCTTGGCGCGCTCGCCTGCTCGCTGCAGGCGCCGACGCTCGAAGTGCTCGAGCGCACCGTGGTCGCGATGTCGCCGCGCCTGCACGACGAGAACATCGCCGCGGTGCGCAGCGGCTGGCAGGCCGCATCGCAGCTGCTGCAGGAGGTGAGCCCATGAACGCGCCGCTCCCGGTGCCGCCGATCTGGACCACCGGCACCACCGAAGGCATCCACACCGGAACCTGGCGCGCGGCAACGCCGCGCCACCTGTTCGCGCCCGCACCCTGCCACAAGGCCTGCCCGGTGAACGGCGAGATCGCGACCTGGATCGGCCAGGCGCGGGGCGGCGACCTGCAGGGCGCGTGGCAGACGCTGATGCGGCACAACCCCTTTCCGGCGATCGCCGGCCGCATCTGCCACCACCCCTGCGAGAGCGCCTGCAACCGCGCCGGCTACGACGAGGCGCTGTCGATCTGCCGCCTCGAACGCTTCATCGGCGACGCCGCGCTCGATGCCGGCTGGATGCCGCCGCCGCCGACCGAGGCGGCCGCCGGGCGCGTCGCGATCATCGGCGGCGGGCCCGCGGGCCTGTCCGCCGCCTACCAGCTGCGGCGCATCGGCTACGCGGTGACCCTCTTCGAGGCCAGCGATGCGCTGGGCGGCGTGATGCGCCACGGCATCCCGGCCTACCGGCTCTCGCGCCGCGTGCTCGACGGCGAGATCGCGCGCATCGTCGCGCTCGGCGTCGACGTCCGGCTGCAGCACCCGGTGCAGGGCGAGGAGGCGATGCGCGCGATCGCCGACGCCCACGACGCCGTCTTCGTCGCCCTGGGCGCGCAGCAGCCCAAGCGCCTGCCGGTGCTGCCCGACGATGTCGAATGGGCGATGGACGGCGCGACCTATCTTGCCGCGTGCAGCCGGGGCCAGGCGCCGGCGCTGGGGCCACGCGTCGTCGTCGTCGGCGGCGGCAGCGCGGCGATCGACGTCGCGCGCAGCGCGCGCCGCCAGGGCCACTCGGTGAGCCTGCTTTCGCTCGAGCGCGAGGCGCAGATGCCGGCGCAACGCGAGGAGGTCGTCGAGGCGCTCGAGGAGGGCATCGGCCTCGTCGACGGCGCGATGCTGCGCGCGGTGCGCGAGACCGGCGCCACCGCGCTTGACGCCAGCCGCCTTGCACTGCAGTGCGTGCGCGTGGACTTCCGGCCCGGCGCCGAGCGCGGCCGCTTCGAGATCGTCGAGATCGCCGACAGCGGCTTCGAACTCCCCGCCGACGCGGTGATCACCGCGATCGGCCAGGATCCGCGACTCGACGACCTGGGCAGCGCGCTGCGGCGCGAGGGCGCGCTGCTGTGGACGGCAGGCGCCGGCGCCACCAGCGACGCGCGGGTCTGGGCCGGCGGCGACCTGACGAGCATGGCGCGCTTCGTCACCGAAGCGGTCGGCATGGGCAAGCGCGCGGCGCTGGCGATCGACCGCAGCCTGCGCGAGCGCGGGCTCGGCGCAAGCGGCCCGGCGCTGGTGCTCGACGACGACGGCGACGAGCCGGTCGTGCCGCTGTCGGCGATCAGCCTGCACTATCACCCCAGGCGCGCGCGCGCGGCCTCGCCCCGCCGTGCCGCCGCCGAGCGCGTCGCCGACGAGGCCGAGGTGCAGCTCGGCCTGGACGCCGCGGCGGCGCTCGCGGAGACCACGCGCTGCTTCTCCTGCGGCACCTGCATCAACTGCGACCACTGCGTCATCTACTGCCCGGACCTGGCGATCGAGCGCGTCGGCAAGGGCTACACCGTCAACACCGACTACTGCAAGGGCTGCGGCGTCTGCGTGCGCGAGTGCCCGACCGGTTCGATGGCGATGAGCGAGGACACCAAGTGAACACCGATGGCCAGACCCTGCTGCTGACCGGCAACCACGCGGTGGCCTGGGCCGCCCGGCTCGCGCGCCCGAAGGTGGTGCCGGTCTACCCGATCACGCCGCAGACCCCGGTGCTGGAGAAGATCACCGAGTTCCAGGCCGCCGGCGAGTTCGACGCCGAGGTGCTGACGCCCGAGTCCGAGCACTCGGTGATGTCGGCCTGCATCCCGGCGTCGCTGGCCGGGGTGCGCGTCTTCACCGCCACCGCGTCGCAGGGCCTGCTGCTGATGCACGAGCTGCTGCACTACGCGGCCGGCGCGCGCGCGCCGATCGTGATGGCCAACGTCAACCGGACGGTGGCCTCGCCCTGGGCCTTCTGGCCGGACCACACCGACAGCCTCGCGCAGCGCGACACCGGCTGGATCCAGTACTACGTCGAGAGCCCGCAGGAGGCGCTGGACACCGTGCTGCAGGCCTACCGCGTCGCCGAGGAGGTCCTCGTCCCGGCGATGGTCAACCTGGACGCGTTCTACGTCTCGCACTCGCTCGAGCCGGTCTCGGTGCCCTCGCAGGCGCTGGTCGACGCCTACCTGCCGCCGTTCTCGCCCGCGCACCGGCTGGACACCGCGAGCCCCGAATCCTGGGGCAACGTGATCTCGCAGGACATGTTCTACCGGCACCGCCAGGCGATCGAGGATTCGATGGCGCGCGTGCCCGAGCTCGCCGCGCAGGCCGACCGCGCCTGGGCCGAGCGCACCGGCCGCAGCCACGGCGTCGTCGAGCGCTACCGCTGCGACGGCGCGCAGACGGTGATCGTCACGATGGGCAGCATGGCCGGCACCGTGCGCGACGCGGTCGACGCGATGCGCGAAGACGGGCAGGCGGTCGGGCTCGTCAAGCTGCGGCTCTTCCGCCCGCTGCCGATGCAGGCGCTGCGCGCGGCGCTGGCCGGCGTGCGCAACGTCGTCGTGCTCGACCGCAACCACTCGCCCGGGGCCGGCGGCATCCTGCACCAGGAGCTGCGCGCCGCGCTCTACGGCATGGAGGGCGCACCGCGCATCCACGGCTGCCTGGCCGGCGTCGGCGGCGTCAACGTGCCGCCCGACCACGTCGCGCGATTCGTCGGCCAGATGCTGCAGACCGAGCCGCGCCCCGAATCGGTCTGGGTTCGCTAGGAGCTTGGAGCAAGCCGATGAACAACCCCCTGCTCGCGGTGCCGCCGCGCGAATCCGACCTGCTCTGCTCGGGCCACGCCGCCTGCCCGGGCTGTTCCGAGCCGATCACGCTGCGGCACATCCTCGCGGTGCTCGGGCCCGACACGATGGCGGTCGTGCCGCCCTCGTGCATGGCGATCATCGCCGGGCCGCAGCCCTTCAGCTCGATGCGCATCCCGGTCTACCAGCCCACGCTCGAAGCCAGCGCCGCCGCTGCCTCGGGCCTGCGGCGGGCGCTCGACGCGCAGGGCCGGCACGAGACCCACGTCATCGTGCTCGCCGGCGACGGCGGCACCTACGACATCGGCCTGCAGTGCCTGTCCTCGGCGGCAGAGCGCAACGAGAACATCATCTACTTCTGCCTCGACAACGAGGGCTACATGAACACCGGCGCGCAGAAGTCGTCTTCGACGCCGCGCTTCGCCTACACGAGCTCGACGCCGGCGGGCAAGACCACGCGCAAGAAGAACCTCACCGAGATCATGGCCGCGCACGGCGTGCCCTACGTGGCGACCGCAAGCGTCGCCTACCTGGCCGACCTGCGCCGCAAGGTCGCCAAGGCCAAGGCCATGCGCGGGCTGCGGCTCATCACGCTACTGATCCCCTGCCTGGACGGCTGGGGCCTGGCCGATGACGGTGCACTCGGCGCCGCGCGCCTGGCGGTGCAGAGCGGCGCCTTCCCGCTCGTCGAGGTCGAGGACGGCGTGCGCTGGACGCTGAACTCCGAAGCCCCCTCGCGCCCGATCGCCGACTATCTCGCGGTGCAGCGCCGCTACCGCAAGCTGCCGCCCGAGGAGATCGACGCGCTGCAGGCCGAGATCGACGAGGGCTGGGCGCGGCTGGCGCAGCGGGCCACGGCCCCGAGCGCCCTTGCCACCGGCGTCTACGCGATGGCCTGAACCGGTATCTCCCGGGCCGCATTCCGCCCGGATCGGTGTCAGGCCAAACGCTCCACGGATCCCCCATCGCTGTCCGGTGGCACGCGCAGTTGGCGCGCGGGTGCCGGATCGCACCGGCCGTAGCAGCAATGGCCCCCAAGCCCGCAGTCGAGCGGACCTGCGCGAAAAGCCGCGCAGGCCGCACATTTAGATGTTCGGCCCCACAAGGGTGATGCCGTAAACCTCGCCGCGCTCTCTTTTTTGTATGTACATTTCACTTCGTGCATGTCTCCTACGACCCGGCCAAGAACGAACGCAACATCCGCGAACGCGGGTTGTCGTTCGATGAGGCAGCGGACTTCGACTTCGAGACTGCACAGGTGTTCGTTGACGCAAGGCAGGACTACGGCGAGACACGCTACGTCGCCATCGGCAAGCTCAACGACAGGGTCCATGTCCTATGCTTCGCTGAGACCGCGGACGGCATCCGCGTGATCAGTTTTCGCAAGGCAAACGCACGCGAGGTCAGCCGCTATGTCAAAGCTCAAGCCGATGATTGACAGCACCGGGGAGGTGCGCGAACTCCGAACCGAAGACCTGAAGAAGTTCCGCCCCGCTACCGAGGTGCTCCCGGACTCCCTTCAGCGCAAACTCGGCGTTCGCGGACCGCAGCGCGCTCCAACCAAGGAGCGAATCACGATCCGTCTCTCCCGGGATGTCGTTCAGCGATTCCGTGCAACCGGAGAAGGCTGGCAAACGCGGGTGGACGCAGCTCTTCGTGATTGGCTCGAGTCGCACAAACCGGCAAATTGATCCCGGCGCGGTCCCCCGTCGTTTCGTGTGGAAGGAGACATTGACAATGCCCGCTCGTAGTCGAGCCCGGTGCGCATGTGGGGAGGTCGCTTGTCGGCCTGTCCACACGTCCGCCGGGGTGTTCGGGCGGCAGAAGCGATAGGCGTCGAGGTTGAAGCGCTGTTCATCAGCGCACTGGGTTTGCAGCCGCCGTGGGACAT
>JAIXKN010000048.1:0-1773 GCA_026932425.1 Burkholderiales bacterium
TGCTCGAGGCGCGCGGCGAGATCGACCCGGCAAGCCCCGAGGCCGAGGCCTTCGTCCTCGACTACCTGGTCGACGTGACGATGCATGAGGTCGGCCATGCGCTCGGCTTGCGGCACAACTTCCGCAGCTCGCGTGCGTATACGCTCGCGCAGACCAACGATCCCGCCTTCGTGCGCGAGCACGGTCTCGCCGGGTCGGTGATGGAGTACGCGCCGATCAATCTCGCGCCGCCGGGGATGCATGGGCTGCCCGCGTTCCAGAAGGTGCTCGGCCCCTACGACTACTGGGCGATCGAGTACGCGTACAAGCCGATGCCGCCGGGCACCACGCCCGAGCAGGAGGAGGCCGAGCTGCAGCGCATCGCCGCGCGCAGTGCCGAGCCGGAACTCGCCTACGGCACCGACGAGGACAACGGCCTGGGTGTCGACCCCGAGTCGCTCGTCTTCGACCTCGGCGACGATCCCGTGGCGTTCGCCGAGCAGCGCATCGCGATCGCGCACGAGTTGCTGCATCGGCAGGGCACGCGCGAGCTCGATCCCGACGCCGACTACTCGGTGCTGCGCCGATCGGTCGGCTACGCGATCCGCGAGATGGGCCGCGCCGCCGGCGTGCTCGCGCGCCAGATCGGCGGCGTGCGCACGCTGCGCGACTTTCCGGGAAGTGGCCGCGACCCCCTGCAGCCGGTGACGCCCGGGCAGCAGCGCGCGGCGCTGCAGATGCTCTCGCACCACTACCTCTCGGCCGACGCGCTCGTGCTGCCGCCGGCGTTGCAGCGCCGTCTCGCGCCCGACTACCTGGCGCGCAGCGATGCGCTCTTCGGCGGCGAGACCCGGCTTGCGACCGACTACTCGCCGGCGAGCCAGCTCGTCGACATGCAGCGCGCGCTGCTGCTGCAGCTGATGAGCGACGGCGTGGCCGAGCGCATCCTCGACGCCCAGGGCAAGGCCGAGCCCGGACAGGCGCTGGCGCTCTCGGAGCTGTACACGCAGCTGGCGCGCGACGTCTGGTTCGAGCTCGATGCGAAGAGCGGCGACATCCCGGCAGCGCGCCGCGAGCTGCAGCGCCAGCATGCGGCGCTGCTGGCCGCCGTGCTGCTGCGGCCCTCGGTCCAGGGCCGTGCCGACCAGCGCAGTCTCGTGCGCCTGCAGCTCAGCGGTCTGCTGCCGCGCATCGACGCCGCGCGGCGGCGCCCGGGCCTGAGCACCGAGGCACGGGCGCACCTGCTCGACGTCGGCGACCTGCTGCGCCAGGGACTGAACGCGCGCATGAACCGGCCGGCCTAGGCAGGGGCGGCCACGTGCAGGGCCTGGCGGCGGCAACCGGCGGCGCTCCGGTCGCGACGCTCCTCCTGACGACCTTCGCACTCGTGAGCCTGCTCGGGCTCTATCGCTGGCCTGCCGTCATTCAGCACAGCCTGCTGCGCCCTCATGGGCTCGTGCAGCGCGGCGACTATCACACCCTCGTCACGAGCGCCTTCGTCCACGCGGATCTCGCCCACCTGCTTTTCAACGGCTTCACCTTCTGGGCCTTCGGCTTCGACCTCGAGCGCGGTCTGGGCAGCGCGCGCTTTGCGGCGCTCTATGCCTGCGGATTGCTGGCGGCAAGCCTGGCGACCTGGGTGCTGCACCGCCGCCAGCCCGGCTACGCCAGCCTTGGCGCTTCGGGTGCGATCCTCGCGGTGCTCTTCGCGTCGATCGTCGCCTTCCCCAAGGCCTCGCTCTTCATCCTGCCGCTGCCGGTGCCGATCCCCGCGCCGCTGTTCGCGCTCGGCTA
>JAIXKN010000048.1:1873-40587 GCA_026932425.1 Burkholderiales bacterium
GCAAGACGCGTGCGCACCGGGTCACGGTGACCGCCGCTGAAGACCCAGCGGCTCCAGAGCGCCGGGATGCGCGCGTAGAGCCCGGGCATCTGCGAGAGGCCGCCGCCGAGCACGATGACGTCGGGGTCGAGCAGGTTGATGACCGCGGCCAGCGCCCGCGCCAGGCGCGAGGCGTGGCGCTCGAGCGTGGCCTGGGCTGCGGTGTCGCCGCTCGACGCGGCCGCGGCGATTTCCTCGGCCGTCAGCTTCTCGCCGGTGCGAGCCGCGTGCTCGCGCGCGAGCGCAGGGCCGCTGATCAGCGCTTCGATGCAGCCCGACTGCCCGCAGTAACAACGAGGCATCGAGTCCTCCCCCGGCACCGCCCAGGGCAGCGGGTTGTGCCCCCACTCGCCGGCCAGGCCGTTGGGGCCGCGCAGTACGCGGCCGTGCACCGAGATGCCCGCGCCAACGCCGGTGCCGAGGATCGCGGCGAAGACGACCGCGGCACCGGCGCCGGCGCCATCGGTCGCTTCGCTGAGCGCGAGGCAGTTGGCGTCGTTCTCGACGGCCACCGGCGCCTGCAACGCCGCCTGAAGGTCCCGTTGCAGCGGGCGGCCGTTGAGGCAGGTCGTGTTGCTGTTCTTCACGAGGCCGTCGGGCGTGAGGCTGCCCGGCGTCCCGATCCCGATCGTGAAGGCCGCGCTGCTTGCCTCCCGGGCGCGCTGCACGAGCGCGGCGACGGCGGCGACGATCGCGCCGTAGTCGCCCTGCGGCGTGGCCACGCGCTCGCGCCATTGTTCCCGGCCGCCGTCGGCAGCGAGCAGCCGGGCCTCGATCTTGGTGCCGCCGAGGTCGATGCCGAGCGCCATCGGCGCCGATTCGGCCTGGGCCGAGGCAGCGGCGGTCACAAGGGCTGCGTGCGCGCGAGCAGCCAGTCGAGCGCGGGCCCCTGCAGGCGCGGCGCCAGCCGCTCGTGCACGGTGGCGTGGTAGGCGTCGAGCCACGCGATCTCGTCGGCACGCAGCAGGCTGCGCTCGATGCAGCGCGTGTCGATCGGGCACAGGGTCAGCGTCTCGAACTCGAGGAACTCGCCGAAGCGCCCTTCCTCCTCGGTGGCCGCAGGAACGCTGAGGACCAGGTTCTCGATGCGCACGCCCCACTGGCCGGCGCGATAGACGCCAGGCTCGATGCTCGTGATCATGCCGGGCTCCATCGCCATTTCCGGCGTTGGAATCGCGCGGCTGATCGTCTGCGGACCCTCGTGCACGTTGAGGAAGTAGCCCACGCCGTGACCGGTGCCGTGACCGTAGTCCAGACCCTGCTGCCACATCGGCGCGCGCGCGATCGCATCGAGCATCGGTCCGAGCGTGCCGCGCGGAAAGCGCGTGCGCGACAGCGCGATCGTGCCCTTGAGCACGAGGGTGTAGTCGCGCTTCATCGCCGCGCTCACCTGGCCGATCGGCCAGACCCGCGTGATGTCGGTCGTGCCCCCGAGGTACTGGCCGCCGCTGTCGATCAGCAGCAGGCCGTCGCCCTCGATGCGCGCGAAGGACTCGGGCGTGGCGCGGTAGTGCGGCATCGCGCCGTTGGCGTTGAAGCCGGCGATCGTGCCGAAGCTCGTGCCGACAAAGCCGGGCCGACGCGCGCGGGCCGCGGTGAGCGTCTCGTCGACCTCGAGCTCGTCCCAGGCTTTGCCACGCGCGATCGAAGCCTCGAAGTCGGCGTAGAACTCGCACATCGCGACGCCGTCCTCGACCATCGCCTGCCGCACCTGTGCCGCCTCGGCATCGGTCTTGCGGCTCTTGGCGAGCGTGCTCGGGTTGATCGCTTCGACGACGCGCACCGCGGCTGGAGCCGCCGCGCGCAGACCGTAGGTGACCCGCTTCGGGTCGAGCAGCAGCACGCTGTTCCCGGGCAGCGCCGCCAGCGCCTTCGCGGCGTCGGCATACGGTGCCAGCCGCACGCCGTCGCGCGCAAGCGTCGCGCGCAGCGTCTCGTCGATCTTCCCTTCGCCGACGAAGAGGGTTGCGGCGTCGGCGTCGATGAGCAGGTGCGCAAGGAACACCGGGTTGTGGCTGACGTCGCTGCCGCGCAGGTTCGTGATCCACGCGATGTCGTCGACCGTCGAGACGAAATGATGCGTTGCGCCCTGCCTTCGCATCGCCTCGCGGATCGACGCGAGCTTGTCCGCGCGCGGCGTTGCCGCATGCGGCGGACGGTGCTCGCGGACGGGTTCCCGAGGCAGGGCAGGGCGGTCGTCCCAGGCGGCGTCGACGAGGTCGAGATCGGTGCGCAGGGCAACGCCTGCGCGATCGAGCGCCGTGCGCAGCGCCTGCGCCGAGGCGAGGCCGAGCACCTGCCCGTCGACCGCGACGACGTCGCCGGCGCGCATGTTCGCGGCCAGCCAGTCGACGTGCGCGGACGCGTTGCCGGTCGGGATCCGCTCGAGCGTGATCCCGCTGCCGGCGAGCTCGCGCTCGGCCTGGACCCAGTAACGGCTGTCGGCGAAGAGACGTGCGTCGTCGAGGGTCACGACCAGCGTCCCCATCGAGCCGGTGAAGCCCGAGAACCACTCGCGCGCCTGCCAGCGCGCAGGCAGGTATTCCGAGAGGTGCGGGTCGGCCGAAGGCACCAGCAGCGCCTGCACGCCCGCCTCGGTCATCGCCGCGCGAAGGCGTTGCAGGCGCGGGCCGATCGGCGAGCTGCGGGTCTCCATGCAGGGCTCCGGTGACGAACGAAAGCCCGGGATTCTAGGTTTGACGCCCGCGCGTGCCCTCGCATCGCGCCAGCGCGCAAGGCGGCTGCGGTCGGCTTGCACCCGTCGGATGTGCCCGCGTTCGCGGGCGCTCGACCCGCCTGGGTCGGCGTTTGGCCCCAGAACGAAAACGGGCCCGGCGACGTGCGGGCCCGCTTGCGGGGAACGCCGCCGGTGCTGCCGGCGGGCGGATCGAAACGCTGGACGTCTAGGCCGTCATCGCCTTGACTTCGGCCAGCAGTGCGCCAGCGTCGGGGCCCATCGTGTCGTCGAGCATCGGATACATCATCTGCTCTTCCTTCTGGTTGTGCGGTACCAGGATCTCGAAGAGCGCCTTGGACGCGCGCTGGTAGCCGGCGGTGTCGCCGGCCGCAACTGCCGCGTGCATCTGCTCGAGGATCGGGCGCATGTCGTCGTGCTCCATCTTCATCTGCACGCTGGGCCCGCCCTCACTCATGCCGCTGCGTTCCTCGAACGCGGGGAAGAGGATCTTCTCCTCCTGGTCGATGTGCAGCTGCAGGCGCTTGAGGAATTCGGCACCTTCGCGCGCCATCGTCGCCGCATCGCCGGCTGCCGCCGCGGCGGTCGCGCGCTCGGCGATGGCGTCGATGTCGACGTGATCCTTCTGCATGAAATCGGAAATCACCGTCATCTCGTGATCCTTTGCGAAGTGGAATCAGGCGAAGGGCGGACCGTGAAGGTCCGCCCTGTCTTCGGGCCGCTCAGGCGGCGGTTGCCGACGCGGCGTCGGGCGCGCGCTTGGACACCGTGAACTGCGCGCTCGTCTGCGTGCCGGGTTCGTAGTGCGTGCGCGTTGCGCCCAGGGCCGACCAGCGGCGGATCGGCTTGGAGCCCGACTCGCCGCCGAGCTGCGCTGCGGTCGGCGGGATCGGCTTGCCTTCGGCGATCAGCTTCTGCGCACGACGCAGCCCCAGGTAGGCGGCGCCGTAGGCGCCGTTGAGCTGCCCCAGGCCGTCGGGTGCGACGTTGAACGGTGCCTTCAGCGCGGTTTCCAGCGCCTTGATCATCGCAACGTTGTGCGTCATGCCGCCGGTGAGCATGTAGCCGGGCTCGAGGCCGACGCGGCGCATCAGCTGGATCGCACGACCGCCGAGCGAGATCATCGCGCCCATCATGATGTCCTCGGCCGGGACGCCGTTGGCGAGGTGGTTGATGACCTCGGACTCGGCGAACACCGCGCACACGCTGCTGATCGTCTTGGGGTTGGTCGAGCGGATCGCGTAGGGGCCGATGTCCTGCGTCGTCAGACCCAGGTAGCGCGCGGTCTTCTCGAGGAAGGCGCCGGTTCCGGCAGCGCACTTGTCGTTGAGGCGGAAGGACTTGACGCGGCCCTGCCCGTCGACCTTGATCGCCTTGATGTCCTGGCCGCCGATGTCCAGGATCGTGCGCGTGTCGGGAAAGAGCTGCACCGCCGCCTGCGCGTGCGCCGTCAGTTCGGTGATCTGGGCGTGGCGGAAGGGCACCGAGAAGCGGCCGTAGCCGGTCGCGCCGACGTAGGTCACCTGCGAACGCTCGATGCCGGCGTTCTTCAGCAGTTCCTCGAACACGTTCTCGGCCGCCTGCTGCACCTTGAAGCCGGTGCGGCGCACCGCCTTGCCGGCGACGTTCTGATCGCCGTCCAGCAGGATCGCCTTCGTGTAGGTGGAGCCGATGTCGATGCCGGCTGCGTAGATCTTGCTCATGTCTGCCTCCTCAGGCCGCTTCGGCCGCAGCCGTTTCGACCGCCTGGCCACCGTTCAGTACGTAATCGCGCGCCATCAGCGCCGCACCGAGCGCACCGCAGAAGTGCGCGTCCGGGCTCACGTTGAGCGGCATCCCGATCTCCTGCTCGATGAGCTTGACCATCGCGATGTTGCGGCTCACGCCGCCGGTGAAGGTCACTTCCGGATTGATGCCGACGCGACGGGCGAGCGAGACGCAGCGCGAGGTGATCGCCTGGTGCACGCCCATCAGCACGTCCTCGGGCAGGATGCCCTTGGCGAGGTGGCTGATGATCTCGGACTCGGCGAACACCGTGCAGGTCGTCGTGATCCGCACCGGGTTCTGCGACTTCAGCGCCAGTGCGCCGAGTTCACCGAGCGAGAGCTCGAGCGCGTACGAGGCCGCCCCCAGGAAGCGTCCGGTGCCGGCAGCGCACTTGTCGTTCATCGTGAAGTCGGCGACCTGGCCATCGGGCTTGACCGCGATCGCCTTGGTGTCCTGACCGCCGATGTCGATCACCGTGCGCGTCTTCGGGAACAGGTAGACCGCACCGCGTGCGTGGCAGCTGATCTCGGTGACCTGCTGGTGGCCGAAGGTCACGTTGTAGCGCCCGTAGCCGGTGCTGCCGATGCGCGTGATCTGGTCGGCCGCGAGGCCCGCGTCCTCCAGGCACTTGTCGAACGCGTCCTGCGCGATCGTGACCATGCTCGTTTCCATGTCGAGCAGTGCGCGCCCGACGAGCTGGCCCTCCTCGTTCAGGATCACCGCCTTGGTTTGCGTGGATCCGACGTCGACGCCGCCAAAGTACTTCATGCCTGGGTCTCCTGTGTGGTGGTGGCGGCTTCCTTGCCGGCCGTGATTGCGGAGCCGCCGCGTTGCTTGAGCGACTCGAAGAAGGCGTCGACGCGGTTCTTGATCTGCGCGTCGGACCAGTAGCGCGGGTCGATGAGGTCGGACTCGATGTAGAGGCTGGGCACGCTCATCTGGTTGCTCAGGAAGTTGCGCGTGTCGGCCATGCCCGAGGACACGAAGCGGCAGCTCTTGATGCCGTGGAAGACGATGCCGTCGACGTCGTAGTCGCGGATCTGCTGCGCCAGGCGCTCGTGGGCGAAGAACTGGTTGGACAGGCCGCGGTGGGCCGCCAGCGCCGTCACTTCGGCCAGGCTCTCGAGCGGCCGCGAGGTGTCGTACTCCATCTCGCCGGCGTCCATGCCGCCGGCAGCGAAGGTCAGGTAGTCCGAGTACGCGAAGACGCCGCCCCAGGTCTCGAAGAGCTCGACCAGCCGGCGCATCGAGACGTAGCAGGGCGTGCCCGAGAACAGCAGGCGGAAGCGCTCGTTGGGGACGCGCCCCTCGCCGCGCGCGACCTTGGCGCGCAGCGACTCCTCGAGGCGGCGCATGTACTCGACGCCCTCCTCGGTGCCGCGGTAGACGTTCATGATGCCGATGTAGGTCAGGCCGTCGAGCATCGCGTTGTAGGGCGCGGGCGAGACGCGGTTGAGCGCCATCACGTTGTTCCAGTGCTTGACCATGCGGTTGACGCGGTCCTCGACCTCGGCCAGCCGGTCGATGTCGAAGCGCTTGCCGGTGATCTTCTCGCAGCGATCGATCAGGTCGCGGAACTGCGATTCGATCCACTGGGCGTCGGCGATGTGCTGCGCGTCACCGGGGCGCACCTTCCAGTTGCCCGCGCGCTGGCCCGGCAGGTCCAGCGAGAAGGTGGGCGTGTTGAGCATGCGCTCCCAGATCTCGCCCCACTTGATGAAGGTCGCGCACATGTTGGACATGATCGCGATGTCGGCCTTGGGGATCAGGCCCGCGGGGTGCTTCTGCTCGCGCAGGATCAGGCCGACGTCGGCCTTGACGTAGGAGCAGACGTCGGGCGAATAGCCGTAGTCCTCCGAGTCGCGCAGGTAGTCTTCCGAGACCTTGCGCACGCCGGTCTGCAGCGCGTTGATCTCGGGGAAGACGAGGTTGAAGTCGAAGCAACGCAGGATCTCGATCGCGTTGCCCATCACGAAGACGTTGGCGACCTTCTCGCCGCGTTCGCGGCCGGTCTCCAGGTCCGAATACCACTTCTTGAAGAGCTTCTGCCCTTCCAGGTGGCCGTTGAACTCCTCGGTCGGGGCCGTGGTCTGAGTCGTCATTTCCGGTCTCCTCTGGGGTCAGGCGGTGGTGAACAGCAGCGATTCGGCGAAGGTCTCGAGTTGCATCGCCATCTGTTCGAACGAATTCATCTTCTCCTCGAACTCGAGCACGAGGTGCGGCACGTGCACCTCGTCGAGGTGCTTGGACCAGGCGACCTGCTCGTCCAGGCCCGGCTCGCAGAACTTGGCCGCGGTGACGATCACCGCCTCGGCCTTGGACTTCGCGACCATGTCCAGCAGGTACTTCTCCTTGGGCTTGCGCTCGTCGTGCTGCACCGGGCTCGCGTCCGAGCGGTCGATGAAGCTCTCGGCCAGCGCCCAGACGGGGTCGCCGGTCTCGGGCACGTCCTCGACGATCCAGCGCAGGCCCACCAGCAGGTCGTCGTCGACGACGTAGCAGTTGTCGTCGATCGCCTCCAGCATCTCCAGCGGCGGCTGCTCGCAGAAGCCGCCGACGAAGACCACGCGCGGCTTGTCCTGCGGGCTCGCCTTGCGCGCCTTGATTCCGGCCAGCGCGTGCTCGAGCAGCACGTTGTGCTCCTCGCACGAGATGCGCGTGCGCGCGCGCAGCAGCAGATAGGACTCCGTGCAGCTGACCTTCCAGGGCTCCTCGGCGCGGATGCGGTAGAGCTCGCGCAGCAGGCGGCGGTTCTTGTTGTAGACGCGGATGCTGTTGCGCAGGCGTTCGTCATCGGACTTGACGCCGGCCTGCTTTTCCATGTCGCTGCGCAGGCGCTGGAACTCGGCGGCAACGTAGCGCGCGGCCCCGGGGGAATTGGGGTTCTGCGGCGTGTAAAGGATCTGGCCGAGCTGGTCGGGGAAATTGCGCGCCCAGATGCCGCCCAGGTGCTTGGCCGCGTCGCAGATCGGATGCGTGACGAAACCCTTGAGCATCTTCAGCGAGCCGTTCAGGCCCATCTCCGTCGTCGAGCGGCAGATCGAGCAGATGAACGAGCCCATGTGCGCGTCGGCGAGCTTGAGCTCGAGCTTGTTGCCACCGCCCAGGATGTTGACCGGCAGCAGGCCGACCGAGTGGGCGAGCTCCTCGGGAAAGTACACCGGGAAGTGGCCGATCGTGCCGACGAAGCCCTCGGGGAGCTGGTCATCGGCGGGAACCGGTGCCTGGCGCAGCGAGTTGCAGTATTCGAAGATTTGATCGAGCTCGCCGTCGAGCACGGGTGGGGATGCGGTGGTCATGACGGTCTCCTGCCGGGTGGATGACGTATTATGGTACTGGAATACCGATTTTGAGCGCCCAAGCACGCAAGAACGTGCATCTTTGAGGTGGCGCAAACATGCAATGCAGTGCGTTAAGGGTAAACCCTTGGTTTTGAGCTGAGCAGCCTCCCGATCGGCGACAAGGCCCTCTAAACCGTCACGTTCGTAAGGCTTTTGCGTCGCCGTCGCCGACGCAAAAGCAGTGCCGGCCACCGGGTTCGATGATTGATCGGACGCGCGCTTTGCGCAAGCATCGAGTCCCTGATCGGGTCTCTGGCCGCGCGCCCGCGCCGCGATGTTGCCTCGCCTGTTTCATGCGCAAGCTTCTCCTTCGTTCGACTTCGTTTCGCGCAGCCGGCGTGCACGGGCTGCTGTGGGCCGTGCTGCTCTCCGGCTGCGCCAGCATGAGTCCCGAGCAGTGTCTGAAGGCCGACTGGTACGAACGCGGCCGGCTCGATGGCACCTTCGGCGAGCCCGAGACGCGGCTCGATGCCCACCGCGAGGCCTGCGCCGAGGTCGGCGTCGTACCCGACGCGGCGCTTTGGCGCCAGGGCTGGCTGGAGACCGTGCGACGCTATTGCACGCCGCGGCATGCCTGGGCGATCGGCACCGAGGGGCGAAGCTACCAGGGAGCGTGTCGCGATTTCGACGAGCCCGGTTTCCTGCGCTGGTACCGCGCCGGCAAGGATGTCTACAAGACGCGCAGCGAGCGCGACGCGCGGCAGCGCGAGATCGAGCAGGCCGAGAAGGACTTGCAGAAGGCGACGACCCCGGAGCAGCGCAAGCAGCTCCGCGAGCGCATCCGCAGCCTCGACGAGGAGCAGGCCCGCCTGCGCCGCCTGCTCGATGCGCAGATGAGCGGGGCGCCGCAGTAGCGCTGCCGACGGATCGCGCGGATTCGCGCGTCGGCGCGATCCGGCGTGGGGCGCAGCCCCGTTCATCTTCAGGATGGCGTCTTGAGTTCCGGGCCGAGCGCTTCGCGCGGCCAGGATGTCTGTCGCTCCCGACCCATCCTGGTGCATGAGGCACGGCGATGCACCACGATGGTTCGCGCAATCGCGGCGCGGTGGCCGTTCGTGCAGTCATGACCTTGTGTTTGCCCCCCATCCTGGGGTGCATGCGGGCATGGCATGGCTCTTGCGAGAGATCAGGACATCTCTTTCCGCTCATTGGAGAAGCCTTCATGTCATCGAAAACCCACTCCCTCATCCAGGAACTCGGCGCGCGCTGGGTCGATCTGCGCTTCACCGACACGCTGGGCAAGGAACACCACGTGACCTTCCCCGTCGAGGCGATGGGACCGGAGGCTTTCGACGACGGCAAGATGTTCGACGGCTCATCGATCCACGGCTGGAAGGGGATCGAGGCGTCGGACATGGTGCTGCTGCCCGACGATTCGACCGCGGTGACGGATCCGTTCGCGCCCGAACCGACGGTGATCGTGCGCAGCGACGTGCTCGAGCCCGCAACGATGCAGGGCTATGCGCGCGATCCGCGCTCGATCGCGCGCCGCGCCGAGGTCTATCTGCGCTCCACCGACATTGCCGACACCGCCTACTTCGGTCCCGAGCCCGAGTTCTTCGTCTTCGACTCGGTGCAATGGAAGTCGCAGATGCAGGAGGCGAGCTACGCCATCCAGTCGGCCGAGGGCGCCTGGACCAGCGAACGCACCGACGGCTTCAACCCCGCGCATCGGCCGCGCGTCAAGGGCGGCTACTTCCCGGTCCCGCCGGTCGACTCGCTGCAGGGCGTGCGCACGGCGATGTGCACCGCGATGCAGGCGATGGGCCTGAAGATCGAGGTCCATCACCACGAGGTGGCCACGGCGGGGCAGTGCGAGATCGGCGTCTCGTTCAACACCCTGGTGCGCAAGGCCGACGAGGTGCAGATGCTGAAGTACTGCGTGCAGAACGCCGCTCACGCCCACGGCAAGACCGCAACCTTCATGGCCAAGCCGCTGGTGGGCGACAACGGCTCGGGCATGCACGTCCACCAGTCGCTCTTCAAGGACGGCAGGAACCTGTTCTTCGGCCAGGGCTACGCGGACCTCTCGGACCTGGCGCTCTACTACATCGGCGGCATCATCCGCCACGCGCATGCGCTGAACGCGATCACCAACCCCGGGACCAACTCCTACAAGCGTCTCGTGCCGGGCTTCGAGGCACCGGTGATGCTGGCCTACTCGGCCAGCAATCGCTCGGCCTCGATCCGGATCCCGTTCGTGGCCAGTCCGAAGGCCAAGCGGATCGAATGCCGCTTCCCCGACCCGACGGCGAACCCCTACCTGTGCTTCGCGGCGCTGCTGATGGCCGGGCTCGACGGCATCCGCAACCGCATCCACCCGGGAGACGCGATGAGCAAGAATCTCTACCACCTGCCGCCCGAGGAGGCCGCGGACATCCCGCGCGTGGCCCACAGTCTGGAGCAGGCCCTCGAAGCGCTGCAGGACGATCACCGCTTTCTGCTGGAAGGCGGCGTGTTCACCGAGGACATGCTCGCTGCCTACGTCGACTGCAAGATGGCCGAGGTGGACCGGCTGCGGCAGGCGGTGCACCCGGTGGAATTCGACATGTACTATAGCCTTTGAGGGTCATCGAGATCGAGTGCGGCGTGCCGACGGGGCCAACAGGAGAACCCGAACAGCGCATCCCCTTGCTGGCCGACCGGCAGGGCGATCCGCAGCGGCTCGTGCACGACGACCTGATGGGGCACCTGTCGACGGCCGTCCTCCTGCTCGATGAGCGCCTGACGATCCAGTACGCCAATCACGCGGCCGAAGAGATGCTTGCCCTGGGCCTGCCCCAGCTGCGCCACCAACCGCTGGCCAGCCTCTTCGCCGACGACGGCTGGGACGAGGCGCATCTGCGCGCGGCCCTCGTCGAGCGGCAGCCTTGCACGCAGCGCCAGGTGCCGCTGCGTGTGCCGGCCGGCGGCGAGATCAAGGTCGTCGATTGCATCGTGACCCCGGTGGCGGCTTCTGACGGGCCGCAGTCCACGCGCCTGCTGGTCGAACTCCAGCCGCTGGACCGGCACCTGCACGTGCACCGCGAGGACAGCCTCGTGACCGCGAGCCAGGCCACGCGAGCTCTCGTGCGCGGCCTGGCACACGAGATCCGCAATCCCCTGGGGGGAATCCGTGGTGCGGCGCAGCTGCTCGAGCGCGCGCTGGGCAATGCCGAGCTGCGCGAATACACGCAGGTCATCATCGGCGAGACCGACCGGCTGCGCGAGCTCGTCGATCGGATGCTGGACGCGCGCAGGCCACCGGCCTTCGGGCGCGTCAACATCCATCGCGTGCTGGAGCGCGTGCGCCTGATCCTGCAGGCCGAGGTCGATGCGGAGCTGGCCTGGGTGTGTGACTACGACCCGAGCCTGCCCGAGGTCTGGGCGGATGCGGACCAGCTGATCCAGGTCGTGCTCAACCTCGCGCGCAATGCCGCGCAATCGCTGCGCGAGATGGCGGGCGCCGCGGCGGCCGATGGGGCACCGCGGCGCATCACCGTGCGTTCCCGCGTCCTGCGGCAGTTCACGATCGGCAGCCGGCGCCATCCGCTCCTGTGCATGGTCGAAGTCCAGGACAACGGCCCCGGGATCGAGCAGAGCCTGCTCGAGACGATCTTCTACCCGATGGTGACCGGGCGCTCCCAGGGGACCGGGCTCGGCCTGCCGATCGCGCAGTCGATCATGCAGCAGCACGGTGGCCTGATCGAATGCGAGAGCCGGCCAGGCGACACGATCTTCAGGATCCTGATCCCGTTCGCGCCGCTGCGACACGACGCCGACGACGCCTCGGCAGGAGCATGTGCGGATGCCCGCGGCTGAACAGGTCTGGATCGTCGAAGACGACCGGTCGATTCGCTGGGTGCTCGAGAAGGCCCTGCAGCAGGGTGGCCTGACGACGCGTTCCTTCGACAGCGCGGATGCGGTGCTGCGAGAGGCGGGAGCGTCATGGCCGCAGGTGCTGATCAGCGACATCCGAATGCCCGGAATGGACGGGCTCGCGCTGCTGGAACAGCTCCGCTCACAGCGGCCGGAGCTGCGCGTGATCATCATGACCGCGCATTCGGACCTGGACAGCGCGATCGATGCCTATCGCGGCGGGGCGTTCGAATACCTGCCCAAGCCGTTCGACGTCGACGAGGCGGTCGTCCTGGTGCGTCGCGCGATCGCACAGGCGCGTCCGGCAGCGACGCCGCCGGCTGCCGAGCCCGGGTCGGCAGACCGGCTGGTTGGCGAGGCGCCCGCGATGCAGGACGTCTTCCGCACCATCGGTCGCCTGTCGCAGTCGGAGATCACGGTGCTGATCACCGGCGAGTCGGGCACGGGCAAGGAACTGGTCGCGCGCGCGCTGCATCGCCACAGCCCGCGCGCGCATGGCCCGCTGATCGCGCTGAACGTCGCGGCGATCCCGCGCGAGCTGGTCGAGGCCGAGCTCTTCGGCCACGAGAAGGGCGCCTTCACCGGCGCTGGCGCGCAGCGCCAGGGCCGCTTCGAGCAGGCCGCGGGCGGGACCCTGTTCCTCGACGAGATCGGCGACATGCCGCTGGACGCGCAGACGCGGCTGCTGCGCGTGCTCTCCGAAGGCAGCTTCCATCGCGTCGGCGGGCTCTCGAGCATCCGCGCCGACGTGCGCATCATCGCCGCGACGCACCAGGACCTCGAGACGCTGGTGCGGCAGGGCCGCTTCCGCGAGGACCTGTTCTATCGCCTGAACGTGATCCGGATCCGGCTCCCGGCGCTGCGCGAGCGCCGGGAGGACATCGCTCGGCTGGCCGAATTCTTCCTGCACAAGGCGGCGTCGGAGTTGCGCATGGAGCCGCGCGTGCTGCTGCCGCAGACGCAGGCGCATTTGCGGCAACTCACCTGGCCGGGGAACGTCCGCCAGCTCGAGAACGCGTGCCGCTGGATCACGGTGATGTCGGCGAGCCGGGAGGTGCACGTTGGCGACCTGCCGCCGGAGCTGCAGCAACCTCCGGCCGAAGCCGCTGCGGACGACGCCGCGCCGGGCTCGACCGACGCCTGGGAGCGCGCGCTGGCGCAATGGGCCGGCCGCGCGCTCGCGCAGGGCCGGCAGCCGCTCCTCGACGAGGCCTTGCCCGCCTTCGAGCGCACGCTGATCACTGTTGCCCTGCAGCACTCCGCAGGCGGGCGCAGGGACGCCGCGGAACTGCTCGGCTGGGGGCGCAACACGCTGACGCGCAAGATGAAGGAGCTCGGCATGGACGAGGATGCTCCGGCCGGGGGTCCGCCGCCGGCCTGACGCGGGGCATGCCCGCGGCGTGGCGCCGCGCCCCGCGCCACGCAGCCCTAGGCCCGCGCTGCCGCCGCCGGCGGCACGAGCGGCGGCTCCCGCTTGTGTTGGCTCGACCGGTACGCGGCGACGATGCGCTCGTGGTCGGCCGCGGGCACGCACCCGCCGTGCAGGAAGGCGTCGATCGCGTCGTAGCTGACCCCGTGCGCAACCTCGTCCGGCAGGCCGGGGCGGCCGTCCTCGAGGTCGGCCGTGGGCGTCTTGCACACGAGCCGGCGCGGCGCTCCCAGGGCCAGCGCGAGCGCGCGCACCTGCCTCTTGACCAGCCCCGCAAGCGGCTGGAGGTCGCAGGCACCGTCGCCGAACTTGGTGAAGAAGCCCATCACCGCCTCGGCGGCGTGGTCGGTGCCGATCACCAGGCCGCCAGTCGCGTTGGCCATGGCGTACTGCGCGACCATGCGCACGCGCGCCTTGATGTTGCCCAGGACGCGGTCGCGCATGGCTTCGGGCAAGCCCTGCAGCATCGTGGCCAGCGGCTGCGCAAGTGCTGCGACGCCGTTCGCGATCGGCACCGTGCAGACCTCGTCGGCGCGGATGAAGGCCAGCGCCCGCTGCGCATCGGCTTCGTCGAACTGCTCCCCGTAGGGCAGGCGCATCGCGATGAAGCGATAGCCCGGGTCGCCGCTGCGCTGGCGCAGCGCCTGCACGGCGAGCTGGGCAAGCCGTCCGGCGACCAGGGAATCGACGCCACCGCTGATGCCCAGCACCAGCGTCCTGCAGTCGGCCGCGAGCAGCGCCTGCTGCAGGAAGCGGCTGCGCGCCTCGATCTGGGCCTGCACGTCCGCGGGTCCGTGCCAGGCGGGCACGACCTGCAGGCGCTCGATGATTTCGCGCTGCACGGGGTCGATCGAGGTGTCGCTCATGGTGCGCGCCCGGGTGTCCAGCTCTGGGGCGCGAACTGCAGCGTCGCGAAGTGATCCTCGAGCGTCTCGGCGCGGCGGATGCGCTCGACGCGGCCGTCCGCGGTCAGCAGCAGCTCCTGCGGGCGCAGCCGGCCGTTGTAGTTGAAGCCCATCGCGTGGCCATGCGCGCCGGTGTCGTGGACCACGAGCAGGTCGCCCTCGGCAATGGGCGGCAGCGGCCGCTGGATCGCGAACTTGTCGTTGTTCTCGCACAGCGAACCGACCACGTCGACCGGCCGCCTTCCGGCCTGGTCGTCCTTGCCGACGACGTCGATGTGGTGATAGGCGCCGTACATGCCCGGGCGCATCAGCGCCGACATGCACGCGTCGACGCCGACGTACTCGCGGTAGCCGTGCTTGTGGTTGATCGCGCGCGTCACCAGCACGCCGTGCGGGCCGGTGACGTAGCGGCCGCTCTCCATGAACAGCGCCGGGCGCCAGCCGTGGCGGTCTGCGAAGCGGGCGAGGTGCTCCGCCGCCTTGCGGCCGAGCGCCTCGATGTCGAACGGCGACTCATCGGGCCGGTAGGGGATGCCCAGGCCACCGCCGATGTTGATGAACTCGAAGCGGATCGCGAGCGCGGCGGCGAGCGCCTGCAGCCGCTCGAGCAGCATCACGATCGTCTGCTCCATGTAGCGGTAGTCGCGCTCGTTGGAGGCCAGCATGGTGTGCAGGCCGAAGCGGCCCGCGCCGCGCGCGATCGCGGCGCGGAAGGCCTCCTCGAGCTGCTCGTGCGGCACGCCGTACTTGGCCTCGACCGGGCGGCCGATGATCGCGTTGCCCTCGCGTGCCGGCCCGGGGTTGTAGCGGAAGCAGACGAGCAGCGGCATCCGCGGGACCTTGGGCACCAGGCTGAGGTCGTCGAGATTGAGGATGCAGCCGCCGTCGGCCAGAGCCGCATCGAACTCCTGCGCGGAGGTGTTGTTCGACGTGAACATCAGCTCCTCGCCGCACGCGCCGGTTCCGCGCGCCAGCCGCAGCTCGGCGATCGAGCTGCAATCGAAGCCGAAACCCAGCTCGCGCAGGATGCCCAGGATGCGCGGGTTCGGCAGCGCCTTGACGGCGTAGTACTCGCGCAGGCCCCCGGCGGCGGCGAAGGCGCGCACGAGCCGCTCGCCGGTGCGGCGGATGCCGGCTTCGTCGTAGAGGTGAAAGGGCGTGCCGAAGTGCGCGGCGATCTCGGGCAACAGCGGATAGAGGCGCTCGCGCAACGATCGGGAGACGGGCATCGGAGTCTCCCGCGGTTCAGCCCAGGACGTGGGCGATGCGCTGCATCGCGAGTTCGACCCGGGCGCGCTGGTTGAACGCGCTGATGCGCACGTGCCCGCGCCCGCCCGGGCCGAAGCCCGCACCCGGGGTGCAGACGACGCCCGCCTGCTCCAGCAGCAGGCCGAAGAACTCCCACGAGTCCCGGCCTGCATCGATCCAGACGTAGGGCGAGTTGTCGCCGC
Organism: Burkholderiales bacterium; assembly: GCA_026932425.1. Lineage (GTDB taxonomy): Bacteria > Pseudomonadota > Gammaproteobacteria > Burkholderiales > Burkholderiaceae_C > Rubrivivax. The sequence continues at coordinate 17,359 of JAIXKN010000048.1, forward strand.
CGGCGCAGCGCAGGCCCAGGGACGTGATCCCCTCGCGGATGATGCGCGCGTTGGCGAGGTAGCCGTCGGCGAGCGCGCGCACCTGCTGCCGGCCCTGCGGCGTGTAGATCGCCTCGGCGGCCCGCTGCACCGGGTAGGAGACCCCGTTGAACTTGGTGCTTTGGCGCCGGTTCCAGAGTCCGTGCAGCGACACCCGCGTGCCGTCGTCCTGCCACGCGCCGCAATCCCTGGGGACGACGGTGTAGGCGCAGCGCACGCCGGTGAACCCGGCCGTCTTCGAGTAGCTGCGGAACTCGACCGCAAGCTCGCGGGCGCCGGGAATCTCGTAGATCGAGTGTGGCAGCGCGTCGTCGCGGATGAAGGCCTCGTAGGCGGCGTCGAAGAGGATCAGCGCCCGCTGCGCGCGCGCGTACTCGACCCACTGCTGCAGCTGCGGCCGTGTCATCGTCGCGCCGGTGGGGTTGTTGGGCGAGCACAGGTAGATCAGGTCGACGGGTTCCTGCGGCAGCTGCGGCGCATAGCCGTTGGCGGCCGGGCAAGGCAGGTCGACCAGGCCGCCCCGGTGATTGCCCTTGCCCGCCGAGACGCGTCCGGCCATGAGGTTGGTGTCGACGTAGACCGGGTAGACCGGGTCCGGGATGGCGACGCGGATGTCGGTCGCGAAGAGCTCCTGGAAGTTGCCGATGTCGCACTTGCTGCCGTCGCTGACGAAGACCTCGTCGGCGTCGACGTGCACGCCGCGCGCCTGGAAATCGTGCCGCGCGATGGCCTCGCGCAGGAAGTCGTAGCCCTGCTCCGGACCGTAGCCGCGGAAGCTCGCAGCCGCGGCAAGTTCGTCGACGCCGGCGTGGAAGGCGCGGATGCATGCGGGCGGCAGCGGCTCGGTGACGTCGCCGATGCCCAGGCTGATGAGCTCGACCTCGGGGCGGCGCCTGCGGAAGGCTCGCACGCGGTCCGCGACCTCGGCGAAGAGGTAGCGGGCGGGCAGGGCGGCGTGGTGAGGGTTGACGCGAATCATCGGGGCTCAGGCGGGATGGTGGGTCTGGCCTGTCAGGAAGCGGTCGATTGCGCGTGCGGCCTGCCGGCCCTCGCGGATCGCCCAGACGACGAGCGACTGGCCGCGGCGCATGTCGCCGGCGGCAAACACGCCCGGCACGTTCGTGGCGTAGCCGCCGGCTGCATCCGTGCCGGCCAGGGCGTTGCCGCGCGCGTCGCGCACGACGCCGAAGCTCTCGAGCACGCTGGGTGCCGCGTGCACGAAGCCCAGCGCGAGCAGCACCAGCTCGGCGGGCCAGGTGCGCTCGGTCCCGGGGACCTCGACCAGTCGCTCGCCGTCGCGGCGCACGTCGATCGTCGCCAGCGCGCAGAGCGCCCCGTTGCGGCCGATGAACTCGCGCGTGGCGATCGCGAACTCGCGCTGGCCGCCTTCGACATGGCTCGACGAGGTGCGCAGCTTGTAGGGCCAGTAGGGCCAGGTCAGCGGCTTGTCCTCCTGCCGCGGCGGCATCGGCATGAGCTCGAATTGCACGACGCTGGCGGCGCCCTGGCGGTGCGCGGTGCCGACGCAGTCCGACCCGGTGTCGCCGCCGCCGATGACGATGACGCGCTTGCCGTGCGCGAGGATCTGCGCGGGCACCGGGACGCCGGCGTTGACGCGGTTCTGCTGCGGCAGGTACTCCATCGCCAGGTGCACGCCCACGAGCTCGCGGCCGGGAATCGGCAGGTCGCGCGATTGCTCCGCGCCGCCGGCCAGCAGCACCGCGTCGAACTCGTCCTGCAGCGTTCGCGCCGGGATCGAGCGCGTCGCCGCGTTCGCGATCCGACTGTCGGCGGGGAGTTCGCCCACGAGCGTTCCGGTGCGGAACTGCACGCCCTCGGCCTGCAGCTGCTCGAGGCGGCGGTCGATGTGCGACTTTTCGAGCTTGAAGTCCGGGATGCCCAGGCGCAGCAGGCCGCCCGGACGCTCGTTCTTCTCGAAGACGACGACCTCGTGGCCGGCACGGGCGAGCTGCTGCGCTGCGGCCAGGCCGGCCGGGCCGGAGCCGATGACCGCCACCCGCCGCCCGCTGCGCACGCTGGCCGGCTGCGGCCGCACCCATCCCTCGGCCCAGCCGCGCTCGATGATCGCGTGCTCGATCGACTTGATGCCCACGGGCTGCGAATCGATGTTGAGCGTGCAGGCGGCCTCGCAGGGCGCCGGGCAGATCCGGCCGGTGAATTCGGGGAAGTTGTTGGTCGACTGCAGCAGCGCCAGCGCCCGTTTCCAGTCGTCGCGGTACACGAGGTCGTTGAAGTCCGGGATGACGTTGTTCACCGGGCAGGCGTGGTTGCAGAAGGGCGTGCCGCAGTCCATGCAGCGTGCGCCCTGGCGACTTGCCTGCTCCGGCGTCAGCGGCCGCACGAATTCGCGGTGATGGCGGATGCGACTCGCGGCAGGCTCGCACGTCTCTTCGATGCGCTCGATCTCGAGGAAACCGGTGGTCTTTCCCATGGCAGCTGGGCCTCTGCTCGTTCAGGCGTGGGTGGAAAGAGGGCTGGCCGAAGGCAGTGTGCCGGGCTGCGCGCTGCTCCCGGCGCGCTCGCGCAACGCTTGCCGGTATTCGTGCGGGAACACCTTGACGAAGCGCTGGCGGCTGGCGGGCCAGGCATCCAGCAGCGCACGCGCGCGCGCCGACCCGGTCCAGCGCCAGTGCGCGTTCAGCAGCTGCTGCAGCAGCGCCTCATCGGTCTGCCCTTCGTGCCTGGGGATGCCGGCCTCGTCCTGCTCCTGGGCGCGGAGCACGGGCTCGAGCGCCACCTGCGCGGGGTTGCAGCGCTCGACGAAGCGGCCGTCCTCGTCGAGGACGAAGGCCAGGCCGCCAGTCATCCCCGCGGCGAAGTTGCGCCCGGTGAGGCCCAGCACGACGACGGTGCCTCCGGTCATGTACTCGCAGCCGTGGTCGCCGACGCCCTCGACGACGGCGCTGGCGCCGGAAAGCCGCACGCCGAAGCGCTCGCCGGCGACGCCGCGGAAATAGGCCTCGCCGGAGGTCGCGCCGTAGAGCACGGTGTTGCCGACGATGATGTTGCTGCCGGCGTCGCCGCCGAAGGCCGGACTCGGTCGCACCACCAGGCGTCCGCCCGAGAGACCCTTGCCGGTGTAGTCGTTGGCCTCGCCCTCGAGCCGCAGCGTGATGCCGCGGGCGAGGAAGGCACCGAAGCTCTGGCCGCCGGTGCCGGTGCACTCGATGCGCACGCGATCGTCGTCGACGCCCTCGGGATGCAGCCGGATCAGCTCGCCGGAGAGCATGCCGCCGACCGTGCGGTGGACGTTGCGCACGCGCGCCTCGATCCGCACCCGCTCGCCGCGCGCCAGGCCGCTGCGCATCGGCTCGATCCAGTGGCCATCGAGGGCCTGGCCGAGCTTGTGATCCTGCAGCTCCTGGTGGCGTCGGGCCACGCTCGCCGGGGCCGCGGGTTGCGCAAAGACGCGGCTGAAATCGAGACCTCTGGCCTTCCAGTGCGAGATGCCGGCGCGCAGCTCGAGCAGGTCGGTGCGGCCGACCAGCTCCTGCAGGGTGCGCGCGCCGAGCTGAGCCATCAGGCGCCGGGCCTCCTCGGCAACGAAGAAGAAGAAGTTGACGACGTCCTCGGGCGTGCCGGTGAAGCGGCGGCGCAGCACCGGATCCTGCGTCGCGACGCCGACCGGGCAGGTGTTGAGGTGGCACTTGCGCATCATCACGCAGCCCGAGGCCACCAGCGGCGCGGTCGCGAAGCCGAACTCGTCGGCGCCGAGCAGTGCGCCGATGACGACGTCGCGCCCGGTCTTGAGCTGGCCGTCGACCTGCACGCGCACGCGTCCGCGCAGGCGGTTCAGCACCAGCGTCTGCTGCGTCTCGGCCAGCCCCAGCTCCCAGGGCGTGCCGGCGTGCTTGATCGACGACCAGGGCGCCGCGCCGGTGCCGCCGTCGTGCCCGGCGATCACGAGGTGGTCGGCCCTCGCCTTGGCGACGCCGGCGGCGACCGTGCCGACCCCGACCTCGGAGACCAGCTTGACCGAGACGTCGGCGCGCGGATTGACGCTCTTGAGGTCGTGGATGAGCTGCGCCAGGTCCTCGATCGAATAGATGTCGTGGTGCGGCGGCGGCGAGATCAGGCCGACCCCCGGGATCGAGTGTCGCAGCCGGCCGATGTAGGGCGAGACCTTGTTGCCCGGGAGTTGTCCGCCTTCGCCCGGCTTGGCGCCCTGCGCCATCTTGATCTGGATCTGGTCGGCCGAGACGAGGTAGCCGGTGGTCACGCCGAAGCGCCCCGAGGCCACCTGCTTGATGCGCGAACGCAGGCTGTCGCCCTCGCGCAGCGGCTGGTCGCGCACCAGCACGCTGCCCAGCACGCTGCGCAGCGTGCTGCCCTTGGCGATGGCCTGCCCGCGCATCTCGTCGCGATAGCGCGCGGGGTCCTCGCCGCCCTCGCCGGTGTTGCTCTTGCCGCCGAGGCGGTTCATCGCGATCGCCAGGTTCACGTGCGCCTCGGGCGAGATCGAGCCGAGCGACATCGCACCCGAGGCGAAGCGCTTGACGATCTCCGCGGCCGGCTCGACCTCCTCCAGCGGGATCGCACTGGAAGGATCGATGCGCAGCTCGAACAGCCCGCGCAGCGTCATGTGGCGCCGGCTCTGGTCGTTGATGATGCGGGCGTATTCCTCGTAGGTCTCGTAGCGGTTGGTGCGCGCGCCGTGCTGGAGCTTGGCGATCGCGTCGGGCGTCCACATGTGCTCCTCGCCGTCGCTGCGCCAGGCGTACTCGCCGTCGTCGTCGAGCATGTCGGCGAGCCGCTGCCCGGCGGCGAAAGCGCGGCGGTGATTGCGCAGCGCCTCCTCGGCGATGCCGAAGATGTCGATGCCGCCGATCTGGCTCGTCGTGCCGCGGAAGTGCGCCTGCACCAGGGCCTCGTCGAGGCCGACGGCCTCGAAGATCTGCGCGCCGCAGTAGGACATGTAGGTGCTGATGCCCATCTTCGACATGGTCTTGGACAGGCCCTTGCCGACGGCGTGGATGAAGTGGTCGACGGCCTCGCCGGCGCCCAGGCCGCAAGCCGGTGCGATCCCGGCGACGGTCTGCAGGGCCAGCCAGGGATGCACGGCCTCGGCGCCGTACCCGGCGAGCACCGCGAAGTGATGGACCTCCCAGGCGCTGCCGGTCTCGACGACCAGCCCGGCCGCGGTGCGCAGGCCGATGCGCACCAGGTGCTGGTGGATCGCCGACAGCCCCAACAGTGCCGGGATGGCCACATGCTCGCGGTCCATGTGGCGGTCGGTGAGGATGAGGATGTTGCAGCCCGAGGCGATGCGCTGCTCGGCCTGGGCGCACAGCGCCGCCAGCCGCGCCTCGATGCCCTGCGCACCCCATGCGACGGGGTAGCTGAGGTCGATTTCGCAGCTGCGCAGCTTGTCGCCCGTGTGGCGGGCGATGTCGCGCAGCCGCGCCATGTCGGCGGCGTCGAGTACCGGCTGCAGCACCTCGAGCCGGATCGGGGGGTTGATGGCGTTGATGTCGAGCAGGTTGGGGCGTGGTCCGATGAAGGAAACGAGGGACATCACCACCGCCTCGCGGATCGGGTCGATCGGCGGATTGGTGACCTGCGCGAAGAGCTGGCGGAAGTAGTCGTAGAGCGGCTTGCTGCGCTCCGAGAGCACGGCCAGCGGCGCGTCGTTGCCCATCGAGCCGATGCCTTCGCCCTGGCCCTGCGCCATCGGCGCGAGCAGCAGCCGCAGGTCCTCGCGGCTCATTCCGAACGCACGCTGGCAGTCGATCAGGGGCTTGGGCAGTGCCGCCGCCGGCGGGGTTTCGGGCAGCGGGATGCTGTCCAGCCGGATGCGCACGTTGTCGATCCACTGGCGGTACGGCCTTGCCGAGGCGTGCAGCTGCTTGAGTTCGTCGTCGTCGACGATGCGGCCCTGCTCCAGGTCGATGAGGAACATCCGCCCCGGCTGCAGGCGCCACTTGCGCACGATGCGCTCCTCGGGGATCGGCAGCACGCCCGCCTCGGACGCGAGCACGACCAGCTCGTCGTCGGTGACGAGGTAGCGCGCTGGCCGCAGACCGTTGCGGTCCAGCGTCGCGCCGATTTGCCGGCCATCGGTGAAGACCATTGCCGCCGGCCCGTCCCAGGGCTCGAGCATCGCCGCGTGGTACTCGTAGAACGCGCGCCGCTGCGCGTCCATCGTGGCGTGCTGCTCCCAGGCCTCGGGGATCATCATCATCACCGCCTGCGCCAGCGGGTAGCCGGCCATCACCAGCAGCTCGAGCGTGTTGTCGAAGGTTGCGGTGTCCGACTGCCCGTCCAGCGTGATCGGGTAGAGCTTGCGCAGGTCCTCGCCCAGCACCGGCGAGGTCATCACGCCCTGGCGCGCGCGCATCCAGTTGAAGTTGCCGCGCACGGTGTTGATCTCGCCGTTGTGCGCAACCATGCGATACGGATGCGCCAGCGGCCACGAGGGGAAGGTGTTGGTCGAGAAGCGCTGGTGCACCAGCGCCAGCGCCGAAACGACGCGCTCGTCCTGCAGGTCGCGGTAGTAGCGGCCGACCTGGTCGGCCAGCAGCAGGCCCTTGTAGATCACCGTGCGACAGGACATGCTGGGCACGTAGTACTCGGCGCCGTGCGTGAGTGCCAGGCCGGTGATGCGCGCCGAGGCGATCTTGCGGATGACGTAGAGCTTGCGCTCGAGTGCGTCGGGCACGCGGATGTCGGGGCCGCGGCCGATGAAGACCTGGCGGATCACCGGGGCGCTGGCGCGCACCGCCTCCGACATCGGCAGGCTGTCGTCGACCGGCACCTCGCGCCAGCCCAGCAGCACCTGACCCTCGGCCATCACCGCGCGCTCCAGCGCGTCGATGCAGGCCTCGCGCGAGGCCGGCTCCTTGGGCAGGAAGATCATGCCGACGCCGTACTCGCCGGGCGGGGGCAGCGTGACGCCCTGGCGCTGCATCTCGGCACGGTAGTAGGCGTCGGGGATCTGGATCAGCAGTCCGGCACCGTCACCCATCAGCGGGTCGGCACCGACCGCACCCCTGTGGTCCAGGGCCTCGAGGATGCGCAGGCCCTGCAGCACGATCTCGTGCGACTTGTGGCCCTTGATGTGCGCGACGAAGCCGACGCCGCAGGCGTCATGCTCGGCGTTCGCGTAGAGCCCGCGCGCGTGGGCGTCGTGCATCTCTTCGGGGCTTGCCATCGGGGTCGCCGACGCAGGGCTGGTACGCGGGGGCAGGGGAAGCTCCTGGAGCATGGTCTTGGCCTCGGGTTCGTGACGGCCAGGCGCCCGCATCGCTGGCCGAGCTGCATGGGCGCTTGACCGTCACGGGCCTGGACAAAGCAAGCGCCGTGCCCGGATCGTGGATCCGACCCAGTTCCTCGGAATCAGGCCGGTTTAGACACCCCCGCAGCGCCATTTTTTGGCTTCGCGTGCACCAGGACCGTGCACGCGTGCATCAAGACGGCGCGGCCGGCCGCGCCGGGGGGACGGCGGTTCAGACTGCCGGCAGCGGGCGCACCACCACGCCCATGTCGCGCCAGCGCTCGGCGTGACAGGTGAAGAGCAGGACCTGGTGCCGCTGCGCGGCGTCGTAGAGCGCGCGCTTCATGCGTGCCAGGCGCTCGGCGTCGCTGTGCACGAGGGCGTCGTCGAGGATCAGCAGCGTCGGCCGCCCGGCCTCCTTCAGCAGGTCGGCGTAGGCGAGACGCGAGAGGATGCCCAGCTGCTCGCGCGCGCCGAAGCTCAGCTCGGCCAGGGACGCACTCTCGACAGGCGCGGGCGATGACGGCACTGCGCCGACCGTCGCCCGGTGGTCCGACGGGGCCGACGGCGCCCCTGGCGAAGGGATCGTCGGCCGCTGCGCCGGGTTTGGCCGCGCGAGCCGATCCGGCTGCAGCGCCTCGTCGAGTTCGAGGCGTGCGCCGGGGAAGAGCAGCGCGAGGTAGTGGTCCAGGTGCCGCTGCAAGGGCGCGCGCAGCCGTTGCGTGAGCGCCTGGCGATGCGCGGCGAGCGTCTGCTCGAGCAGCACGAGCGCATCGGCGCGAAGGCTCAGTTCGTCGAGCCGGCGACGGGCGGCAGCGCCTTCCGCCAGCGCCAGCGCCAGCGTCTCGTCGATGCCCTGCGCGCCAGCGGCGGCGAGCTCCGCTTCCAGCTGCACCAGCTGCAGCTTGCGCTCGCGGTGCACGCGCTCGGCTTCCTCGGCGCTGCGGCGCAGGCGCTGCACGTCCTGCGCGAGGATCTCGGGGCGCGCAGCGACAAGCTGCTCGTCGAGCACCTGCAGCTCGCGCTGCCTGACGGCGAGTTCGGCCTGCGCGTCGACCAGGCGCTGCTGCGCCTGCCGGCGCTGCGCCTGCTGTGCCGGGTTGGCGCGCAGGGCGGCGCGAGCCTCGTGCTCACGCGCGGCGGCCTCGGCGACGCTGCGCGCGGCGGCAAGCGTCTGCCGTGCCTGATCGAGCGCGCGGGCAGCCGCCTCACGGCCGCGCTCGGCCTCGTCGGCTGCGGCCTGAGCCAATGCGAGCGTGGCTGGCGCTGCCGGGAAGGGCGGGGAGAGCGGGGAGGGCGCCGGGATGGCGGGCTGCGCTGAGGCCGCAGATTCGGGGACGGCGGGCAGTTGCGCCAGCGCCGCGCTGGCCTGTGCATGCTCGCCGTCGACGCGGTCGGCCTCGGCCTGCAGCGCCCCCAGTCCCTTGGGCGCGAGCAGGTGCAGCGCCTTGGCCGCAGCCTCGGCCTGCGCGAGCAGCGCGCGCACGGCCTCGTCGCGCGCATCGGCTTCGGCGCGGCCGGCAAGCCCCAGGCGCTGCAGCAGGTCGCGATGCTCGGCCTGCAGCCGCTCCTGCTCGGCGCGGCGCGCGGCGAGGTCGCTGCCACCGGGCGCGAACGTGAAGCGGCCGATGCCCTCGATCTCGAGCTCCGCGGACGCGGTCAGCAACCGCTTTCCCTCGCCCTGCAGCGGTTCGCCGTCGAGCCGCGCCGCCGCAGCGGGCTGCAACGAATACGCGATGCGCGTGGCCAGACCCTCGAGCTGCAGCGCGAGCGCGCGCAGGCGCTCGTCCTGCGCGCGCAGCGTCTGCAGGGCGTCGGCCGGCAGCGCGAGCGCCTGCGCCTGGCGTCGCAGCTCGGCTTCGCGCGCGGCCTCGGCACGCGTGCGCTGCAGCAGCTCGGAGACCGAAGCGGCATGCGCGCGCGTCGATTCGAGCTGGCGCTGCAGCTGCGCGCGCGTCTCCTCCTGGCGCGCCAGCGCCAGCGCCTGGGCCGTGGCGCGGGCCTGCCCCTGCGCCTGCGTGAGCGCACGCGCAGCCGCCGTTTCCGCGGCGAGCAGGGGTTCGAGCGCCGCCTGCGCCTGCTGCAGCGCTGCCTCACGGCGCTCGAGCTCGGCGGCCTGCGCGTCGTCGTCGGCGAGCTGCTTGCGCAGCAGCGCGCACAGCTCTTCGCCGCGCTGGATCTCGGTAGCCTTGGCGGCGCGTTGGGTGCCCAGAGCCTGCGCCTGCGCCTGCGCCGCCTCGGCCTGCGCGAGCTGCGCACGCAGCGTTTCCCAGGGCCGGCTGCGCTCGTCGGCGGCGTGCTGCTCGCTGAGCTGCCGCAGGCGGTCGACCTGCTGCCGGTAGCTCGCCGCGGCCTCGGTCAGCGCCTGCGCCTGCGCGGCGGCCTGCGCCGCGGCCCGCTGCGCCGCGTCGAGGAGCCCGCGCGGCTTGCCGGTCGCCGTGCGCAGCTCCTCGCGCAGCTTGGCAACGCGCGCCAGCAGCGCGTCGCCGCCGCTCGCCGCCACTTCGCCGAGCTGCGCATCGAGCGCGCGCTGCAGGTGCGCAGCGGCGTGGCGCACCGGCTCGTGCAGCTCCTGCGCGGCGCCCTGCTCGATCCACAGCAGGCCCGGGATGCCACCGTGCTCGGGTCGGCTCGCGCCGCGGCCGGCGAAGGCAAAACCCAGCAACGCCGCCAGATGCTCCTCGGCAGCTTCGCCTTCGAGCCGCTGCGTGCCGACATGCAGCTCGCAGCGCGGCTTGCGCAGGAAAGCCTTGTGCAGGCGGTAGTCGGTGTCGCCGACGCGGAAGTCGAGCTCGATCGTCGGCGAGGCCGCGCTGTCGCCCCAGGGGCGCAGGTCCTCGACCGCGGTGCTGCGGTAGCGCTCGAAGAAGGCAGCGCGGATCGCTCGCACCAGCGTGCTCTTGCCGGCCTCGTTGGCGCCGGCGAAGAGGTTGAGGCCGGGCTGCAGCCCGGTCAGCTCGAGCCGCGCGCGGAACTGCCGCAGCTCGGCGACCGCCAGGCGCGTGATCCTCATGCGGCGGCCCCTGCGGCCTTGTCCCGCGTCGCGGGTAGTGCCCCGTCAGGCTGCGCATCGCGCTGCTCGGCCAGCAGCGCGGCGAGGATCGCCAGCGCCTCCTGCGCGGTGCGCGAGCGCTCTGGCGGTGCCGCGCGCAGCTCGGCGATCACCGCGCCGAGATAGCCGTCGGCCTGCAGCGCGGCGAGGTCCTCTTCGGTGGGGGCCAGGCGCAGGCCGGATGCGTCGACGAGGAGCGCGCGCAGCCTTGCCTCTGCGTCCTGCAGCGCGCGCTGCAGCCGCAGGTGCGCGGCGAGGTCGAGCTGGCCCGAGAGCTCGAGCCGCAGCACCTCGTCGGCGCCGCAAGCCTGCAGCAGTGCGATCGCCGCGTCGGTGTCGCTGGCCATCGCGAAGGCGAGCGTCTCTTCGCGCCAGCGGTGGCGCGCGATCGCCTCGCGCTCGACCTGCGGCATCTCGCCCGGTGCGCCCAGCGTCACCCAGAGCATCTGCCCCGGGTCGTTGCCCTTGAAGCGGTCGGGCTCGGGCGTGCCGGCGTACCAGGTGCGCGCGTCGATCTGCCTGGCACCGTGCCAGTCGCCGAGCGCGAGGTAGTCCAGCCGCGCGCGCGCCGCGCGGTCGGCGGCGATCGGGTTCGGTGCATCGGCGGCCTCGGGCAGCAGCCCTTGCACCGCGCCGTGCGCAAGGCCGACGCGCAACCAGCCCGGCGGCGTGGTGGCGGCATCGAACCAGGCGGTGGTGTCGTCGTAGGTGTGGCGTTGCGTCAGCGGGGCCGCGAACACCGCCAGTTGCAGCTCGGGCAGCTCGACGACGCGCGGCTGCAGCGCCAGGTGCAGCTTGGGCGGCAGCAGCCCCTGCCGCTGCGCCTGCGCCCAGACGCCGTCGGCGAGCGCCGCGTCGTGGTTGCCCGGGATCATCACCCAGGGCCCGGGGTAGGGCGCGAGCGCGTTGAAGAGCCGGCGCATCGTGCGCGGCGAGATCGCCTGCGCGTCGAAGACGTCGCCGGCGACGAGCACCGCGTCGGCGCCGCGTTCGGCCGCGCGCCGCGCCAGGCGCTCGACCGTGGCGATGCGCGCCTCGGCCAGGGCTGCGGCGTCCTCGGCGGCGAAGCGCGCATCGGTGCGGCCGATCTGCCAGTCGGCGGTGTGCAGCAGCAGGGTCATGACGTCGGGTTCGGAGGCGGGGTGAGTACCGGGGAGGCTTCGTCGGCTTCGGCCAGCGCCTCGCGCAGGCGCGCGGGCAGCCCCGAGTGTCGCCGCGTCGGCGTGCGCACCGCGGCGCCGAGCACCGCGGCGCTGCTTGCGATCGCGACGCGCCGGCGCGCGCGCGTGACCGCGGTGTAGAGCAGCTCGCGCGTGAGCACGGGGCTCGCCGCCGCGGGCAGCAGCACGAGTACGGCGTCGAACTCGGAGCCCTGCGCCTTGTGCACCGTCATCGCCCAGGCGCTCTGGTGCTCGGGCAGGCGCTGCACCGGCACGCGCCGCACGCTGCCGTCGGCCTGCGCGAAGGCGACGACGAGCTCGACCTGGCGTTCGCCCGGCAGAGTGATGCCGATGTCGCCGTTGAAGAGCTGCAGCAGCGGCTCGTTCTTCAGCACCATCACCGGGCGCCCGACGTAGAAGGCGCTGCCGAGCGCGCCCGGATGGCGCGCCAGCAGCGGGGCAAGCCGGGCGCGCGCGTGCGCGTCGAGCGCGGCGTTGACTTCGGCCATGCCGCGCGCGCCTTCGCGGTGCGCGCACAGCACGCGAAAACGCGCGAAGGCCGCGGCGAGCGCAGCGGCGTCGTCCGTGGCCGCGAGCAGCGCGTCCAGGTAGGGCGCGTAGCCCTGGCGCCAGGCCTCGCGCACTGCAGGCGCGGGCAGCGTTGCGGCCTCGTCCCACCACTGCAGCTCGTCGCCCTCGGCGGCGGCAAGTGTTGCGAGCGCGTCCTCGTCGGCCCCGGCCTTGATCTGCGCGGCCAGGCGCCCGATCGCCGAATCGGCGGCGAAGCGGTAGTTGCGCTCGAACCAGACGACGCTGTCGACGAGCGCGCCCGGCGCGAGCGCGGCCGGCGGCTGCAGGCTTCGCGGCGGCAGCGCGCACGCGGCTTCGATGGCGGCGCGGCAGGGCTCGCTCAGGCTCGGGTCGACCGCGAGCTCGGCGAAGACCGCCCCCGACTCGACCGCGGCGAGCTGATGCTGGTCGCCGAGCAGCACGATGCGTGCTTCGGGTGGCACCGCGTCGAGCAAGTGCGTCGCCAGCGCCAGGTCGAGCATCGAGGCTTCATCGACGACGAGGACGTCGATCGCCAGCAGCCGCCCGGCGTGATGCACGAAACCATGCGGCGTGACGCCGAGCAGCCGGTGCACCGTGCTTGCGGTCTGGGGCAGGCGCTCGCGCAAGCCCGCGGGCAGCGTCGCGGCGCTCTCGCGCACTGCTTCGGCCAGACGCGCCGCGGCCTTCCCGGTCGGCGCAGCGAGCGCGATGCGCGCATCCGGCGCCTGGTCGAGCAGGCAGGCGAGCAGCTTGACGACGGTCGTCGTCTTGCCGGTGCCGGGCCCGCCGCTGATGACGAGCAGCCGCTGGCGCAGCGCCAGCGCCGCGGCGATCTGCTGCCAGTCGGGTGCGCGATCGCGTGATCCCGACTCACGGCCGCTGCTTCCGAAAAGCTCGGCGAGCCGAACCGCTGCCTGCTCGCTCAGCGGCTGCGCCGGCGCGCGCGCGGCCTGGACGAGCCGGCGCGCGAGGCGTCGTTCGAGGGCGTAGTCGCGCTGCAGGTAGACGCGGCCCTCGTCGTCGACGACGAGCGGGCAGGCGCCGGGCGCAACGGGGCTGCCGACGACGCCCGAGGCCCGCAGCGCGGGCAGCGTGGGGCGCTCGTCCCCGGGCAGGGCTTCGCCAAGCGGCACGCAGACGTGCCCGGTGCGCGCCGCCCGCGCGAGCGCCCGGGCAAGCTGGCCGAGTTGCCGCGCAAGCGGCTCGTCGACCCCCAGCGCGCGCGCCCAGCGCTCGAGCTGGCGTGCCAGCCCTTCCGCGTAGGCGTCGATCCCGGACGGGGCCGCCGAGGGCGGCGCGCTGCCTGGCGTGCCGGTCTTCATGACGAGGTCCCCTGCCGCGCCGCACGCCCGGCGTCGACGTCATCCTCACCCTCGAACAGCGCCGAGAGTTCGTCCAGCAACGCGGCGGGCGGCTGCAAGCGCCAGACGCCGCTGGGCGTGCCGTCCTCCTGCCGCCACGCGGGTCGCAGGCCGCGGACGAAGAGCAGCATCGCGCCGCCGAAGTGGCGCGCGGGCTCGTAGCCGGGGAGACGGCGCTGCAGGTGGCGGTGCAGCGCGAGCGCGTAGAAGAGCGCCTGCAAGCCGTAGCCGTGCGCCTGCACTTCCGCGTCCAGCGCCGCACCGGCGTAGTCGGCCGGCGTCGGACCGAGGTGGTTGGACTTCCAGTCGACGACGAACCAGCGCCCCTCGTGCTCGAACGCGAGGTCGACGAAGCCGCGCAGGAAGCCCGACAGCGGCGCGAAGGCCGGCAGCGGCAGCGACAGGCCGTGGCGCGCGAGCGTGGCCGCCAGCCGCTCGGGCGCAAGTCGCTGCAGCGGCAGCATGAATTCCCATTCGCTGAGTCGCCGCGTGCGCGGGACCTGCGCCAGGGTGAAGCCGGGTGGCAAGGGTGTGTGCACCACGTCGCGCAGCATGCGCGCGAGCTGCCGCGCATGAGCTGCGGCGTCGGTGGACGGTGGCTGGGGGTGCAACTGGAGCGCCTGCGCGATCGCCGCCGGCCAGGTCGAGTCGCCGGTGAAGTCCGCGTGCTCGAAGAGCGCGTGCACGCATTCGCCGGCCTCGGGCCCGCGCGGAAAGGCGAGGATGTCGTCGTCGTCCCCCTCACCGGGGCCCTGCGCCTTGTTCCCGTCTGCTGCGCCCGGAGGTTCGACCGCGGAATCGTCGTGGTCGCGCGCTGCGGCCTCGTGGCGCAGGCCGCGCGCAAGGCTGCTGAAGCTGGCGAGCAGCCAGCTCGGCGCGCGCGGGCTCGGGGCGGGCAGGGCCGCGAGCGACTCCGGCACCGCGCGCAGTGGCGCGAGCGGCGGCTGCGGCGGCAGGGGCAGCGGCTGCAGCCCAATGTGCGGCGCGTGCTCGCGAGCGAACTTGGCCCAGGCGGCGTCGATGCCGTCGGCCGCGGCGTCGCCCTTTCCCGAGGACGATGCCGGCGCAGGCAGCAGCCGGTTCAGCGGCGCCGCGGCGGCCTCGTTGCACGTGCCGTGGCTCGTGTAGGGCCCGACGACGAGGCAGCAGCGGTGCACCGCGCGCGTGAGCGCAACATAGATCAGCCGCACGCGCTCGGCCAAGCGCGCCAAGCGCTGCTGCTCCTTCACTTCCTTCGTCGCCGCGTCGGGGCGGAAGTCGACGACCGCGCGGCCGTCCTCGTCGTGGTACTCGACGCCGGCAGCGAGCGTGTCGCTTTTGCCTGGGGCGCCGTCCCAGAGGAAGGGGCAGAAGACGAGCGGGTACTCCAGCCCCTTGCTCTTGTGGATCGTCACGATCGCGACCAGGTCGCGGTCGGATTCGAGCCGCAGCTGTGCCGCCTCGCCCTCGCCGCCGTGACGCCGCTGCGTCTGCAGCCAGCGCAGCAGCGCTTCCGGTGCGCTGTGCTGCGCCGAGCCCTCGTGCAGCCGCTCGGCCAGGTGCAGCAGGTTGGTGAGCCGGCGCTCGCCGTCGTCGCGCCGCAGCAGGCGCGGCGCGACGCCTTCCTGCTGCAGCCAGCGCCGCAGCATCGGGCCGACGCCGCGCGCAAGCCAGGTCTCGCGGTGGACGGCGAAGCGGCGCGCGTGCGTGAGCAGCGCGGCCTCGTCGTGCGCGAGCGCGTCGATCGCCGCGGCGTCCAGGCCCATCAGCTCGGTCGCCAGCGCCGCGCGCAGCAGGCCTTCGTGCCGCGGCGCGAGCATCGCCGCGAGCACGCGCTCGAGCTCCTCGGCGTCGACGCTGTGGTGCACGTCGGCCTGAGAGAGCTCGACGCAGCCGACACCCATCGCCGCGAGCGCCTGCCGCATGCGCGCACCCTCGGCGTGCGTGCGCACGAGCACCGCCAGGTCGCCGGCCGCCAACGCCCGCCCGGCGATCGTGACTTCGCCGCGGCGCGATGCGCAAAGCAGCCGCGCGATCTCGCCGGCCACGCTCTGCGCCGCCAGCGCTCGCGCCGCGTTCTTGGCCAGCGGCACCCCGGCCTCGTCGCGCGGCAGCGACCACAGCTGCAGCGACGCGGTCGACGTGCCGGGCACGGCGGCTGCGCTGCGGTCGTTGAAGACCGGCCGCGGTTTGGCGCCCGCCTGCACCGGCAGGTAGGCAAGGCCCGGCAGCACGAAGCCGTCCTCGCGCGCGCCGAAGAGCGCATTCAGGCCCGCGAGCAGCTCCGGCGTCGAGCGCTGGTTCTCGGTCAGCGAGCGCAGCGCGTGCGCGCGCGAACGCGCCTGCAGGTAGGTGTGCAGGTCGGCGTGGCGGAAGCTGTAGATCGCCTGCTTGGGGTCGCCGAGCAGGAAGAGCGGCAGCCCGGCCTGCCCGTGCAGCGCGTCGAAGATCGCCCACTGCAGCGGGTCGGTGTCCTGGAACTCGTCGATCAGCGCCACCGGCCAGCGCGTGCGCAGCGCGGCGGCGAGTGCCGCGCCGCCGGGGGCGTGCAGGCGCTCGTGCAGGTCGTGCAGCAGGTCGTCGAAGGCGAGCACGCGCTGTTCGCGCTTGCGCGCGCGCAGCGCCGGCGGCCCGTCTTCGAGCAGCGCGCGCAGCAGCGCCAGGCGCTGGCCTTCGAGCGCATCCGCGTGCTGCCCGGCAAGCGCCAGCAGTTCCTCGGCGGCGTCGAAAAAAGGGTGCGGATTGACCGGAGCCTGGTTCTTCTTCGGCTCGAGCTTGCGGCGCGTCAGCAGATCGAGCTTGGGCAGGCCGAAGTCGGCGAGCATCGGGTCGGCTGCGGTGAAGAGCTGGCGCCAGCTCTGGCCAGCCGCTGCCGGCGCGCCGGGGCGATAGGTGTTGCCGTTCAGCCGCGGCCGCGCGTCCTCGACGAGGGCGACGATGTGCTCGCCCTCGGCGGCCCACATCGTTTGCAGCGCGATGAAGCCCTCGTGCAGGCGCGCGAGGTCAACGGGTTGCGGCAGCGTATCGGGCCAGCGCATGCGCGAGAGCGGGCGCGCGACGCGGCGCCGCAGCAGTTGTGCCCAGCGCGCCGGCGTGTCCTTGCGGCGCACAAGGTGTGCGGCCAGTGCCGGCGACAGTCCTGTGCCGGCGTTGCTCGTCGCGCCGACGAGCTCACGGCGCCAGAAGTCGTTGACCACCTGCTCGAGCAGTTCGGAGTCGTCGGGGGCGAGCTCGCTTTGCATCGGCAGCGCGGCGGCGAAGGGCGCCTCGGCGAGCGCGCGCTGACAGAAGCTGTGGATCGTGAAGATCGAGGCCTCGTCGAAGGTCTGCAGCGCAAGCCGCAGGCGCTGGCGCATCTGCGCGTCGTCGGCGCCGCGCGCGCGCAGCGCCCGCAGCAGCTCGGGAACGAAGGGATCGGGCGTGGCCGCGCCGCCTTCGAGCGCGTCCAGCACGTCGGCCAGGCGCGCGCGCACGCGCTCGCGCAGCTCGGCGGTCGCCGCGTTCGTGAAGGTGACGACGAGGATCTGCGGCAGCGCGAGCCCCTGTTCGAGCAGCAGCCGCAGCACGAGGCCGCACAGGTTCCAGGTCTTGCCGGTGCCCGCGGAGGCCTCGATCAGTGTCGTGCCGACGAGTTCGTCGTTGAAGACGTCGAGCGGCTGCGGCTTCATGCCGGCTCCTCTTCTTCGTCTTCTTCGTCTTCTTCGATGTGCGCGCGCAGCGGCCCGAAGATCGCGTTCGCGGTTTCCTCGAAGGCCTCGTCCAGCGGGTCGACGCAGCCGCGCAGCGCGAGCCGGTGCGCGGCCTCCTGGGACTCGCCGCGCGCATCGGGTCCACTCGGAGCCCAGACCCGCTGCGCGCTCACGATGTCGCCGTCCCTCTCGACGTAAGCCCAGGCGCTGCGGGGGTAGAAGTGCAGCGGTTCGGTGAGACCCTGGCGATAGAGACGCAGCAGCGCGCCGAGCTGCGCCTCGGCGTCAGCGACGGGCCTGAGCGCGAGCGTCTGGTCCAGCGCCAGCCAGCGCGTGCGCATCGCCACACCCTCGGGCGCGGCGGCGCACAGGGCCAGGTGCTGGACCCACGCTTCGAGCCGGTCGCGCGGGTGCAGCTCGCGTGCACGCCAGCGCGTCTGGCCTTCGCCGCGCAGACCGGAGAGGGTGATCGCCAGCGTCCAGCGCTCGCCATCGAGATCGAAGTCCAGTTCGACGAGGCGCGGAGGCAGCGGCGGTTCGGCGCTGGCCTCGCGCACCCGCGCGGCGAAGTGCAGCAGCGGCGGCAAGGCCTGCTCGAGCTGCACGAGGCCGATCGCCCCCGCCGGCCAGTCGGTGCCCGCCTGCGCCAGGCGCAGCGCCTGCTCGCGGTCGGCGCCGGCCAGCAGCGCCGGCAGCAGGCGCTCGGTCAGCGTGCGCTCGGCGGATCCGTCGGCGTGCAGGGGGTCCTCGTCGTCGAGCTCGTCCTCGTCCCAGGCCAGCTCGATGCCCAGGCGCCGCTGCAGCAGCGCCGCGCAGGGCCGGCCAAGGAAGGCGACGAGCTGCTCGACGCTGAGCTTGCGCCACTCGGGACCGGGCGAGGGCAGCGGCGCGGCGAAGAAGGGCGCCTGCGCGGCGACGTCGGGCAGCAGCGCGTCGTCGTCGCTTTCGTCGCCGTTTGCGTCTCTGTTTTCGTCCTTCCTTGCGTCCCTCCCTTCATCGCACCCATGCGCTCGAACGTCGTTCGTCGAAGGGGCGCTCGTGACCGGAAGGCTGCCCTCCTGCGCTCGATCGCTGGACTCCCGCGCGAGGGCCTCGCGCAGCGCCGCGGCCAGCGTCTCGTCGTGGCTGCGCAGGCGCGGGTCGCCGTCGACCTGGAAGGCGGTGGGCGAGAAGGCCTGCAGCGGGTGTTCGACGACCAGGCGCGCGCGCGCGTGCTCCAGGCTCGCCCGCTCGCGCGGCTCGTACGCGATCGCCGGCACCAGCACGTCGAGCAGCTCGGCGACGACGGTGGACGGCGGCAGCGGCGCGTTGTCGCGCACGCTGCGTCCGGTGTGGCTCAGGTGCAGGTGCGTGCGTGCGGCCAGCAGCAGATCGAGGAAGAGGTTGCGTTCGTCCAGGCGCCGCTGGCGGTCGCCGCGGCGGGGGCTGGCGGCCAGCAGGTCGAACTCGGCTGCGCGCGTCGGGCCGGGGAAGAGGCCATCGTCCAGCCCGAGCACCGCAACGACGCGGTAGGGCAGGCCGCGCAGGCTGCTCATTGCCGCGAAGGTGACGCTGCCGCTGGGCACCCCGCCGCGCGCCGGGTCGTCCAGGCGCTGCTGCAACGCCTGCCGCAGCACCGGCAGCGGCAGCGGCTCGTCGAGGCCGCCGCGCTGCATCTCGTCGGTCAGCTGTGCGATGGTGGCCTGCAGCTCGCGCAGTTCGGTGCGCTCGTCGTCGCGCGCGTCGATGAAGCGCTCGCAGGCCCCGAACAGGAGTGATGCCCAGGCCGCGGGCGGGTGCGCACGGCTCATCGCCGCGTGCGTCTGCTGCAGCGCGTCGACGAAGCTCCAGAGCCGCCCGAGCAGCTCGGCCTGGTTGCCGGGGATGTCGGCCGCGGGCAGCAAGCCGGCGAAGGGCTGCCCGGCCTGATCGGGCCGATCGGGCTGCGGCGGCAGCGCGTGGCCGAGGAAGAGCCGCGCGATGCCGTCGGCCAGCGTGTGGCGCTCGTCGGCCGGGACGCCGAAGCTGCCGCGGTGTGCGCCGTCCAGCCCCCAGTGCGTGCCCGCGGCGTGCAGCCAGGCGTGCACCTGCTCCAGGTCGGCGTCGTCCAGGCCGAAGCGCCGCGCGACCAACGGCTGCTGCAGCAGGCCGAAGACGGCGCTGGCCGGCACGCGCGAGCCCATCAGCGCCAGCAGCGCGAGCAGCGCGCGCGCCGGCGCGGCGACCTGGCTGCGCGCGCGGCCGGTGATCGTGAACGGGATCTGCCGCTCCTGCGGCACGCTGCCGAAGACAGCGTCGATGAGCGGCGCCGCGTCCTCGAGCTCGGGCAGCACGACGAGCACGTCGCCGGGCTGCAGCGTCGCATCCTCGGCGAAGAGTGCGAGCAGGCGATCGTGCAGCACCTTGAGCTCGCGCGTGCGCGAGTGGCAGACGTGCAGCTCGATGCTGCGGTCGCCGTCGGCAAGCGCGATGCTTCCCGGCTCGATCTCCTGCAGGTCCAGCAGCGCGTTCTGCACGTGCGCCAGCAGCGTGCCGCCTTCGCTTGGGCCTTCGCTTGGACGGTAGTCGCCGTCGTCGACGACGGCTTCGCCGGCCAGGTCGACCAGGCCGTCGACCAGCGCCTGCGTCTGCTTGCCCCAGGCCGCCAGCATCCGGTTGCCGACCTCATGGCCCGCTTCCTGCCCGCGCGCCGAGAGGTGCGCAAGCCGCCTGCGGTCGACGAGCTCGAACCAGTACTCACGGCAGGGGTTCACGATGTAGACGTCGACGTCGATCAGCGCCCCGAGCTGCGCGAGCAGCTGCTGGTGCAGCGGCGGCATCGCCGGCGGCGCAAAGACGTGCAGGCGCGGCGGCAGGCCCGCGGCGCGCGCCGCAGCCGGGCCCCCCCGCTGCAGCGCTGCGACCAAGGCCGCCACCGGTTGCTGCTCGGGCAGCGCCAGCTCCGCGGCCAGCCGTCGCCACAGCGCCGCCTGCCAGGCCTCGTCGGGGTGGGGTGTCGGCAGCGCCTGCCGGCCGGCGCTCCAGGCCTGCAGCCAGTCGGGGCGGTAGCTGGTGTACTGCTCGATCAGCGCGGCGACGGCCTGCGCGAGCTCCGCGCGCATCACGGGATCGGCCTGCGCGAGGTAGTGCGCAAGCCGCGGATGCGCGTCGACCCAGGCGCGGTCGCCGAAGGCGGCATAGATGCGCCAGGCGAGCACCGGCGCGGCCAGCGGCGACTCGGTCGGCGCCGAAGCGCCCTGTGTCGCGCCGTGGATGGCGACCAGCCGCCACAGCCACTGCGCGAGGAAGGGCAGGCGCAGGTTCGCGCACACGCCGAACTCGCGTGCGACCGCCAGCTGCAGCCAGCGCCGCATCGCGGCACTCGGCACGACGACCTCGTCGACCGCGAAGGGATCGGTCGCCGGCGCCGCCAGCGCCGTCAGCAGCCGCTTAGCGAGGACCTCGATCCGGTTCGAGAAGTGCAGGTTCAGCATCGGAACGTCGTGCTCGTCAGGACGGAGCGCACGGGCGGCCGGTTCCCGACCGCAGCGAGCGTGCCGACAGCATGCCGCAACGGTGGCTCATGGCGTGAGCCAGGGCCGCTGCACGCGGCCAATCTTTTCCGGCGACGCCGGTGACGGCACCGCGACAGCATGCCGCGCGCATCACCGCGCCACCGCCTCGCCGGCGCAAGCCTGCCCGCGGCCCGGGCGCCGCTTCAAGGCTGCGGACGTCCGGGGCCCTGCGTTCCCTGCGCGCGCGCCGACAGCCAGGCGTAGAGATCGACGATGTGCGCCTGCACGACCGGCTCGCCCTGCCAGGCGCGCATCGTCAGCGCGCCCTGCCGGCGCTGCTCGATGTCGCTGAGCAGCGCTTCGCGCGCCGCTCCCTCGGTGCGCGCGCCGGTCGTCGGGAAGGGCCAGTCGTAGCGGTTGAGGACGACGCTCACGAAGCGGCGCTGTCCCATCTCGCGCACGCGCGGCAGCAGATCCGGCGCGCCCCGTGTGCCGGTGGCGTCGGCGCCATGGCAGGCGGCGCAACGTTCCTGGAAGACGCGCCATCCGGCGTAGAGCGAACCCGGCGGCCTGGACTGCTCGGCCAGTTCCCTGGCGGCCTGGCGGTTCTGCCATTCGACGGCGCAGCCGCCGAGTGCGCCTGCGGCCGCCAGCGCGGCGAGGGCGGCGCCCAGGGGTTTCGTCCTGCGCGCCGGATTCCGGGGGGTCGTCATCGTCGGGGTTCCTCCGCGAGCAACTGTAGCGCCGCCGTCGCTGCCGTCGTTGGCAACGCCGACGGCAGCGACGATCCCGCCGGTGCCCAGTTGCGGCGTTCTACGATGCGGCGATGCCGCCACGCGTGATCGTCTTCTGCGCCTGTGACCGCCACAACCTCGGCGACCTGCTCTTCCCGCACATCGCCGCGGCGCTGCTGCCGGGGCGGGAGATCGTCGTCGCCGGCCTCGTCGAGCGCGACCTGCGGGCTTTTGGCGGGCACGCGGTGCAGGCCTTGCACCGGCTGCGCGCCGACGACGGTGCGACGCTGCTGCACGCCGGCGGCGAGATGCTCGGCTGCAGCGCCTGGCAGGCCGCGGCGATGCTCTTGCCGCCCGAGCCGCCGCGCGCACTGCAGGCCACACTCGCCTATCTGGAGAAACACCCGGCCGAGCGCGAAGCCTACGTGCGCGCGCGGCTGGGGACCGAGGCGCTGGCGCCGTATGTTGCCGCGCGCCACCGCCTGCCGGGTGTCGGGCGGATCGTCCACGCAGGTGTCGGCGGCGTCGATCTCGATCGCGCCGAGCCGCGCTTTCGCGATGAGGTGCTGGCCGCGCTGCGCGAAGCCGATGCGGTTGCCGTGCGCGATGCGCGCACGCAGTCGCACCTGCTCGCTGCCGGCGTGCGCTGCAGCCTGCTGCCCGACCCCGCGGTGCTCGTTGCCGAGCTCTTCCGCGAGCGCATCCACGCCCAGACCGCGGGCGGGGAAATCACGATGCTGCAGCGTGCGTTCCCGCAGGGCTGGCTTGCGGTGCAGTGCAGCGCCGAATTCGGCGACGACGCGACGCTGTCGCTGCTGGCGGCCCGGCTCTCGCAGTTCATCGCCGGGACCGGGATCGGTGTCGCGCTCTTTCGCGCCGGTGCGGCGCCCTGGCACGACGATCTCGGGCTGCTGCAGCGCCTGGCGTCGCGCCTGCCGACGGGCCGGGCGCGGCTTGTCGAGTCGCTCGACATCTGGACGATCTGCGCGCTGCTGGCCGCAAGCCGCGGCTACTGCGGGAGCAGCCTGCATGGGCGCATCGTCGCCGCCGCGTTCGGACGTCCGGTGCTGAACCTGCGCGCGCCGAGCGCTGGTGGTGGGTCGGCGGCGAAAGTGCAGGCCTGTGCCGACACCTGGGAGGACGTGCGTCGCGCGGCCGGCGTGCCCGCCGTCGTCGACGTCGAGGATCTCGCCAGCGGCCTGCGTGCCGCACTCGCGCTCGATTCGCACCGCCTGCGAGAAGAGGCGCGGATGCTCGCCGCGCGCTATCGCGCGGGATTCGAGGCGCTCACGGGGCTCATGGCATGACCACCGTGCGCGACTGCTCGCGCAGGTAGAGCGGCAGGTAGTAGAAGCTCGCGATCGCCTTGCCGGTGGAGCCGGAGCCCTTCCAGCCGCCGAAGGGCTGGTAGCCGGGCCAGGCGCCGGTGGTCGCACCCTGGGCGCGGTTGGCGTAGGTGACGCCGGCCTCGATGTGATCGTGGAACCAGGCGACCTCGTCGGCGCCGCCGTAGAAGCCGGCGGTCAGGCCCACATCGCTGTCGTTGGCAAGCGTCATCGCTTCCTCGCGCGAATCGACGCGCTGCAGCATCAGGAGCGGCAGGAAGAGCTCCTGGCGCCAGAGCGGATGCGAAGCCGGCGCCTCGACCAGCGTCGGGGCGACAAAGTGGCCGTGCGCATGCTCGCCCTCGGTCAGCCGCGTGCCGCCGGCCAGCAGCGTGGCGCCGCCCTCCTGCAGCTGCTGCACGCTGCGCGTAAAGCGCTCGCGCGCCGCGGCGTTGTTGACCGGGCCCATCCAGTGGCGCTGCTCGGTCGGGTCGCCGACGGACAGCGCGCGCGTCTGCGCCTGCAGCCGCTCGATCAGTGGGTCGGCAACCGCGCGGTGGACGTAGAGGCGCGAGAGCGCCGAGCACTTCTGCCCCGAGAGGCCGTAGGCCGAGCGCACGATGCCGGCGGC
>JAIXKN010000048.1:41089-64875 GCA_026932425.1 Burkholderiales bacterium
ACCGTCTCCTGCGCCTCGCCGATCGCCTCCATGCGGTTCTTGCCGACTTCGAGCGCGAGGGCCGCGGCGATCGCATAGACGCGTTGCTGCATCAGCTCGGCCACGCGGCGCAGCAGCGCGACGCGCTCGGCCATCGGCGTGGCGCGCCAGGCGGGATACGCCTGGCGCGCGGCCTGCAGCGCACGTTCGATGTCGTCGGCTTGCGCGATCGCGAAGTGGCCGAGTTCGAGCCGCGTGTCGATCGGCGAGACGAGCCGCTGCGTGCGGCGGCGGGACACATCCTGCCCCTCCAGGAAGAGCCCGTGCGTGGCGCCGAGTCCGCCGCGCAGCTGGATGAGCGCGGCGTCGAAGGCCTCGTGCATCGAGGCCGGCGGATCGAACATGCTGGCGTAGGTCAGGCGAAAGCTCATCGCATGGTTCCTGTTCGAGAGGTGTCGCTGCGGCGTGCTGCCGTGCTGCGTCGCCGAATGCCGGCCTCGAGCATCAGCCGATGAAGCTCACCGCGGCATCCAGATCGACCCGGTCGGTGCAGGTCCGGTTGGCGGGGGCCTCGGGGTCCGCGTATCCGATCGACATGCCAAAGAGGATGCCGACCTCCTCGGGCAGATCGAGCACGCGCCGGGCCGGGTCCGGGTACATGCCGAGCGCCCCCTGGAAGCAGCTCGCGATGCCGCGCTCGGCCAGCAGCAAGGCGACCGCCTGCGCGAAGATGCCCAGGTCCACGGCACCGACCATGCCGAGATAGCGCTGCATCGTGAAGAAGACGGCGTGCGGCGCGCCGAAGAAACCCCAGTTGCGCAGCAGCGAGCGC
This sequence comes from Burkholderiales bacterium, assembly GCA_026932425.1. Classification (GTDB taxonomy): domain Bacteria; phylum Pseudomonadota; class Gammaproteobacteria; order Burkholderiales; family Burkholderiaceae_C; genus Rubrivivax. The sequence goes on from JAIXKN010000048.1 coordinate 41,901, forward strand.
TGGCGTGCAGCGCGGTCGTGGCGGTCGACGCCGGTCGTCCCGTAGAGCGCGGCGGCGGCGCCGAACTGGCGTTCGCGGTGCTCGCCGACGAACTTGACGTCCCACTCGAAGTCGGAATTCGGCGGGCGGCCGCTGCTGGCCTCCGCGATCAGAGTGCGGCTCAGCTCGTCCTTCTGCGCGCCGGAGACGACGTAGGCGCGCCAGGGCTGGGTGTTGCAGTTGGAAGGGACGTGCCGCGCGAGGCCGAAGACCTCTTCGAGCACGGCGCGGGGCACGGGCGTGGGCAGGAAGGCGCGGGTCGAGCGCCGCGCCTGCAGCGCCTCGGTGACGGTGAGCTTGGGACTGGACATCGTGCTGGGGCGGCACAGGGGTTTCGGGGACGACCCATTGTCCAGCAGACCCCGGAACGGCGCCTCATGTGTCGCTGAGGCCTTCCCAAGCGGAGTCGGGAGGTCATTGCAATGTTCGACGGGATCTGGACGGGCTGTCCGGAATGCGGAGGGAGGCGACGCCAGCCACCGTCGGCGGTTGGCGTCGCCGAGCACGGGGCATGGTCGTCCGTGCGGGGGGTCGCGCGCTTTGGCAAGGCCGATTACAATTTCGTCAACCCGCAAGGGGTTACTCATCTGCTGGTTGGAGAGGACGCCATGCCCGACGACGCCCTGTTCCAATTGGGGATAGTTTCAGTCCGTCTGAACCGCTCCCAAACGGAATGCTCGATTCGCGCCGCTTCGATGACATCGAAGCGCGAGCGAAGTCCGTTGCTGCGCGCGCGCCTGGTTTCGCGCTGAACGCAGCCCCTCTCCGCAGCATTTCCGTTCTCCCTCTCCGTTCGTCTTTGCATTGAGCCTGCCTTGAAGGGCAGGGCGGCCCAGCCTCGGCGCGCCGTGTGACTCGTTTCGACCCTGCGCCGGTTGCCGGTGCGGTGGCTTGTGTCCGTTGCGAGGCCTGTCGCGAGGCTTCATTGCGAGATTTATTGCGAGCGATGACCCAGAACCCGATTCAGACGCCGTACTACCTGATCGACAAGTCGCGCCTGCTGGAGAACCTGCAGCGGATGCAGCAGCTGCGTCGTGCCTCGGGGGCCAAGCTCGTGCTCGCGCTCAAGTGCTTCGCGACCTGGTCGGTGTTCGACCTGATGCGCGAGTTCATGGACGGCACGACCTCGTCCTCGCTCTACGAGGTGCGCCTTGGCCGCGAGAAGTTCGGCGGCGAGACGCACGCCTACAGCGTCGGCTACGCCGCGCACGAGTTCGACGAAGTCGTCGCGCACGCCGACAAGATCATCTTCAACAGCCTCTCGCAGTTCGAGCGCTTCGCGCCGCGCACCGGCGGCAAGCCCCTGGGCCTGCGGCTCAACCCCGGGATCTCCTCGTCGGACTTCGACCTCGCGGATCCGGCGCGACCCTTCAGCCGTCTGGGCGAGATCGACCCAGCGCGCGTCGAGTCGGTGGTGGATCGGCTCGACGGCTTCATGATCCACAACAACTGCGAGAACAGCGATTTCGCGCGCTTCGACGCGATGCTCTCGCAGATCGAGGACCGTTTCGCGCCGCTCTTCGCACGGGTGCGCTGGGTGAGCCTGGGCGGCGGCATCCAGTTCACCGATCCGGGCTACCCGCTCGATGCGCTCGCGGCCCGCCTGCGCGCCTTTGCCGACCGGCACGAGGTGCAGGTCTACCTCGAGCCCGGCGAGGCCGCGGTGCGCGACGCGGCGACGCTCGAGACCTCGGTGCTCGACGTCCTCTTCAACGGCAAGCCGCTGGCCGTCGTCGACGCCTCGACCGAGGCGCACATGCTGGACCTGCTGATCTACCGCGAGAGCGCGCAGGTGCGACCCGACGAGGGGCCGCACCGCTACCTCGTCTGCGGCCGTTCGTGCCTGGCCGGCGACGTCTTCGGCGAATTCTCGTTTCCCGAACCCTTGCAGGTCGGCAGCCGGATCTCCTTCGGGCAGGCGGCCGCCTACACCATGGTCAAGAAGAACTGGTTCAACGGCTTGACCATGCCTTCGATCGTCGTGCGCGAGCAGGACGGCAGTGAGCACCTGGTCCGGCAGTTCGGCTTCCAGGACTACGTGAACAGCCTGTCTTGACGCAGGCCGCATTGCAGGAGTGAAGAGACCATGAAGCGAAACATCCTGATCGTTGGCGCCGGTGGGGTCGCCCATGTCGCAGCCCACAAGCTGGCGGCCAACAGTGCCGGCCTCGGCGAGATCCACATCGCCACGCGCTCGGTCGCGAAGGCGGACGCGATCGTCGCGTCGATCCGCGGCAAGGGTGGGCGTTACCCCCCGGCCGTGCTGCGCACGCACGCGCTCGACGCGATGGACGTCGCCGCCACCGAGGCGCTGATCCGCAAGACCCGCGCGAGCATCGTGCTGAACCTCGGTTCGGCCTTCGTCAACATGTCGGTGCTGCAGGCCTGCATCCACACCGGCGCGGCCTACATCGACACCGCGATCCACGAGGATCCGGCGCGCGTGTGCGAGCCTCCGCCCTGGTACGCGAACTACGAATGGAAGCGGCGCGAGGCCTGCGAGAAGGCGGGCGTGACCGCGGTGCTCGGCGCCGGCTTCGACCCGGGCGTCGTCAATGCCTACGCACGCCTGGCGGTCGACGAATTCTTCGACCGCGTCGATTCGATCGACATCATCGACATCAACGCCGGTCGCCACGGGCGCTACTTCGCGACCAACTTCGACCCCGAGGTCAACTTCCGCGAGTTCACCGGAACGGTGTGGTCGTGGGAGGGCGGCAAGTGGGTCGCCGGACGCATGTTCGAGCGTCGGCACGAGTGGGATCTGCCCGTCGTCGGCAAGCAGACCGCCTACCTGACCGGCCACGACGAGCTGCACTCGCTCTCGCAGCACCTGGACGTGCCCGACATCCGCTTCTGGATGGGTTTCGGCGAGCACTACATCAACGTGTTCACGGTGCTGAACAACCTGGGCCTGCTCTCGGAGAAGCCGGTGCGCACCGCCGAAGGGCTCGAGGTCGTTCCGTTGAAGGTCGTGAAGGCCGTGCTGCCGGACCCGGCTTCGCTGGCGCCGACCTACAAGGGCAAGACCTGCATCGGCAACCTCGTGCGCGGCACGCAGAACGGCAAGCCGCGCGAGGTCTTCATCTACAACATCGCCGACCATGTCGAGAGCTACCGGGACGTCGGCAGCCAGGCGATCGCCTACACCGCCGGTGTGCCGGCGGCGACGGCCGCGCTGCTGATCGCCGACGGAACCTGGGACGTGCGCCGGATGGTCAACGTCGAACAGCTTCCGGCCCGACCCTTCCTCGAGCTGATGGCCGAGCTCGGGCTCGAGACCTGGGTGCGCGAAGGCAAGCGCGACATGCCGGTTGCGGTGCCGCAGGCCGCACAGGCAGCGATCGCCTGAACGACCTGGGATGCCGCGGGCCGGGGACCACGCAGGGCCCGGCCCGCAGCCGCGTCACCCGGCGCGGCGCGTGAGAGCGATCGCTCAGCCGCGCCAGATCCGCGTCGCGGTGAGCATGCCGGCCCAGGCCGCGAGCAACGAGCCGAAGAGGTGGGCGGCGATCGCCAGCAGCGCGGTCGCGTGGCGCCCGTCCAGCAGCAGGCGCAGCACCTCGGCGGAGAAGGTCGAGAAGGTCGTGAGGCCGCCGAGGAAACCGGTGATCACGAAGAGGCGCCATGTCGGCGGCAGGTTCGCGTGCTGCATGAAGAACACGATCGCCAGGCCGACCAGATAGCCGCCGATCAGGTTGGCGGCGAGCGTGCCCGGCGGCACGCTCGGCAGCAGTCCGTTGAGCCAGAGGCCGAGCAGCCAGCGCAGCACCGCGCCGAGCGCCGCGCCCAGGCCGATCGCGAGCACGGCGCCGGTCATCGCTGCTCGTCGGTTGCGGATCCTCGCGCCGCGGGCCAGCCCCGGCGTTGCCGCTGCGTCCCGCTCAGGCGGCTTTCTTCAGATAGGTCTCGGCCAGGCGCACCCAGTAGCTTGCGCCGGTGGGCAGCACGGCGTCGTTGAAGTCGTATCCGGGGTTGTGCACCATGCAGCCGCCTTCGCTGCCTTCGCCGTTGCCGATGAAGACGTAGCAGCCGGGAACCTTCTCGAGGAAGAAGGCGAAGTCCTCGCTGCCGGTCACGGGTTCATTGATCGGCAGCAGCCCGTCCTCGCCGAGCCAGTCGCGAACGACCTGCTTGCAGAACTCGGTGTGCTTGGGGTCGTTCTGCAGCACCGGATAGCGGCGCTGGTAGTCGATCTCGACGCTGGCGCCGAACGACGCTGCCTGCGCCCTGGCGATCTCGGTGATGCGCTTCTCGAGCAGGTCGCGGACGTCGGGCCGGAAGGCGCGGACCGAGAGGCGCAGCTCGGCGGTCTCGGGGATGACGTTCGGCGCCTCGCCGGCATGGAAAGCGCCGACGGTGACGATGCCCATCTCGAGCGGGGGCACGTTGCGGCTGACCACGGTCTGCAGCGCCATCACGATCGACGAGGCCGCGACCACCGGGTCGACGGCGGCGCTGGGCATGGCGCCATGACCGCCCTGGCCCCGTACCGTGATGACGACGGTGTCGGAACTGGACATCGCGAAGCCGGGCACCGCGACGAACTTGCCCGCGGGCTTGCCCGGCATGTTGTGCATGCCGAACATCGCCTCGCAGGGGAAGAGTTCGAGGAAGCCGTCCTCGAGCATCTTGCGCGCGCCGGCCTGCCCTTCCTCGGCCGGCTGGAAGACCAGGTGCAGGATGCCGTCGAAGTTGCGCGTGGCCGCGAAGTGGCGCGCGGCGGCCAGCAGCATCGCGGTGTGGCCGTCGTGCCCGCAGGCGTGCATCTTGCCGAAGACCTTGCTCGCCCAGGGCTTGCCGCTGGTCTCGGCGATCGGCAGCGCGTCCATGTCGGCGCGCAGCCCGATGCGGCGCGTCGAGCTGCCCGCCTTCAGCGTGCCGACGACGCCGGTGCCGCCCAGACCCCGGTGCACCTCGTAACCCCAGCGCTGCAGGCGCTCGGCAACGAGATCGGCGGTCGCGTGCTCCTCGTAGGCGAGTTCGGGGTTGCTGTGAATCTGGCGCCGGATCGCGACCATCTCGTCTTCGTGGGCGCGGATCTCGTCGAGCGCGGGCAGGGGCAGGGGGGCATTCATGAAAGGATGTCTCCGGTGGGGATGGGACGTCGTTGCGTCTGGAGCTGCGATGCTAGCGCCGCGTTCGCGAGGCTGGGTGCTCTTGCTACGATCCCCGCCTTTTCGGGCCGTGACGGCCCGGTGGACAAGGCGCACGAGCGGGAGCAGGCGATGGCAATGGACGTGGTCGACTACGAGATCAAGGGCGCGGAGATGCAGTTCGTCGAGGTCGAGCTCGACCCCGGCGAGGCGGCCATCGGCGAGGCCGGCAGCATGATGTTCATGGACGCCGGCATCGGCATGGACACCGTCTTCGGCGACGGCTCGGCGCAGCAGGGCGGCTTCTTCGGCAAGCTGCTGGGCGCGGGCAAGCGCCTGGTGACGGGGGAGTCGCTCTTCACCACCGTGTACTCGAACAACGCGCGCCAGAAGCAGCGCGTGGCCTTCGCCGCGCCCTACCCGGGCAAGATCCTGGCGATGGACCTGCGCCGCCTGGGCGGCACGCTGATCTGCCAGAAGGACGCCTTCCTCTGCGCCGCGCGCGGCGTGCAGCTGGGCATCGCGCTGCAGCAGAAGCTCTCGGTGGGCTTCTTCGGCGGCGAGGGCTTCATCATGCAGCGGCTGGATGGCGACGGCATGGCCTTCGTGCACGCCGGCGGCACGCTGCTCGAACGCGAGCTGCAGCCCGGCCAGACGCTGCTGGTCGACACCGGCTGCGTGGTCGCCTACACGCCCAACGTGAACTTCGAGATCCAGTACGTCGGCAAGATCAAGACCGCGCTCTTCGGCGGCGAAGGCCTCTTCTTCGCCAAGATGACCGGCCCGGGCCACGTCTGGCTGCAGAGCCTGCCCTTCTCGCGCCTGGCCTCGCGCGTCTTCGCCGCGGCGCCGCAGCGCGGCGGTTCGCGCGAGGAGGGCTCGGTGCTCGGCGGCCTGGCCGGCGGCGGACTGCTCGGCGGCCTGCTGATGGGCGACGACGAATGAGGCCGCGCGGCCGCTGAGCACCCGCCTGGCGAGCACGGATGCGCGACATGCTGGACGCGAGCTGGCGCGCGGCCGCCTACTGCTGGCATCCGCTGGCACTGCTCTGGGGCCTGCTGCCGCTGGCGCTGGCCGGAGGCGGGGTGTTCGGGTTCGAGCGCATCGGCTGGGAGCCGGCACTGGCCACGGTGAAGGGCGTGCTCGAGCACAACGAGCTCCTCGGCGCACTCTTCGAATGGCTGCAGGATCTCGGTGCGCCGGATCTGCGCCCGCTGCTGGCACCGATGCTGGTGCTGGCGCTCATCGTGCCGGTCGTCGTGCTGGCGACGCTGCTGCTCGTGACCTGGCTGCTCTCGCCGTCGATGGTGCGCCTGGTGGCACGCCGCCGGTTCCCCGACCTGCGGGCCGATCCGGGTGCTCCCGGAGGCTGGGGCGCTTCTGCCTGGGCGCTGCTGTGTGCGCTGGCCGCTGCGGCTGCGCTCGTCGTCGGCATGCCGCTGTGGTTGCTGCCGCCGCTCGTCCTGGTGCTGCCGCCGCTCGTCTGGGGTTGGCTCTGCTACCGCGTGTTCGCGTTCGAGGCGCTGGCCTGGCACGCCGGCACGGCCGAGCGGCGCTACCTGCTTCATCGTCACCGCTGGGCGCTCCGGCTGGCCGCACTGCTGTTCGGGATCCTGTGCGCGCTGCCGATGCTGCTGGGGGCGGTGGGGGCGCTCGGCACGGCCGGGACGATGCACGAGGGGCTGCACGAATCCCTGCCTCGTTCGTTGCAGCTTGCGCTGCTGGCCGCGCTTGCGCCCCCCTTGCCGACATCCTTGCTGGCGCCGCTGCTGGTGTGGCTCTACACGATCGTCTTTGCGTTCGCGACGCTGTGGTTCACCCATTTCCTGCTGGCGGCGCTGGAACGGCTGCGCCGCGACCTCGCCCCGCCAGCTCCTGAGACCGAAAGCCCATCCACCCCATGACTACGCCCGCCTTCGGCCTGATCATCATCGGCGACGAGATCCTCTCGGGCAAGCGCCAGGACAAGCATCTGCAGAAGGTCATCGAACTGCTCGATGCGCGCGGCCTGATGCTCGCCTGGGCGCGCTACGTCGGCGACGAGCGGACGCGGATCACCGCTGCGCTGCGCGAGGCCTTTGCCAGCGGCGACATCGTCTTCTGCTGCGGCGGCATCGGCGCGACGCCCGATGATCACACGCGGCAGTGTGCCGCCGCGGCGCTGCAGCGGCCGCTCGAACTGCACCAAGAGGCGCGCCGATTGATCGAGGAGCGCATGCAGGACGTCGCGCGCGAGCAGGGCCTGCCCTATGAGCCCGACCGACCCGACAACGTGCAACGCCAGCAGATGGGCGTGTTTCCGCAGGGCGCGACCCTGATCCCGAACCCGTACAACAAGATCCCGGGCTTCTCGGTCGGCGATGTGCATTTCATGCCCGGCTTCCCGGTGATGGCGCACCCGATGATCGAGAGCCTGCTCGACGGCCGCTACGCGGCGCTGCACGGCAGCGGGGCGATCTCGGAGCGCTCGATCATCGTCTACGAGGGGATGGAGGCTGCGCTGACGCCGCTGATGGAGCAGGTCGAAGCGCGCCACCCCGGGATCAAGGTCTTCAGCCTGCCCAGCGTCGACCACCCGGTGCATGGCCGGCACATCGAGCTGGGGGTCAAGGGCAGGGGCCAGGCGCTTGCCGCGGCCTGGAACGAGCTGCGCGAAGGCCTGCTGAGCCAAGGTGCCAAATTGGGCACCGAGACGGCGCGCGGCCCCGACGCCGCCTGATCGAAAATGCACCGCCGCGCATCCCGCGTCCCCGACTTCGTGTGCGGCGGACGAGGCGAGCATGGCCGGTCGTGCCCAGGGCATGCGGCGCGCTTGCAGAGCGTGCAAAACGAGAACCTACACAACCCAAACCTTGCGGCCCTCGCGTGCCGCTATCCGCTAGGAGAGCCTCGATGGCCAAGAGCATTGCCGACGTCATGAACATGGTGCAGGAGAACGAGGTGCGCTTCGTCGACCTGCGCTTCACCGACACGCGCGGCAAGGAACATCACATCACCGTCCCGGTCTCGCACTTCGACGAGGACAAGTTCACGAGCGGCCACGCCTTCGATGGCTCGTCGATCGCCGGCTGGAAGGGCATCGAGGCCTCGGACATGCTGCTGATGCCCGACCCCGACACCGCGAACATCGATCCCTTCTTCGACGAACCGACGCTGATCCTGAGCTGCGACGTCGTCGAGCCCGGCGACGGCAAGCCCTACGAGCGCGACCCGCGCAGCCTGGCCAAGCGCGCCGAGGCCTACCTGCGCAGCAGCGGCATCGGCGACGCGGCCTACTTCGGACCCGAACCCGAGTTCTTCATTTTCGACCAGGTGCAGTGGAACATCGACATGTCGGGCTGCTTCGTCTCGATCGGCTCGAACGAGGCGCCCTGGAGCAGCGGCGCGGCCGTCGAGGGCGGCAACCTCGGTCACCGGCCGGGGGTCAAGGGCGGCTACCTGCCGGTGCCGCCGGTCGACGGTTTCCAGGACATCCGCTCCGAGATGTGCCTCGTGCTCGAGGCGCTGGGCGTCCCGGTCGAGGTGCATCACCACGAGGTCGGCGGCCAGGGGCAGAACGAGATCGGCACGCGCTTCAGCACGCTGGTGCAGCGCGCCGACTGGCTGCAGCTGCAGAAGTACGTGATCCACAACGTCGCGCACAGCTACGGCAAGACCGCCACCTTCATGCCCAAGCCGGTGGTCGGCGACGCCGGCAGCGGCATGCACGTGCACCAGTCGGTGTGGAAGGACGGGCGCAATCTCTTCGCCGGGGACGGCTATGGCGGGCTCTCCGAGTTCGGCCTGTTCTACATCGGCGGTCTCATCAAGCACGCGCGGGCGCTCAACGCGATCACCAATCCCGGTACCAACAGCTACAAGCGCCTGGTGCCGGGATTCGAGGCCCCGGTCAAGCTCGCCTACTCGGCGCGCAACCGCTCCGCGGCGATCCGCATCCCCTATGCCGCGAGCCCCAAGGGCCGGCGTGTCGAGGCCCGCTTCCCCGATCCGCTGTGCAACCCGTATCTCGGCTTTGCCGCGCTGCTGATGGCCGGGCTCGACGGGGTCGAGAACCGCATCCACCCGGGCGACGCAGCGACCAAGGACCTCTACCACCTGCCGCCGGAAGAGGACGCGAAGATCCCGACGATCTGCCAGAGCCTCGAGGAGGCGCTGGAGCACCTGGATGCCGATCGCGCCTTCCTGACCAAGGGCGGTGTCTTCAGCGACACCTATATCGACGCCTACCTCGAGCTCAAGCGCCAGGAGGTGAGCCGGATGCGGATGACGACGCACCCGCTCGAGTTCGAGATGTATTACAGCCTCTGACCGCAGCACGGACCGGCGGCGCCCCATCGTCCCCAGGACGCGCGGCCCTGCGTTCGGGGGGCGGGTTCTCTCGCCTGGGCAGCTCGGGCGCGGGCCCTATACTGCGGCGCGCCGGACCCAGCAGGGTCAGCGGGTGCGGCGTCGGCGCCGATGCGAGAGCCGATGCGCGCATGACCGCTGCCCGGATGGTCGACGCTGCTGCGGCAGCGCCGCTGCCGGACGGGTCTGGCGATCCTCGAACCAGACAGGAGACACCTCATGCCTCGTGCACGCATTCGCGTCCTGGCGGCCGGACTGGCCAGCGTGGCGCTGATCGCGTTCGCTGCCCCCGCCGCGGCGCAGCAGAAGTTCATCAACGTCCTGACCGGCGGTCAGAGCGGCGTCTACTACCCGCTGGGGGTGGCGCTCGGTCAGATCTACACCAAGGCCATCCCTGACGCGAAGACCAGCGTGCAGGCGACCAAGGCCTCGGTCGAGAACCTCAACCTGATCCAGGCCGGGCGCGGCGAGATCGCGTTCACGCTCGGCGACTCGCTCTCCGACGCCTGGAAGGGCGTCGAGGAGGCCGGCTTCAAGGCGCCGCTCAAGAGCCTGCGCGCGGTGGCCGGGATCTACCCGAACTACATCCAGATCGTCGCCAGCGCCGATTCGGGCATCAAGACGCTGGCCGACCTCAAGGGCAAGCGCATCTCGGTGGGGGCGCCGCGCTCGGGCACCGAGCTCAACGCGCGCGCGATCCTCAAGGCCGCGGGGCTGAGCTACGCCGACTTCTCCAAGGTCGAGTACCTGCCATTCGGCGAGTCGGTCGAACTGATGAAGAACCGCCAGCTCGACGTCACGCTGCAGTCGGCGGGCCTGGGCGTCGCGTCGATCCGTGACCTCTCGACCTCGGTGCCGATCAACGTCGTCGCGGTGCCGGCGGACGTCGTCGGCAAGATCGGCGATCCTGCCTACCAGGCCGCGACGATCCCGGCCAACACCTACACCGGCCAGGCGCAGGACGTGCCGACGGTTGCGGTGCGCAACTTCCTCGTCACCGGCGAGAAGGTCCCGGCCGACACCGTCTACGCGATGACCAAGGCCTTGTTCGACAACCTCGACCAGATGGTCGCGGCGCACGCGGCGGCCAAGGCGATCCGTGCCGAGGATGCGCCCAAGGCCACGCCGGTGCCGCTGCACCCCGGTGCCGAGCGCTACTACCGCGAGGCCGGGCTGCTGAAGTGAGGAGGCGCAATGAGCCGTAAGGGCTCCGCTGCCGATGGCACAGCCTGCGCTGTGCCATTTTCGTTCTCCGACCGGCCCGAGGTCCCGCCACGATGAGCGCTATCGTTCCTGATGCCGACGCCGACCTGCAGCACGGCAGCGCAGCGCTGCCGCGCATGGTCTTCTGGATCGCGGTCGCGTTCTCGAGCTTCCAGGTCATCACCGCGGCCTTCAGCCCGGTGTCCAGCAGCGTCGTGCGCGCGGTGCACGTCGGCTTCCTGCTCCTGATGACCTTTCTTCTGATGCCGCCGCTGTCGCGGCGCTGGCTGGGCTGGTTGCTCGGCGGCGTCGGCTTCGTCTTCGGACTCTACCACTGGGTCTTCGAGGCCGACCTGGTGCAGCGTGCCGGCGAGCTGACGAACTGGGACATGGTCGTGGGCATCGTCACGATCGCGCTTGTGTTCGAAGCCGCGCGCCGCGTCATGGGCATCGCGCTGCCGCTGATCTGCGCGGTCTTCCTGCTCTACGGGCTCTTCGGTGAGCACCTGCCGGGGACGCTCGCGCACCGCGGCTACGGCCTGGATCAGGTGATCGGGCAGCTCGGCTTCGGCACCGAAGGCATCTACGGCACGCCGACCTACGTCTCGAGCTCGTACATCTTCCTCTTCATCCTCTTCGGCTCCTTCCTCGAGCAGGCGGGGATGATCACGCTCTTCACCGACTTCGCGCTCGGCCTCTTCGGGCATCGGCAGGGCGGGCCGGCGAAGGTGTCGGTCGTCTCGTCGGCGCTGATGGGGACGATCAATGGCTCGGGCGTTGCCAACGTGGTGACGACCGGGCAGTTCACGATCCCGCTGATGAAGCGCTTCGGCTACAAGCCGGCGTTCGCCGGCGGCGTCGAGGCCACCGCGAGCATGGGCGGCCAGATCATGCCGCCGGTGATGGGGGCGGTGGCCTTCATCATGGCCGAGACCATCAACATCCCCTACGTGGAGATCTGCAAGGCGGCACTCGTGCCGGCGCTGCTGTACTTCTTCACCGCCTTCGTGATGGTCCATCTCGAGGCCGGTCGCGCGGGCTTGCTCGGCATGCCCAAGGACGAATGCCCCGATCCCTGGCGCGCGGTGCGGCAGCGCTGGTACCTGGTGCTGCCCCTCATGGTGCTCGTGTTCCTGCTCTTCTCGGGCTACACGCCGCTGTTCTCGGGCATGGTGTCGCTGGCGCTCACGGTCGTGCTGATCTTCGGCTTCGCGATCGCGTCGCGCTTTGGCTCGATCGGCATCCGCATCCTCTTCTGGATCGTGATCGGCGCGGCCAGCTCGGCCTTCTTCGAGTACGGCATCGGCGCGATCGTCGCGCTCGTTGCCGTGATGGTGCTGGTGCTGGTCGTGGCCAAGGGCGGGCGCGCGACGCTGTCGCAGGCGCTCGATGCGCTGGCCGACGGCGCGCGCCATGCGCTGCCGGTGGGCGTGGCCTGCGCGCTCGTCGGCGTGATCATCGGCATCCTCACCCTCACCGGTGCCGCGACGAGCTTCGCCGGCTACATCATCGCGATGGGCGAGAAGAGCCTGTTCCTGAGCCTCTTCCTGACGATGCTCGTGTGCCTGGTGCTGGGCATGGGCATCCCGACGATCCCGAACTACATCATCACCAGTTCGCTCGCGGCGCCCGCGCTGCTGCAGCTGGGCGTGCCGCTGATCGTCTCGCACATGTTCGTCTTCTACTTCGGCATCATGGCCGACCTCACGCCGCCGGTGGCGCTGGCGGCCTTCGCCGCGGCACCGATCGCGCGCGAGAGCGGCATGAAGATCGGCCTGCAGGCGATGCGCATCGCGATCGCGGGATTCATCATCCCCTACATGGCCGTCTACACGCCGGCGCTGATGCTGCTCACCGATTCGCCCGCCGCCGCGGCCTACGTCATCTTCAAGGCAATCCTCGGCATCCTGCTGTGGGGCGGCACGGCGATCGGCTACTGGCTTGCGCCGCTGGGGCTCGTCGAGCGCGTGCTGGCCTTCATTGCAGCCATGCTGCTCGTGACGGCCATGCCGATGACCGATGAGGCGGGCTTCGCTCTCGCGGCGGTGCTGCTGGCCTGGCATGGCTGGCGCGTGCGTGGCCGGCGGCGTACGGGCAGCGGTACCGCGGTGGCGCAGGCACCAGAGCCCTGAACCCGTGCGTGCCCGGTTGGCGATCGCTGCGAAGGCGAGCTGATGCCCTTGTGCATCGCCGCCTCCGGCGTCGTCGTGGCGCTGACGCTGTCGCAGTTCACGCTCGCCTGGACGCACTCGATCGAGAAGCTGCGCTGGGAGGAGGACTACCGCGTCGAGGCGGATGCGCTGCGCCTCGTCGAGGCGCGAATCCGGGGCAGCGGCGCCGGCATGGAGCCGCCCGAGGGCAGCGTGCTGATCGAGGGAGTCTGGCATTACAAGCCGGCGCTGCCGCCCCTGCCGGTGCTGCGGCTGACGCAATCGGGCTACGCTGGCGACTATGCGTTGTGCAACCAGGGCCGCTGCCGGCTGCTTGCCGACACCATCGGCAAACCCGACGATGCCAGGGTGGTCGAGCTCCGGCCGTGCGCCGATGAAGGCACAGGTCTTGCGGCCGCCGGGCCCGCATCGGGCGCGACGCGATGAGTGAAATGCATCCGGTCCAGGACATGCCGGCCGCGCCGCCGGCGGCCGGGCTCGAGCACCCGCCGGTCGATCGCGTCAAGGTCTTCGCGATCGTCGCGATGGCGCTGATGATGATGTCGATCGACTCGACCATCGTCGCCACCGCGCTGCACGCGCTGCAGCACGACCTGCAGGCACCGATTCACTGGGCCGGGTGGACGATCACCGCCTATCTGTTCGGCTTCGTGCTGATGCTGCCGGTCAGCGGCAAGCTGAGCGCGCAGTACGGGCGCCGGCGCGTCTTCCTCGGTTCGGTGCTGGCGTTCACGCTGGCCTCGCTGCTCTGCGGGTTGGCCGACAGCATCTACGTGCTCGTCGTGCTGCGCGTGCTGCAGGCCGCGGGCGGCGCCGGCTTCACGCCCTCGGCCACCGGCATCGTCGTCGACTACTTCGGCAAGGAGCGCGACCGCGCGGTCAGCCTCTTCGGCAGCATCTTCCCGATCGGCGGGATGATCGGGCCGATCTTCGGCGGCATCTTCGTCACCTACTGGAACTGGCGCGGGATCTTCCTCGTCAACGTGCCGATCGGTGCGCTGATCCTCTGGCTGTCGCTGCGCCACATCCCTGCGGACCCGCGGCGTACGCTCGGCGTCCACGAACCCACCGACTTCACCGGCATGGCGCTGCTCGCCCTGGGCCTGTTCTCGGCGATGATGGCTGCCACGGTGCTGGGTGAACATGGGGCGCATCCGCTCTCCGCCCTCGTGCTCGTCCCGGCCCTGATCGCCTTCGTCGCGCTGGGCGCCTTTGTTCGGCACATCGGGCTTCGGCCGCAGCCGTTCGTCGTCCCGCGACTGATCTACGGCGAGGGCTTCGGCGCCGTCAACCTCGTCAACGCGATCTTCGGCGGCATTCCGTTCGGTGCGACCGCGTTGATCCCGCTTTATGCGACCAATCGTTACGACATCGACGCGCTGGGTGCCGGCACGCTGCTGGTCGGCAAGGGCTTCGCCGCGATCGCGCTCTCGACGACCGCGGCCTTCGCGATCCGGCGCACCGGCTACCGGCTCCCGGTCTACGTCGGCGGCTCGCTGGTGGCGCTGGGCATGCTGCTGCTGGCATTCGAACCTCCGGCGGGAATCGGCGGTTTCGGGTGGCTCGCGGGCGCTGCGTTCATCTCCGGGGCAGGGAGCGGGACGCTCAACCCGGCGACACGAAACGCCGGTCTGCAACTGGCGCCCGAGCAGTCCTCGGTGCTCGCGGCGCTGCGCACGATGAGCATGCAGGTCGGGTCGATCCTGATGGTATCGACCGCGACCGCGATCCTCGCGGTCTCCGACGACCCGGGGCACGCGCAGGCGTGGATCTACGCCTGTGTCGCGCTGCTGATCGTGCTGGCGATGCCGCTGGTGCGCCGCATCCCCGAATTCCGTGGCGCGTGGTGACTGCCCCCAGGGCCGGACTTCGCCCGGCCCGCCCCCCGAGGGGGTCAAGCAAAGTGGCAGAGCCACATTTGCTTGAGACTGCCCCCAGGGCCGGGCTGCGCCGCCCGGCTCAGCTCCCCGACGACTTGCGCGGCGGATGGGCGCGCGGCTGCGTCAGCAGCTCGCAGCGCAGGGCGTCGTCGAGTTCGGCCGGGGTCATCAGGCCGCGCTCGAGCACGACCTCGCGCACGGTGGTCCCCTTGGCAAAGGCTTCGGTGGCAACCAGCGTCGCCGACTTGTAGCCGATGATCGGGTTCAGCGCGGCGGCGAGCGCGGTCGAGCGCTCGGCGTTCTGCCGCAGTATCTGGACGTTGGCGGTGATCCCGGCGACGCAGAGATCGGCCAGCGTCCTGCAGCCGTTGGTCAGCAGCCCGAAGCTGCGGAAGAGGGCGGCGACGATGACGGGCTCGAAGGCGTTGAGCTGCAGCTGCCCCGCCTCGGCCGCAAGCGTCACCGTCAGGTCGGCGCCGATGACTTCGAAGGCCACCTGGTTCACGACCTCCGGGATCACGGGGTTGACCTTGCCGGGCATGATCGACGAGCCGGCCTGCCGCGAAGGCAGGTTGATTTCGCCGAGGCCCGCGCGCGGCCCGCTCGAGAGCAGGCGCAGGTCGTTGCAGGTCTTCGAGAGGTTGACCGCGATGCGCTTGAGCACGCCGGAGAGGTGCACGAAGTCGCCGCAGTCCTGCGTCGCCTTGATCAGGTTGGGCGCGCTGCGCAGCGGCAGGCCGCTGAGTGCGGCCAGGTGCCGGGTCGCACGCTCCGCGTACTCCGGGTGGGCCGTGATCCCGGTGCCGATCGCGGTGGCGCCGAGGTTGATCTCCAGCAGCAGCGTGCTCGCGTCCTTGAGCCGCGCGATGCCGTCGGCGAGCATCGCCGCATGCGTCGAGAACTCCTGGCCCAGCGTCATCGGCACCGCATCCTGCATCTGCGTGCGTCCGAGCTTGAGCAGGTCGGCGAACTCCGCGGCCTTGGCCTCGAAGGTCGCGCGCAGGTGCTCGATCGCCGCCACCAGCCGGTCGATGGCCAGGCAGCACGCGATGTGAATCGCCGTCGGGTAGACGTCGTTCGTGCTCTGCGCCATGTTGACATCCTCGTTGGGATGCAGGTACTGGTACTCGCCGCGCCGATGCCCCATCAGTTCCAGCGCGCGGTTGCAGACCACCTCGTTGGCGTTCATGTTGGTCGAGGTCCCGGCGCCACCCTGGATGACGTCGACGATGAACTGGTCGTGCAGCGCGCCGTTGCGGATCTCCTCGCAGGCGGCGACGATCGCGTCGCGCTTGTCCTGCGGCAGCAGGCCGAGGTCGGCGTTGGCCATCGCGGCCGCCTGCTTGATCAGTGCGTGCGCGACGACGAGTTCGGGCAGCGTCGAAATCGGCTGGCCGCTGATGCGGAAGTTGTCGCGGGCGCGAACGGTGTGCACCCCGTAGTAGGCATCCGCGGGCACCTCGTGGTCGCCCAGCAGATCGTGTTCGATGCGGCTGCTCTTCATGCCGGCAATCCTGGTTCGTGAGTGAAGCAAACCGGCTATTGTCTTACGACTCGCCCCGGGCCCCGGCGCCGCGACGACGAAAGGGTCTCGGCCCGCGCCCGGCGGCGTGCCTGGCGGCCGGTTCAGCGGTAGATCAGCGCAGGCAGCCAGGTGACGATCGGTGACCAGTAGCTGGCGACCATCAGCGACGCGATCGCCGCGACGACGAAGGGGATCACCGCGCGCCCGATCTGGCCGAGCGTGATGCCGGCGATGCCGCAGCTCACGAACAGGCAGATGCCGACGGGCGGCGTCAGCATGCCGATCGCCAGGTTGACGACGACGAGCACGCCGAAGTGCATCGGGTCGATGCCCATGTGGATCGTCAGCGGCGCGAGCACCGGAACCAGCAGGATCAGCGCCGCGGTGGTCTCCATCACGCAGCCGACGATCAGCAGCCCGACCATCACCAGCAGCAGCAGACCCCAGGGCGGCAGTGCCATCGCGGTGATCGCGTTCTGCACCAGCACCGGCGTCTGCTGCATCGCAACGAGCCAGGTGAAGACCTTGGCCATCGCGATGATGAAGAGGATCGTCGCGGCGATGACCTGCGACTCCACCAGCAGCGCCGGGAGGTCGCGCCAGCGCAGCTGGCGGTTGATCCAGATCGCGACGACCAGCGCGTAGAAGACGGCGACCGCAGCAGCCTCGGTCACGGTGACGATGCCGCTCAGGATGCCGCCCAGGACGATCACCGGCGCCCCCAGTGACCAGAGCGCGGCGCGCAGCGAGGCGAGAACGAAGCGCAGCGAGAAGGGACGCCGCGCGCCGTAGCCGTGGCGCACGGACTTCCACACCGCAACGGCCATGAACGACAGGCCGAACAGCAGCCCGACCATCAGGCCGCCGGCGAAGAGCTCGGCGATCGAGACGTTGGTCAGGAAGCCGTAGATCACCATCGGGATCGACGGCGGGATGATCACGCCGATCGCGCCACCGGCGGCCACCAGCGCCGCGGAGAACGCCGGCGGGTAGCCCTGGCGCACCATCGCGGGGATCGCCACCGCGCCCAGCGCCGCGGTGTCCGCTGCCGCCGAACCGGAGATGCCGGCGAAGAACATCGAGGCGACGATCACCGCGCAGGCCAGGCCGCCGGGCGCCCAGCCGACGAGCGAGTCGGAGAAGTCGATCAGCTGCTGCGAGATGCCGCCGCGTTCCATGATCGATCCGGCGAGCATGAAGAGCGGCACCGCGAGCAGGTCGAAGGAGTCGACGCCGGCAAAGAGGAGCTGCGCGACCGTCTGTCCGAGGCCGCTCCAGTCGACCTCGGGCGGGAAGACGCCGGGGGTGAGGATCAGGCCGATCGCCGGCACGCCGATCGACAGCGCGATCGGCAGACCCAGCGCGATCAGCAGGAACAGCGCCGCAAAGAGCAGGACGACGATCACGTCCGCCTGCCCTCGCGCGGTGCCGTCATGTCGGCCAGGACGTGGATGATGAAGATCACCGCCGAGACCGGGATCACCGCATAGGGGATCGACATCGGGATCTGCAGCGACGCCGAGGTGTGCTCGGCGGCCTTGAAGGTGTAGGCGGCGCTGAACCAGGCGATGAGGCCGAAGCAGACCAGCGTCAGCACCTGCAGCAGCCGCAGGACGGCGCGCTGGAACGCCGGGCCCAGGCTGCTGCCCACGCCCTGCAGGCCGATGAAGCTCGCGCGCTTGTAGGCGACCGTGCCGCCGAGGAAGGTGATCGCCACCAGCAGGTGGCGGCTGACCTCCTCGGACCAGCCAAGCGAATCACCGGCGTAACGGAACACGACCTGCGCGAACAGGATCAGGCAGATCGCCGCGCCGATCAGCATCAGCAGCTTCTCGGCGACGGTGTTGAGCGCGCGGCTCGCGCGCTGCAGCGCGTGCACGGGTGCGGCGTCGACTACTGCACCTGGGCGCGGATCTGCTCGACGAGCTTCTTCGTGTCGCCCGAGAGCGAGTCGATCACCGGCTGCGTGGCCTTGCGGAACGAAGCCAGGTCCGGGTTCTCGTCGACCTGCATGCCCTGCGCCTTCAGCTCGGCGAGCTGCTGGCGCTCGTTGTCGCGGATGTAGCGCCGGCCCTCGAGCGCCGCCGTGTTTGCGCACTGGTACAGCGCCTTGCGATCGGCCTCGGGCTGGCTGTCGACGAAGCGCTTGTTGGCAACCATCACGAGCGCCGAGTAGACGTGCCGCGTCAGGGAGAGGTACTTCTGTCCGGCCTCGGGCAGCTTGGCGGCGTGGATCACCGCGATCGGGTTCTCCTGTCCGTCGATCACGCCCTGCTGCAGCTGCGTGAAGATCGGCCAGGCCATCGGCGTCGGGTTGGCGCCGAGCGCCCGCCAGATCGCCAGGTGCGTGGGCGCCTCCATCGTGCGGATCTTCAGGCCCTTCAGGTCGCTCGGTTCCTTGACGTCACGCTTGGAGTTGGTGACGTTGCGAAAGCCGTTGTCCAGGAACGAGAGGGCGACGAAGCCGGCCTTCTCGAAGCGCTTCTTCAGGTCGGCGCCGATGGCGCCGTCGAGCACCTTGTCCGCCGCCTCGTACGAGGGGAAGAGGAAGGGCATCTCCAGCGCCTTGATCTCCGGCACGAAGGCCTCGACCGGGCCGGTCGTGCTGACCGACATCTGCGTCGTCCCGAGCTGGATCTGCTGCAGCACCTGGGTCTCGCTGCCGAGCACCGCCGAGTGGTGGACGACGACGTCGTACTTGCCCGGGATTTCCTTGTCCAGGCATTCCTTGAACCAGTTGGCCGCGCGCGTGTGCACAAAGCTCGGGTTCGTGACGATGCCGATGTTGATCTTGGTCTGGGCACTGGCGGCGGTGGCGGCTGCCACGCACGCAAGGGCAACCGCGAACGCTGCACGCATGCTGGGGACTCCGTGAGGAAGAGGGCAAAGACGCATGAGGATTGCGGAAAACGCCGGATGTGTCAACGCGGCCCGCGACGGCAGCGCTGCCTTGGGCGGTGGTTCAGGCGCGACCCCGTGCGGCGGCGAATCTTGCCGCTGGACAGGCGAGGAATCGGGGCGACGAATCGAGGCGACGAATTGGGGCGGCCAATCGAGGCGCCGCAGCGAGGCGACGGAATCAGGCCGGTTCGACGCGCAGCCGCCCGTGCTGCTGCGCAAGCGTACGTGCCAGCAGCGCGGTGGCGGCATGGATCGCCTCGATCGTCGGCGTCGGCACCTCGGCGATGCGACCGAGCTCGACCACCGCGCCGACCAGTGCCGCGAGTTCGGGGGCACGGCCGGCCTCGACGTCCTGCAGCATCGAGGTCTTGTGCGCGCCCACCGCCTCGGCGCCGGCGATGCGCTGCTCGAGGCCGATCCGAAAGCGCACGCCCAGCGCCTCGGCGACGTGCTGCGCCTCGCCCATCATCGCCGCGGCGAGCGCGCGCGTCGGCGGGAAGCGGCAGATGTCCTCGAGTGTGGCGTGCGTGAGCGCCGAGATCGGGTTGAAGCTCAGGTTGCCCCAGAGCTTGATCCAGATCTCGCTGCGGATGTCGCGGCTGACCGGCGCCTTGAAGCCGGCCTTCATCAGCGCCTGCGACAGGGCCTCGATGCGTTCGCTGCGCGAACCGTCGGGCTCGCCGAGCGTGAAGCGGTTGCCCTCGATCACGCGCACGACGCCCGGCTCGAGCAGCTCGGCCGCCGGGTAGACGACGCTGCCGATCACGCGCTCGGGCTCGATCGCGTCGCCGATCAGGCCGCCCGGGTCGACGCTCTCGAGCCGCCGGCCTTCGTGCGGTCCGGCCAGCTTGTGGAAGTACCACCAGGGCACGCCATTGAGCATCGAGACCAGCATCGTCTGCGGGCCGAAGAGCGCGCGCAGGCCCGGCAGCAGGTCGGCGACCTGGTGCGCCTTCACCGCGAGCAGCACCGCGTCCTGCGCGCCGGCCTCGGCCATGTCCTGCACCGCCCGCACGCCTTGTGCGTGCTGTTCGCGGCCGTCCTCCTCGATCAGCCTGAAGCCGCGCGCGTTGATGGCCGCGAGGTTGGCGCGCCGGGCGATGAAGGTCACGTCCTCGCCGGCCAGCGCCAGGCGCGCGCCGAGGAAGCCGCCGATCGCCCCGGCGCCGACGACGGCGATCTTCATGCCAGGCCGAGCTTGGCGGCCAGACCGATGCGCTGCAGCTTGCCCGTCGCGCCCTTGGGGATCTCGTCCATCAGCAGGATCTTCTTCGGCACCTTGAACTCGGCCGCACGCTGCGCGACGAAGGCCTGCAGCTCGCGCTCGGTCGCGCTCTGCCCCTCGCGCAGCACGACGACTGCGGCGACCTCCTCGCCGAGCTTGTCGTGCGGCATGCCGAAGCACACCACCTGCGCCACCGCCGGGTGGTCCATCAGGATCTCGTCGACCTCGCGCGGGCTGATCTTCTCGCCGCCGCGGTTGATGATCTCCTTCAGGCGCCCGGTGAGGCTCACGTAGCCGTCGGCGTCCATCTGCCCCTGGTCGCCGGTGCGGAACCATCCGTTCGTGAAGGCCTCGGCGTTGGCCTTCTCGTTGGCCTCGTAGCCGGCGGTGACGTTGGGCCCGCGGATCACGACTTCGCCGATCGCGCCGCGCGGCAGCAACTGGCCGGCCTCGTCCATGATCGCCACCTCGGGCCCGGCGCTCGGGCCCACGCTGCCGGGCTTGCGCTGCGCCGGCGGCAGCGGGTTGCTGCACATCTGGTGCGTGGCCTCGGTCATGCCGTAGGCCTCGATCAGCGGCGCCTCGAAGATCGCTTCCAGCTCCGCGATCACCTGCGGCGGCATGCTGCTCGAGCTGCTGCGCATGAAGCGCAGCGGATGGCGCGCGATCACGTCGCGGTTCTTCGAGGCGCGCGCGATGATCGCCTGGTGCATCGTCGGCACTGCCGTGTACCAGGTCGGTGCCGCCTCGTCCATCCAGGCGAAGAACTTCAGCGCGTTGAAGCCCGGCGTGCAGAAGACGCGCGAACCCACGGACAGCGGCGTGAGCACGCCGGCGATCAGCCCGTGGATGTGAAAGAGCGGCATGATCACGAGGCCGCAGTCGGCGGGCGTCAGCTGCAGCGTCGCGGCGATGTTCTGCGCCGAGGCGGCGAGGTTGGCCTGCGACAGCGGCACGATCTTGGGCCGGCTCGTCGTGCCCGAGGTGTGCAGCACCATCGAGACGTCCTGCGCCTGCGCCATTCCGCCCTGCGCTGCCGGCGCGCCGCTCGCAAGGCCTTTGAGCGTGAACTCGCCGGCCGCCTCGCCCGCGTGCAGCTCGATCACCGCAACGCCGAGCTTGCGTGCCACCTCGATCGAGGGCGAAGTGCTGCCGGCCTCGACGATCAGCGCCTTGGCGCCCAGGTCCGAGAGGTAGAACTCGAACTCCTCGGCGCGGTAGGCGGGATTGAGCGGCGCACTCGTCACGCCGCTCGCGCAGGCGATGAAGCAGCTGGCCATCTCCGGGCCATTGGGCAGCACGATCGCGACGCGGTCGTTGCGGCCGATGCCGCCGGCGTTCAGCGTGGCCAACGTGCGCTCGACCTGCGCGCGTAGCGCGCCGTGGGTCATCGTGGGGCGGCTGGGGGCCGCGAGCGCGGGTGCGGTGGCCTCGCCACGGGCAAGGAGTTCGTGCAGGGTGGTGAGCATCGGAGTTCGATCCCGGCGGTGGTGAGCCCGGGCGTTATACCGTGGACGGTGCACGCATGTCAGGCCCTGCGGGGCCGCGGATGGTTCTCGGGCAGATGTGCTTCTGCCACTTTGCCTGATCGTCCGCGGGGAGAGCGGCCGGGCGCAGCCCGGCCCTGGGGCTGCTCAGTGCCCGTCGTCGGCGCCGTGCACGAGCTTGCGCGCGCGGTGGACCGCGAGGTACACCGCCAGCACCAGCACCGGGACGAGCAGGCCGACCGCGAGATCGGGGTTGAGCGGCAGCCCGGCGGCCTTGGCCGCCTTGACGAGGTAGCCGGCCAGACCCGTGGCGTAGTAGGCGATCGCCGCGACCGACAGACCCTCGACCGTCTGCTGCAGGCGCAGCTGCAGCCGGGCGCGCCGGTCCATCGACGCCAGCAGCGCCTGGTTCTGTCGCTCGCGGGCGATGCCCACGCGCGTGGCCAGCAGCGTGCTCGCCTGCGCGACGCGTTCGGAGAGCTGGTGCAGCCGCTGCGAGACGCTGGCGCAGGTGCTCACCGCCGGCGAGAAGCGGCGGGCCATGAAGCCGCGGATCGTCTGCAGCCCGGGCAGGCGCTCCTCACGCAGGTCGTCGATGCGCCTGTCCACGAGTTCGCTGTAGGCGCGACACGCGCCGAAGCGGAACTGGCTCGACGACAGGCACTGCTCGATCTCCGCCGCCAGGCGCGTGAGCTCGCGCAGCAGGGTCTCGTCCTGGCCTTCGTCGCGCGCGATGCCGGCGGTCAGTTCGGCAAGCTCGGCCTCGATGCGCCGTGCGCGCGGCGAGAGCTGCCGCGCCAGCGGCAGCGCGAGCAGCGCGAGCATGCGGTAGACCTCGATCTCGAAGAGACGCTGCAGCACGCGCCCGGCGCGCCGCGGCGTGAGGCCGTGGTCGAGCAGCACGAAGCGCGTGCAGCCATCGTCGTGCAGCCGGAAGTCGGTGTAGGCGCAGGCCTCGCCATCGGCCACCTGCGCGCCGATCACCGTGGCATCGGGGCCGAACCAGCCGGCCAGCTCCGGAGCGCTTGCCGGCTCCGGCGCCGGCAGGACCAGGGCATGGGCGGCGACGACAGTCGCGCCGGGCACCGCCTCGAGCCAGCC
>JAIXKN010000048.1:64885-69708 GCA_026932425.1 Burkholderiales bacterium
GGACCAGGGCATGGGCGGCGACGACAGTCGCGCCGGGCACCGCCTCGAGCCAGCCCGCGGGCAGCCGTGACAGCGCCGTCGGCGCGAACGCGCCGCTGCCAAGGCGCTGGTGATCGCCAGACCCATTGGCGCCGCTCGCATCGGCCGCACCGATCGCTGCATTCGCTTCGATCGACCCGGCTCCGGCGACCACGGTATAGCCCGAGAACTCGCCGTGGCGCTCCCACTTGATCTGCAGATCCCCGGATTCGAGCATCACCTGGTCGGCGTCGGCCGCAGGCAGGGCCCGGCCGAGCGCGTGGCAGAGCTGCGCGAGGTGCTCGCGTTCGGCGGCACGCTCGCCCGGATCGACGAGCACCGCCAGGTGACTCGCCCGCGCCGGTGCGCGCAGCGCCAGGGGCGGGCGCGCGTGCACCTCGTCGGCCAAGGCGAGGCGTTGCGGATGATCGGCAGGCAGCAGACTCACGCGGTCCAGTATCGCAAAGGCGATCGAGCGCGCAGCGGGCGCGCGCGTTGCGCAGCTTCCGCCGGTTGCGGCGGTGCTGCAGTTCGACAGCGGCGCTTGCGCGGGATGGCGCGTGTCGGGCTGCGGACGCTCAATCGAAGCGCCGCTGCCGCAGCCACTTGGTCGCGACCCACTTCTCGCCGCCGAGCACCGGGGCACCGCCGTGCAGCGTGCGGGTCCAGGGCTGCGGCGCCTCGTAGGCGAAGAAGACTGCGTTGCCCTTGACCGGAGCGACTTCGATACCTGCGTCCGGAAAGCTCGTTGCACCACCGCCGTCCGGCGAGGCCAGGTAGATCACGAGGGTGGCGACACGCTGCCCGCCGCGCGCGAGCACGGCCGCGCTGCCCGGGCGCTCCGGATCGAAGTGGTCGTGATGCGGCCGGTACTCCGCACCCGGGCGGTAGCGCAGCACCTGCAGCCCTTCGCCGCGCTCGATGGGCCAGCGCAGCAGCGCCGCGATGCGCCGTTCGATGCGGGTCAGCAGCGGGGTCTCGCCGCGGCCGAAGAACATGCCGTCGCTGGTGCGCGCGGCGTTGACCTCGCTGCCCCCGGTCGCGGTGTCGACCGTCTCGCTGCGCGCAAGCCGCGGGCGCGCCAGCTCGACGAGCGCGTCGCATTCGGCATCGTCCAGCAGGCCGCCGAAGACGACCAGCCGCGGGCGCTGCATCACCGCGAGCACCTGCACCCGATGCCCGTCCGCGACGATCTGCGACGGCGCGCCATCGAGCGCAGGCCCGGGCATCGAGGCGGTGGAGTCGTCATTCGTGGCCGGGCCGGCGGCAAGCTGGCTGGCGATGTCAGCCGGCGACATCTGCTGCGCACGCGATCCGCTTGGCAGACCGGATGACCCGGGCGCAGGCGTGCGTCCTTGCCCACGCACGCCTGTTCCTTCCTCCGATTCCGCCACGACCTGCTCCAGCGTCGCAGCGGCCTGCGCGTGCCCCCAGCCGGCGTCGCGCATCGCGGCGAGGATGGCGGCCGAACTGCGGCCTGCCTCGAGCTGGGCCAGCAGCCAGCGTCGCAGTTCGGCCGTGACGAGGGCGTCGGTCATGACCTCGATCGATCGTGCTCGTCCGGCACCCGAGGCGGTCGTGAACCGCCCGCGAGTGCGAAGGTGACGCTCACCTCAGCCGAGGTGCCGCCCGAAGAAGCGCAGCGTGCGGTCCCAGGCCATCTGCGCCCAGGCGGCGTCGTATTGCGTTGCGGGGATGCGCCCCGGGCCCTGCGCGGTCTCGTTGGCGAAGGCGTGGTGCGCCAGGTAGCGGTGGCCGGTGTAATCGACCTTGGCCTCGCGCAGCTTGGCTTCCAGCGCATCGACGCCGGCTTCGCCGAAGAACTCGTCCTGGGTCCCCCAGTGCGCCATCATCGGCGCCTTGATCTTCGTGGCATCGACGAACTCGAGCGGCGGCATGCCGTACCAGACGACCGTCGCGTCGAGCTCGGGGACCATCACCGCCGAGAGCACGGTCAGCGCGCCGCCCATGCAGAAGCCGGTGACGCCGACCTTGGGTGAGCCCTGCTTGAGGTGCTGCACCGCGCCGCGGATGTCCTGCGAGGCCGCGGCGCCGAAGTCCAGCCCCGTCATCAGGTGGTTGGCCTCCTCGGCCTCGACCGTCGACTTGCCGCGGTAGAGATCGGGCACGAGTGCGCGCAGGCCCGCGGCGGCAAGCCGATCGGCAACGCCGCGGATCTGGTCGTTCAGGCCCCACCACTCCTGGATCACGACCACGCCGGGCGCGCCGCTGCCGTTGTCCGGTTCGGCCAGATAACCCTGGACGGTCTGGCCGTCTGGGCGTTGATAGCTGATCATCGTTCCCATCGTCTTCATCCTCCACAAGCTTCGAGCCGGGTCGTTCTTCACGACCGGCTGCGCGACGCGTCCGGGGCCCAGGCCGGCCCACGCGTCAATCGGGCGCCACCCGGCGCCGGAAAACGAGGCGGTCCGCGTCGGAATCCGCCGCGGCGAAAGCATAGCCCTCGGCTTCGAACCGGGGCAGCCGCTCGGGCATGTCCACGCGCTGCTCGATCGCCCAGCGCGCCATCAGTCCGCGGGCGCGCTTGGCGTAGAAGCTGATGATGCGGTAGCGCCCGCCCTTCCAGTCCTCGAACACGCATTCGATGACGCGCGCCTTCAGGCTCGGGCGCAGGGCCGCACGCGAATACTCGTTCGACGCCAGGTTGACGACGACGGCCGGGCTGCGTGCCTGCTGCAGCCGCTCGTCGAGGTAGGCCGCCAGCGTGTCGCCCCAGAACGCGTACAGGTCCTTGCCTCGGGCGTTGCGCAGCGGCGTGCCCATCTCCAGCCGGTAGGGCTGCAGCCGGTCCAGCGGACGCAGTGCACCGTAGAGGCCGCTCAGGATCACCAAATGACGCTGTGCCCAGTCGAGGTCTGCGACCTTGAGGGTGGCCGCCTGCAGGCCCTCGTAGACGTCGCCGGCGAAGGCCAGCACCGCGGGCTTGCTGTTGCTGTCATCCGCGCGTTCCTGCCAGGCCGCGTAGCGGCCGACGTTCAGCAGCGCCAGCGGGTCCGAGAGTTTCATCAGCGACGCGACCTCGGCCGGTGACTTGCCGCGCATCAGCTCGATCAGCTCGGCAGCGCGCCCGGTGAACAGCGGCTCGGTCGCGCGGCGCGCGACGGCTGCCGGGACCGGCGTTTCGTAGTCCAGGCGCTTGGCGGGGGAGAGGAGGTAGAGCATCGTGAATGACGGCGAGGGCGGGTCAGGCTTCAGTGCGCGGCGCGCTGGCCTTCCTGGTGGACGGGCAGGGCGCCCAGCGCCTCCTCCCAGGTGCGTCGCGGGATGTAGCTGCGCAGGCGCTGCAGCGCGCACTCGATCAGCGCGGGGTGCAGTTCGTGACCCACGCCGTGCGCGACGTCGAGCGTGACATCGCCGCGCTGCTGCGCCAGATGATCGAAGGCCTGCTGCACGTCGGCGAGCGTGAAGATCGCATCGTCCCGACCGTGCAGCAGGTGCAGCGTCGTGAGCCGCGGTGCCGCAGCCGGCAGCGTGCAGTAGCGCGAGCCGAAGGCGAGCACGCGCCCCGCGATGCCGTCGTGCCGGGCCACGAGTTCGAGCGACAGCAGCGCCCCTTGGGAGAAGCCGCCCAGGCAGGTCGCCGGCGCCGGCACGCGCAGCCGCTGCTGCTGCGCCCGCACCCAGGGTTCGAGCTGCTCGAGCTGCTCGGCAACGCGGGCGGCCCAGGGCGACGGATCCTGCTGCAGCCCTTCGATCGAATACCACATGCGCCCGCGTCGCCCGCCCTCGGCCGGCGTCGGCGCCTCGGGGACGAGCACGGCGGCCTGCGGGAACTCGCGCGAGAGCGCCCCGGCCAGCGGCGCCAACGCTCGCGGCTCCTGCGCCCAGCCGTGCAGCAGCAGCACCAGCTGCTCGGGCTGGCCCGATGCGGGCAGATGCTCGATCGCGAGTTCCATGCAGCCATTGTGGCCCGAGCCCGCCTCTCGCGTGCCTTCTTGCGGGGCGTCGATGCCGACGACCCGCGTTCAGGCGGCCGTGACGCGGCCGTCGCCCGCGCCCGGCGCGGGGATCCGCACCTCGCAGCGAATGCCGCCGCCGGGCACCTCGCTCCAGTGAACCCGTCCGCCCAGCGTGCGCACGCGCTTGCGCACGCCGCCGATGCCAAGCCCGTGCACCCAGGCTTGCGGATCGCCGCCGCGGCCGTTGTCGCTGACGACGAGCTGCACTTCATCGTGCGTGACCTGGAGCTCCACGATCACGCGCGAGGCCTGTGCGTGCATGATCGAGTTGCTGACCAGTTCGCGCAGGATGCGCGTCAGCGCCGACCACGACACCACCCCGAGCGCCAGCTCGCGCGCTTCGTGCAGGCGCCAGTCGAGCTCGATGCCCGCGGCCGACAGGCGCTGGCCGAGGTCGGCCTTCCACTCGCCGGCGGCTTCGGACAGGGTCTGGCTTCCCGCGGCCAGCCCCCGTGTGAGCGTCTTCAGGTCCTGCAGCGTGTGCCGGATGTAATCCTCGATCTCGGGATCGGTGGCCTTGTACATCAGCGTCAGCAGCCGCGCGCCGATGTCGTCGTGAAGGTCCTGCGCGATGCGCTGGCGCTCCTCGCTGCGACCCTGCTCGAGCGCGCGGTCGTGGGCCAGCGTGCGGCAGACCTGCTCGACGAGGCGCTCGGCCAGCAGCGCGTCCTCGTGCGTGAAGATGCGCTGGCCTTGGCTCGCATGGCGCATCACCAGCGTCTCGTCGAGCGTCAGCGCCGTCCCCGGCGCGGGCACCGGAACCGACAGCGCGCGTCCCGCGCCGAGCACGCGCGCGCCCTTGCTGTGACGCGCCAGCTGCACCGC
>JAIXKN010000052.1 GCA_026932425.1 Burkholderiales bacterium
CAGGTCGACCGCGCGCACCGCGACTGGACGCCCGCGCAGATCGGCTTCATCGCCAACCTTGTGCGCCTGTACCGCGGCGAAGCCATCGACCTCACCACCGGCGGCGCCGAGACCGAGGCGAAGCTCAAGGAAGTGTTCGGCGAAGCCCCAACCTACGCCGACGTGCCGGGCCTGTGCAAGGTGGCGACGCTGACCGAGATCGAGGCCCAGGGCTGGTCGCTCAACCCCGGCCGCTACGTCGGCGTGGCGCCGGGCGAGGACGTGAGCGACGAGGACTTCCGCGAGCAGTTGCAGGCGCTGAACGAGGAGCTGGAGACCTTGAACGTGCAGGCGCGGGAACTGGAGCAGACCATTGCCGCGAATGTGGCGGGGATTCTGGGGGCGTGAGGATGACAACTGCAACGCTCGAATCAATAAGTAAATTGATTTCAAGCGGAGGCACCCCTTCGCGCAAAAATCCGGAGTATTACGCAACCGGCACAGATGGGCACCTTTGGGTCAAATCCAAAGAATTACTTGATTGTGCGATTGATACAACCGAAGAACGGATAAGTGACGATGGCTTAAATAATTCATCGGCCAAATACTATCCGGCGAATACGGTACTGATCGCAATGTATGGCGCTAACGTGGGGCAGCTCGGCTGGCTCCGAAAACCAGCGACGGTTAACCAAGCAATATGTGGACTGGTCATTGATGATCAGAAGGCGGATTGGCGTTTTATTTTTTATGCGCTACTGCTTAATAGAGGCGACCTAACAGTTCAGGCACAAGGGGCTGCACAACAGAATCTGAATCAAGAGATGATTCGGAAATTCTCAATCGCTGTTCCCCCGCTCCCCCTCCAACGCCGCATCGCCGGCATCCTGTCGGCCTACGACGAGCTGATCGAAAACAGCCAGCGGCGCAGCCGGATTCTGGAGACGATGGCCCGCGCCCTCTACCGCGAGTGGTTCGTCCACTTCCGCTTCCCCGGCCACGAGCACGTGCCCCGCGTCCCGTCTCCCCTCGGCGAGATTCCGCAGGGGTGGGAGGTGACGACGGTCGGGGACACCCTCGATATTTCCGGCGGTGGCACGCCTTCGCGCAAGAACGAAGAATATTGGGACGGTGGCACGATCCAGTGGTATTCACCCAGCGACCTGACCGGCGCCGGCACCATGTTCATGGACGATTCCGGCGACCACATCACGGAACTCGGCCTGGCAAAGAGCTCGGCCAAATTGTTCCCCGCCAACAGCATCATGCTGACCAGCCGGGCCACCATCGGCGCCATCGCCATCAACACGCAACCCGCGTGCACCAATCAAGGCTTCATCACGTGCATGCCGAATGAACGCGTGCCGCTCTGCTTCCTGTTCCATTGGCTGACCGAGAACGTCCCGGTCTTTCAGCGCATGGCATCCGGCGCAACGTTCAAGGAAATCAGCCGCGGCGTTTTCAAGACCATCGATTTCCTGCTGCCGCCAAGAGGCCTCGTCGATCGGTTCGAGGCCATTGCTGCGCCGTTGGCTGGCCAAATGCTTGCGCTCCAACGCCAAATCCAAACCCTCCGCCGCACCCGCGACCTGCTGCTGCCGCGGTTGCTCTCGGGGCAGATCGATGTCGAGATGTTGGCCGCATGACCGCGTGCGGGTGCGCCGCCGGACTGCACCGAAAGTATGATAAGTTCATACGAAATCGATGAAGGCATCTTCGAAGCAGGAGCCGCACCATGAGTATCGTTCGCAAGACCATCACCGTCACCGACCAGCAGGACCGGTGGATTGCCGCGCAGGTTCGTGCCGGGCGCTTCACGAACGACAGCGAACTGATCCGCGACCTGATCCGGCGCGAGCAGGAGCGCAGCGCAGAGTTGCAGGCGCTGCGCCAGGCGCTGATCGAAGGCGAGCAGAGCGGCACGCCGCAGCCCTTCGATTTCGCCGCGTTCGTCGAACGCAAGCGCGCGCAACACGAGCGCTGACGCACCACCGTGGCCGAGTACCGGCTCAGCCCCGCCGCACTGGTGGATCTGGAGGCTATCTTCGACTACAGCGTCGAGCACTGGAGCCTGGAACAGGCCGTGCGCTACACCGGCTTGATCAGAGGGACCTGCGAGCGTCTCGCCGAGGCGCCGGCCGCGGGACGCGACGCCTCAGCGATCCGCCCCGGCTATCGGTACGCGTCGGCAGGCAGCCACGTCGTCTACTACCGGATCGAGGATGAAGGCATCGCGGTCATCCGCATCCTGCATTCGCGCATGGACCCGGCGCGTCACCTGTGACGGGTCGCGATGAGCCCCCACCCCTACACCGAAGCCCAGCTCGTCGAGCGTCCGGCGATCGCGCTGTTTGCCGAGCTCGGCTGGCAGACGCTGTCGGCGCGGGACGAGCGGCTGGGGGTGCAGGGGACGCTCGGGCGCGAGACGCGGGCCGAGGTGGTGCTGCTGCCGCGGCTGCGGGCGGCGTTGCTGCGGCTGAACCCCGGGCTGCCGGAGGCGGCGATCGAGCGCGCGATCGACGAGCTGGTGCGCGACCGCTCGGCGATGAGCTTGGCCGCGGCCAACCGCGAGGTCTTCCGGCTGCTGAAGGAGGGTATCGCGGTCTCGGTGCCCGACCCCGAGCACGGCGGGCAGAAGACCGAGCGCGTGCGCGTCATCGACTGGGAGCAGCCGCAGGGCAACGACTTCCTGCTGGTCGGCCAGTTCAGCGTGCTCGGCAGCCTCTACACCTGCCGGCCCGACCTGGTGGGCTTCGTCAACGGCCTGCCCTGGGTGGTGATCGAGCTGAAGAAGCCGGGCGTGCCGGCGCGCGCGGCCTTCGACGAGAACCTCACGCACTACAAGCAGCAGGTGCCGCAGCTCTTCGCGTTCAACGCGCTGCTGATCGCCAGCAACGGCACCGACAGCCGCGTGGGCTCGCTCACCGCCGACTGGGGGCGCTTCTTCGAGTGGAAGCGCGTCGAGCGCGAGGACGAGCCGCGCCGCGTCTCGCTCGAGGTGATGCTGCGCGGCACCTGCGAGCGCAGCCGGCTGCTGGACCTGGCCGAGAACTTCACGCTCTTCTCCGAGGAGCAGGCCGGGCTCGTGAAGATCATCGGGCAGAACCACCAGTTCATCGGCGTCAACAAGGCCATCGCCTCGATGCAGCAGGCGCTGCGCGAGGGCCACGGGCGCGGCGGCGTGTTCTGGCAGACGCAGGGCAGCGGCAAGAGCTACTCGATGGTCTTCTTCGCGCAGAAGGTCCTGCGCAGGCTCGCCGGCAACTGGACCTTCGTCGTCGTCACCGACCGCGTCGAGCTCGATCAGCAGATCGCGCGGACTTTCAAGGCGGTGGGCGCCGTCTCCGGCGCCGAGGGCGACGCCTGCCATGCGCGCAGCGGCGCGCAGCTGCGCGAGCTGCTGCGCGGCAACCACCGCTACGTCTTCACGCTGATCCACAAGTTCCAGACCGACGAGCGCCTGACCGAGCGCGCCGACGTCATCGTGCTCACCGACGAGGCGCACCGCAGCCAGTACGACACGCTGGCACTCAACATGCGCGCCGCGCTGCCGCATGCGACCTTCCTCGCCTTCACCGGCACGCCGCTGATCGCCGGCGAAGAGCGCACGCGCGAGGTCTTCGGCGACTACGTCTCGATCTACGACTTCCAGCAGTCGGTCGAGGACGGCGCGACGGTGCCGCTCTACTACGAGAACCGCACGCCGGAGCTCGCGCTCGTCAACCCGGAGCTGAGCGACGACATCTACCGCGTGATCGAGGACGCCGAGCTCGACGACGCGCAGGAGGAGCGGCTGGCGGGTCTGCTCGGGCGGCAGTACCAGCTGATCACCCGCGACGACCGGCTGGAGACGGTGGCCGCCGACATCGTGCGCCACTTCCTCGGCCGTGCGCCGCTCGCGGCGGCGGGGCAGTCCGTCGTCGGCAAGGCGATGGTCGTCTCGATCGACAAGGCCACGGCCTTGAGGATGCACGACAAGGTGCAAAGGCTCTGGGCTGAGGAGACGGCGCGCGTGCAGCAGGCGCTGGGCGAGCTCGCGCTGCAGCCGCCGGGTGGCGAGCTCAGCGCCGGGCAGGCGCGCCGCGACGCGCGCAAGGCCGAGCTCAGGCAGCGGCTGGCGCTGCTGCAGGGCACGGAGATGGCGCTCGTCGTCTCGCCGGCGCAGAACGAGGTCGAGCAGATGCGCCGCCTGGGCCTGGACATCGCGCCGCACCGCAAGCGCATGAACGAGTCCGAGCCGGGGCTGGACCAGCGCTTCAAGGACGTGAACGACCCGCTGCGCATCGTCTTCGTCTGCGCGATGTGGCTGACCGGCTTCGACGCGCCGAGCTGCACGACCGTCTACCTCGACAAGCCGATGCGCAACCACACGCTGATGCAGACGATCGCGCGCGCCAACCGCGTGTTCCCGGGCAAGCACAGCGGCCTGATCGTCGACTACGCCAACGTCTTCGCGTCGCTGGAGCGGGCGCTGGCGATCTACGGCGCGGGGCATGGCGGCGCGAATCCGCTGCGCGACAAGGCCGAGCTCGTCGCCGCACTGCGGCAGGCGCTGGACTCGGCAAGCGCCTTCTGCGCGCAGCAGGGGGTGGACTTGGCGGCGCTGGAAGCCACGGACGCATCGGACGCGCCGCAGGCCGGCCTGCAGCGGTTGAACGCCGTCGCCGCGGCGGTCGATGCGCTGATCGCGCCCGAGGCGCTGCGGCGCGAGTTCCTCGGCCACGCGCAGGCGGTGACGACGCTCTTCCAGGCGGTCAAGCCCGACCCGGCGACCACCGAGTTCGCGGGGCGTGCGCGCGGCCTGGCCGAGCTGGCGGCGGCGATCCGCGCGCGGCTGAACCCCGAGCGGCCGGACGTGGGCGCGGTGCTCGCGCGGATCGGCGGCCTGCTGGACGAGGCCATCGTCGGGCTCGAGATCCGCGAGGGCGGGCCGCCGGCGATCGACCTCTCGCGCATCGACTTCCAGGCGCTGGCGCAGCGCTTCGGTGCCTCGCGCCACCGCAACACCGAGCTCGAGATGCTGAGGGCGGCGATCCAGGCGCGGATCGGGCGGATGCTCGCCGTCAACCGCACGCGCACCGACTTCAACGAGACCTTCGCGGCGCTGATCGAGAGCTACAACAGCGGCAGCCGCAACATCGAGCAGCTCTTCCTTGCGCTGCTGCAGCTCTCGAAGAGCCTGGACGAGGAGGAGCAGCGCCACGTGCGCGAGCGGCTGAGCGAGGAGGAGCTGGTGATCTTCGACATCCTCACGCGGCCGGCGCCCGAGCTCGACGCGGCGGAGCGCGCCGAAGTGAAGAAGGTCGCGCGCGAACTGCTGGCCAGGATCGAGGGTCTGCTCGTCGTCGAGTGGCGGCAGAAGGCCGCGGCGCGCTCGACGCTCAGGCTCGCGATCGAGGACACGCTGGATGGCGGCCTGCCGCAGACCTACACGCGCGAGCTCTTCGAGCAGAAGTGCTCGGCGCTCTTCGAGCATGTCTACGAGCGCTATCCGCAGCGCGGCGGCGCTGCGGGCGGCGCCGCCGCTGCCGGCTTCAGCTGAAGCCCTTGCCTTCGGCCGCGAGCTTCAGTAACAGCGGCGCGGGTTGCCAGAAGGCGTCGGCGCCCGGCTCGGCGGCAAAGCGCTGCAGCGCCTTGACGACCTCGGGCAGGCCGACGAGTGTGGCGTTGAACATCGGCCCGCCGCGGTGGCGCGGGAAGCCGTAGCCGTTCAGGTAGACGAGGTCGATGTCCGAGGCGCGCGCGGCGATGCCTTCCTCGAGGATGCGCGCGCCCTCGTTGGCCAGCGCGAACATGCAGCGCTCGACGATCTCGGCGTCGCTGACCTCGCGCGGCACGATGCCGCGCTCGGCGCGGTAGGCGTCGATGATCTGCTGCGTCACCGGGTCGGGGATCGGTTCGCGCGAGCCGGCCTCATAGCGGTACCAGCCGGCCCCGGTCTTCTGGCCGAAGCGCCCGGCCTCGCAGAGCTTGTCGGCGATGATCGGCACGAAGGGGACGCCGGCTTCCTCGGCGCGGCGCTTGCGCGTGGCCCAGCCGATGTCCAGGCCCGCGAGGTCGCCGACGCGGCAGGGGCCCATCGCCATGCCGAAGGCCTGCAGTGCGCCGTCGAGCTGCTGCGGCGAGGCGCCGGCGGCGATCAGCCCGGCGACTGCGGCGTTGTAGCGCGCGAGCATGCGGTTGCCGATGAAGCCGTCGCAGACGCCCGAGACGATCGCCATCTTGCCGATCTTCTTCGCGAGCGCCATGCAGGTGGCGAGCACGTCGGGCGCGGTCTTGGCACCGCGCACGACCTCGAGCAGCCGCATCACGTTGGCGGGGCTGAAGAAGTGCAGGCCCAGCACGTCCTGCGGGCGGCGCGTGAAGCCGGCGATGCTGTCGATGTTCAGGTACGAGGTGTTGGAGGCGAGGATGGCGCCGGGCTTGCAGGTGTCGTCCAGCGTCGTAAAGACCTGGCGCTTGACCTCGAGGTTCTCGAACACGGCCTCGATCACGAGATCGACGTCGCGCAGGCCATCGTAGGCGAGGGTGGGTGTGAGCCGCTCCATGTTCGCCTCGAGCTGGGCATTGGTGAGGCGACCCTTCTTCACCGTGCCCTCGTAGTTGCGGCGGATCGTGGCCACGCCGCGGTCCAGCGCCTCCTGCTTCATCTCCAGCAGCACCACCGGGATGCCGGCGGAGAGGAAGTTCATCGCGATGCCGGCACCCATGGTTCCGGCGCCGATGACGCCCACGCGCGCGATCGGGCGCAGCGCCGTGCCTTCCGGGATGCCGGGCACCTTGGATGCGGCGCGCTCGGCGGTGAAGATGTGGCGCAGCG
Source organism: Burkholderiales bacterium (assembly GCA_026932425.1). Taxonomy (GTDB): domain Bacteria; phylum Pseudomonadota; class Gammaproteobacteria; order Burkholderiales; family Burkholderiaceae_C; genus Rubrivivax. Next base: position 6,800 of record JAIXKN010000052.1, read on the forward strand.
CGCGCGCCTCGGGGCTGCCGAGCAGCGCGAGGAAGGTCTCGCGCTCGCGCGCGAGCGCCTCGTCGAAGGGCGTGGTCAGGCACATCTCGACGGCGTCGATGCACTTGCCCGGCGCGGGCAGGAAGCGCGAGGTCTTGGCGACCGATTCGCGCATCGCCTGCAGTGCGGCCTGCGCGCCCGGATCGCTGATCGTGATGTCGCGCAGGCGCTTGCGCGGCAGTCCCTGGGTGACGATGCGGTGCGCGAGCTCGAGCGCCGCCGCCACCGAGTCGCCCTCGGCGATCGCGTCGAGCAGCGCGCTGCCCTGGAACTTCGCGGCCTTGGCCGTTGCGCCGGTGACGATCATCTCGAGCGCCGCCTGCAGGCCGATCGCGCGCGGCAGGCGCTGCGTGCCGCCGGCGCCGGGCATCAGGCCGAGCTTGACCTCGGGCAGCGCCAGCTGCGCATCGGCTCGGGCGACGCGGTAGTGCGCGCCCAGCGCGAGCTCGAGCCCGCCGCCCATGCAGACGCCGCTGATCGCGGCAATGACGGGCTTGGCCGCACCCTCGAGCGCGGCGATCACCGCCGGCAGCCGCGGCTCCTGCGTGGCCAGCGGGGTGCCGAACTCCTTGACGTCGGCGCCGCCGGAGAAGGCGCGCTCGCTGCCGGTGATCACGATGGCCTGGACGGCGGCGTCGGCCAGCGCCTGGTCGAGCGCCTGCATGATGCCGCTGCGCAGCGCCGCGCCCAGGCCGTTGACCGGCGGGTTGTCCAGGGTGATGAGCGCGGTGTGGCCGCGCAGCTCGTAGCGAACGCTGCTCATGTTCGGCAATTCCCCGAAGGCGTGGACCCAGTGGTGATGGAACCGCGGCCGGGGAGGCCCCGGCCGTCGTGATCGCGCCCCGCATGCGGCGCGCGCGAAGCCCGGACTTTAAGCCGCGCCCCAGCAGGACGCGCAGCCCGGGCGGCGCGAAATGGACGCGGCTTGCGGCGTCTCAAGCCCGGGCTCGGGCGAGGCGGCGCTGCGCCTGGCGCCGCGCCGCGAAGATCGAGCCGATGACCGTGAGCGCGAACCAGGCGATCGCCACCGCGTTGCCGGCGGCGCCGAGCGCGCGCCACTCGTTGTCCACCAGCCCGCCGGCCAGGCGCATCAGCAGCGTGAGGTGCAGCGTGATCAGCGGCAGGTAGAAGGGCCAGCCGTAGAGCAGGCGCACATGGGCCACGGCGGGGAGGATCACCGGCGCGTGCCCCATGACCATCGAGATCACGAAGCCCAGGCCCATCGCGTGCAGGGCGGTGTCGCGCAGCGGCCAGCCCAGCGCCGTCCCCGCCCAGGC
>JAIXKN010000024.1:5000-63437 GCA_026932425.1 Burkholderiales bacterium
AGCCGGTGAAGACGCTGCGCTTGAACTGCAGCATGTCCGCCGGAGCGATATCGCTGGCGACGAGCACCAGCGGTTCCTCGCCGCCGAAGTCCCGCACCGCGCCGTTGCGCAGACCGGCGTCGAGGCTCGGTCGCATCCTCCCCGAGGCACGGGCCAGCGCCTGAAGCATGCGCTCGACCACCTGTTCGACGTCGGCCTTGCGTTCGCGCAGGTAGTCGTCCTCCATCTCGTCGAACTGACGGGCGAGTATCTCGAGCTGCGCCGTCAGCGCCCACTCGGCGTTGTAGTGGCGCTCCGCGATCCACTGCTTGGTCGCCCCGCTCAGGGTCTCGTCCTGCAGCAGCAGCAGATGCACGTCGAGCAGCGCCGGCAGTTCGGGCGGCGCGTCGGGCGCGAGGTCGGCCTTGAGCGCGGCCAGCTCGGCGACCACTGCGTCGCGCGCCTGCCGCAGGCGCTCGATCTCGGCCGAGACCTGCTCGGCCGGGACGAAGTAGTGAGCAACGTCGATCCGGCTCGACGCCACGAGCACGGCGCGACCGATCGCCACCCCTCGCGAGACTGCCATGCCGAAGATCTGGATGCTCATGGCGCGCAGGGTGGTGGCGGGGCGTCACGACCCTCTTATTCGCCTTCTCCGAAACGGTCGTCGATCAGCGCGCGCAGCGCCTGCATCGCGGCGTCCTCGTCGGGGCCGTCGACCTCGATCTCGATCTCGCTGCCGATGCCCGCAGCCAGCATCATCACGCCCATGATGCTCTTGGCGTTGACGCGCCGGCCGTTGCGCGCCAGGTGCACCTCGCTCTCGAAGCTGCCGGCGAGCTTGGTGAGCTTGGCCGAGGCGCGCGCGTGCAGCCCCAGCTTGTTCACGATGAGGATGTTGGACTTGATCATCTGCAGGTCAGGCCTTGCGGGACCGTTGCATCGGCGTTGCCCGCAGGCACGCGCATCACGCCCTGCGCCGCACCGGCCAGGGCGCGCTCGATCAGTGCCTGCAGCGGCTCCTCCCGGTAGCACAGCGCACGCCAGAGCATCGGCACGTTGACGCCTGCAACGACCTGCGCACGCAGGCCGTCGCAGGCCCGCTGCGCGGCGTTGCAGGGCGTGGCTCCGAAGGCGTCGACGAGGATCAGCGTTTCCTCGTCGGAATGGGATTCCAGCCGCTGCCGCAGCAGCGCCTCGATCTGCGCGGCATCCTGACTCACCTGGACATCGACGACTTCCATCGTCGCCGCGCACTCGGGGAAGACGTGCATCGCAACCTCGCGCAACGCCGAGGCGAGCGGTGCATGGGCCACGAGCAGGATGCGGGTCATGTCTCAGGTCGGTCGTGTTCGATTATGAGCAGACTGCGAGGCCAGGCCGAGGAACCACAGATAGCCGAGCAGCGCCAGGACGCCGAAGCCGGCAACGGTCAGGCGAAAGGCGTCGACGACAGCGACCCCGGTCGCCTGCAGCAGGTCCACCCCGGCGCCGATCCCCCATTGCAGCAGAAAAACGCCGCCGAAGATCACGAGGTTGTAGGCCGAGAGCGCACGGCCGGCCATCTGCACCGGGAAGGCCTGTGCAAGCGCCGGCTGGCCGAAGGCCACCACCGAGGTCGCGACGCACCACAGCATCCAGTGCCAGGCCTGCGCCTGTTCGCCGAGCCAGGCGTTGAGCAGCAGCAGCGCGAGGCTGATCGGCACACCTGCGCTCAGCAGGCCGTGCACGCTCCAACCCCGGCGCAGCAGCCGCGGCAGCAGCCAGCCCCAGCCCAGGAAGGCGCAGAGCATGCCGACGTTGACGAGCAGCAGACCCGCGCTCGCCTGCTCCGGCGACCAGCCGCAAACCCGGGTCAACCAGGGGCCGATCCACAAGGCCTGCAGCGCCAGCAGGCCGCCGTGCAGCAGCAGCCCGATCGGCGCCAGGCGCAGGAATTCCCGATGGCCGGCGATCGCCCAGTAGCGGCCGCGCGCCCGCTCCTCGCCCAGCGCGCCTGCCGGTCTGTCGGCGGGCAGACGCAAGGCCAGCAGCACGGCGCCCACGGCGAGCAGCACCGCCATGAGCCAGAAGAGGCCGCGCCAGCCCAGCGCCGGCAGCGCCAGCTGCACCGGCACGGTCGAGGCAACCATGCCGAGCGAGCCCGTCATCAGCATCCATGAATTGCACTGCAACTGCAGCGCGTCGCCGAAGTGCAGGCGGAAGTAGGTCAACGGCGCCATCAGGCAGGCCGCAACCCCCATCCCGATCAGCAGCCGGCCAAGCACCAGTTGCGCGAAGCCGCTGGATGCCGCGAACACCGCACAACCCAGGATCGCGAGCAGCAACAACCCGATCTCGACGCGGCGCGGTCCGTGACGGTCGAGTCCGCTGCCCAGCGGCAGCTGCAGCAGGGCGAAGCCCAGGAAGTAGGCTCCGGCCAGCAGTCCGAGATCTGCGGCACCAAGCCCGAACTCGGCGCTGAAGCTCGGCGCCAGCGTCGCCGTCACCGCGCGCAGCAGCGCCGAGAGGAAGTAGGCCAGCGCGAAGACGAGGAAGGCACCGAGCCAATGGCGCTCCTCGGGATGCGGTGGTGCGGTCATGGCTGCGCGCTGGCCCCGGCGAGGAAGGCGTCGACAGCCGCGTCGTCCAGCTTCGGGCCCAGCGCCGTCAGCTGCACGACGACCGTGCCGCGGGCGTAGAGCAGCAGCGCCGATTCGATCGCCTGCCCGTCCGGCCGACGCCCGGAGAGCCGATAGCGGCCCGCAGCCGCATAGCCGCCTGCGCCCGCGACCGTCTGCGGCTGCGCCGCGCCGCGTTCCGCACCCAGATTGGCGTGCGCCGCGGCGGCAAGCGTGTCGAGCACGGCCGGGACTTCTGCCGGTTCGCCGACCTTCAGGTAGGCGAGCCCCCACGTCACCCCTGCGGCGTCGCAAAGCTGCAGAACCAGCGTCCGGGGCTGGCCAACAAGCTGAATGGTGCGTTGCTGGCGCCGGGGCTTGCAGGGAAAGAGCTGGCTCACGCCCGCCTCGTCGAACTGCACCTGACGCCAGTTCAACTCGGGCGCGCATCCGGCAAGCCCCAGGCAAAGCCATGTCAACACCAGAAGGCGGGCCATCGTGGCATTATCCGCGCCCGCTTCGCCAGCGCTGTGCGCCGGCAGCGGCGAAGACACTCATTCGCACGCTCGTCCCTGGATCACGGGGTGGACGGCCGGAGGCCGCATCGCGAACATCCTGCCTGCGCCCGAGGTCGCGCACGCGCATGCAGGGCCCGCCTCCGGCAGCAAGGATTCGACCCCGGGTTCCAACCTGTTTGAGCCCCTCCCCAGGCCCTCGCCCCTCCGGTCCGCAAGATGAACTCCGCCGCCCTGCCCGTTCCCGCCGCCGCTGCCGGCGACGACGCGCGCCCTGCTGCGCCGCAAGGTCCGGCAGCATCATCCGGGCATGCGCTGCTGAGCCAGCTGGGCGGCGAAGTGGCCGCAGCGCTGTCTCGGGCGCTCGAACAGGTGACCGCCGTTGCGACGACCGGCAAGATCAGCCGCCAGGGCTTGCTCGAGCTGCGCGAGCAGATCGAGCGGGCGCGGCTGACCGGCATCATGGGCCAGCAGATCGAGCGCCTGGCCAGCGGCCGGGTGCGCCAGGCCCCCGAGCGCGTGGACCTGACCGCGCTGCTGCGCGAGACCGTGACGCAGCACCGGCGGCAGGCGCTGGCGCGCGGCATCGAGGTCCGACAGCTGCTCGGGCCCGCGCAGGTGATGGCCGATCCGGCGCTGATGTTCACGCTCGCCGAGGCGCTGCTCGCCTGGGCGCTGGAGCATGCGCGGGCACGGCTGGAGATGCGCATCGAACTCAACGAGTGGCCGGTCTACGCGCGGCTGCTGTGCAGCTTTCGCTTCCTCAGCGACGAGGAGGTCGACGCGAGCCTCGTCGCCTTCGGCGATCCGCCGCTGCGCACGATCTCGTGGCGGCTGCTGGAACAGGCGGCGCGCACGATGGAACTGCCGATCCGGCTCGACGAGGACGGCGTGACCGGGCGCCTGACGATCGAATTCCCGCGCACCGTCAACGACCCGAGCGAAGTCGCGGCGCTGCGCGACCGCGCCGATGCCGAGCGCATGGGGATCAACTCCAAGCCCCTGGCCGGCAGCCACCTGCTCGTGATCGCGGCGCGGCGCGAGACGCGCAGCCTGGTGCGCGACGCGGTCCGCCACATGGGGCTGATGATCGATTACGTGAACACCGTCGAGGAGGCACGCGAGTTCTGCCGCGGCGGCATCCCGCACGCGGTCCTGCACGAGAGTGCACTGGGCGGAGAGCGTTTCGAGCGCCTGCGCCTGGACCTGCTCGCCGAGATGCCCAAGCTCGCCTTCATCGAGCTCGCCGAGGACGGCCAGGGCCTGCAGACACAGCGCGTCAGCGAGCGTGAGTACAGCCGGGTTGGTCGCGACGCGATCATCGAATCGCTGCCCGCGGCGCTGATGTACGAGCTCTCGCGCCCGCGCTGAACGACCGCAGGCGGGCACGCCGGGAGCCTTGCGACGGGGCCCCGCGACAGTAAGGGGCCGTTAGGGCCCGGCTCCTAGAATCGCCGCACATGCACATCCACGTCCTGGGCATCTGCGGCACCTTCATGGGCGGGCTCGCGGCGCTGGCGCGCGAAGCCGGCCACCGGGTGACGGGCTGCGACGCCAACGTCTACCCGCCGATGAGCGAGCAGCTGCAGGCGCTGGGCATCGAGCTGATCGAGGGCTGGTCGAGCGAGCAGATGCGCCTGGCGCCCGACATGTTCGTGATCGGCAACGTCGTCAAGCGCGGCATGCCGCTGCTGGAGGCGATCCTGGACGCCGGCGCGCGCTACACGAGCGGGCCGCAGTGGCTCGCCGAGCAGGTGCTGCACGGTCGCCACGTGCTGGCGGTGGCCGGCACCCACGGCAAGACGAGCACGAGCTCGATGCTCGCCTGGATCCTCGAGGACGCGGGCCTTGCGCCCGGCTTCCTGATCGGCGGCGTGCCGCAGAACTTCGGCGTCTCGGCGCGGCTGGGCACCGGGCAACACTTCGTCATCGAGGCCGACGAGTACGACACCGCACTCTTCGACAAGCGCAGCAAGTTCGTGCATTACCGGCCGCGCACCGCCGTGCTCAACAACCTCGAGCACGACCACGCCGACATCTTCCCCGACCTGGCCGCGATCGAGACGCAGTTCCACCATCTGGTGCGCACCATCCCGGCAAGCGGCCGCCTGGTTGTCAACGCGCAGGACGAGGCGCTGCGGCGCGTCTTGCAGCGCGGCTGCTGGACCCCGGTGCAGCATTTCGGCGGCGCCGGCGACGCCCCGGGCGTGCTCTGCGCGCACGGAGAACCGCATGCCTTCGAGGTGTGGCGCGACGGACAGGTGCTCGGTCATGTCGAGTGGACGCTGCTGGGTGAGCACAACCAGCTCAACGCGCTGGCCGCGATCGCCGCCGCCGAGCACGCCGGGGTGCCGCCCGCGCGCGCGGCGCAGGCACTGGCCCGCTTCACGAGCGTCAAGCGGCGGCTCGAGCTGCGCGGCGAAGTGCGCGGGGTGCGCGTCTACGACGACTTCGCGCACCACCCGACGGCGATCCACCTGACGCTGCAGGGGCTGCGCCGCCACCTCGACGGCGATCGCACGAAGGCCGGCGCGGGCAGTCAGCGCGTGCTGGCGGTCTTCGAGCCGCGCTCGAACACGATGAAGCTGGGCGCGATGAAGGCGCAACTGCCCTGGGCGCTCGAGGACGCGGATCGCTCCTACTGCCTGCAGGGCGACTATGGCTGGAGCGCACGCGAGGCGCTGGCGCCGCTGGGCGAGGCCGCGGTCGTCGCCGACACGGTCGACGACCTCGTCGCGGCGATCGCGCAGGATGCGCGCACGGGCGACCACATCGTCTGCATGAGCAACGGCAGCTTCGGCGGCATCCACGGGCGACTGCTGACCGCGCTCGCCGCCGGGGCGGCGCAATGAGCGGCGGTTCAGGCGACGCGGCGGACGCGCCGACGCATCTGCTCTACCTGCACGGCTTCCGTTCGTCGCCGCGCTCGTTCAAGGCCCTGCGCCTGCAGGACTGGCTGCGGCGGAATCGGCCCGAGCTCGTCTGGCAATGCCCGCAGCTGCCCCCCTCGCCGCGCGCCGCGATCGAGGCGGCGAGGGCGATCCTCGACGCCTGGCCCGCAGGGCGATTCGCGGTCGCCGGCAGCTCGCTCGGCGGCTTCTACGCGACGGTGCTCGCCGAGGCCACCGGCTGCCGCGCGGTGCTGCTGAATCCGGCAGTGGACCCGGCGCGCGATCTCGCACCACACGTCGGCGAGCAGACCCTGTTCCACGACCCAAGCCAGCGTTTCGAATTCAGACCGGAATACGTGGACGAGCTGCGCGTCCTCGCCCCGACGGCGATCACCCGGCCCGAACGCTACCTCGCGATCATCGCCAAGGGCGACGAGGTGCTGGACTGGCGCGAGATGAGCGCCCGCTACGCGGGCTGCCCGATGCGGCTGATCGAGGGCAGCGACCACGGCCTCTCGGACTTCGACGATCACCTTCCCTTCCTTCTGGACTTCCTGAGACTGAAACCATGAGACTCGAGAACAAGATCGCCATCATCACCGGCGCGGCCCAGGGCATCGGCCTGGCCACCGCACTCAAGTTCGTCCGCGAAGGCGCGATCGTCCACCTCTGCGACATGCACGCGGGCGCGATCGACGAGGCCGTCGCCCAGTGCGCCGACGCCGCCGGGCGAACCGACCGCGCCTTCGGCCATCTTGTCGACGTCACCCGGCGCGACCAGGTCGACGCGATGGTCGCCAAGGTCAAGGCCGCGCATGGGCGGATCGACGTGCTCGTCAACAACGCCGGCATCACCAAGGACGCGCGCCTGCAGAAGATGAGCCTGCAGCAGTTCGATGCCGTCGTCGACGTCAACCTGCGCGGCGTCTTCCACTGCTCGCAGGCGGTGGTCGACACGATGGTCGCGCAGGGCAGCGGCGTGATCCTGAACGCGAGCAGCGTCGTCGGCATCTACGGCAACTTCGGGCAGACGAACTACGCGGCCACCAAGTTCGGCGTCATCGGCTTTGCCAAGACCTGGAGCCGCGAGCTCGGCCCCAAGGGCGTGCGCGTCAACGCGGTCGCGCCGGGCTTCATCGAAACGCCGATCCTCGAGACCATCCCCGACAAGGTGCTGCAGCAGCTGCGCGATCAGGTGCCGCTCAAGCGCCTGGGCCGGGCCGAGGAGATCGCCAACGTCTACGCCTTCCTCGCCAGCGACGAGGCCAGCTACATCAACGGCGTCGTCATCGAGGTCTCGGGCGGCATGACGCTCTGAGCCGGCCGGGTCGCCGCTGGCGGCACGGCCCCTCGGCGACAATCGCGGCGTGAGCTACGCACTCTTCGACGAGGCCGGCAAGTTCCTGGCCGGCCGCGTGATGTCCGAGACGGAGAGCTCGGTGCAGGTCGAGCTCGATTCGGGCAAGCGCGTCAAGGTCAAGGCCGCGAACGTGCTGCTTCGCTTCGACAAGCCGTCGCCCTCCGAACTGCTGCAGCGTGCGCAGGCGCTGGCGCAGGAGATCGACCTGGATCTGGCCTGGGAATTCGCGCCGGCCGAGGAATTCGGCTTCGGCGAGCTGGCGCGCGAGTACTTCAGCGATTCTGCGGGCGCCGAGCAGCAGGCGGCGGCGCTGCTGCGCCTGTTCGAGGCGCCGCACTACTTTCGCCGCGCCGGCAAGGGACGCTTCCGAAAGGCGAGCGCCGAGACGGTCAAGGCGGCGCTGCTTGCGATCGAGCGCAAGCGGCAGCTTGCCGCGCAGATCGACGCCTGGGCCGACGAGATCGCGGCAGGCAGATGTCCGCAGCCGGTGCGCGAGCAGATCTACCGCATCCTCTTCAAGCCCGACAAGAACAGCGCCGAGTACAAGGCCGTGGTCGAGGCCGCGCGGCGTACGCAGCGCTCGCCGCTGGCGCTGCTGCAGGCCGCGGGGGCGATCGACCGCCCCTACCAGTTCCACTGGAAGCGCTTCCTCTTCGAGCAGTTCCCGCAGGGCACCGCATTCCCGCCGCTGCCGGCGCCGGAGATCCGCGAGGAGCTGCCGCTGGCGCCGGTGCAGGCCTTCTCGATCGACGACGCGCACACCACCGAGATCGACGACGCGCTCTCGGTGCAGGGCCTGGGCAGTGGCCGGGTGACGCTGGGCGTGCACATCGCGGCACCGGGCCTGGCGATCACGCCCGATTCGGCGCTCGACAAGCTGGCGCGCAGCCGCATGTCCACCGTCTACATGCCGGGCGGCAAGCTGACGATGCTGCCCGACGAGGTGGTGCAGGGTTACACCCTCATCGAAGGGCGCGACTGTCCTGCGGTCAGCATCTACTTCGAGATCGACGAGAGCACGCTCGAGATCGGCGAGAGCCGCACCCGGCTCGAGCGCGTGCCGATCGCCGCGAACCTGCGCCACGACGCCGTCGAGGCCCTTGTCACCGAAGCATCGCTGAACGGCAGCGACGAGGCACGCTACCCGCACGCCGCCGAGCTCGCCTTCGCGTGGCGCCTTGCGCAGGCGCTCAAGGTGCGCCGGGAGATCGTGCGCGGCAAGCCCGAGACCTTCACGCGGCCCGACTACAGCTTCGCGCTCGAGCCCGACACCGGCGCGCCGACCGGGGACGAGCGCGTGATCATCACGACGCGCAGGCGCGGCGCGCCGCTGGACCTGCTGGTGTCCGAGATCATGATCCTCGCCAACAGCACCTGGGGCGGCTGGCTGGCCGACCTCGGCGTGCCGGCGATCTACCGCAGCCAGGCGAGCCTGCTGCCGGGCGTCAAGGTGCGCATGGGCACGAAGCCCTTGCCGCACGCGGGAATGGGGGTCGCGCAATACACCTGGGCCACCTCGCCGCTGCGCCGCTACGCCGACCTGGTCAACCAGTGGCAGATCATCGCCTGCGCTCGTCATGGGCGCACCGCGGCCCTGGCCGCACCCTTCAAGCCCAGGGACGCGGCGCTCTTTGCGATCGTCTCGGGCTTCGATGCCACCTACGCCGCCTACGCGGACTTTCAGCGCACGATCGAGCGCTTCTGGACGCTGCGCTGGATCGAGCAGAACGAGTGCCGCGAGCTCGACGCCGCGGTGATGAAGGAAGGCCTCGTTCGCGCCGAGAGCCTGCCGCTGGTCTTCCTCGTCCCCGGAACCGAGGGCTTCGAGCGCGGGACACACGTGCGCGTGCGCGTGCTCGGCGTCGACCTGCTGACGCTGGACCTGCACGTGCAGCTGCTCCAGCGCCTGGACGAGCCGATCGGCATCGACGAGACCGCGGCCGATGAGGACGACGAGGAGACGTCCGGCAGCGGGCCGCTGACGCTGGCGATCGAGCTCGACGACCAGACGGCCGACCCATCCGGCACGGATGCCGACGCGGGTGCCGGCCCGGTCGAGAAGCCGGGAGCGGGCGACGCTTCCTGAGCCGTGAGCAGGGCAAGCAGCGGCAAGCTCGCGCTGGCGCCCCTGCACTGGGCGCTGCTCGCGTCGCTGGCGGTGCACGCCGGCCTGCTGACGCTGCGCGTGGCCGATCCCGAGCGCTTCAACCGCGTGTTCCGCGACACGCCGCTCGAGGTCATCCTCGTCAACGCGCGCTCGAACGAGCCGCCGCTGAAGGCGCAGGCGATCGCCCAGGCCAACCTCGCCGGCGGCGGCGAGGCCGATCGCGGACGCGCGCAGTCCCCGTTGCCGGCCGAAGCGACCATCGAGATCGGCGACGCCGCCCAGGAGGCGCGCCGCAAGATCGAGGAGCTGCAGCAGCAGCAACAACAGCTGCTGGCGCAGGTGCGGCGCGAGCTGGCGCTGCTGGCCTCGCCCGAGCAGGCCCGCGAGGCCGGACAGGCCAACGCGCACGAGCAGGAGGAGCGCAGGCGTCAGCTGCTGCGCTTGCTGGCCGAGATCGAGAAGCGCATCAACGAGGAGAACGCGCGGCCGAAGAAGCGCTACATCAGCCCGGCCACGCAGGAGCAGATCTACGCGCTCTATTACGACGCGCTCAAGCGCCGCATCGAGGAGCGGGGCACGCGCGACTTCCCCGAATACAAGGGCCGCAAGCTCTACGGCGAGCTGACGATGAACGTCACCGTCGACGCCGGCGGCCGGCTCGTCGAGGCCGAGATCGTCCGCCCCTCGCGTTCGAAGGTTCTCGACCAGCGTGCGCTGGCGATCGTGCGCGCGGCCAGCCCCTTCGGCGCCTTCAGTCCCGCGATGCGGCGCGAGGCCGACCAGATCGTCGTGACCTCGCGTTTCCGCTTCACCCGCGACGAGGGGGTGCAGGCGCGGATGCTCGCCAACCCTCGAGAGCCTGCGGAGATCGAGTAGTCCCATGGCGCACGCCCCCCCGTCCCGTTACGCCGTCATCGGTCACCCGGTGGCGCACAGCCAGTCACCGTTCATCCACGCACAGTTCGCGGCGCAGACCGGCCAGGCGATCGACTACGGCCGCATCGATTGCGGGGCCGATGGCTTCGAGCGCGCGGTGCGCGAATTCGCGGCCGGCGGCGCCGGCGGCTGCAACGTGACCGTGCCCTTCAAGTTCGAGGCCGCCGCGCTGGCGGCGACGCGAACCGCCCGCGCGCAGCTCGCCGGCGCGGCCAACACGCTGCGCTTCGACGCCGGCGGTTGGCTGGCCGACAACACCGACGGCTGCGGCCTCCTGCGCGACATCGAAGGCAACGCCGGATTCGAGCTCGCCGGCCGCCGCGTGCTGCTGATCGGCGCGGGCGGCGCCGGTGCCGGCGTGCTCGGGCCGCTGCTCGGCGCGCAGCCGCGGGAACTCGTGCTCGTCAACCGCAGCCCCGCGCGCGCAACTGCGCTCGCCGAGCGCCACGCGCGGGCGGCGCAGACCGTCGGCGTACAGCTGCGTGTCGCGCCGATCGAGGCTCCGGGCACGGCGTTCGACCTCGTCATCAACGCGAGCGCCAGCAGCCTGCAGGGTGCGGCAGTGCCGGTCCCGGACGAGGTCATCGGCGCAGGTGCGCTTGCCGTCGACCTGATGTACGGGCGCGCCGCGCAGGGCTTCCTCGATTGGGCCGCGCAGCGCGGCGCGCGAGGGCGCGACGGGCTGGGCATGCTGGTCGAGCAGGCGGCCGAGGCCTTCTTCGTCTGGCGCGGCGTTCGTCCCGACAGCGCCCCGGTGCTGCAGGCCCTGCGCAAGCGGCTGGCGCAGGGTTGAAGGGCAGCGTCCAGGACAGCGCCGATGGTCTCGTCGTCCACTTGGGTCCAAGCCCGGTGCCGTGCGGACGGGGAGCCCGCCGCGTGAGCAGGGCGAGCACCGGCGCGGCGCGGAGCCTCGGTCCGCTGCTGCGCTTCCTTGCCCTGCTGCTGTGGTGCGCGCTGGCGCTGCAGCTCGCGTTCGCGCTGCGCATCGCCTTGATGGCCTGGATCGACCCCGCGTCGACGAGCTTCCAGCGCAGCGAGATCACCCGCCTGCTGGTCGAGAAGCATCGGGTCGAGTGGAGCCAGCGCTGGGTCGACTACGCGCAGATCTCGAACCACCTCAAGCGCGCCGTGATCGCCAGCGAGGACGCCGAGTTCGCGGCCCACGGCGGCGTCGACTGGGACGCGATCGACAAGGCCCGCGAGCGCAACGAGCGTGTACAGCGACAAACCCAACGCCGGGCCGAGCGCCAGGGCGTGCCGGCGGCGCCTTCGCGCCTGCGCGGCGGATCAACGATCACCCAGCAACTGGCGAAGAACCTGTTGCTGTCGGGCGAGCGCACGGTGCTGCGCAAGGGCCAGGAACTGCTGCTGACCTGGATGCTCGAGCTGCTGCTGGACAAGCGCCGCATCCTCGAGCTCTATCTGAACCACGTCGAATGGGGCGAGGGCATCTTCGGTGCGCAGGCGGCGGCTCGCCACTACTTCCGCGTCGACGCCGAGCGTTTGACGCCGGCGCAGGCAGCGCGCCTGGCGGTCATGCTGCCCGCGCCCAAGCGCTTCGAGCGGCAGCCGCGCTCGGCCTACCTGCTGGCGCGGAGCCAGACCATCATGGCGCGCATGGATGCGGTGGAGCTGCCATGATGCGCAACCGCTGCCACCGACGACGATGAACGCACCCCTGTCCCAACGCATCGCGGCCGCCGCGGCGCGGCTGGTCGTCGAAGACGGCCTCGAATACGGCGCCGCACGCCAGAAGGCCGCGCGAGAGTTCGGCGGTCGGCGGGTTCGTCCGGGCGATCTGCCCCGCCATGAGACAATTGAAGACGAAGTGCTTGCTTACATCTCGACCTTCCTTGCCGATACCCAGCCGATCGAACTGCGTGCCCAGCGCGAGCTGGCGCTGCGCTGGATGAAGCGCCTGCGGGCGCACCGGCCGCACCTGTCCGGTGCGGTCTGGCGCGGCACGGCGACGCGTCACTCGGCGATCCTGATCGAGCTCTATTGCGACGATCCGAAGAGCGCCGAGATCGACCTGATCAACCAGGGGATCGACTACGACGCGGCGGGTCACGACGTCGGCGACGGGGCGGGCCCGTTGGTGCTGACGGTCGCCGATCGGGCGCCAGAGCTGGACGAACCGGTGACGCTGCACCTGCTGCTGCGCGACTTCGACGACCTGCGCGGGGCATTGCAGACCGATTCGCGCGGCCGCAGCTGGCGCGGCGACCTGGCTGCGGTCGAGCGAGAACTCGAGGCGCCGGCACGATGAGCCGGCGGCAGCTTCTGATGCTCGGCAGCGCCGGCGCGGTCGCGGCGCTGGCCGGTGTCGGCCTGGCAAGCTGGCGGCTGCGACTCGCGCCGGCGCAGATCGACGAGAACCTGTGGACGCAACGCTTCGAGCGTCCCGATGGCGGCGAGCTGACGCTCTCGGCCTTCCGCGGGCAGCCGCTCATCGTCAACTTCTGGGCCACCTGGTGCCCTCCCTGCCTGCAGGAGATGCCCGATCTCGACCGCTTGCAGGCAGCCTACGCGCAAAGCGGACTGCAGATCGTCGGCCTTGCGGTCGAGGATGCCGCGCCGGTGCGCAAGTTCCTCGCCGAGCGCCCGGTGCGTTTCGCGATCGGCGTCGCGGGTCCGGCAGGTGTGTCGCTGGCACGGCGCCTGGGCAACGACAGGGGCGGATTGCCGTTCACCGTCGTCTTCGACGGCAGGGGCGAACTGCGTCATCGCAAGCTCGGCCAGACCTCTTACGCCGAGCTCGAAGGCTGGATTCGCAAGCTGTAGCGCCCGGACGGCGACAGCGGCCACACGCGGCGCCAAGCTGCACCGAACCGCTGACAATCGCATACAAAAATCAAAAAGAAGGCGTAAAGTCCGCCACTTCGTCGGACACCCCGCACCCGGGCACCCCGGCGCACTTCAAGAACATGAGCATCCTTGTCCTCAACGGACCGAACCTGAACCTGCTCGGAACACGCGAGCCGCAGGTCTACGGCAGCATGACGCTTGCGCAGATCACGGCAGAACTCGTCGAGTTGGGCGCAAAAGCGGGCGTGAAGGTCGACTGCTTCCAGAGCAACCACGAAGGCGCGCTGGTCGACCGCATCCAGGCGGCGCGCGACGACGGTACCGAATTCGCGATCATCAACCCGGGGGCCTACACGCACACGAGCATCGCGATCCGCGATGCCTTCGCCGGCGTGGCGCTGCCGTTCATCGAACTGCACATCTCGAACGTCTTCCGGCGCGAGGCGTTTCGCCACCATTCCTACCTCTCCGACCTCGCGGTCGGCGTCATCTGCGGCCTGGGGGTGCACGGCTATCGCGCCGCGCTCGAGTACGCACTCGCCCACGGTCTGCGTCGTCCGCCGGCGGTCGCAACCTAGGACACCCGACAACCTCTCCGGCGCAGTCGACACGTCGCCGGGCCCGACAAGGAATTCCGATGGACCTGAGAAAGCTCAAGACGCTGATCGACCTCGTGTCGGAGTCGAACATCTCGGAGCTCGAGATCACCGAGGCCGAAGGCAAGGTCCGCATCGTCAAGGGCGGAACCTCGGTCGTGGTCGCCGCACCCGCTGCCCCGGTGGCCGTTGCACCGGCTGCAGTCCCCGCCGCTGCTGCGGCGGCGGCCCAGCCCGCAGCCACGCCCGCGCCGGAACCGGTTGCCGAAGCGCCCGCGGCCCGTGTCATCAAGGCGCCGATGGTGGGCACCTTCTATCGCGCATCGAGCCCCGGCGCCAAGCCCTTCGTCGAGGTCGGCAGCGCGGTCAAGGAAGGCGATCCGATCTGCATCATCGAGGCGATGAAGATCATGAACGAGATCGAATCCGACCTCGAAGGCACGATCGCCCGTATCCTGTGCGAGAACGGTCAGGCGGTGGAATTCGGCCAGCCGCTGTTCGAGCTCGAGTGAGGCGGCGACGTGCCCGGGAAGATCCTCATCGCCCATCGAGGCGTTCAGGGCGTTCGCGCCGCGCGCGGGGGAGCGCTCATGCGCGCCCGCGCGCGTGAGCGCTCACCACATTGCAGTGCGTGCGCAGCACGCCAATGCAATTGAGCCGAGGAACAATGTTCAAGAAGATCCTCATCGCCAACCGAGGCGAAATTGCATTGCGCATCCAGCGCGCCTGCCGCGAGATGGGCATCAAGGCGGTCATCGTCTACTCGGAGGCCGATCGCCAGGCGAAGTACGTGAAGCTGGCCGACGAGGCCGTGTGCATCGGGCCCGCGCCCTCGGCGCAAAGCTATCTCAGCATGCCGGCGATCATCTCGGCGGCCGAGGTCACCGACGCCGAGGCGATCCATCCTGGTTACGGTTTCCTCGCCGAGAACGCCGACTTCGCCGAACGCGTCGAGAAGAGCGGCTTCGTCTTCATCGGCCCGACGCCCGAGTCGATCCGGATGATGGGCGACAAGGTCTCGGCCAAGCAGGCGATGATCAAGGCGGGCGTGCCCTGCGTGCCCGGCAGCGAGGGCGTGCTGCCCGACGAGCCCAAGGAAATCATCCGCATCGCGCGCCAGATCGGCTATCCGGTGATCGTCAAGGCTGCGGGCGGCGGCGGCGGGCGCGGCATGCGCGTGGTGCACACCGAGGCGGCCCTCGTCAACGCGGTGCAGACGACGCGGACCGAGGCCGAGGCGGCCTTCGGCAATCCGGCCGTCTACATGGAGAAGTTCCTCGAGAACCCGCGCCACGTCGAGATCCAGGTGCTGGCCGACACGCATCGCAACGCCGTGTGGCTGGGCGAGCGCGACTGCTCGATGCAGCGTCGGCACCAGAAGATCATCGAGGAGGCGCCCGCGCCGGGCATCCCGCGACGGATCATCGAGCGCGTCGGAGACCGCTGCGCCAGCGCCTGCAAGAAGATCGGCTATCGCGGCGCCGGCACCTTCGAGTTCCTGTTCGAGAAGGGCGAGTTCTATTTCATCGAGATGAACACGCGCGTGCAGGTCGAGCACCCGGTGACCGAGATGATCACCGGCATCGACATCGTGCAGTCGCAGATCCGCATCGCGGCCGGCGAGAAGCTGCCCTTCACGCAGCGGCAGGTGCAGCTGCGCGGGCATGCGATCGAGTGCCGCGTCAACGCCGAGGACCCGTACAAGTTCACACCCTCTCCTGGCCGGATCACGATGTGGCACATGCCCGGCGGACCCGGGGTGCGGGTGGATTCGCACGCCTACACCAACTACAGCGTGCCGCCGAACTACGACTCGATGATCGGCAAGATCATCGTCCACGCCGACACGCGGGAACAGGCCTTGATGCGCATGCGCAGCGCGCTGCTCGAGACGGTGGTCGAAGGCATCCAGACCAACATTCCGCTGCACAGCGAGCTGATGGTCGACGCCAAGTTCGTCGAAGGCGGGACCAGCATCCACTACCTGGAGAAGTGGCTGGCCCAGCGCCGCCGCTGAGCGCCCGCAGGAACATGATGCAAGCGGCGCCGCGCTGCACGGGATCTTCGAACCTCCGGTGGTGGCCTGCCCGCAACAGGCCGCTGCGGGGCATCCGTTGAGATGTTCGAGCTGACGCTGCTTGCGCCGCAGGCGCTGGTCGAAGCGGTCAGTGACGCGCTCGCCGACGAGCTCGACGCGCTCTCGGTTTCGGTCGAGGACGCGGACGCCGACACCGAAGCAGAGGAGGCACTGTTCGGCGAGCCCGGAATGGCGGTGACGCGCACCGCCTGGGCGAGGTCGACGCTGCGTGCGCTCTTCGAGCAGCGCGAGCAGGCCGAGGCCGCGGCGACGCTGCTGCTGGCGCAGGACTGGGCGCAGGGGCTGCACGTTCAGGCGCTGGAGGAGGTGATCGAGCAGGACTGGGTGCGAATCACGCAAAGCCAGTTCGAGCCGATCGCGATCACGCCTTCGTTCTGGATCGTGCCGAGCTGGCACGAGGCGCCGTCCGCTGCACAGCGCGTGCTGCGACTGGACCCGGGGATGGCCTTCGGCACCGGCACGCACCCGACCACCCGCATGTGCCTGCGCTGGATCGCGCGGCAGTCGGATACGGCCGGCGGCAAGCGGCTCGAGCGCGTGCTCGACTACGGCTGCGGCTCGGGCATCCTCGCGATCACCGCGGCGCTGCACGGCGCAGCTTCAGTGGACGCGGTCGACATCGATCCGGCTGCGGTCGCGTCGACGAAGGCCAATGCCCTCGCCAACGGCGTGACCCTGCGCGCAGGCCTGCCCGATCTGGCCCAGGGCATTTACACCACCGTGCTCGCGAACATCCTTGCCACGCCCTTGAAGCTGCTCGCACCCTTGCTCTGCGCGCGGCTGGCCCCTGGCGGCACGCTCGTCCTGGCCGGCATCCTGCCGCGACAGACGGCCGAGCTGCAGGCGGCCTATGCGCCCTGGCTGACGCTCGGCGTCGCCGACGAGCAGGAAGGCTGGGTGCTGTTGACAGGCTCGGCCGCCGCCTCGGCCGGGCCGGCCGAGCCGGGCTCCGTCCGAATGACCCCCGCCTGATGCTGGCGACGCGCTGCCCCGCATGCGACACGGTCTTTCGGGTCGTGCAGGATCAGCTTCGCGTCTCCGAGGGCTGGGTGCGCTGCGGGCGCTGCGGCGAGGCCTTCGATGCGCTCGACTCGATGATCCCGTGGCCTCCGCCGACGGAAGCGGCAAGCCCGCCGCGGACCGAGTCGCCTGCCGCGCTTCCGGTCGGCGATGAGACGCAGGCACCGGCAGCAGAGGTCGGGCCAGCGGCATCGGGACCGGATGCACAACGACCGCGCGAATCGATCCCGGAGGCGTCGGAACCGGGGGCGTCGGAACCGGACGGATCGGAAGCGAGGACGCCGCAAGCGCAGGGGTCGGAGCCGGCGACGGCAGGACCTACGCTGCAAGGTCCGGCAGGCGATGATGAGCCATGCTTCGGCGACGGAGATCCATGCGCCGACGATGGCAAGCGGCCCGGACCGAGCCAAGCCCTCGAGATTCCGCCCGAGATCGAGCTCGTCGCCAGCGACGGCGCGATGCATTTCGGACTTCCGCCAGGCGCGGCGGAGCTCACGCTCGCGGATTCCGATCCACGAAACGCCGAGCAGGCGCCCGACGAGCGCGTCGAATCCGTCCTGGACCTTGCCCCGCCGTCCTCGGAGGACGCAGTGCCGGTCGAAGAGGCGTTGCCGCCAACCGGCCCAGCCGAGGCAGCCGATCCGGAACCTGTGATCTCGTCCACCCCCATCGCCGCACCGGACGCGGCAGACCCGGCGAGCCCGGCGGCCGAGGCCATGGCGGAGCGCGCGGCGCCGGCGGCACCTTCGTTCGTGCAGCAGGCCGATCGCGCGGCGCGCTGGCAGCGGCCGGCAGTGCGCGCCGGACTGGCGGCGTTCTCGCTGCTCGCGGCATTGGCGCTGGCCACCCAGCTCATCTACGCGTATCGCGACCATCTGGCGGCCAGCATGCCGCAGGCACGACCGTGGCTGCAGCAGGCCTGCGCGATGCTCGGCTGCCGGATCGAACCCTATCGACGCATCGACGCACTCAGTGTCGACAGCAGCGGCCTCTCGCGCATCGAGGGTTCACAGGTCTATCGACTCACCGTGACGCTGCGCAACCGCGCTGCGGTCCAGATCGCTGCACCGGCACTGGAGCTGTCCCTCACCGATGCGCAGGGCGGCACGATCGCGCGGCGCGTCCTGACCATGAGTGACCTCGGCTTGCCGCTGCGAAGCCTCGAGCCCGCAAGCGTGCTGCCGATCGCGGCGCCGCTGTCGATCGATGGCCAGGTCAGCGGCTACACGGTAGAGGTCTTCTACCCATAGTCGTCTTCGCACGCGCAGCGTGCGCGGCGCGGACGCCTCTTCAACCTGGAGGGAGAACATGCCTGCCCTGATCTGCGGATCGCTCGCCTTCGACACCATCACCAACTTCAACGGCCGGTTCGCGCAGCAGATCCTTGCCGATCAGGTCCACATCCTGAACGTGTCGTTCCTGGTGCCGACCTTGCGCCGCGAATTCGGTGGCTGCGCCGGCAACATCGCCTACACGCTGCGTGCGCTCGGTGGTGAACCGGTCGTGATGGCGGCGCTCGGCAGCGACGGCGGCGAGTACCTGGCACGGATGCAGGGCTGGGGCGTCGATACCTCGCTGGTGCTGCGCGACGAATCGCAGTACACGGCCCAGGCGATCATCATCACCGATACCGACAACAACCAGATCACCGCGTTCCACCCCGGCGCGATGCAGGAGGCGCATCGGATCGAGCTGCCGGCGCGCGCCGACCTGAAGCTCGCGATCATCGCCCCCGACGGACGCGAAGCGATGAGCCGACGCGCGCGCCAGTTGCACGCTGCCGGCATCCCCTTCGTCTTCGATCCCGGCCAGCAGCTGCCGATGTTCGACGGCATGGAACTGCGCGGCTTCATCGAGCGCGCCGCCTGGGTCGCCGTCAATGACTACGAAGGCCGCATGCTCTGCGACCGCACGGGGCTGACGCTTCAATCGATGTCGCGCCTGGGCCTGCGCGGCGTCATCGTGACGCTTGCACACGAAGGCTGCGATCTCTGGATCGATGGCCAGTGCGAGCGCATCCCGGGCGTAGCGGCCGAGCGAGTGGTCGATCCGACCGGCTGCGGCGACGCCTTTCGCGCGGCGCTGCTCTTCGGTCTCGAGCACGGGTGGCCGCTGCGGCGCTGCGTCGAACTCGGGAACCGCATCGGCGCGCTGAAGATCGCCTGCCGCGGAGGCCAGAACCACGTCATCGATCCCGTCGCCCTCGGGCTGTAGGCGCTTCGGCGCGACCGACGCGACAGGCCCGCCTGGCGCGATCGGTCGTCTCCCGGCCGCAGCCCGCCATGGGCCCGCGGCGCGCGGTCAGCCGCCTGTGTCGTCCGGTGCAAGCTGCTCGCGCAGCCAGGCAGCAACCCGCTGCGGCTGGCATTCCAGGCGGACGCGCTTGCGGCGCGCAAGCGTCCCGGCGACGAGGCTCACGTCCCGCCGCGCAAGGTCCAGTGCCTGAACGAGCCAGCGCTCGAGCTCTGCATTGGCCCGGCCTTCGATCGCGAGTGCGCGCAGTCGCACACGCAGCGCGCCATCGTGCAGCCCGGCGACGCCGGTGCGGCCGGCGTTGGGAACGACCTGGACCTGCAGCAGGCAGGCGCCGGCCCCGGTGACCGGCTGAAGACAGGGGAGATCGTCGAAGTCCTGCATGCGCCCGCAAAGCGGAGATGAGGCGAACGGGCAATCAGGATACCCGGCTGCGAAGGCTTCCGACCCGGTGCCCACTGTGTCACGGCCAAGGGCGGGTCCCAGTGGTCGACGAAGGGACGGCGCGGAAATCGCAGATGACGAGAAGAAGAAGGCGAACAAGAAGGGAGAACCCGACGCAGCCGGATTCTCCCTGCGAAGTCCCGGAACCGGGATGGTCGACTCGGCCCGAGGACGCGTCGCTCAGGGCTTGCTTCCGGTCGGGAACGGCCATGCCGCCGCGGGGCTCAACTTCGTCTTGGCGGCGGGCGCAGGGGCAGCAGCGGCAGCCTTCTTCACCGCGGGCTTCTTCGCCGGTGCAGCCTTCTTGGCCGGTGCCGCCTTCTTGGCCGGTGCCGCCTTCTTGGCCGGTGCCGCCTTCTTCGCCGGTGCCGCCTTCTTCGCGGGTGCCGCCTTCTTCGCCGGCGCAGCCTTCTTCGCCGGTGCCGCCTTCTTCGCCGGCGCCGCCTTCTTCGCCGGTGCCGCCTTCTTCGCCGGCGCAGCCTTCTTCGCCGGTGCCGCCTTCTTCGCCGGTGCGGCCTTCTTCGCCGGCGCCTTCTTCGTGGCCGTCTTCTTGGCCGAAACGGCCTTCTTCGCAGTTGCCATAAGGATCTCCTTGATCAAGTTGCAAAGAGCACCGTGCTGATGCATCCAGCACGACGTTTCACCACCCGCCGGTCTTCACTGCGGTGCATGCCCGATCGCTGCCGCGGTGTGGTGAACAGGGATGCGACGCCGGCTGCAGCATCTGACGTGTGCATGCGCGGCATCGCGGGTCTTGATCCGATGGAAGAAGCGACCGATCGCTCCTCGAATGCGGCCACCTTCGCTTCGATCTGCATGGCCGCTGCCATTGAGCGAACGGCGACGGTGTCGGAGTCGATGAGCGCCGAGGTCATGACTGTTGCGCTCCGATCAGTGCCGGAACGCCGTCGCGCGGATCGATCCGCGGACGCGCGACTGGCTCACTGAGCCGGTGCGTGCAACGGACGACGCGATCGCGTGCGTGTCGGTCTCGCTCGAACGAGGAAGGGGTCGGAGGGAGCGCGACGTCGGCCTGGTGGACGTTGCAGGTGCAGACGTCGAGGATGATTCGATGTTCTTGTTCCAGACGAGCATGTGTCTTGCGTCCCGTGACGCGCAATTATCCAAGTGTTGCTCAGCAACACCAAGCACTTGTTGACAGTGCATCGTGCTTGCTGTTGCGGGTGTGCATCGAAGCGATGCACGTCGACCGGCGCGCAGGCCCAAAGCCCACGACGTGCGCGTCATCGACGCGTCCTGCGCGCACGACGAACGCATCGGATCGGACGGCGAAACCACCGGCATCACGCCCGCCGACATCGCGCTTGACTAGACAAGTCGACTCCCCGATTCCGCAGCCGCGCTGCGGGGACTCGCGCCCGGGGACAGGAGCTGCGTCAGGGCGAGGGATCGAGCCGCGGCCAGATGCTCAGGCCGCAGCCGCCAAGCGCACGCTGCAGGCGCGACCATTCGAAGCGCGCGCCAGGGTCGTGCTTGCGGCCCGGCGCGACATGCTCGTGCCCGACCACCTCCCGGATCGGATGGTGCCGAGCAAGCGCGCGCAGCAGGCGCTGCAACGCGCGGTATTGCGCCGCGACGAAACTGCGTCCCTCGAGTCCCTCGAGCTCGATGCCGATCGACCAGTCATTGCAGCCTTCGCGTCCGCGCCAGCTCGATACGCCGGCATGCCAGGCGCGTTCGTGGGTGGAGACGAACTGCAGCACCTCGCCGCTTCGACGCACGAAGAAGTGCGCCGAGACGCGCAGCCCGCGCAGGTCCGCGAAGCTCGCGTGGCGACCGGCGTCCAGCGTGCCGAGGAAGAGGTGCTCGACCGCGTCGCCGCGCAGTACCCCGGGCGGCAGGCTGATCGAATGCACGATCACGAGACTCGGCAGCTCGCCAGGCGGCCGCGGCCCGCAGTGCGGCGAGGCGCAAGGCCGCGCGCCGGTCCACCAGCCTTCGCGCCATCGAGCCTGCAGCCGTCGAGCGTTCATCGTCGCCACCTCGCCTGCCCGCGATCGGCCGCCGCGAACCGCGCGGCCGATCGCGGCTTCACTCCGGGTCGGCGGTCGGCTCGGCCGCCGCTTCGCTGCTGCCGATGCCCAGCCGCGCCATGCGATAGCGCATCTGTCGCAGCGACAGGCCGAGACTCGCGCCGGCGGCGGTGCGGTTGTAGCGATGCCGCTCGAGCGCGCGTTCGAGGATGTCGCGCTCGACCTGGTCCAGGTGCGCGACGAGATCGGTCGGCAGCAGCGCCGCTGCGGCCGCAGCGCCCGCAACATGGGGAGCGGTCGCCGCTGCCGCGGCCGGCGCGGCGTCCGCGGTCTCGGTCGCAGGTGCGGCTTCGACGGCGCCGGCGTCGAGCGTGGTCTCGGACAGACCGAGGTCCTCGCACTCGATGCGCGTCCCGCCGGACAGCGCCAGCGCCCGGTGCAGCAGGTTCTCGAGCTCGCGCACATTGCCGGGAAAGGCGTGCCGACGCAGCTGCGCCAGCGCACCCTCGCCGAGCTCGGGCGTCGGTTCGATGCCGGCATCGGCGGCAACGCGGCGAATCAAGGCCGCGCAGATCTGCGGCAGATCCTCGAGCCGCTCCCGCAGCGGGGGCACGGTGATGCCGATCACGTTGAGGCGGTAGTACAGATCCTGCCGGAAGCGGCTGGCCGCCACCTCGGCCGCAAGATCCTTGTGCGTGGCGCTGACGATGCGCACGTTGACCGTCAGTTCGGCGGTGCTGCCCAGCGGGCGCACGGCGCGCTCCTGGATCACGCGCAGCAGCTTGCTCTGCATCGACAGCGGCAGTTCGCCGATCTCGTCGAGGAAGAGCGTGCCGCCGTGCGCGGCCTGGAAGAAGCCCTCGCGGTCCTCGGCGGCACCGGTGAAAGCGCCCTTGCGATAGCCGAAGAACTCGGCCTCGAGCAGGTTCTCGGGAATGGCGCCGCAGTTGACGGCGACGAAGGCCTGCCGCGCCCGCGGCGAGACCTCGTGGATCGCGCGCGCCACCAGCTCCTTGCCGGTGCCCGATTCGCCGCGCACCAGCACCGGCGCCATGCTGCGCGCGACCTTCTCGATCAGCGTGCGCACCTGCTGCATCGCCAGCGACTCACCGACCAGGCGCTGCAGCGCCGCGGCGCCGGCCTCGCGCGAGCCCATCGCTTGCGGCCGCGCGGCCGCGCGGGACGAGCGCGCCGCTTCGGCCGCATCGCCGGCACGATGCTCGGCGACCGGCGCTGGCGCCCGACCCAGCGCGGTGGCGACGACCGAGCGGAACTGGCGCAGGTCCACCGGCTTGGTCAGGTAGTCGTAGGCACCGGCCTTCAACGCCTCGACGGCGTTCTCCGCCGAGCCGTAGGCGGTGATCACGATCGCCTTCTCGCGACGGCCTTGCTCGTCCATGCGCCGCAGCAGGTCCAGCCCGGTGCCGTCGGGCAGGCGCATGTCGGTGATGACGACGGCAAAGCGCTGCCGCTGCAGCGCCGACCAGGCTTCCTCCACCGAGCCGGCGCTCTCGACGTCGAATCCCTCGCGCACCAGGGTCAGCTCGTACAGGGTTCTGAGATCGGGCTCGTCATCGACGACGAGCAGGCGCTGGAGGGCGGTTTGGTTCACGGGGCAAGACCCAGGGTGGCGACGGTCGGCTCGAGCGTGCCGCGCGGCATCAGCACGCGGAATTCGTTGCGCAGCCGGGCCGCGCCCGGTCGCGCGCGGTATTCGATGCTGCCGCGGTTGCGCTCGCAGAGCTCGCGGCAAATGTACAGGCCCAGGCCCGTCCCGCGGCTGCGCGTCGAGAAGAAGGGCTCGAAGAGGTGGCGCTCGACCTCGTGCGCGATCGGCGCACTGTCGCTGGCCACCGTGAGCTGGGCACGGTGTGCATCCGCCGCCCCCAGGTGCAGCAGGATCGCTCCGGGCGCATCACTGGCGTGTCGGTACGCGTTGTCCAGCAGGTTCACGAGCACGCGACGCAGGTGTTCGGGGTCGAAGCTCACGCCCAGGGCCTGCGCTGGCAGCTCGACCTGCAGCCGGCTGCCCGGGCCCAGCGCCAGGCCGACGGTGCGCGACCATTCCGAGGTGACCGCCGCGACTTCGGCGCCGGCGTCGATCACGCGCACCTGCGGCGGCGAGCCGGGCGCCACCTCCATGACCTCGTCGACGATGCGCGCCAGTCGCTGGACGTTGTCGGCGACGATGCGCGCCAGCCGCTGCTGCGCAGGATCGAGCCCGTCCTCGGCCAGCAGCGCATTGGCCTGCGCGATCGCTGCCAGCGGGTTGCGGATTTCGTGCGCGATGCCGGCGGAGACCCGGCCCATCGCCGCCAGCTTTTCCTGCTGTAGCCGCGCCTCGGCGGTGCGCACGTCCTCGAGCAGCAGCACGCCGAAGGCGTCGCCCGCGCCGTTACCGGTGTCGATATCGCGCCGGCGCAGGAAGCGCATGCGCACCCGCAGCGTGCGACGCTCGCCGCCCTCGAACTCGAGCGCGATGTCGCGCCCGGCCTCGGGCCAGGCCGACGAATCGGCCAGCGCGGTCTCGACGGCCTGCGCCAGCGGCGCCCAGGCCCGCCGTGAGGCGAGCAGGAAGGGCGCGCTCGGACCCAGCCCCTGATCGGCGAGCAGCGTGCGCGCGGCCGGGTTGGCCGCGCGCACGCGCAGCCGGTGGTCGACGACGAGCACGCCGTCGACCATCTCCTCGATCATCAGCCGATTGAGCTGCGCCTGCTGCCGTGCCAGCGCCAGGCTGCCGCGCGCGGCCAGCTCCTCGCGCACCAGGCGTCCGGCAAGCTCACCCGACAGCAGCGTGATCACGAAGAGACCCAGCCCCGCCAGGCCCGCCTGCATCATCAGGGCGCTGAGGTCGCCGCCTCGCTGCGCCGCGTGCGCGGCGGTGAGCAGGAGCATCAGCGTCACACCCGCGGCGGTGGCCAGGGCCAGCACCCGGCGCGTCAGGACCCCGGCCATCAGCACGGGCAGCACGAGCAGCGCGGCGAAGTTGAAGCTCGACGCCGGTTCCAGCAGGTGCAGGCCGGCAAAGGCCGTCAGGTCGACGCCGATCGTCGCCAGCCACTGCACCCGGCCGTAGCGGCCGCCGCGAGCCCGGGCCGGCCCTCGGCGCGCGGGCGGCAGCAGCCAGAAGCTGATCGCCTGCACCGCGTAGGCCAGGCACAGCAGCGTCGACGCCAGCGATGGCTTGGTGCCCAGAAGGCCACTGGCCGCAAGCGCTGCGATCAGGATCAGCCCGACAACCGCGCGCGCCGCGGCGTAGGTCCGGTGCACGCGTGCCAGCGCCGTCTCCTGGGCCGTGGCCACGCGGCGCGCCTCGCGCGCAATGAAGCGGCTGTCGGCTGCGGTCTCGCCGCTGGCCGCCCAGGCCGGGTCGAAGAAGCTGTCCTCGGCATCGGCATGGCGGTCGCTGTCGACGCCGATGACGCCGAACCAGGACTCTTCCGCCGCCGGCGGCTGCGGCGCGCCGTGCCCCTCGCCACGCCGGTCGGACTGGCGACGGTCGCCGCGCCGGCGCTCGCCGACACGCCGGTCGCCCACACGCCGGTCGCCTGCGCGGCGCTCGTCCGGCGGCACTTGCGGTCGGCCGTTCCCCGGGCTCACGTCCGCGACGGCCGGGCGGTCGCCTTCATTGCGGGCCGGCCAGGCGGTGCGCCTGGCTGCAATAGGCGCGGCCCGCGGCGTCCAGCAGCGCCTCGTCACGCGGCAGGTGCACGCCGCAGTGCGCGCAGGCGAGCATGGGCGCGGCCCGGCCCCGCCGCGCACCGCGATCGGAACGGCCTTCGTCGCCGGTCTCGCGTCGCCTGCGCCCCGACATCGCGACGAGCACGATGCCGACGACGAGCACGATCAGCAGGTATTTCATGACGGTGTCCGCAAGGTGGGCAGGGTCGGGAGGCTCATGGACAGGGGAAGGGCAAACCTGCGGCACCGCGCTCAGACGATCGGCCGCGCCAGCAGCACCTCGAGCACGAAGCGCGTGCCGACATAGGACAAGAGCAGCAGCAGCGCACCGGCGTACAGCCAGCGCGTCGCGCGCCGCCCGCGCCAGCCCTGCAGGCGGCGACCGGCGACCAGGCCGGCGAAGACCGCCCAGCTCATCAGCGAGAACACGGTCTTGTGATCCCAGCGCCATTGCACGGTCTCGACAAGTCCGATCAGCTCGGTTGCCGAGAGCACGACGAAGCCCAGCTCGACGAAGCGAAAGGTCAGCCGCTCGAGCTGCAGCAGCGGCATGCCACCGGTACCTGCCGGCGCCGGACGTTTCTGCCGCAGGCGGCGCTCGGCCGCGTCGAGCAGCAGCCCGTGCAGCACCGCGGCGCCGAAAAGGCCGTAGGCGCCCACCCCGAGCACGAAGTGCAGCGCCGAGCTGGGCGTATCGAGGTGGTAGGGCTCGCCGGGATAGAACGCCGCCAGCAGCACCGACAGGGCTCCGACGAGCGCGAGCCAGCCGCGCACCGCCGGCAGCGGCACGAAACGGCTCTCGACGCCGTGCAGGCCGATCACGATCCAGGCGGTGAGCGAGAGCATGGGCGCAAACCCCAGCCGCGTGCCCGGACCGCTCGCTCCCACACCTCCCAGATCCAGGATCAGCGCGATCAGGTGCAGGATCCAGGCCGCCGGCAGGGCCTTGGCGGCCCAGCGCTCGCGCGGCCCCCCGCGCAGGGCCGCCACCGCGTAGAAGGCCGCGGCCGCGATCGCCACGACCGCCGCGCCGCTGCTGGCCAGGGCGCTGCCGGAGCCCGACGATAAAATCATCACCACAGTGTACTTTCGCGGCGTGCGCCGACACGCTATCCGGCGATGGCCTCGACCCTATCCGACCGCCTGTCGCGGCTGGTCAAGACGATGCGCGGTCAGGCGCGCATCACCGAAAGCAACATCCAGGACATGCTGCGCGAGGTGCGCATGGCCCTGCTCGAGGCCGACGTCGCGCTGCCCGTCGTGCGCGACTTCATCGCCCGCGTCAAGGACAAGGCACTCGGCCAGGAGGTCGCCGGATCGCTCAATCCGGGCCAGGCGCTCGTGGGCATCGTGCACAAGGAGCTCGCCTCGACGATGGGCGAAGGCGTCGCCGATCTCGATCTCGCGACACAGCCCCCGGCGGTGATCCTGATGGCAGGCCTGCAGGGCTCGGGCAAGACGACCTCGACCGCCAAGCTCGCGCGCCACCTGATCGAGAAGCGCAAGAAAAAGGTGCTCACGGTCTCGGCCGACGTCTACCGGCCCGCGGCGATCGAGCAGCTCAAGACCGTGACCGCGCAGGCCGGCGCGCAGTGGTTCCCATCGACGCCGGAGCAGAAGCCGCGGGAGATCGCGCTGGCGGCGCTCGACCATGCGCGGCGCCACTACTTCGACGTGCTGATCGTCGACACCGCCGGGCGCCTGGGCATCGACGAGAAGCTGATGGCCGAGATCCGCGAGCTGCACGCCGCGCTTTCACCGGTGGAGACGCTCTTCGTCGTCGACGCGATGCAGGGCCAGGACGCGATCAACACCGCGCGCGCGTTCAAGGAGGCGCTGCCGCTGACCGGCATCGTCCTCACCAAGCTCGACGGTGACTCGCGCGGCGGCGCCGCGCTGTCGGTGCGGCAGATCGCCGGGGCGCCGATCAAGTTCGCCGGCGTCTCCGAGAAGATCGACGGCCTCGAGGTCTTCGACGCCGAACGCCACGCCGGACGCGTGCTCGGCATGGGCGACATCGTCGCGCTCGTCGAGGAGGTGCAGAAGGGCGTCGACATCAAGGCGGCGCAACAGCTGGCCGAGAAGGTCAAGAGCGGCGGCTTCGACCTCGAGGACTTCCTGCTGCAGATCTCGCAGATGAAGAAGATGGGCGGCCTCTCGGGCCTGGTCGACAAGCTGCCTTCGCAGATCGCGGCCAAGGCGCAGGGCGCCGACATGGACCGCGCCGAACGCGACGTGCGGCGCATGGAGGGCATCATCCATTCGATGACGCCGCAGGAGCGCCGCAAGCCCGAACTCATCAAGGCCTCACGCAAGCGCCGCATCGCCGCCGGTGCCGGCGTGCAGGTGCAGGACGTCAACCGCCTGCTCAACCAGTTCGGCCAGATGCAGGGGATGATGAAGAAGATGAAGGGCGGCGGGTTGATGAAGATGATGCGCCGCATGGGCGGGCTCGGCGGCCTGGGGGGACTGGGCGGCGGCGGCTTCCCCGGACTGCCGCCGCGCTGAGCGCGCCGGGCACGCGCGTCCGGCCTTCGCGCCCGACGCCGGCGACGAAAAGGCCCGCTGACGGCAGGATTTGGCACCCCAATCCGAACGCCGAAACGATTGGATACGACCTCGGTCTTGGACCGGTTGACCGCGGCAGGGCAAGGCGCTTAGCTTGCGTCCCCTGTGCGACGAAGGCGCTGCCGACCGGGCAGCGCAGGCGATCCTCATGAACCTGTTCGACTCCGCCTCGACGATGGTGCTGGCCGGCACGCTGGCGCTGCTGATCATGCTGCTGGTCACGCGCCTGCGCGGACGCCAGCAGCGCACGCGCCCGACGCGCGAGGCGCTGGACACCGTGCAGGACTGGCCCCCGGAACCGGCACGCGTGATGACGGTGCAGGAGCGCCAGGCCTACGAACTGCTGCGCCGCGCGCTGCCCGGCTACATGGTGCTGGCACAGGTGCCGCTGTCACGCTTCCTGCGCGTACCGACGCGCCATTCGTACAGCGACTGGCTGCAGCGCGTGGGCTCGCACAGCGCCGACCTGCTCGTCTGCGACACCGGCTCGCGCGTGCTCGCCGTCATCGACGTGCGCGCCGAGGACGAGACGGCGCGCAGCCGGCGCCGCCACGAACGGCTGGGCCGCGTGCTGCAGGCCGCCGGCGTGCGCGTGCACGTCTGGCGCGAAGGAAAGTTGCCGACCGCCGCGGAAGTGCGCACGGCCTTGGCTCACGACCTGGTGCGCGGCAGCGGTCCGATGCAGCCGGTCTCGGCGGTCAGCTCGCGCCCGATGCCGCTGATCCCGGTGCCCGAGACGCAGGAACTCGACGCGCTGCTGGCCGCGGGCGACGCCGCGATGCGCGACGCCGGGGCGGAGCCGGTGCCCTCGGCCTTCCTCGACGATTTCGAGGACTCGCGGCCGGCAGCGGCAGGTTGATCAGCCCAGCAGCGCGCGCGCGAACTCGCGGGCCTTGAAGGGCTGCAGGTCCTCCAGCGCCTCGCCGACGCCGATGAAGTAGACCGCCAGCGGCCGCTGCTTCTCGCTGCACCAGCGCGCGATCGCGACGAGCACGCCGCCCTTGGCGGTGCCGTCGAGCTTGGTCACGACCAGGCCCGTCAGCTGGAGCGCGTCGTCGAAGGCCTGCACTTGCGCCAGCGCGTTCTGACCGGTGTTGCCGTCGACGACCAGCAGCACCTCGTGCGGGGCATCGGGCTGCGCCTTGGCGATTACCCGCCTGATCTTCTTCAGCTCCTCCATCAGGTGCAGCTGCGTCGGCAGCCGTCCGGCAGTGTCGGCGATGACAACGTCGCAGCCGCGCGCGCGCCCGGCGTTGACCGCATCGAAGGTCACCGCCGCCGGGTCGCCGCCCTCCTGGCTGACGATGTCGACGCGGTTGCGGTCGGCCCAGACCGCAAGCTGCTCGCGCGCCGCGGCGCGGAAGGTATCGGCTGCGGCCAGCAGCACGCGCTGCTCCGCCGCCGCCAGGTGTCGGGTCAGCTTGCCGATCGTCGTCGTCTTGCCGGCGCCATTGACGCCGGCGACCATGATCACGGTGGGCGTGTGCTCGCCGACGACGAGGCCGCGCTCGAGCGGCTGCAGCAGGTCGGCGATCGCATCGGCGAGCAGCGCCTTCACCGCGGCCGTGTCGGTTGCCTTGGCCTCCTTGACGCGGCGTTTCAGGTCACGCAGCAGGAACTCGGTCGCGCCGACGCCGGCGTCGGCCATCAGCAGCGCCGTCTCGAGCTCCTCGTAGAGCGCCTCGTCGATGCGCGTCCCGGTGAAGACCTGCGCGATGCTGCCGCCGGTCTTGCGCAGGCCCTGCTTCAGGCGACCGAACCAGCCGCTCTTCGCGGCCGCCTCGTCCGCCGCCGCCGGCCCGGGCACCACTGCCGCTTCGACGGTCTGCACAGTCGTCGGCGCCGGAGCCTGCGCGGGCGGCTGCACCGGCTCCGGCGGCGACGTCGCGTCGACCTGAGGCGGGGTGGGCTCCAGCGTCACGAATCCCGGCGACGCGGCTGGGGGCGTCCCGGATTCCGGCGTCCCCGGCGCCGGCGTCGAGGGCGCTGGAGGCGCTTCCGCGGGCCTCTTCTTCCTGAAAAAGCTGAACATCTTGATCGACGTGGCGCGCGCTCTGTATACTTTTCGGTTCAGGCGCTTTAGCTCAGTTGGTTAGAGCGACGGAATCATAATCCGCAGGTCCGGGGTTCAAGTCCCTGAAGCGCCACCAGAATCCTTCCTGGATGCCTAGCTCGATCGGCCCGACCCTCGCGTCGGGCCGATTCGCTTGAGGCACCCTCTTCCCCTCTTCCACAGCCCCTGGATCCACACCATGCTTCGCTGTGCTGCCCTTGGCCTGGCCCTGCTGCTGGGCTCCGCGGCCGTCACCGCCCAGGTGCCGCGGCACTTTCCGTCCAACGCGCTGCGCGGCGAACTCAGCGGCGTCGCGCCACCGGA
Source organism: Burkholderiales bacterium (assembly GCA_026932425.1). Taxonomy (GTDB): domain Bacteria; phylum Pseudomonadota; class Gammaproteobacteria; order Burkholderiales; family Burkholderiaceae_C; genus Rubrivivax. The sequence continues at coordinate 35,228 of JAIXKN010000024.1, forward strand.
CGTGCTGGTCGACGGCAAGCCGGCACGCCTGGCGCCCGGCGCACGCGTGCGCAATGAGGAGAACCGCTTCGAGGTGATGAGCCGCCTCGCCGGGCGCACACTGCTGGTGCACTACACGATCGGCAGCGGCGGCCTGCTGCAGGACATCTGGATCCTGCGCCCCGACGAAATCGCCAGGCAGCCCTGGCCGCGAACGCCCGAACAGGCCGCCGAGTGGCGGTTCGATGCAAGCGCGCAGAGCTGGAGCCGGCCATGAGCAATGCGCCCAAGGTCTTCGTGCGCACCTTCGGGTGCCAGATGAACGAGTACGACTCGGAGAAGATGGTCGACGTGCTGCGTCAGGCCGAAGGCTTCGAGACGACCGACGACCCGGAGCAGGCCGACCTCGTGCTCTTCAACACCTGCTCGGTACGCGAGAAGGCGCAGGAGAAGGTGTTCAGCGACCTCGGCCGCGTCAAGCACCTGAAGAAGAAGGGCACGCTGATCGGCGTCGGCGGCTGCGTCGCGAGCCAGGAGGGGCAGGCGATCATCGAGCGCGCACCCTTCGTCGACCTCGTCTTCGGGCCGCAGACGCTGCACCGCCTGCCGCAGATGCTGCAGGCGCGGCGCCGCGACGGCCGCGCGCAGGTCGACATCAGCTTCCCGGAGATCGAGAAGTTCGATCACCTGCCGCCGGCGCGTGTGGACGGCGCCACGGCCTTCGTCTCGATCATGGAGGGCTGCAGCAAGTACTGCAGCTACTGCGTCGTGCCGTACACGCGCGGCGAGGAGGTCAGCCGCCCCTTCGAGGACGTGCTCACCGAAGTCGCCGGCCTCGCCGACCAGGGCGTCAAGGAAGTGACGCTGCTCGGCCAGAACGTCAACGCCTATCGCGGCCGCATGGGCGACACGGACGAGATCGCCGACTTCGCGCTGCTGCTGGAATACGTCGCCGAGATCCCGGGCATCGAGCGGCTGCGCTACACGACCAGCCACCCGAAGGAATTCACCGCCCGCCTCGTCGAGGCCTACGCGCGCATCCCCAAGCTCGTGGACCACCTGCACCTGCCGGTGCAGCACGGCAGCGACCGCATCCTGGCGGCGATGAAGCGCGGCTACACGACGCTCGAATACAAGAGCACGATCCGCAAGCTGCGCGCGGTGCGCCCGGGCATCAGCCTCTCGAGCGACTTCATCGTCGGCTTCCCGGGCGAGACCGAGGACGACTTCGCGCGCACGATGGCGCTGATCGAGGAGATCGGCTTCGACACCTCGTTCAGCTTCATCTACAGCCCGCGCCCCGGCACGCCGGCGGCCAACCTGCACGACGCGACGCCGCACGAGCTCAAGCTGCGCCGCCTGCACGAGCTGCAGGCCGCGCTCGAGCAGAACGTGGCCCGCATCAGCGCCAGCCGCGTCGGCACGGTGCAGCGCATCCTCGTCGAGGGCCCCTCGCGCAAGAGCCCGAGCGAGCTGATGGGCCGCACCGCCTGCAACCGCATCGTCAATTTCGACGGCGGCCCGGATCCCAGGCGACTGATCGGCCAGATGATCGACGCGCGCATCACGCAGGCTCTGCCGCATTCGCTGCGCGGCACGCTGTTGCTCGACGAGGCGGCCTGAGCCGGGCGCGCCGCGTGCATGGGCCCGGATCGGCTCAGCCGCTCTTGCGCCGGCCCAGCCAGCTCAGCACCAGCGTCACCGCCAGCACCATCAGCGCATAGGTCGCGATGCGGCCGTCGCGGCCGAAGAACACCAGGCCCAGGATGGTCGCGATCGCCGCGGCGCCGCAGCTCCAGGCGAGCAGCCGCGCCCAGCCCAGCCCGGCATGGCGGCGGCGCCACAGCAGCCGCGCCCCACTCGCGGCCAGCGCGCCGTAGAGCAGGCCGAGTGCGAACAGGTTGAGCAGGTGCCAGAGGAAGTCGGCCGGGCCCATGCGACGAGCGCCAAGGAGGGTGCGATGCCTTGATTTCCGACAGCGCCGCGCCCAGGTTCAGGCATGAGACTGGGAAATCCCGGGCCGGCGGCAAACGCGGCCCGGATCCTACAATCCGCGCCGTGTCCGTCTTTGCCCTCGGCCTGAACCACCAGACCGCGCCGCTCGATCTGCGCGGCCGTTTCGCGTTCGCGCCCGAAGCCACGGGTGCGGCGCTGCGCGGGCTGCAGGCACAGCTGGCAAGGGTCTCTCCCGAAGCGGCGCTGGTCTCGACCTGCAACCGGACCGAGCTCTACCTCGCGGCACCGCAGGTCGCGCCGCGCGAGCTCGTCCCGCCGGTGATGGGATGGCTGGCCGGCCAGGGCGGCATCAGCGCCGATCAGCTGCAGAGCCACACCTACGTGCTCGAGGACCACGCCGCGGCACGCCACGCGTTTCGCGTCGCCTCGGGGCTGGATTCGATGGTGCTCGGCGAGCCGCAGATCCTCGGCCAGATGAAGCAGGCAGTGCGCCAGGCCGACGAGGCCGGGACGCTCGGCACCACGCTGCACCAGCTCTTCCAGCGCTCGTTCTCGGTCGCCAAGGAGGTGCGCACCGCGACCGAGATCGGCTCGCATTCGATCAGCATGGCAGCCGCTGCCGTGCGCCTGGCCGGCGAGCTCTTCGAGCGGCTGGACGAGGTCAACGTGCTCTTCATCGGCGCCGGCGAGATGATCGAGCTCGTCGGCACGCATTTCGCGGCGCGATCGCCGCGCAGCATGAGCGTCGCCAACCGCACGATCGAACGCGGCGAGCGCCTCGCGGCACGCTTCGGCGCGCAGGCGCTGCGCCTGGCGGACCTGCCCGGCCGGCTGCACGAGTTCGACGCGGTGGTCTCGTGCACCGCCAGTTCGCTGCCGATCATCGGCCTGGGCGCCGTCGAGCGCGCACTGCGCCAGCGGCGGCACCGGCCGATCTTCATGGTCGACCTGGCCGTGCCGCGCGACATCGAACCGGAGGTGGCGTCGCTGCCCGACGTCTACCTCTACACCGTCGACGACCTCTCGACGCTGGTGCAGACCGCCGGCGAGAAGCGCCAGGCCGCGGTGCAGCAGGCCGAGGCGATCATCGACGCCGGTGTGCAGAGCTTCGCCCACTGGCTCGACCACCGCAGCTCGGTGCCGCTGATCCAGGCGCTGCACCGCCAGTCCGAGGACTGGAGCGCAACGGTCATCGCGCGCGCGCGCAGACAGATCGCCCGAGGCACGCCGATCGAGGTCGTGCTCGAGACGATGGCGCGCGGGCTTTCGCACAAGATGCTGCACGGAGCGCTGGCCGAGCTGCACTCGGTCAACGGCGCCGAGCGCGAGCAACTGGCGCAGACGGTCTCGCGCCTGTTCCTGCGCGGCAGCAGCCGCAGCCCCGGCGGCGGCTCCCGTCGGCTTCCTGAATAGCCCCTGAACGCAGGCTGGGGGCTGCGTGCGCGCAGCCCTTGGCGACCTCACGGCATGAACCCGACACTCGTCGACCGCATCGAACGCCTGACGTTGCGCCTGACCGAGCTCGATGCCCTGCTCGCCGACCCGGCGGTGGCCGCGGACATCAAGCGCTACCGCAGCCTCTCGCGCGAGCAGGCCGAGGCCGCCGAGATCGTCGGCCTGTTCCGCCGGCGCCGCGGATGCGAGTCCGATCTCGCCGCAGCGCGCGAGATCCTCGCCGATCCGGCGACCGATGACCCCGGGATGGAGGCGATGGCGCGCGAGGAGATCGCCACCTGCGAGGCAAGGCTGGAGCAGCTCGACGCCGCGCTCCAGGCCGCGCTCCTGCCGAAGGATCCGGACGACGCGCGCAACGCCTTTCTCGAGATCCGCGCCGGCACCGGGGGCGACGAATCCGCGCTCTTCGCCGGCGACCTCGCGCGCATGTACCAGCGCTACTGCGAGCGCCAGGGCTGGCGCACCGAGATCCTGAGCGAGCACGCCGCCGAGCTCGGCGGCTACAAGGAGCTCGTGCTGCGCATCGAGGGCGACGCCGTCTACGCCAGGCTGCGCTTCGAGTCCGGCGGCCATCGCGTGCAACGCGTGCCGGCCACCGAATCGCAGGGCCGCATCCACACCAGCGCCTGCACCGTGGCGGTGATGCCCGAACCCGATGAAGCCGAGGAGCTGCAGCTCAACCCGGCCGAGCTGCGCATCGACACCTATCGCGCCAGCGGCGCCGGCGGCCAGCACGTCAACCGCACCGACAGCGCGATCCGCATCACCCACCTGCCCACCGGCATCGTCGCCGAGTGCCAGGACGACCGCAGCCAGCACCGCAACAAGGCCAAGGCGCTGGCGGTGCTCGCCGCACGGCTGCGCGAGAAGGAGCAGGGCGAGCGCCTTACGCGCGAAGCCGCCACGCGCAAGGCGCTGATCGGCAGCGGCGACCGCTCCGACCGCATCCGCACCTACAACTTCCCGCAGGGCCGGGTCACCGACCACCGCATCAACCTGACGCTGTACCGGCTCGCGGCGGTGATGGAAGGCGATCTCGACGAACTGATCGCCGCGCTGCAGGCCGAACGCGCAGCGCAGCAGCTCGCCCAGCTCGAAACCGGAATCACCTGATGCGCGTCGCGCAGGCGCTGGCGATGGCGCGTGCGCAGGGCGTGGACCGCCTGGATGCGCAGCTGCTGCTCGCACACCGGCTGCAGCGCCCGCGAAGCTGGCTGATCGCGCACGACGACGAGGAACTCGACGCCGAGGCCGAGGGCCGTTTCGCCGCCGATCTGGCGCGTCGGGCCGAGGGCGTGCCGCTCGCCTACCTCGTCGGCGAGCGCGAGTTCCGCGGTCTCTCGCTGGCCGTCACGCCGGCGGTGCTGGTGCCACGGCCGGACACCGAGACCCTGGTCGAGTGGGCGCTCGAATGCCTCGCCGGCCGCAGTCGCCCGCGCGTGCTCGACCTGGGTACCGGCAGCGGGGCGATCGCGATCGGCATCGCGCGCGCACGGCTCGACGCGGTCATCAGCGCAACCGACGTCGATCCCGAGGCCGTGGCGGTCGCGCGCGCCAACGCGGCGCGGCATGGCGCGTCGATCGAGTTCCTGCACGGGAGCTGGTGGGAACCCGTCGCCGGGCGCCGCTTCGACCTCGTGCTCTCCAACCCGCCCTACATCGCCGAGAGCGACCCGCACCTGCCTGCGCTGCGGCACGAACCGCAGCGGGCGCTGACCTCCGGCGCCGACGGCCTCGATGCGCTGCGCGAACTGGTCGCGGGCGCGGCGGCGCATCTGGAAGCCGGCGGGCAGATGCTGGTCGAGCACGGCGCCGAACAGGGGACTGCGGTGCGCGCCCTGTTCGCCGCAAGCGGGCTGCGCGCGCTTGGCACCCGCCGTGACCTGGGCGGGCGCGAGCGCTGCACGGGCGCGGCGCTTGCAGGACCCTGAGTGCTGCGCAGCGCCCGCGAGGCCTGCCGGCTGAAGGCGTTATTGCCTTTGCCGTATAACCGCGGCTTCGTTTCCTTTCCACGCATTCCATTTTCGAGAGGCTTCGCCATGAGCGACGTTCGCCAGCGCATCGACGACCTGGTCAAGGGCAACCACGTGATGCTCTTCATGAAGGGCACCGCCCAGTTCCCGATGTGCGGTTTCTCCGGCCGCGCGATCCAGGTCCTGCAGGCCTGCGGCGTCACCGAGTTCAAGACCTTCAACGTGCTCGAGGACGAGGAGATCCGCCAGGGCATCAAGGACTACTCGCAGTGGCCGACGATCCCGCAGCTCTACGTCAACGGCGAGTTCATCGGCGGCTCGGACATCATGATGGAGATGTACCAGTCCGGCGAGCTGCAGGAGATCCTGCAGGGCCGCTGAGAGCGGCAACCGGCCTCAGGCGACGCGGATGTCCCAGCGTCGCTGGGCGCCGAACACCATGTTCGGATACTCGTGGCGCCCGCGGCTGCCGTTGTAGCGACCCAGCGCCAGCGTCAGGTCGCCGCGCTCGATGTCGAGGTAATGGCGCAGGATCACGCAGCCGAAGCGCAGGTTCGTCTGCAGGTGAAAGAGCCGGCTGGGGTCGCCGTCGCCGATGGTGCGCATCCAGAACGGCATCACCTGCATGTAGCCGCGCGCACCTGCGCGGCTGATCGCATACTTGCGAAAGCCGCTCTCGACCTGGATCAGCCCGAGCACGAGTGCGGTCTCGAGGCCGGCACGCCGGCTCTCGTACCAGACGGTCTCGAGAAACTCGACCCGCACCTGGTGCTCGGCCTTGCGCGGACGCAGGCGCTGACTGGCCTCGCCGAGCCAGCGCAGATAGGCCACGCGCTCGTCGATCTGCTCGAAGTGAGGTTTCGGGGGCGCGAGTTCCGCGACCGAGGCCACCAGGGCCGAGCGCACCGCGTCGGCCAGCGGCTCCTCGATCTGCCCGCCGGCGCGCGCCTGCTGCGCAGGCAGCAGGGCAAGCCCTGCGCCCCCGAAGACGAGGCTGCGACGCGCGCGGGCCGAAGACGAGAGTTCCATCGGGCAGCGTTCAGCTCGCCAGCCGGTCCTTGACGGCGGCCAGCGCATCGGCCAGCGGCACGACGCTCGCCTGCCCATCGCGCCGCCCCTGCACCTCGACGGTGCCGGCCTTCAGGCCGCGATCGGATACGACCACGCGCAGCGGCACGCCGATCAGCTCCCAGTCGGCGAACATCGCGCCCGGGCGCTCGCCGCGGTCGTCGACCACGACGTCGATCCCCGCGTCGGCGAGCTGGTCGTGTAGCCGCGTGGCCGCCGCGCGCACCGGCTCGCTGCGGTCGATGCCGATCGGGCAGACCACGACCGTGAACGGGGCCATCGACGCCGGCCAGATGATGCCGCGCTCGTCGTTGTTCTGCTCGATCGCGGCACCGAGCAGCCGCGTCACGCCGATGCCGTAGCAGCCCATCTCGAAGGGCTGGGGCTTGCCGTTCTCGTCGAGGAAGGTCGCGCCCATCGGCTCGCTGTACTTCTTCGTGCCGAGGTAGAACACATGCCCGACCTCGATGCCGCGCTGGATCGCAAGGCTGCCCTTGCCGTCGGGCGACGGGTCGCCGGCAACGACGTTGCGGATGTCGGCCACCAGATCCGGTTCGGGCAAGTCGCGCCCCCAGTTCACGCCGGTCAGGTGGAAATCGGCCTCGTTGGCGCCACAGACGAAGTCGGCCATGTTCGCGACCGTGCGGTCGGCGACGAGCCTGACCGGCTTCCTCGTCGCGACCGGCCCGAGGTAGCCGGGCTTGCAGCCGAAGTGTTCCTCGATCTCCGCGGCCGTGGCGAAACGAAAACCGCCTTTGAGCCCCGGCAATTTGCCCGCCTTGACCTCGTTGAGCGCATGGTCGCCGCGGACCATCAGCAGCCACAGCGTCGTCTTCTGCACCGTGCCGGCTTCGTCCTTCTCGTCGGTGGCGAGCACGAGCGACTTCACCGTGCGCGAGAGCGGCAGACCCAGCAGCTCGGCCACCTCCTCGCAGGTGGCCTTGCCTGGCGTTGGCGCGCGCACCATCGCCTGCGTCGGCGCGGCGCGCTCGGTCAGCAGCGGCAGCGCCTCGGCCAGTTCGATGTTGGCGGCGTAGTCGCTGCCTGGACAGTAGGCGATCGCGTCCTCGCCGGTATCGGCGATGACCTGGAACTCGTGCGAGGCGTCGCCTCCGATCGCGCCGGTGTCCGCTGCCACCGCGCGGTATTGCAGGCCCAGGCGGTCGAAGATGCGCTTGTAGGCGTCGAACATGACCTGATAGCTGCGCAGCGCCGCGGCCTTGTCGCGGTCGAAGGAGTACGCGTCCTTCATCGTGAACTCGCGCCCGCGCATGACGCCGAAACGTGGCCTGCGCTCGTCGCGGAACTTGGTCTGGATGTGATAGAAGTTGCGCGGCAGCTGACGATAGCTACGCAGCTCCTGTCGTGCGATGTCAGTGATCACTTCCTCGCTGGTCGGCTGAATCACGAAGTCGCGTTGGTGGCGATCCTTCACGCGCAGCAGTTCCGGGCCGTAAGCCTGGAAGCGGCCGGTCTCCTGCCAGAGCTCGGCCGGCTGCACCACCGGCATCAGCAGCTCGATCGCTCCGGCGCGGTTCATCTCCTCGCGGATGATCGCCTCGACCTTGCGAATCACGCGCAGCCCCATCGGCATGTAGCTGTAGATGCCGGCCGACAGGCGCTTGATCAGGCCGGCGCGCATCATCAGCCTGTGGCTGACGATCTCGGCGTCGGCCGGGGCTTCCTTGAGGGTCGAAACGAAGGTCTGTGAGGCTTTCATCGCGGGTCCAGGTCACGCACGCGCCCGACGCAGCCGGATTGAAGCCGTCATTGCGCCCGATGCGGGTTTGCGAGCTATCGCGGAGTGCACCGCGTCGGTGCGATAATGACTTTAGTCACAAGAATCTGGGGTCAGATTATGCTCGACCGGGAGGGCTTCAGGCCCAACGTCGGCATTGTTCTGCTCAATTCCCGGAACCAGGTGTTCTGGGGCAAGCGACTGCGCACCCACTCCTGGCAGTTTCCGCAAGGCGGCATCAAGCACGGAGAGTCGCCCGAGCAGGCCATGTTCCGCGAACTGCACGAGGAAGTGGGGCTGCGGCCCGAGCACGTGCAGATCATCGGCCGCACGCGCGACTGGCTGCGCTACGAGGTGCCGGACCACTTCATCCGCAGGGAAGCGCGGGGGCACTACCGGGGCCAGAAACAGATCTGGTTCCTGCTGCGCATGCTGGGACGCGACAGCGACATGAACCTGCGCGCGACCGACCATCCCGAGTTCGACGCCTGGCGCTGGAACGAGTACTGGGTGCCGCTGGACGTCGTGATCGAGTTCAAGCGCGGCGTCTACCAGCTCGCGCTCACCGAACTTGCGCGCTTCCTGCCACGGCCGCAGCACCACAACCGCTACCTCCGTGCCGGCATGCGGCACCATCAACGCAACGACTTCGGCCTGCAAGAGGAGCGCCGCACGCAGCCCGCGGCCGCGCGCGAGCCCAAGACGGGAACCTGAGGAGCGCGGCCGCGCGGCACCCGCCGCTCGTGCTACTTGTACCGCTCGTGCCCCTTCAGGCGAGCACGAGGTTGTCGCGATGGATCATCTCCGGCTCGTTGGCGTAACCCAGCAGGCTCTCGATCTGCGACGACGCGTGCCGCGCGATCAGCCGCGCCTCGGCCGCGGAGTAGTTGGCCAGCCCGCGCGCGATCTCCTCGCCGGCCGCGTTGCGCACCGCGATCACGTCGCCGCGCGCGAACTCGCCGCGCACCTCGGTCACACCGATCGGCAGCAGGCTCTTGCCGCCGTCGCGCAGCTTGGCAACCGCGCCGTCGTCGACCGTCACTGCGCCGCGCAGCTGCAGGTGGTCAGCCATCCACTGCTTGCGCGCGGTGCGCTTGGCGGTCCCGGCCACGAGCGCAGTGCCGATCGACTCGCCGGCGGCGAGTCGCAACAGCACGTCGGGTTCGCGCCCCCAGGCGATCACCGTGCTCGCGCCGCTGCGCGCGGCGCGCTTGGCCGCGAGGATCTTGGTGATCATGCCGCCGCGTCCGATCGCCGAGCCGACGCCGCCGGCCATCTGCTCGAGCTGCGGATCTCCGGCCTGCGCCTCGTCGATGAAGCGGGCCGACGGATCCTTGCGCGGATCGGCCGAGTAGAGACCGCGCTGGTCGGTGAGGATCACCAGCGCGTCGGCCTCGACCAGGTTGGCGACGAGCGCACCGAGGGTGTCGTTGTCGCCGAACTTGATCTCGTCGGTGACGACGGTGTCGTTCTCGTTGATCACCGCGATCACCGACAGGGACAGCAGCGTCAGCAGCGTCGAACGCGCGTTCAGGTAGCGTTCGCGATCAGCCAGATCCGCGTGCGTCAGCAGCACCTGCGCGCTGCCGATGCCCTGCTCGCGCAGCTTCGTCTCGTACATCTGCGCCAGGCCCATCTGCCCGACCGCGGCCGCGGCCTGCAGCTCGTGGATCTGGCGCGGGCGGCTGCTCCAGCCCAGCCGCTTCATGCCTTCGGCGATCGCGCCGCTGGACACCATCACGACCTCGCGCCCCTGCCGCGCCAGCGTCGCGAGCTGCCGCGCCCAGTTGCCGATCGCCTCGGCGTCGATGCCGCGCCCCTCGTTGGTGACGAGGCTCGAACCCACCTTGACGACGATGCGGCGGGCCTTGGCAAGCACTTCACTCATGATCGGCGCCCTCCTTCGGGCGATCGAAACGCGGGTCGGGCGGCGCCGGCACCTGCTGCTGCGCCGAGAGGTGCTGCTGGATCTTCTCGACCAGCGGCTGCAGGCCCTCGCGCGCGAGCGCCGAGATCTCGAACACCGGGCCCTTCCAGCGCAGCCGGCGCACGAAATCCCTGACGCGCGCGGCGCGCTCCTCGGGCGGCAGCAGGTCGAGCTTGTTGAGCACCAGCCAGCGCGGCTTGGCGTGCAGGGCCGGGTCGTACTTCTCGAGTTCGAGGACGATGGCGCGCGCCTGCGCGACCGGATCGGCGCCTTCGTCGAAGGGCGCCAGGTCGACGACGTGCAGCAACAACCGCGTGCGCTGCAAGTGGCGCAGGAACTGGTGACCGAGCCCCGCGCCCTCGGAAGCGCCCTCGATCAGTCCGGGAATGTCGGCAACGACGAAGCTCCGCTCCGGGCCCACACGCACGACGCCCAGGTTCGGGCGCAACGTCGTGAACGGGTAGTCGGCGATCTTCGGCCGCGCGTTGGAGATCGCGGCGATCAGCGTCGACTTGCCGGCATTGGGCATGCCCAGCAAGCCGACGTCGGCCAGCACCCGCAGCTCGAGCGCAAGCCGCTTCTTCTCGCCGGGCCAGCCCGGCGTCTTCTGCCGCGGCGCGCGGTTGGTGCTGCTCTTGAAGTGCAGGTTGCCGAAGCCGCCGTCGCCGCCTTTGGCCAGCAGCACCTTCTGCCCATCCTCGAGCAGTTCGGCGAGCATCTCCCCGCTGTCGGCGTCGGAGATGATCGTGCCCACCGGCATGCGCAGCACGACGTCGGCGCCGGCCGCCCCGAACTGATCGGAGCCGCGCCCGGGCTCGCCGTTCCTGGCCTCGTGGCGGCGCGCGTAGCGGTAGTCGATGAGCGTGTTGAGGTTGCGGTCGGCCAGCGCGTAGACGCTGCCGCCACGGCCGCCGTCACCCCCGTTCGGACCGCCGAAGGGGATGAACTTCTCGCGGCGAAAGCTCACGCAGCCGCTGCCGCCGTCGCCGGCGGCAACGTCGATCGTCGCCTCGTCGATGAATTTCATGGATCCCCTTCCCGCCTGCGCCATCAACGACGAAGCCCCGGCACGCCGGGGCTTCTCGGGTCCGCAGGCCGTGCTGCCTTGATCAGCGTGCGGTCACGATCACCGTGCGCTGGTTCAACGGACCCTTGGTCGCGAAGGACACGGTGCCGTCGACGAGCGCGAACAAGGTGTGGTCGCGACCGATGCCGACGTTCGTCCCCGGATGGAACTGGGTGCCGCGCTGGCGCACGATGATCGATCCGGCCGAGACGTCCTGCCCGCCGAACACCTTCACGCCGAGCATCTTCGGCTGCGAATCGCGGCCGTTGCGGGTCGAGCCGCCGCCCTTTTTCTGTGCCATGGTTCAGTCCTCCTTCAGCCGTCGACCGAGGCGATCTGCAGCTCGGTGTAGTTCTGGCGGTGGCCGCCGTGTCGCTGATAGTGCTTGCGGCGGCGCAGCTTGAAGATGCGCACCTTGTCGTGCTTGCCGTGCGCCAGGACGGTGGCCTTGACGCTGGCGCCCGCGACCCAGGGCGTGCCCACCTTGAGCTCGGCGCCGTTGCCGACGGCGAGCACCTGGTCGATCACGATCTCCTGGCCCACGTCCGCAGCAATCTGTTCTACCTTGATCTTTTCGCCGGCAGCGACCTTGTACTGCTTGCCGCCGGTTTTTATGACCGCGTACATGTATGCCCTTTCTGGTGTCGATCGGCACCGGTTCCCGGTGCCTCCCCAAGCCGCAGCGCATCGCCCGGCCCGGCCCTCCGCGCTCCGCCGTCGACGGCATCCATTGCAAGATCAGCAAGATCTGAAAGATCCGCAAGAACGCAAAGTGAAGGCGGCGTGCAGACGGAAAAGCCCTCTATGCTATCACAAGACCTTCGCACGGGAACCGTGCGCGGCAACCGCAAGCGCGCCGGCGTCGGGCCCCGCGTCGGCAGCCTCGCAAACCGGCACACTGCGATCGGCTGCGCCCAGCGCTTCCTATAATGCCCGGCTCACGTTCGGGCCAGCCTTGCATTCCCCTCGCGACGCCGTATCCGCCCCGCCGACCGACCCGATGGCGTCGGAGATGCGGCAGGTCGACGCCGTCATCGGCGCGCGGCTGAAGTCGCAGGTCGCGCTCATCAACCAGATCTCGACCTACATCGTCAGCGCCGGCGGCAAGCGCATCCGCCCGCGCCTGGTGCTGCTCTTCGCGCAGGCACTGGGCTTCGAAGGCCCCGAGCGTTACGAGCTCGCCGCCACCGTCGAGTTCATCCACACCGCAACGCTGCTGCACGACGACGTCGTCGACGAGTCCTCGCTGCGCCGCGGCCGCGCGACCTCGAACGCGCTCTTCGGCAACGCGGCCAGCGTGCTCGTCGGCGACTTCCTCTATTCGCGCGCGTTTCAGATGATGGTCTCGGTCAACCGCATGCGCGTGCTCGATGTGCTCGCCGACGCGACCAACATCATCGCCGAGGGCGAGGTCCTGCAGCTGATGAACATGCACGACCCCGACATCTCGGTCGACGACTACCTGCGCGTGATCCGCTACAAGACGGCCAAGCTGTTCGAGGCCAGCGCGCGCCTCGGCGCCGTGCTCGGCGGCGCCGAGCGCGCGCTGGAGGACAGCTGCGCCGAGTACGGCCAGGCGCTGGGCACGGCCTTCCAGCTCGTCGACGATCTGCTCGATTACCAGGGCAAGCGCGAGGAACTGGGCAAGAACGTCGGCGACGACCTGCGCGAGGGCAAGCCCACGCTGCCGCTGCTGATCGCGATGCAGCGCAGCAGCGAGGCCGAACGCCAGTTCGTGCGCAGCGCCATCGAGCACGGCGAGGTCGAGCGCCTGCCGGAGATCATCGAGCTGGTGCAGCGCACCGGCGCCCTCGACGCCACGCGCGCCGCGGCCGAAGCCGAGGCCGAGCGCGCACGACGTTGCATCGGCGCGCTCCGGCCCTCGCCGGCGCGCGAAGCTCTGTTAGAATTATGTGTTCGGGCGGTCAACCGCACGTCATAGAGATCGCGACGGTTTCCTGGCGGCGCAAGGACGGCCCGACTGGCCAGCGGCAAGCGCCCTGGAGCCGGCATCGGGGTGTAGCTTAGCCTGGTAGAGCGCTACGTTCGGGACGTAGAGGCCGGAGGTTCGAATCCTCTCACCCCGACCAGAAATTTCCTCTTGAATCAAGGACGTAGAAGCCCCTGACACAGGGGCTTTTGTCTTTCTGGCTCGACTTGGCAGCAAGGGAAGGAGGGCCGGCATGAATCGGCGAACCACGCTCGTGATCTTCGACCACGAAGGAACGCTGGTCGATTTCCAGTGGCGGCTCGAGGAGGCCGAGGCTGAACTGCGCGCCGCCTACGCGGCACTGGGATACGGCACGAGCGGGAGCTACGCGGAGCTGTGGAACGCCGCGGCGCGGGTGGCTGTCGACCCCGAAGCGCTGGCACGGCTGCGCATCGTCCTGACGCCGATCTACGACCGCTGGGACGCCGACGCGCTGCAGCGCTGGTCGCTGCGCCCCGGTGCCGCGGCGGTGCTCGAACGCCTGGGCGCTGCGGGCACCCGATGCGCGCTCGTCAGCAACTGCGGACGCCAGGCGGTGAGCGGGCTGCTGGGCCGCTTCGGAATCGAACACTGGCTTGGGCAGACGGTCTGTCGCGAGGACGTGCGCTTCCTGAAACCGGACCCCGAAGGCATCCGGCGCGTGCTCGAGGCCATCGGCACCGAGCTGCAGCAGGCGCTCTTCGTCGGCGACAGCCTCACCGACGTCCGCGCCGCACGCGCCGCAGGCGTGCGCGTGGCGATCATCCGCGGCGGCGAATGCGACGAGGCCGACTTCGCCGCGTTGCCGCCGGACCACTGGATCTCGCGGCTGGAGGAAGTCGAGGCGCTGATCGCGTGACAATCCGGCGCCGGCGCTGAAGCCGGTGTCGGCCGCGATCGGCAGGCACTGGCTGTCGCGCCTGCGCCACGCCGCCGCAGTTGTAAGCGCTTGTGCAATAGGCACGAGTCGTGCTTATGCAGCGTTTACAGCCCCAGGTGGATAGGCGATCATCGTTCAATCACTGTTGACTCCCACGCGCCGCACGACCCCAGCCGATGGCCGCTGAAACGACGATCGACTCCGCCCCGAACGCCCTCTCGGGCGTGGCCCGCGTGCTCGTCAACGCCGGCAAGATCTCGGGCAAGTCCGCCGAGGACCTGCTGAAGTCGGCGCGCGAGCGCAAGACCAGCTTCTCGTCGGCGGCGGTGGCCGCCGGCGCGGTGTCGGCCCGCGACCTGGCCCACACGCTGTCGCAGGCGCTGGCGCTGCCGCTGCTGGACCTGGACGCCGTCGACCTGCAGAAGGTGCCGAGGAACGTCATCGACGCGCGGACGGCGACGCAGTACCAGCTGCTGGTGCTGGGCAAGCGCGGCAGCCGCCTGTTCGTCGCAACCGCCGACCCGACCGACCGCGAGGCGGCCGAGCGCGTCAAGTTCGCGACTCAGCTCAGCCCCGAATGGGTGATCGTCGAGCAGGACAAGCTCACCCGCGTCATCGAGGCGCAGACGGCCAGCGCGGCCGAGCAGCTCGAGTCGATCGCCAACGGCGACTTCGACTTCGACGTCACCGAGGAAGACAGCGCGGCCGCGGAGTCGCAGGACATCGCCACCGAGGTCGAGGACGCGCCGGTCGTGCGCTTCCTGCAGAAGATGCTGGTCGACGCGATCAACATGCGCGCCTCGGACCTGCACTTCGAGCCCTACGAGTACACCTACCGCGTGCGCTTTCGCATCGACGGCGAGCTGCGCGAGATCACGCAGCCGCCCATTGCGATCAAGGAGAAGCTGGCCTCGCGCATCAAGGTCATCTCGCGCATGGACATCGCCGAGAAGCGGGTCCCGCAGGACGGCCGGATGAAGCTCAAGTTCGGCAGCAAGGCGATCGACTTCCGCGTCAGCACGCTGCCCACGCTCTTCGGCGAGAAGGTCGTGATCCGGATCCTGGACCCATCCAGCGCCAAGCTCGGCATCGACGCGCTCGGCTACGAGAAGGCCGAGAAGGAGCGGCTGCTCAACGCGGTCCACCGGCCCTACGGGATGATCCTCGTCACCGGCCCGACCGGCAGCGGCAAGACGGTGTCGCTCTACACCTGCCTGAACCTGCTGAACCAGCCGGGGGTGAACATTTCGACGGTCGAGGACCCGGCGGAAATCAACCTGCCCGGAATCAACCAGGTCAACGTCAACGACCGCGCCGGCCTGACCTTCGCCGCGGCGCTGCGCTCGTTCCTGCGCCAGGACCCGGACATCATCATGGTCGGCGAGATCCGGGACCTCGAGACCGCCGACATCGCGATCAAGGCCGCACAGACCGGGCACCTCGTGATGTCGACGCTGCACACCAACGACGCGCCGACGACGCTCACGCGGCTGCTGAACATGGGCGTGCCGGCTTTCAACATCGCCTCGAGCGTGCTGCTGATCACGGCGCAGCGCCTGGCGCGGCGCCTGTGCGAGAACTGCAAGGCGCCGGCCGAGTATCCGCGCGAGGCGCTGCTCAAGGCGGGCTTCGCCGAGGCCGATATCGACGGCAGCTGGAAGCCCTACCGCGCCGTCGGCTGTTCCGCGTGCAACAACGGCTACAAGGGGCGCGTGGGCCTGTACCAGGTGATGCCGATCAGCGAGGAGATCCAACGCATCATCCTGTCCGAAGGCACCGCGCTCGACATCGCCAAGCAGGCACAGAAGGACGGCGTGCGCGACCTGCGGCAGTCGGGCCTGGTGAAGGTCCGTGCCGGCATCACGACGCTCGAGGAAGTGATCACCGTCACCAACGAATAGGAACAGTACCGGGGCCTGGCAGGGCCGGCGACAGCGCCGGCCGCGTGCGCAGCCCCCGGTCGGAGACCGCATGGCAACTGCAGCAGCCGCGAAGAGCCCGAAGGATTTCGTCTTCGAGTGGGAGGGCAAGGACCGCAACGGCAAGGTCGTGCGCGGCGAGCTGCGCGCGGGCGGCGAGGCGCAGGTCAACGCGAGCCTGCGACGCCAGGGCATCCTGATCACGAAGGTGAAGAAGCGCCGCACCGCCGGCGGGCGCAGCATCAAGCAGAAGGACATCGCGATCTTCACGCGCCAGCTGGCGACGATGATGAAGGCCGGCGTGCCCCTGCTGCAGGCCTTCGACATCGTCGGCCGCGGCAGCACGAATCCCCGCCTGACCAAGCTGCTCAACGACATCCGCTCCGACGTCGAGACCGGCACCAGCCTCTCGGCGGCCTTCCGCAAGCATCCGCTGTACTTCGACAGCCTCTACTGCAACCTGGTCGAGGCCGGCGAGGCCGGCGGCATCCTGGAGGCGCTGCTCGACCGGCTGGCGATCTACCAGGAGAAGACGCTGGCGATCAAGGCCAAGATCAAGTCGGCGCTGATGTACCCGATCGCGGTGCTCGTCGTCGCCTTCGTCGTCGTCACGGTCATCATGATCTTCGTGATTCCGGCCTTCAAGGAGGTCTTCACCTCCTTCGGCGGCGAGCTGCCGGCGCCCACGCAGCTCGTGATCGCGATGTCGGAGTTCTTCGTCGCGTACTGGTGGGCGATCTTCGGCTTCCTCTTCGGCGGCCTCTACTTCTTCTTCCAGGCCTGGAAGCGCTCGGAGAAGATGCAGGTGGCGATGGACCGGCTGCTGCTGAAGGTGCCGGTGTTCGGCGACCTCATCAACAAGTCGGTGATCGCGCGCTGGACGCGCACGCTCTCGACCATGTTCGCAGCCGGCGTGCCGCTGGTGGAAGCGCTGGATTCGGTCGGCGGCGCCGCGGGCAACGCGGTCTACCAGATCGCGACCGAGAAGATCCAGAAGGACGTCGCCACCGGCACCGCGCTCACCACCGCGATGACCTCCACCGGCGTGTTCCCGGTGATGGTGCTGCAGATGGCGTCGATCGGCGAGGAGTCGGGCTCGCTGGACCACATGCTGGCCAAGGCGGCCGAGTTCTACGAGGACGAGGTCGACGAGATGGTGAAGGGCCTCTCCAGCCTGATGGAGCCCTTCATCATCGTCATCCTGGGCGTGGTGATCGGCGGCATCGTGGTCTCGATGTACCTGCCGATCTTCAAGCTCGGCGCGGTGGTCTGAACCGGACCGCCCGTGATCGACCCGGCGCTCACCGAACTGCTCCTCTCGCCCTGGGCCCTCGGCATCCTGGGCCTGCTCGTCGGCAGTTTCCTCAACGTCGTCATCCACCGCCTGCCGCTCATGCTCGAGCGGCAGTGGTGGTCCGACGTCGTCGCCCAGTTGCGCGACCGCGACTCCTTTCGCCGCACCTTCGCAGCCGAAGCACCGCCGGGGCTCGACCAGGCCGCCGGCGCCTTGCGGCGCACGCTGGCGGCACTCGGCCCGCTGTCGCTGACACGGCCGGGATCGCACTGCCCCTCGTGCAGCCACCGCATCCGTTGGCACGAGAACATCCCGCTGCTGTCCTGGTTGCGCCTGCGCGGGCGCTGCTCGGCCTGCGGTGTCCGCATCGCGATGCGCTACCCGCTGGTGGAACTCGCCACCGGACTGCTTTTCGCTGCCGTCGCCTGGCGCAGCGGCGGCGAGCCGGTGGCGCTGCTGTACTGCGTTCTCGTCGCCGGCCTGATCGCGCTGGCGATGATCGACTGGGACACCACCGTGCTGCCCGACGCCATCACGCTGCCGCTGCTGTGGACCGGCCTGGTCGCCGCGGTGCTGGGCTGGCTACCCACGGTGACGCCCTCGGCCGCGCTCTGGGGCGCCGTCGCCGGCTATCTCTCGCTGTGGTCGGTCTACTGGCTCTTCAAGCTCACCACCGGCAAGGAAGGGATGGGTTTCGGCGACTTCAAGCTGCTCGCGGCCCTGGGTGCCTGGCTGGGGTGGCAGGCCATCCTGCCGATCGTTCTCATGGCCTCGGTCATCGGCGCCGTCGTCGGGCTGCTGATGAAGATGCTCGGCACCCTGCGCGAAGGCCGCTTCGTCCCCTTCGGGCCCTTTCTGGCCGGCGGCGGGCTGGCGGTGCTGCTGCTCGGCCTGCCCACCGTGCTGGGCTGGATCGGCTGGTCCTGAACCCGACCTGCGCGTCGACCGCCCCAGTGCGATGAATCCCGGGCGCGTGCGCAGCATCGGTCTGACCGGTGGCATCGGCAGCGGCAAGAGTACGGTTGCGGCGCTGCTCGTCAGGCACGGTGCGGCGCTCGTCGACACCGACGCCATCGCACGCGCGCTGACCCTGCCCGGCGGCGCCGCGATCGCCGCCATCGCCGACACCTTCGGTGCGGCGATGATCGGCGCCGACGGTGCGCTGGACCGCGAGCGCATGCGCCAGCAGGTGTTTGCCGACCCTGCGGCCAAGGCGCGGCTGGAGGCCATCCTGCACCCGCTGATCGCCGCGCAGGCCGAGCGCGAAGCGGAGGCTGCGGGCGCTCGCATCGTCGTCTTCGACGTGCCGCTGCTGGCCGAATCGACACGCTGGCGCGCGCGCGTCGACCGCATCCTCGTCGTCGACTGCGAGGAGGACACGCAACGCCGCCGCGTGATGCAGCGCTCGGGCTGGAGCGACGCGGCGGTGCGCGCGGTGATCGCGCAGCAGGCCGGACGTGCCGCGCGCCGCGCGATCGCCGACGCCGTGATCTACAACGACGGCTTGTCGCCTCCCGAACTGGCGCACGAGGTGCGCGCGCTGTGGGAGCGCTGGGCGTGCTAGCGGCGCGGGGTCCATCGCCGGCACAGGCTGCGCGCCGCGCGGCGAACGAGGAAGGCGCCGACGCTGTGGAACAATGCCGCGCAGCTTGCCGGGCGCGCCCGTGATCCTCTACGAATACCCGTTCCACGAAGGCATCCGCACGATGCTGCGGCTCGAGCACTTGTTCGACCGCCTGGCGCAGCTCATGCCGCGCGACGCGCCGGTGGACCATCATTTCGCCTTGGCGACGATCTTCGAGATCATGGACGTCGCCGCGCGCGCCGACCTCAAGGCCGACTTGCTGAAGGAACTGGAGCGCCACCGCGGTCAGCTGGTGGGCTATCGCGGCAACCCGGCGATCTCGGAAGCCATGCTCGACGAGGTCGTCGGCCGCGTCGAACGCGCCCACGACGGCCTCAACCGCCTGCAAGGCAAGGCCGGCCAGGCGCTGGCGGGCAACGAGTGGCTGATGAGCATCCGCAGCCGCATCAACATCCCCGGCGGCACCTGCGGCTTCGACCTCCCCTCCTACTACGCCTGGCAACAGCGCGCGCCCGAGCAACGCCGCGCCGACCTCGCCGGCTGGACCTCGACGCTGATGCCGCTGGCCTCGGCGCTCTACACGCTGCTGAGCCTGCTGCGCGAGAGCGGGACGCCGCAACGCATGATGGCCGCTGCCGGCCAGTACCAGCAAACGCTGCCGCAGAACAAGACCTATCAGCTGCTGCGCCTGCGCATGGACGGGGAGGACGGCCTCGTTCCGGAGATCAGCGGCCACCGGCTGCTCGTCTCGGTGCGCATGATGCGCGCCGACGCCGAAGGACGATTGCGCCCGGCCGCGGTCGACGTACCATTCGAACTCACTCTGTGCAACTGAGCGCTTCCTGGGTCCGGCCTCGAAGCGTCCGCATGCGCGCCGCACCGTGGCCCTGAAGCCGATCGTCGTCCCCTGCCCGAGTTGCCGCCAGCCCAGCCGCTTCAGCGCCGACAACCCCTGGCGCCCCTTTTGCAGCGAGCGCTGCCGCAGCCTGGACCTCGGCGCCTGGGCCAGCGAGGCCTATCGCGTGCCGGCCCAGTCACCGCCCGACGGCCCGGTCGCCGACGACGCGGCGTCGGGGCCTCCCCACTGAGCCGCCCTCGGTGCTCAGCCGACGATCGTTCCGCTCACCTCGCCGAACCCGATGCGCACCGCACCGGGCTGACGGCAGTAGGCGCGCAGGGTCAGCGTGTCGCCATCCTGAAGAAAGCTGCGCGACTCGCCGCCCGGCAGCGCGATCGGGGTGCGCCCGTTGGCGGAGAGCTCCATCAGCGAGCCGCGTCCGTCGTCGTCCGCGCCCGAGAGGGTGCCGCTGCCCAGCAGGTCGCCAGGCTGCAGGTTGCAGCCGTTGCTGGCATGGTGCGTCAGCATCTGCGCCCAGGTCCAGTAGGCGTCGCTCATGTTCGATCGCGACAAGCGCAGCGCCGGCTGCCCGGCAGCGCGCATCGCCGCACTCTGCAGCCAGGCCTCGAGCACGATGTCGATCGCACCGGCCTGCCGGTTGAACGCGCCATCCAGGTAGGGCAGCGGCTGCGGGTCGCCCTCGGGTCGTGTGAAGGGACGGCGGAAGGGCGCGAGCGCCTCCATCGTCACGATCCACGGCGAGATCGAACTGGCGAAGTTCTTCGCCAGGAAGGGGCCCAGCGGCTGGTACTCCCAGGCCTGGAGGTCGCGCGCCGACCAGTCGTTGAGCAGCACGAGGCCGAAGAGCGCTTCTTCCGCCGCATCCATCGCCACCGGCTCGCCCAGCGCATTGGCGCGACCGACGAAGGCACCGACCTCGAGCTCGTAGTCGAGCTTGGCCGAGGGGCCGAAGGCCGGCGCCTGCGCGCCCGGCGCCAACGTCTGCCCCCGCGGGCGCTTCACCACGCCCGAAAGGCCGATGCTCGAACTGCGGCCGTGGTAGCCGATGGGCACCCACTTGTAGTTGGGCAGCAGCGGGTTGTCGGGGCGGAAGAGCTTGCCGATGGTGGTGGCGTGGTGGATGCCGCTGTAGAAGTCGGTGTAGTCGCCGATGCGGCAGGGCAGCGCCATCTCGCAGGCCGCTTGCGGCAACAGGCACAGCTCGAGGAAGGGCGCCTGCACGCTGTCCTCCGCGAACGCCGTCGACAGCGCCGCGCGCATGCGACTCCAGGCCGCACTGCCGAGCGCCATGAACGCGTTCAGGTCCCCTGCGGCCAGCGGCGCGAGCAGGGGTTGCAGGTCATCGGCCCAGGGCGCCTGTTCACTGGCCAGGCGCAGGTCCAGGACCTGGTCGCCGATGGCCACGCCGATGCGCCAGGGCTCGTCGCTGCCGGCGCGGCGAAAACGTCCGTAGGGCAGGTTCTGGATGGGGAAGTCGCTTGTGCCGTCGTTGGCGCTTCCCACCCAGCTGCGCAGCGCCGGATCGTGGGTGGCATTGGTGAGCGTTCTCATCGTGATCGTCTCCCGCACCTCGCGGTTCAGGGCCGGAAGCGGTCGGCCAGGGGGGCCCAGCAGGCCGCGTAGTCGGCATCGAGCGCGCCACCCGCGAGCGCGAACTCGGTGCAGCGAAAAGGCCAGCGGCTCTCGAACATGAAGGCCAGCGTGTCGTCCAGCTTGTGCGGCACGAGCGCTGCGCTCGATGCCTTCTCGAAGGCTTCCGCGTCGGGACCGTGCGGCACCATGGCGTTGTGCAGGCTCATGCCGCCGGGCTTGAAGCCCTCGGGCTTGGCGTCGTACTGGCCGTGCACCAGCCCCATGAACTCGCTCATCACGTTGCGGTGGTACCAGGGCGGACGGAAGGTGTCCTCGGCCACCATCCAGCGCGGCGGAAAGATGACGAAGTCGCAGTTGGCCACGCCCGGCGTGTCGCTGGGGCTCGTGAGCACGGTGAAGATCGACGGGTCCGGATGGTCGATGCTGATCGATCCGATCGTCATGAAGTGCGCAGTGTCGTACTTCATCGGCACCAGGTTGCCATGCCAGGCGACGACGTTGAAGGGGCTGGCGGCCACGCGCGTGCGCCAGAAGGCGCCGCCGGACTTGCGCACGATCTCCATCGGCTGCGGGTCGGCGTCGAAGGCCGCCACCGGCGCCAGGAAGTCGCGCGCGTTGGCCAGGCCGTTGCTGCCGATGGGGCCGAGCTCGGGCAGGCGGAAGTGCGCGCCATAGTTCTCGCAGACGTAGGCGCGCGTGGGGCCCTCGAGCAGCACCTGGAAGACCAGGCCGCGCGGCAGCAGCGCGATCTCGCCCGGGCGCACGGCGAGCACGCCCAGTTCGGTCTTGATCGTCAGCGCACCCTGTTGCGGCACGATCAGCATCTCGCCGTCGGCGTTGACGAAGGCGCGCTCCATGCTCTTGTTGGCCAGCAGCAGCTGCGCGCCGATGCCGCTCTGCGCCTGCTCGTCGCCGTTGACGACGATGGTGTGCATGCCGTCGACGAAATCCAGCGCGCGGTCGCTCGGCACGGGGCTCGCGCGCCAGCGCAGCGGATCCGGCGGCGTCGGCACGCCCATCGCCGCGCCCGTCTTCCAGGTCGGGTGCACGAGGGGCTCGTGGGCGATGCCGGCGACGACCACGCCGGGCTGGCGGCGGTACATCCAGGTACGGCGGTTGGCCGCGCGCGGCGCGGTGAAGGCCGTTCCCGAGAGCAGTTCGGCGTAGAGGCCCTTGGCGACCCTCTGCGGGCTGTTGCGGCCGATCGGCAGCGTGCCGGGAACGGCTTCGCTGGCGAACTCGTTGCCGAAGCCGCCCTGGTAGCGCAGTTCGCTCACCGGGGTGCTCCTTCCGTCGTCCGCTCGAGGTTGCCGCGCGCGGCGGCGAGCGCCTCCTGCAGCACGTCGTAGCGGCCGATCTGGTTGGCGAGGATCAGCACCAGGCGCGCGTTCAGTTCATGGCTTTGTTCGGTGGTCAGGCCCTGGTGGGCCGTCAGCAGCGCCTCGTAGAAGTCGTCCGGGCGTTCGATGCAGGGTTCGGTATTGAGCATGCTCAGGCCTTGGCAAGGGCGTGGTCGAGGGCGGCGCGCACGGCCGCGGCAGTGGGCGCGCGCCAGCGCGCGGCGATGTGATGGTCGGGACGGATCAGGTAGGCGGTGCCGGGCGCGGCGTCGTAGCGCTGCGCGGCCAGGCCTTGCGCGTCGTGCAAGGCGTTGCCGTCGAACGCCAGCACCTGCACGCCGAGCTCCGCCGCCCACGCCGGTGCCGCGCCGAAGACCAGCAGCGTGAAGTCCGGCCCCAGTTCGCGCAGCAGCCAGGTCGCCCGGCCCTCCCGCGACAGGGGCGCATCGGCCGCGACCGCGCCTGGGCGCAGCAGCGTCGTGAAGCCGTCGACGTCCGCGGTGTTCAGCACCGAGCCGTCGAGCGTGGCCGGCACCGAAAGCCGACCGCTGTTGACGATGCTGCGCGCGAACGCGTACTCGCGCGCAAGGCCCAGCACCGCATCGCGGAAGATGCGGCTGACCTCACTCTTGGGCGTGATGAAGTCGGTGGCGCGCGTGCTGTTGAGGATGTTCTCGTCGGCGGCGTACTCGCGTTCACCCGCGTAGCTGTCGAGCAGCGCATCGGGCGCGCGGCCGCGAAGCACGGCGTCGATCTTCCAGGCCAGGTTCTCGGCGTCCTGCACGCCGGAGTTGGCGCCGCGCGCGCCGAAGGGCGAAACGCCGTGCGCCGAGTCGCCGGCGAAGAGGACGCGGCCATGGCGGAAGCGATCCATGCGCAGGCAGGCGAAGGTGTAGATGCTCGCCCACGCGAGCGTGAAGGGAACGTCGCGCTCGAAGCCCTGGCGCAGCAGCGCCTGCACGCGCGGGAGGATGCGCTCGGGCTTGCGCTCCTCGTCCGGATCGGCGTCCCAGCCGAGCTGGAAGTCGATGCGCCAGACGTGGTCGGCCTGCTTGTGCAGCAGCACCGACTGGCCGCGGTGGAACGGCGGGTCGAACCAGTACCAGCGTTCGGTGGCGTCGTTCGGGAACAGCGGCTCGGCAAGCTGCAGGTCGGCGATGAGGAAGCGGTCGCGGAAGATGCGGCCCTTGCTTTCCTGCCCGAGCAGGCCGCGCAGCGGCGAGCGCGAGCCGTCGCAGGCCGCGACGTAGGAGGCGCTGATCTCGTACGGCCCATCGGGCGTGTCGACGGTGAGGGTGACGCGGTCGCCGTCCTGCGTCAGCGCCGTGACCTTGTTCTTCCAGCGGATCTCGAGGTTCGGCAACTCCGCCGCGCGCTCGGCGAGATAGCCCTCGGCGTAGTACTGCTGCAGGTTGATGAAGGCCGGCCGCTCGTGGCCGGGCTCGGGCAGCAGGTCGAAGCGGTAGACCTCCTGGTCGCGGAAGAAGACGCGGCCGACATTCCACGACACGCCCTTGTCGACCATGCGCTGGCCGACGCCGACGCGGTCCCAGATCTCGAGCGTGCGCTTGGCGAAGCAGATCGCGCGCGAGCCGGTGGAGAGCCTGTGGTCGTCGTCGAGCAGCAGCACGCGCTGCCCACGCTGCGCGAGATCGATCGCCAGCGTCAGCCCGACCGGCCCGGCGCCGACGACGACGACCGGGTGGTGCGCCGGCTGCGCGCGCGACTGGTCCGGGCTCTTGTGGTAGTCGAACTCGAGCTTCTGGTAGTCGATGTCCCGGTTGGCGGTCTCGCTCATGGCCGGCTCACCCTTCGAGGGCCTTCCACATCTCGACGTCGCGCTCGGCGGTCCAGATGCGCGGGTCGGCATATTGCGTCGCCTCGTCGTAGGCGCGCGTGACGTCGAAGGGCATGCAGTGGTCGAAGATCACCCAGTGGCCGTACTTCGGGCGCACCGCGCCGACGGTTTCGCGGTAGACGGTCTTCAGGTCCTTGCCGGCGGCAGCACCCGCCTTCACGGCGCCGAAGACGTCGGCGATGAAGGCACGCGTTCCGCCAAGGCCGGCGGCAACCTCGGCCTCGGTCTGCAGCGCCGCGCCACGGCCCGGGACGAGCTTGGCAGGCTTCAGCGCGGCGATGTTGTCGAGCGTCTGCGGCCAGTCGCCGAAGTAGGCGTCGCCGGCGTAGGGCGTGGCGCCGTACTCGACGAGGTCGCCGCTGAAGAGGATGCGCTCCTGGGGCAGCCAGACGACGGTGTCGCCCTTGGTGTGGCCGCGGCCGAGCTGCAGGATCTGCACCTCGAGCGCGCCCAGCCACAGCGTCATCTTGCCGGTGAAGGTGAGCGTCGGCCAGGTCAACCCCGCCGGCACGCTCTCGACGTTGCGGAAGAGCCGCGGGAAGCGACCGATCTCGCTGGCCTTGTCCTGCTCGCCGCGCTCCCGGATCATCGAGAGCGTGTCTTCGCTGGCGATGACGTGGTCGGCACCGTAGGCCGAGGCGCCGAGCACGCGCACCGCGTGGTAGTGGCTGAGGACGACGTAGCGGATCGGCTTGTCGGTGACTTCGCGGATGCGGCGGATCACGTCCTGCGCCATCACCGGCGTGGCCTGGGTGTCGATCACCATCACGGCGTCGTCGCCGATCACGATGCCGGTGTTGGGATCGCCTTCGGCGGTGTAGGCGTAGGCATGCTCGGAGAGCTTGGTGAAGCTGACCTTCTTCTCTTCGAGGTCGGCCTGGCTGGCAAAGGCTTTGGTCGGGGTGTTCACGGTGAGGGCCTCGGGGTCGGGGTGGTGGCGTTCGGCAATCGCAACGTTCGCGACGTTCGCCGATTTTTGACGAGAAGTTGATTCTAGTCAGAATGTTTGTTAATGTCTAACGAATTCGACTAAGTAGAATTACGCATGTTGATCCCTTCCTCCCGCGGCGAGGTCGAAGACGCACGCCAGCAGCGCGGCATCCAGAGCATCGAAGTCGGCGGCCGGCTGCTGCTGGCGCTGGCCGCCGCGGGCCGGCCGATGGCGCTCAAGGAACTCGCGCAGGCCGCGGGAATGACACCGCCCAAGGCGCACCCCTACCTGGTGAGCTTCGGCAAGCTCGGCCTCATCGCACAGGAGGGCGGCAGCGGTCGCTATGCCCTGGGGCCGCTGGCGATGCAGATCGGCCTCATCAGCCTGCAGCAGTACGAACCGCTTCGCCTGGCGACGGCGCGGCTGCCCGAACTCGCGCGCCAGTTCGGGCACCTGGTGGCGATCGCCGTCTGGGGCAATCACGGCCCGACGATCGTGCGCACCGAGGCGCCGCCGGTGCCGCTCTACGTCGACATGCGCCACGGCAGCGTGATGAGCTTGCGCGGCACGGCCACCGGGCGCCTGTTCGCCGCCTTCCTGCCGCCGCCGCGCGTGCAGGAGGCGCTGGCCGCCGAGCCGGCGGACGCAGCCGCGGACGACGCGTTCCGGCGCGAGGTCGAGGCCACGCGACGCAGCGGCCTGGCGCACGCGGTCGACTCCGTGCTGGCAGGCGTCGGTGCGCTCGCCGCGCCGGTGTTCGACGCCGAAGGCGCGCTGGTCCTCGGGCTGACGGTGATCGGCCCCGGTGCGACACTGGACACGCGCGCGGACGGTGCGGCCGCACGGCGCCTGCAGCAGGTGGCCGCCGAGCTGACCGCCCAGCTCGGCGGGCGTCCGGCCGCAAGGGAGCGCGCGCCTTGAAACGCCGGCGCGGCGGCGGCATCTACCCGGGCGGCCGGCATGCTGCGGGCGGGGCTCGGCATGCGCCGGGTGCATACTGAGTCGAGGGGAAGCGATCGCCGTGGAGTTCAAGGACTACTATCAGATACTGGGCGTACCGCGCGAGGCCAAGCCCGAGCAGATCAAGAAGGCCTACCGCAGCCTGGCGCGCAAGTACCACCCGGACGTGAGCAAGGAGCCCGACGCCGCGGCGCGCATGAGCGAGGTCAACGAGGCGCACGCCGTGCTCTCCGACCCGGAGAAGCGTGCCGCCTACGACGCCATCGGTCAGGGCCGGCGCCAGGGCGAGTCCTTCACGCCGCCGCCGGGCTGGGACGCGGGCTTCGAATTCAGCGGCCGCGGCTTCGACGAAGGCGGCCAGGACTTCAGCGAATTCTTCTCCGAGCTCTTCGGCCGGGCCACGCGCGGCGCGCGTGCGCGCGGGCGCGGCGCGGCGCGCGAACACGGCGCGCTGCGCGGCGAGGACCACCACGCACGCGTGCTGCTCGAGCTGGAAGACGCCTGGCGCGGCGCCACGCGCCAGATCGACCTGCGCGTGCCGCAACTGCAGCCCGACGGCCGCGCGCGCCTGGTCGAGCGCACGCTGGAGGTCCGCATTCCCGCGGGCGTCAAGCCCGGGCAGATGATCCGTCTCGCCGGTCAGGGCGGCCCCGGTCTGGGCGGCGCGCCTGCAGGCGACCTCTTCCTCGAGGTGCAGTTGCGCCCGCATCCGCGCTGGCGTTTCGACGGCCGCACGCTCGTCGCCGAACTGCCGGTGGCGCCCTGGGAGGCGGCGCTGGGAGCCGTGCTGCCGCTTCAATTGCCCGACGGCAGCACGCTGAAGGTCCGCGTTCCCGCGGACGCCCAGGGCGGACGCATGCTGCGCGTACCCGGCAAGGGCTGGCCCGGCACGCCGCGCGGCGACCTCGAGCTGATCGTGCGCGTCGTGCTGCCCAGCGCCTGGGATCCGCGCGCGCGCTCTCTCTACGAGCGCATGGCGGCCGAATTGACCGATTTCGACGCGCGCCGCGTCGCCGCCGCCGAGAACGAGCGTGCCGCCGGCACGGAGGAAGACCGATGATCCGCCCCACCCCCACCACCCAGCACGTCGAGGCGATGCTCGACGACCTCTGGCTGGACATGGACGCGCTCTGCCGCGCCGCCGGCGTCGACGCCGGCTGGGTGCGTGCGCGCACCGCCGAAGGGCTGTTGCCGGCGCCGCCGCTGGGCGCCCGCGACGAATGCCGCTTCGACGCCACGCTGCTGCGCCGCGTACGCCGGATGTCCCGGCTCGAGCGCGACTTCGACGCCGTACCCGAACTCGCGGCACTCGTCGCCGACATGGAAACCGAGATCGAGCGCCTGCGCCGCCGCCTGGAAGCGCTCGCGGGCCTGGGCTGGGACGAGCCGCGATGAAGCCCGACCCGCGCACCGCCACCTGGAACGTCGGCTACTGGCTGCTGGCGATCTTCGCGCTCATCTGGATCCAGTCGGCCTGGCAGGCCGCGCGCACCGTCGAGCCCGTGCCCTACTCGCAGTTCGAGAAGGAACTGGCTGCCGGCCACGTGCAGGAGATCATCGTCGGCGAGACCACCGTCACCGGCAAGCTGAAGAGCCCCGACCCCGGCGGCAAGACGGTGATCGTCGCCAACCGCGTCGAACCGGCGCTGGCCGAGCGGCTATCGAAGTACGACGTGCCCTACACGCGCATCATCGAGAGCACCTTCCTGCGCGACATGCTTTCGTGGATCGCGCCGGCGGCGATCTTCTTCGCACTGTGGTTCTTCGTCATCCGTCGCGCGCTCGAGAAGCAGGGCGGCGGCCTGGGCGGCTTCATGAGCATCGGCAAGAGCCGCGCCAAGGTCTACGTCGAGAAGAACA
>JAIXKN010000087.1 GCA_026932425.1 Burkholderiales bacterium
CCCAGCGAGGACACCACACCGCCGGTGACGAAGACGAACTTGGTCATGGATCTGCCGAGGTGGGAAAGATCGATTATAAGTGTCGACCCTGGCCTGCCGCGCCGCGACCCGGGCTGCACAGGGACCGCCTCGGCGGCAGGGTCAGCGGCCCGGATGGTCGAAACGCTATGCACAATCGCTGGCGGACGGTGGGCAGAAGGGGCGACGCGCCCGAGGCGTTGCCGCCACTGCTGCCATGCCAGGCGATTTCTCGACAACCAGGCCATCAGGAGGGCCCGCAATGACCCGCATCTACGACGACAACTCGAAATCCATCGGCCGAACGCCGCTCGTGCGCCTGAACCGCGTCACCGACGGCGCCGGTGCGACCGTGCTTGCGAAGATCGAGGGCCGCAACCCGGCGTACTCGGTCAAGTGCCGCATCGGCGCGGCGATGATCTGGGACGCCGAGCAGCGCGGGCTGCTCGGCTCGGGCAAGGAGATCGTCGAGCCGACGAGCGGCAACACCGGCATCGCGCTGTCCTTCGTCGCCGCGGCGCGCGGGATCCCGATCACCTTGACGATGCCCGAGACGATGAGCATCGAGCGGCGCAAGCTGCTGCTCGCCTACGGCGCCAAGCTGGTGCTGACCGAGGGCGCGAAGGGCATGAACGGCGCGGTGGCCAGGGCCGAGGAGATCGCCGCGAGCGACCCGGGCAAGTACGTGCTGCTGCAGCAGTTCAAGAACCCGGCCAACCCGGGCATCCACGAGGCGACGACAGGTCCCGAGATCTTCGAGGACACCGACGGGAAGATCGACCTGTTCGTTGCCGGCGTCGGCACCGGCGGCACGATCACCGGCGTCTCGCGCTTCCTGAAGAAGGGCAAGGGCCTGCCGATCACGACGGTGGCGGTCGAGCCCGAGGGCAGCCCGCTGATCACGCAGAAGCGCGCCGGCCAACCCCTGCAGCCGGGGCCGCACAAGATCCAGGGCCTGGGCGCGAACTTCATCCCCGAGGTGCTGGACCTGTCGCTGATCGACGCGGTCGAGCAGGTCGGCGATGCCGAGGCCGTGGCGACGGCGCGGCGCCTGATGCGCGAGGAGGGCATCCTCTGCGGGATTTCGAGCGGTGCGGCGGCGGCCGCGGCGCTGCGCCTGGCGAAGAAGCCCGAGAACGCGGGCAAGACGATCGTTGTCGTTCTGCCCGATTCGGGTGAACGCTACTTGAGCTCGATCCTTTTCGAAGGCATCTTCGACGCCGCCGGATTGCCCAGCGCCTGAGCGGCCCCGACGCGGGCGCACGACAGTCTCGTGTGCCTGCGGCAGATCAAGAAGAACGCTGCCGCGCGGGTGCGATCATCCGGAACCGGGGGGAGCCGGTCCTGCCGTCGCGACGAACGGGCAGGATCGGTCGGGCGGAGAGACGTCGAACGTTGGAGCAACGTGACAGGCAGCCACGAGCTCGATTTTTCGCTTTATCCGATCTCTGATCACGAGGAACTCCTCGAGGCCTGTGCGGTGCGGGCCACGGCCTACGGCCATCACCTGCCGGAGCTGGGACCTCGGCTGGCGGAACCCGACGAGATCGACCACCATCCCGCGACGACCGTCTTCCTCTGCAGGGACAAGGCGAGCGGCCGCGCCGTGGGCACGATGCGCATCCAGACCAGCGCACACGGGCCGTTGATGCTCGAGCGCAGCGTCGAGCTCCCGCCCTGGCTGGCCACGCGACAGCGTGCGGAAGTCACGCGTCTGGCGGTGAGCGTCGGCGCCAACCCGCTGACCAAGCTCTGCCTGATGAAGGCGAGCTACCTGTTCTGCATGTCGCAGCGGGTGCAGTCGATGGTGATCGGCGCGCGCCGTGAATCGCTGATCCGCAATTACCAGCGCCTGGGCTTCGTCGACGTCTTCGGCGCCGAGGCGACGGTGCCCTTGGCGCATACCGGCGGCCTGCCTCATCGCATCCTGAGCTTCGATGTCGCCGGCGCCGAGCGGGCCTGGGCCGAGCAGGGGCACGCGCTCTACACCTTCATGGTGCGCACGCGCCACGACGATCTCCGGCACGAGCGGCGGCTGCCCGCCTGCGCGGCGCAAGCGCAGCTCGTGCGCTGGGCGGATCCGTTGCCCTTTCGCGCCGCCGGCACCGATCCGGCCTAGGGGTTTGCGCGGGGTGCCCGCGCGCAAGCGCGGGTCACGATCTTCCGGCTACGAGGCCGCAAGCGGCTCGTACTGCGGCACGAGCTTGCGCATCGCGCGCAGCAGTTCGTCGATCGTGTAGGGCTTGCAGAGGAAGCCGTCCATCCCGGCGTCGACGCATTCCTTGCGCGTTGCGTCGCAGCAGTTGGCGGTCAGTGCGACGATGGGCACGCGCGTCAGGGCCAGCGCGTGCTCCTGCGCGCGGATCTCGCGCGTCGCGGCGAAGCCGTCCATCCCCGGCATCTGGCAGTCCATCAGGATCAGGTCGGGGCGCTGGATGTCGCGCAGCGCGTGGCGCACGGCCTGCGCGCCGTCGCGCGCGCGCTCGCACTGCATCCCCTGCTGTTCGAGATAGGCGGTGGCGATGAGCGCGTTGACGTCGTCGTCCTCGGCGATCAGCACGCGAAGGCCCTCGGTCGGCGGCACGACCTCGGGTTCGATGGCCGCCGTCGCTGCTTCTTCGGTGGCGCTGGGCAGATGCGCGGTGAACAGGGCCGTGGTGCCGACACCGACTTCGCTCTGCAGCACCAGGTCGCCACCCATCGCGCGCGCGATGTCGCGTGAGATGAAGAGGCCGAGCCCCGTGCCCTCGAGCGTGCGTCCCTGGTGCGCCCCAGCCTGGCGGAAGGCCTCGAACACCTGTTGCAGGTCCTGACTCGAGATGCCGGGTCCCGTGTCCCTGACCTCGATCGTCACGAGCTCTGTCGCCGCTTCGCGCGAGACGCGGATCGTGATCGATCCCTCGCGCGTGAACTTGACCGCATTGCCGAGCAGGTTGTGCAGCACCTGGCGCACGCGCGCCGGATCGCCGCGGACCCAGCCGGGCTGCGCGATCGCCAGATCCAGCCCGAGCGAGAGGTCCATCTCACCGGCGCGCACCGTGTAGACATCGGCCAGCGTCTTCACGAGTTCGGCGAGATCGAAGCGCTCGCTGCGGACCGTGAAGCGCCCCGATTCGAGCCGCGCGATCTCGAGCAGGTCGTTGATCAGACCCAGCAGGTGCATGCCCGACGATTCGATCAGCTCGACCTTGCGCGCGAGCTCGCTGTTGCCGTTGCCACCGGTCTGGAGGTGCAGCAGCCGCGCGACGCCGAGGATGCCGTGCAGCGGGGTGCGCAGCTCGTGGCTGATGTTGCGGATGAACTGCGTCTTGGCCGCGCTCTCGCGCGTGGCCAGCTTGAGCGCCTCGTCCTTCTCCGCGGTCAGCGCCTGCGCGTGCAGACGCAACTGCAGTCCCTCGGCCAGGCGCCGCTCGGAGCCCACCGCGGTCGCCAGCAGCAGCGCCAGCAGCGTGAGCATGCCGGTCCCGCCGATGGTTCCGAACTCGTCGCCGCGCAGATACAGGCCCAGCGAGGTGAGCAGCACGATCGGCCCGACATAGGCCGCCGTCGAGCGCTTGCTGTGCTGCAGCCCGAAGGTCGCGACGCAGGAGACGCAAGCCATGACCGCGCCGACGAGCGAAGCCAGCGGCATCGGCGAGGACATCATCAGGAAGCCGGCGATGCCCCATACGGTGCCATCGAGCGTCAGCCACAGGTCCGTGGTGCGGCGCCAGGCAAGACCACCGGGGCGTCCCGCGCGGTCGTAGCGCAGGCTCAGCCACACGCGCACCGCGGCGACGACGAGCTTGGCCAGCAGCCAGACATCGATGATCCAGGGCTGCAGCGCGACGCCGCGCAGTGCCAGCGCGAGGAAGACCGCGAACGCGGTCGCCATGATGGTGCCCAGCCGGGTGTGGCCGAGCACCATGTTGAGCTGCTCGTCGTTGACTGCCGCGCGCAGGCTCTGGTCGAGCTTCGGGGGCGGTGGGGCAGGCGGCCGCAGCGGTTCGTCGGCCTGCGCGGCGAGCGGAGCGCCCGGGGGAGAGATCATCCGGGGCTTGATCCCGGGCGGAAGTCCGCCGGCAGTTCGATGTGCATGGAGGCGCAGGCGCTGCGCAGCCGTGCCAGGCGGTCCGCGGCACTCGCGTGCGGCCGGCTTCGCGCCAGCTCGTCGGTCAGGTCCTGGAGCGCTGCGTCGCGAAGGCGATTCAGGTCGCGCTGCCAGCCGTCGAGCAGCCTGAGCCGGACGAGTGCGGGCTGTGCGAGGACCTCGGGCGGCGGGTGCATGGAGGCGGTACCGAGTTCGAGGTCGGCATACAGCCCGCTCAGGGGCAGCTGGAATTCCTCCGGGTCACGGGTGCCGCGCACACGCGCGACGGGGACTGCGGCGATCGGGTTGGTCATCGGCTCCTCACCGGGTCGGTCGACGGCGATCCTGTTGCCCCGGTTGGCTTGGAATGGTTCCTGGGCTCCCCCGCGTATGACGCCACTTCCAAGGCAGGCGCCATGATGCCACCGGCCGACAAGCGCCGGTCACAACTTTTACACGCCGACGGGCCGCTTCTTGGGCGTCGGACCCGAGGCCACGCGCCCTCAGGGATTGCCGAGGAAATCGCGCTTGCCGATCGGCACGCCGTTGCGGCGCAGCAGGTTGTACGCCGTGGTCGCGTGGAAGTAGACGTTGGGCATCGAATGGCCCAGCAGCAGCTGCATGCCCGAATAGCGCGTCAGCTTGCCGGTCACCGGCAGTTCGACGATCTTGTCCTCGGTGCCGTCGATGCGCTCGGGCGGCACGCTGCGGATGAAGTCGACGCTGCGCTCGATGCGGTGCCGAAGCTGCGCAAGCGTCGTCTCGTCGTCGACGTAATAGGGCACCTCCATGTCCCCCAGCCGGGCGACGACGCTGCGCGCCTTGTCGCAGGCGATCTGCACCTGCTTCGAGAAGGGGTACATGTCCTCGATCAGGCGGTCGTTCATCAGCGCGGCCATCTCGATGTGACCGGCGTCGACATGCGCCTGCGCCTTGTCGAGGATCTTCGCGAGGTTCTCGAGGATGTTGGCCAGGCGTGGAACGCTGGCCTGGTACATGGACAGGCTCATGGAAGGCTCAGGGCAGCCGCACGTACACCGGCACGCGGGCGTCGCGCAGACAGTGCGCGGTCACGCTGCCCGCCATCACGGCGCGCAGCCCCGTGTGACCATGCGTGCACATCGCCAGCATCGCGTCGCCCAGGCTGCGAACGAAGCTCGGGATCGCCTCCTTCGGGTCGCCGTGCAGGACTTCCCAGCTCGTCTCGACGCCGTAGCGCTCGCTCATCTCGCGGGCGCGTGCGCGCACGTAGCCCGACTCCTGCACGTCGCTGGCGGGCACGTTGGGGTCGATCTTGATCGAAGGTTCGATCACCGAGACGACGATCACGCGGGCACCGAGCCACTTCGCCAGTTCGGCCGCCTGCGGCATCATCGACTCGGAGAGCTTGCTGCCGTCCAGCGGCAGCACGACGCGGCCGACCTTGGACAGTGCGACCGGACCGTCGGGGTAGGGGCGGAAGATGACGACCGGTTCACCCAGTGCGCGCAGCACCTCGAGTGCCACGCTGCCGAAGATCGCCTGCAGCGCGCCGCTGCGACCGTGCGAGCACATCGCCACGAGCGTGCCCGGAACGCGGCGCACCTCATCGCGGATCGCGGCGGCGACGCCTTCGGACTGTGCGGGCACGCACAGCGCGGTGGCGCCATGCGGCGCCGCCAGCTGCTCGACGTACTGGCGCGCCGCGGCTTCGTCCTCGGTGCTGTCGACGACGCGCAGCAGGGCCAGCTCGGACTTGGTGTTGCGCGCGACCTGCGCCGCAGACACGATCAGCTGCTCGGCGAAGGTGGAGCCATCGACGGGGACGAGGAGTCGCTTGTACATGGTCAGGCCTTGAGTTCGAGGTTGATGGGCGGCGGGATCCCGAGCAACCGGATCGATCCCGGCCGTTCGGTCAAGCTTCGATGATAGTTCGTGGCCGCGGCCGCCAGGGCGTGCACGTCGCCGTCCCACGCGTCCGGGGGGCCGACAAGACAGGCTCAGCTGCGCAGGTGGCAGCTCACCTGATGCCCTTCGGCCACGGTCTTGAGCTCCGGGCGCTGCACATCGCACAAGCCCTTCTGCGCGATCGGGCAGCGGGTGTGGAAGTGGCAGCCCGGGGGCGGCCGGATCGGGCTCGGCACGTCGCCCTGCAGCCGGATGCGCTCGCGCTTGACGGTCGGATCGGGGATCGGCACGGCCGACAGCAATGCCTCGGTGTAGGGATGCCGCGGATGGCTGTAGAGATCCTTGGCCGGCGCGATCTCGACGATGCGGCCGAGGTACATCACCGCGACGCGGTCGCTGATGTGCTCGACGACCGAGAGGTCGTGCGCGATGAAGATGTAGGTCAGGCCGAGCTGTTCCTGCAGGTCCTCGAGCAGGTTGATCACCTGCGCCTGGATCGAGACGTCCAGCGCGCTCACCGCCTCGTCGCAGACGACGAGCCTGGGCTTGACCGCCAGCGCCCGCGCGATGCCGATGCGCTGGCGCTGGCCGCCGGAGAACTCGTGCGGGTAGCGGCGCATGTGGTCGGCCGACAGGCCCACGGTCTCGAGCAGCTCGACGATGCGGGCGTCGTATTCGGCGCGCGTCGGTGCGAGCTTGTGGATCGTGAGCGCCTCGCCGATGATCGAGGCGACGGTCATCCGCGGGTTCAGGCTCGCGAACGGATCCTGGAAGATGATCTGCATGTCGCGCGCAAGCGCGCGCAGTTCGGCCTTGCTGGCTCCGGAGACGTCCTTGCCGTCGAAATGCACCTGGCCCGAGGTCGGCTCGATCAGCCGCAGGATGCAGCGCCCGGTCGTGCTCTTGCCGCAGCCCGATTCGCCGACGACGCCCAGCGTCTCGCTCGCGCCGAGGTCGAAGCTGACGTCGTCGACGGCGTGGACGCGGTCGACGACGCGCTGCAGCAGCCCGCCGCGGATCGGGAACTGCTTGACCAGGTTCTTGACTTGCAGCAGCGGGGCGGTCATTGCGTCTTCTGGATGCGCTCCTGGATGCGCTCGGCCAGGATGCAGGCGACCTTGTGGCCGGGGCCCAGCTCACGCAGCGGCGGCGTCGCCGCGCTGCACTCGGGGATGGCGTAGCGGCAGCGCGCGGCGAAGCGGCAGCCCTCGCGCGGCTCGATCAGCTTGGGCACGGTGCCGGGAATGGCTTCCAGCCGCGTCTTGTGCGTGGCGGCAAGGTCGATGCGCGGGATCGAGCGGATCAGGCCCTGCGTGTAGGGGTGCAGCGGCCGTGCGAAGAGGGGCGCCACCGGCGCCTCCTCGATGACCTTGCCGGCGTACATCACGACGACCTTCTGCGCGACCTCGGCGACCACGCCCATCGCGTGCGTGATCAGCATCACTGCCATCCCGAGGCGGTCCTTCAGGTCCTGCATCAGGTCGAGGATCTGCGCCTGGATCGTCACGTCCAGGGCGGTCGTCGGCTCGTCGGCGATCAGCAGCTTGGGGTTGCAGGCCAGCGCGATCGCGATCATCACGCGCTGGCGCATGCCGCCGCTGAACTGGTGCGGGTAGTCCTTGACGCGACGCTCGGGCGTCGGGATGTTGACGAGCTTGAGCATCTCGACCGCGCGGTTCATTGCCTCGGCGCGCGAGAGGCCCTCGTGCAGGCGCACGCTCTCGGCGATCTGCTCGC
>JAIXKN010000091.1:0-28057 GCA_026932425.1 Burkholderiales bacterium
AGCTCCTCGAGCTGCTGCGGCGTCAGCAGCTCGGCCAGGAGCTGGCGCGTCTGCGGAGGCGTCAGGATCTGGTCCGAGAGCTGCAGGATCTGGCCGTGGATCTTGATGAGGATCGGCGTATTGGCCGACATGTAGACGTCGGACGCGCTCTTCTCGGCCATCAGCCGTAGCACGCGCTCCATGTTGCCGCTCATCCGTGTTCTCCTTGAAGACCCGCGCGTCCCGGGGCCGCGCCCGGGCCATGCGCCGGATTCTAGGGAGGCGGCCACGAGGCGAACGCCGCGGGAGGGGCGGGAAAGGCGCGTAGAAGGCTTCAGCAGAACCCGCGGCCGAACGCGCCGGGGTCAAGGCCAAGGAAGCCAGCGTTACAGCGCGCCGCGGCAACCCGGCGCGCCGCAGCGGCAGGGCAGGCGCCCCTCGTGGTGCGTCTCACCGTAGTCCACCGTGATCTCCTCGCCGGTCGTGATGTCGCGCAGCGCGTAGAACTCGACGCGCCCCTGGCGGATGCAGAGCCGGGCGTTGGGGGCGCAGCCGTGGTTGGTGAAGCGCATCGGATCGGTGCTGAGGCCGAAGTCGATCGCCTTCCTCGCCGAGAGCTCGACGATCATCACGCGCTCGCTGCGCGTGGCGCGGATGCGCGCCTCGGCCACGCTGATCGACTCGCCGCGAATCTCGCCGATCTTGCGCCGGTTCGGGACCGGCTCGGCGGCGAAGACGCCGTGACCGTCGATCCGGCTTGGTCGCACGTCGACCGCGTACTTCTGCCAGGGTGGGCGCACGACCACCGGGGCGGAAGAGGCCGGGTGCTCCGGGTTCACGGCGGGAAATCAGCCTGGGTAAGCGGAAAGGTCCACCGGCGGCAGGGGCTTCCAGCCCTTCTTGCGGTGCTCGACGCTGACGAAGGTGCGGATGCCCCCGCGCACGAACCAGTCGGCGTGGATGCGGATGAAGCGCGGCGCGATCGCCGCAACCAGGTCGTCGACGATGACGTTCGTCACCTTCTCGTGGAACGCACCCTCGTTGCGGTAGCTCCAGAAGTAGAGTTTGAGGCTCTTGGTCTCGACGCAGAAGCGATCGGGAACGATCTCGATGCGAAAGTGCGCGAAGTCGGGCTGGCCGGTGAGCGGGCACAGGCAGGTGAACTCGGGCACGTCGAAGCGGATCACGTAGTCGCGCCCCGGAGCCGGGTTCGGGAAGGCCTGCAACTCCCGGCTCGGGCGCGTGGGCGGGACGGCGGCAGCGGCGCGTTCGGGCGGGGTCTTGGCAGGCATGGACGGGTCAAGGCGCAAGCCGGCCGCAGGGAGGGCCAGCGAGGCGGCGATGTTATCATTGCTAGCTCGATGCGCTCCCCCTTGCGAGCGCATTTTGTTATTCGAATCAATGACTTGGGCGCACGAGCGGTGTGCGCCTGCAGCGCGTGCGACTCAATCAGATCAAGCTCTCGGGCTTCAAGTCCTTCGCTGAACCGACGACCTTCCAGCTGCCGGGGCAGCGCGTGGGCGTCGTCGGCCCCAACGGCTGCGGCAAGTCCAACATCATCGACGCGGTGCGCTGGGTGCTCGGCGAGAGCAAGGCCAGCGAACTGCGCGGCGAGTCGATGCAGGACGTGATCTTCAACGGCAGCAGCCTGCGCAAGCCCGCCGGACGCGCCAGCGTCGAGCTCGTCTTCGACAACCAGGACGCGCGCGCCGGCGGCCCCTGGAACCAGTTCACCGAGATCGCCGTCAAGCGCGTGCTCACGCGCGAGGGCACGAGCAGCTACTACATCAACAATCAGCCGGTACGTCGCCGCGACGTGCAGGACGTGTTCCTCGGCACCGGTCTCGGGCCGCGCGCCTACGCGATCATTGGCCAGGGCACGATCAGCCGCATCATCGAGAGTCGCCCGGAGGAGCTGCGCCTCTTCCTCGAGGAGGCCGCCGGCGTCAGCAAGTACAAGGAGCGGCGGCGCGAGACCGAGGGCCGCCTGAAGGACACGCGCGAGAACCTCACGCGCATCGAGGACATCCAGCGTGAGCTTCACGCCAACGTGGAGAAGCTCGAGAAGCAGGCCGAGGTCGCCGGCCGCTACCGCGCGCTGCAGGACCAGGGCACGCTGAGGCTGCACCAGCTCTGGGTTCTCAAACAGCGCGACGCCGAACGCGATCACGAGCGCGCCAGGGTCGCCGTCGGCGAGGCGCTGGCCGCGCTCGAGGAACGCCAGGCCCAACTGCGCCACGTCGAGCTCGAGCTCGACGGCCTGCGGCAATCGCACTACGCCGCCAGCGACGCGCTGCACGCGCGCCAGGGCGCGCTCTCGCAGGCCGCGCTCGAGGTCTCGCGCCTCGAGGAGCGCATCCGCTACGTGATCGAAGGACGCGAGCGCGCGCAGCAGCGGCTGCAGGAGCTGCAGGCGCAGAACAGCCATTGGGCCGAGCGCGAGGCAGCAGCGGCCAAAGAGATCGGCGAGATCGCGGTGCGCATCGAGGTGGCGCACGAAGAGACCGAGTTGCTCGACGCGCAGGCGCAGGAACTGACGCTGCGGCTGCCGCAGGCCGAGGACGCGCTGCGCCGCGCGCAGGCGGCGAGCGGCCAGCAGCGCCAGGCCGTGGCCGAGGTGCAGCAGCAGATCCAGCTGCTGGCCGCCGACAGCCGTCACCTGGACGAGCAGGTGCGCGCACTGCGCACGCGCAGCGAGCGTCTGGCCGCCGAACGCCAGGGCCTGCAGAGCGTCGACCGCGCACGGCTGGCCGCACTCGGCGAACAGCACGAGCAGGCTGCCGAGCGCCAGGCGCAGGCCGAGGCGCGCCTGCAGGAACTGGTGGACCTGGTGCCGGCGCTGGACGAACAGCGCCGCGGGGCACAGGAGACGGCCGGGCGCGAAGCGGCGCGGCTCTCGGACCTCGCCGCGCGGCTGGAGGCGCTGCGTGCGCTGCAGGAGAAGGTGCAGACCGAGGGCAAGCTCAAACCCTGGCTGGCGCGCCATGGCCTCGAAGGCCTGGCCGGCTTGTGGACGCAGGTGCACATCGAGCACGGCTGGGAGCCGGCGCTCGAGTCTGCGCTGCGCGAGCGCCTGTCGGCGCTCTCGGTCGGCCAGCGGCTGGATATGGTTCGCGCCTTCGCCGCTGATGCGCCGCCGGCCAAGCTCGCTTTCTACGCCTTGCCTTCGATGGCGATCGCGAGCACACACCGCACGCTGCCCCGGCTGGCCGAGAAGCTGCGCGTGTCCGACGAGGGTCTGCGCGCGCTGCTGGCCGACTGGCTCGAGGGCGTCTACACCGCCGACTCGATCGACGAGGCGCTGGCCGCGCGCGATCGGCTCACGCACGGCGAAGTGATCATGACGCGCGAAGGCCACGCGGTGAGCCGGTTCGCGGTCGGCTTCTACGCGCCCGACTCCGAGCAGGACGGCCTGCTGCAGCGCGCGCAGGAGATCGAGAACCTCGAGCGCGAGCGGCGCGCGCAGGCGCTGATCGCCGACGAGGCGCGCAGCGCCGCGGTGCGCGCCGAGGCCGCGTACACGGAGGGCTCGCAGCATCTGGTGGCCGCGCGCCGCGACGCGAGCCTGGCGCAGACTCAGGCGCACGAGTTGCAGGTGCAGCTGCTGCGGCTGACGCAGCAGGCCGAGGCCGCGGACGCGCGTCGTAGCCAGCTCGAGGACGAGCTCGCCGGCATCGGCGCCGAGGACGAGACGCTGCAGGAGCGCCGCGAGCAGGGCCAGGCCCGGCTCGAGGAGCTGGACCTGCAACTGGGGCAGGCGCAGGAGCGCCACGCCGAGCTCGAGGACGCGGTGATCGCCGCCGAGCGCGTGCTTGCCGACGCGCGCGAGCAGCAGCGCAGCGCCGAGCGCCAGGCGCAGGAGGCGCGCTTTCAGGCGCGCGCACTGGCCGCCCGGCGTGATGAGCTGGAGCGCTCGATCCAGACGGCTCGCTCCCAGGTCGAAGCCAACGCGCAGGCGGGGGCGCAGATCGAGCTCGAACTCGGCAGCTACGACGATGCCGCGGCGCAGGCCGGACTGCAGACCGCCCTGGCGCTGCGCGTCGAGCGCGAGCAGGAACTCGGTGCAGCACGCAACGAGTACGAGGACATCAGCGGCCGGCTGCGCGCCGCAGAGGAGCAGCGGCTGCTCATCGAGCGAGGGCTCGAGCCGCTGCGCGAGCGGATCACGGGCCTGCAGCTCGAGGTGCAGGCGGCGCAGCTCGGTGGCGCGCAGTACCTGGAGCAACTGCAGGGGGCGCAGGCCGACCTGGAGGCGGTCGCGCGCTCGATCGAGGAAGGCGGCGTGCGCTTGCAGGGCCTGCAGGCCGAGATCGACCGCATCCAGCGCGAAGTCGCCGAGCTGGGCGCGGTGAACCTCGCCGCACTCGAGGAACTGGGCAGCGCGCGCGAGCGCAAGGTCCATCTGGAGGCGCAGAATGCCGACCTCGTGGAAGCCATCCGCACCCTCGAGGAAGCGATCCATCGCATCGACCTGGAGACGCGCGAGCTGCTCGGCGAGACCTTCGACAAGGTCAACGAGCACTTCGGGCAGATGTTCCCGAGCCTCTTCGGCGGCGGCACCGCACGCCTGGTGATGACCGGCGACGAGATCCTCGACGCCGGCGTGCAGGTGATGGCACAGCCGCCCGGCAAGCGCAACTCGACGATCCACCTGCTCTCCGGCGGCGAGAAGGCGCTGACGGCGATCGCGCTGGTGTTCGCGATCTTCATGCTCAACCCGGCGCCGTTCTGCCTGCTCGACGAGGTCGACGCGCCGCTGGACGACGCCAACACCGAGCGCTATGCGCGCCTGGTGACGAAGATGTCGGAAAAGGGCACGCAGTTCCTCTTCATCAGCCACAACAAGATCGCGATGGAGATGGCCGAGCAGCTGATCGGCGTGACGATGCAGGAGCAGGGCGTCTCGCGCATCGTCGCGGTCGACATGCAGGCCGCGATCGGCCTGGCCGAGGCCGCGTAGCGGTGCAGGGGGACGGATCGATGACGCTGGGCACCTCGCTTGCGCTGCTGGGCGTCGTCGTGCTGGCGCTGGTCGCCGTGCAGGGCTGGTGGATGATGCGCCGCGCGGCGCCCCGCCGGCCTGCGCGTCCGCCCCCCGCCGGTCCTGCCGAACGCGTCGAGCCGGGCCTGGGCGATGCCGGCAGCGCCGACCTGCCGCCGCAGCCGCCGGAGCCGATGCTGCGTCCGGCGCCGCTGCGGCGCCCGTTGCGCATCGATGCCCTGATCGATGCCGTCGTTCCGATCGCGCTCGAGGCGCCGGCCAGCGGCGACTTCCTGCTCTCGCACCTGCCGGCCAGCCGCAGGGTCGGCAGCAAGACGATGCTGGTGGAAGGCCTGGACGGCGAACGCGAAGAATGGGCTTGGCCCGAACCCGGCCATCGCTATACCGAACTGCAGGCGGGGGTGCAACTGGTCAGCCGCAGCGGCGCCCTCAACGAGATCGAGTACTCCGAGTTCGTACAGAAGGTGCAGGCCTTGTGTGACGCGGTCGGCGGCGTGCCCGACTTCCCGGACATGCTCGACGTCGTTGCCCGGGCGCGCGAGCTCGACGCCTTCGCCGGCCCACTGGATGCGCAGCTGACGGTCACGCTGCGCGCCAACGAGATTGCCTGGTCGGTCGGCTTCGTGCAGCAGTGCGCGCAGCGGCTGGGCTTCGTCGCCGGGCCGGTTCCGGGGCGGCTGGTGCTGCCGGCGGCGGAGGAAGGCGCGCCGCCGTTGCTCGTGCTCGCCTTCGACCCGCAGGCGGCACTGGCCGAGCAGCCGCAGGCAGCGGCGCTGCGCGAGTGCACGCTGTCGCTGGACGTGCCGCAGTCCGAGGAGAAGTCCGAGCCCTTCCCGGCCTGGCACAACGCCGCGCGCACGCTTGCCGACGACATGAGCGCGACCCTCGTCGACGACCGGGGCCAGCCGGTGACGCTGCACGCCTTTGCCGCGATCGGCAACGAGCTGCAGCGGATCTACCGCACGCTCGAATCGCACGATCTCGCCGCCGGAACGCCGGCCGCGCGGCGCCTCTTCAGCTGATGGACCTCGCCGGCAGCGCGGTCGCGATGGCGCTGCTGATTGCAGGTGGTGCCTTCCTCGCGATCGCGGAGATCTCGCTCGCCGCCTCGCGCCGACTGCGCCTGCGGCAGATGGCCGACGAGGGCGAGGCGCGCGCCGGGCGCGTGCTCGCGGTGCAGCAGGAACCGGGGCACTTCTTCACCGTCGTGCAGATCGGTGTCAACATGGTCGCGATCCTTGGCGGCATCATCGGCGAGGGCGCGTTCACGCCGGCGTTTTCGGCGGCGCTGTCGCCGTGGCTCGGGCCGGATCTGGGCGGCAAGATCGGCTTCGGACTCTCGTTTGCGCTCGTGACGATGTGCTTCGTCGTGCTCGCCGACCTGATCCCCCGGCGCGTCGGCATGGCGGAGCCCGAGCGCGTCGCGGTGCGCGTGATCGGGCCGATGCTCTTC
This sequence comes from Burkholderiales bacterium, assembly GCA_026932425.1. Classification (GTDB taxonomy): domain Bacteria; phylum Pseudomonadota; class Gammaproteobacteria; order Burkholderiales; family Burkholderiaceae_C; genus Rubrivivax. Next base: position 6,435 of record JAIXKN010000091.1, read on the forward strand.
CTCGCGCGCCTGCTGCTGCCACTGGTGTGGCTGCTCAACGGCATCACCGACCTGCTGATGCGCGCGCTGCACCTGCCGGCCGAGCGCAAGGAACGGATCACCGCGGCCGACATCCTCGCGCTGGCCGAGGCCGGCGCCCAGTCGGGCACCGTGGCCGACGCCGAGCAGCGCGTGATCGAGAACGTCTTCGAGCTCGAGACGCGCAACGTCGAGAGCGCGATGACACCGCGCGAGCGCATCGTGTTCCTCACGCTCGACGACGACGAGGCCTACATCCGCAGCCGCATCGCCGCGCAGCCGCACTCGACCTTCCCGGTCTGCGACGGCGCGATCGACCGGCCGGTGGGCTACGTCGATTCGTCCGACCTGTTCCAGCGCGTGCTCAACGGCGAGCCCTTGTCGCTGCGCGGCGAATCGGGACGTGCGCTGCTGCGCAAGGTGCTGATCGTGCCCGATCGGCTGACGCTGGCCGAGATGCTGGCGCAGTTCCGCCAGGCACACGAGGACTTCGCGCTCATCGTCAACGAGTACGCGCTGGTCGTGGGCGTGATCACGCTCAACGACGTGATGAGCACGGTCATGGGCAGCCTCGTCGTCCCCGAGGACGAGGAGCGCATCGTGCGCCGCGACGACGGTTCCTTCCTCGCCGACGGCATCACGCCGATCGCCGAGCTCAGCCACGCGCTGGGCGTCACCGACTGGCCGCAGGCCGGTCAGTACGACACGCTGGCCGGGTTCCTGATGGTGATGCTGCGCCGCCTGCCGCGCCGCACCGACCGGGTGCAGTGGGAGGGCTGGCGCTTCGAGGTCATGGACGTGGACAGCCACCGGGTCGACCAGGTGATGATCACGCGCAGCGAGCCGGCGCAGGCGCCCGGCGAAGGAGGCCGCACTTGAACGCAGCTGCCGCCGTCAGCGCGCGCGCCGCCGAACTGCGCACGCTGCTGCAGCACCACGCCTACCGCTACTACGTGCTCGACGCGCCCGAGATCCCGGACGCCGACTACGACCGCCTCTTCGCCGAGCTGCAGGCGATCGAGGCCGCGCACCCCGCGCTGCGCACCGCGGACAGCCCGACGCAGCGTGTCATCGGCCAGGTGCTGGAGGGCCTCTTGCCGGTGGTGCACGCGCGGCCCATGCTCTCGATCCGCACCGAGACCGACACCACGGCGGCCGGCGCGCAGGCCTTCGACGCCCGCGTGCGCCGCGAGCTGGGCCTGGCCGACGACGCGCCGCCCATCGCCTACTGCACCGAACTGAAGTTCGACGGCCTGGCGATCAACCTGCGCTATGAGGACGGCGTGCTGGTGCAGGCCAGCACGCGCGGCGACGGCCAGACCGGCGAGGACGTGACGCACAACGTCCGCGCGATCGGCCAGGTGCCGCTGCGCCTCTTCGGCCAGGCGCCGCCGGTGATCGAGATCCGCGGCGAGGCCTACATGCGCCGCGACGACTTCGAGCGCCTCAACGAACGCCAGCGCGAGAAGGGCGCCAAGACCTTCATCAACCCGCGCAACACGGCGGCCGGCGCGATCCGCCAGTTGGATAGCGCCGGCATGGTCGACAAGCGCCTGAGCTTCTTCGCCTACGGCCTGGGCGAAGTGCAGGACTGGGCGCAGCAGCCGGCGACCCACAGCGCCACGCTGGATGCGATCGCCGCCTTCGGCGTGCCCGTCTGCGCCGAGCGCGCGGTGGTGCAGGGCGCCGCGGGGCTCGTCGCCTTCCACGAGCGCGTCGCCGCCGAGCGCGACCGCCTGCCCTTCGACATCGACGGCGTCGTCTACAAGGTCGACGCGCTCGAGCTGCAGCAGCGCCTGGGCTTTCTCACGCGCGAGCCGCGCTGGGCCGTCGCCCACAAGTACCCGGCGCAGGAGCAGACGACGCGGCTCGATGCGATCGAGGTGCAGGTCGGCCGCACCGGCAAGCTCACGCCGGTGGCGCGCCTCGCGCCCGTGTTCGTCGGCGGCACCACGGTCAGCAACGCCACGCTGCACAACCTCTTCGAACTGCGGCGCAAGGGCGTTCGCGTCGGCGACGAGGTCATCGTGCGCCGCGCCGGGGACGTGATCCCCGAGGTCGTCGGGCGCATCCCCGCAGCGCGCCCGCACTACGTGCCGAATTTCCAGATGCCCCGCGCCTGCCCGGTCTGCGGCAGCGCCGTGCTGCGCGAGCGCGGCAGCGTCGAGCACCGCTGCAGCGGCGGCCTCTACTGCCCGGCGCAGCGCAAGCAGGCGCTGCTGCACTTCGCTGGCCGGCGCGCGCTGGACATCGAGGGCCTGGGCGAGAAGCTCGTCGACCAGCTCGTCGACGGCGAGCTGGTGCGCGGCCTGCCGGACCTCTACGCGCTCGACGCCGCACGCCTGGCCGCGCTCGATCGCATGGGCGAGAAGAGCGCGGCCAACCTCGTTTCGATGCTCGGGCGCAGCAAGCAGACGACGCTTGCGCGCTTCCTCTACGCCCTGGGCATCCGCCACGTCGGCGAATCGACCGCACGCGACCTCGCGCGCCACTTCGGCCGCATGCAGCGCGTGATGGACGCGAGCACCGAGGACCTGCAGCAGGTGCCCGACGTCGGCCCGGTGGTTGCGCAGAGCATCCAAAGCTTCTTCGCGCAGCCGCACAACCGCGAGGTCGTCGAGCAATTGCGCGCGGCCGGCCTGGGCTGGCCCGAGAGCGACGGGCTCGTCGACGGCAGCGGTGATGAAGCGGCGACGCAGGCCGCGCTGCCGCTCTCCGGCAAGACGCTTGTGCTGACCGGTACGCTGCCCACGCTCACCCGCGACGAGGCCAAGGCGCTGATCGAAGCCGCAGGCGGCAAGGTCGCCGGCTCGGTCTCGAAGAAGACCTTCGCGGTGATCGCCGGCGAGGAAGCTGGCAGCAAGCTCGAGAAGGCGCGCGAGCTGGGCATCACGGTGCTCGACGAGGAAGGACTGCGCGGGCTGCTCGCGGCAGACGGATAGGGAGAGTTGGATCGCGGATTGCTTGACAACCGGTTGCCATACTGGGAAACTGGTTGTCATGCAACGAACCGAACCGACTTCGAACCCGACGGCGACGCCCGAACTCGTCACCGAGCTCACGCTCACCGTCTTCCGCCTCAACGGTGTCCTGCTGCACTGGGGCGACGAGCTGGTCGCGCCACTTGGCCTCACCAGCGCGCGCTGGCAGATGCTGGGTGCCATCGCGCTCGCCGCGACGCCGCTCTCCGCACCGCAGATCGGGCAGGCCATGGGCGTCACGCGGCAGGGCGCGCAAAAGCAGCTGAATCTGCTTCTGGATCAGGGCCTGGTCGAAGCGCGGGCCAACCCCGCGCACCGGCGCTCGCCGCTCTACGTCCTGACGCCGAAGGGTCAGACGCTCTACCGGCAGGCCGATGCACTCTGGACCCGGGAGGCGCTCAAGCTCGCCACGCTCGTCCCGGCGGCAGCGCTGCGAAGCGCCGCGCGAACGCTCGAATCCTTGCGGCTCGCGCTGCAGCCTCAACTACCTTCCTTGGAGGATCCATCATGAAATCGAAACTGCACGCCGCCTTCGGCGCCATCGCATTGCTTTGCATCGCCACCTTCTGGACCTCGACCGTCGTCTCGGAGCTGTTCATGGAGCCGGCCGCCGTGGTCGCCGTCAAGAACGCGATCCTCGCCGGCATGTGGGTGCTCGTGCCCGCGATGGCCGCAACCGGCGGCAGCGGGTTCGCGCTGGCCAAGGGACGCTCTGGCCGGCTCATCGAAGTCAAGAGCCGGCGCATGAAGTTCGTTGCGGCCAACGGCCTGCTCGTTCTGCTGCCCAGCGCCTTCATGCTCGCGGCCTGGGCCAACGCAGGCCGCTTCGACGGCGTCTTCTACGCGCTTCAGGCCCTGGAACTGCTGGCCGGTGCGACGAACATCACGCTGCTCGCGCTGAACATGCGCGATGGCATGAAACTTCGCGGCCGACGCGTTGCGGCATCGCCCGTGGCCGCTGCGAGCCGCTGACACGCTGCTCATGCTTGCGCCATGCCGGCGCCGCACGGCGCGAGTCGGACGTTGGAACATTGCGCCACATTCCGGGCGCGGAGGACCCGCGCCTCAGCTTTCGGCCGCAGGCTCCCCGTTGATGCGCACCTGTCCGGCCTTGTTGTCGACCGTCAGGTGCGCGTCATACCAGGTGAGCGTGGGTCGCGCGCCGAAGATCTGCGTGTATTCGGCGAGCTTTTCCTCCGTGAACCAGGCTTCCGCCGCAGCGCGGCTCTCCCAGACGTAGACACCGCCTGCGCCGTCGGCACCACGCACGTAGTCCTTGCTGATCAGGCCGCGCTCGCCCAGCTTGGCAAACATCGGCGCCGAGCGCTTGGCGATCTCGATGAACTTCTCCTCGGTGGGCACCGGAAGCTGGAAATGGCAGACGACGATGCAGGGGGTCATGGGCTCGCTCCTCGATGGGGTGGGCTGCGAGTATCAGGCCGGCGAGAGCCGGGAACGCAGCGCGCGCACCGCGCGCACCGCGCTGTCGACCATGGTGAGCACCGGGGCCTTGGCGCAGCGGGCGTGGCTCAGTTCTGCAGGATCTTGCCGAGGAAGTCCTTGGTGCGCGGCTGGCGGTTCTCCGGGTGGCCGAAGAACTCCTCCTTGCTGCAGTCCTCGAGGATGTGGCCGCCGACGTCGATGAAGATCACGCGGCTGGCGACCTTGCGCGCGAAGCCCATCTCGTGCGTGACGACCATCATCGTCATGCCCTCCTTGGCCAGCCCCACCATCACGTCCAGCACCTCGCCCACCATCTCGGGATCGAGCGCCGAGGTCGGCTCGTCGAACAGCATCACGATCGGGTCCATCGAGAGCGCCCGCGCGATCGCCACGCGCTGCTGCTGGCCGCCCGAGAGCTGACCCGGGAACTTGTCCTTGTGTGCCATCAGACCCACGCGGTCGAGCATCTTCAGGCCGCGCGTCCTGGCCTCGTCGGCGCTGCGCCCGAGCACCTTGATCTGCGCGATGGTCAGGTTCTCGGTCACCGAGAGGTGGGGAAACAACTCGAAGTGCTGGAACACCATGCCGACCTGGCTGCGCAGCTTGGGCAGGTCGGTGGTCGGGTCGGTGACCTTGATGCCGTTGACGATGATCTCGCCCTTCTGCACCGGTTCGAGCGCGTTGATGGTCTTGATCAGCGTGGACTTGCCCGAGCCCGAGGGCCCGCACACCACCACCACATCGCCCTTGTTGATGTCGACCGAGCAGTCGTGCAGCACCTGAACCGGGCCGTACCACTTGGAGACGTTCTTCACCTGGATCATGGGTTCGGACATGGATGCGGCTCCTTCAACGGATGATGGCGATCTTGCGGTGGAGGCGCTTGACCACCGTCGAGAGCGAGAAGCTGATGATGAAATAGACCACTGCCGCGAGCAGGTACATCTCGATCGGGCGGCCCAGGTTCTTGCCGGCGGTCTCGAAGCCCTTGAGCAGGTCGTAGGCGCCGATGGCATACACCAGCGAGGTGTCCTGGAACAGGATGATGGTCTGCGTCAGCAGCACCGGAAGCATATTGCGAAACGCCTGCGGCAGGATCACGAGCGTCATGTTCTGCTTGTAGCTCATGCCCAGCGCCTGGCCGGCGAAGATCTGCCCGCGCGGGATGGACTGGATGCCCGCGCGCATGATCTCGCTGAAGTACGCCGCCTCGAAGGCGATGAAGGTGATGATGGCCGAATACTCCGCCCCGATCGGCTGCCCGATGATCAGCGGCACCAGCAGGAAGAACCACAGGATCACCATCACCAGCGGCACCGACCGCATCACGTTGACGTAGAACGCGGCCGGCAGGTCAAGCCACTTCTGGCCCGACAGGCGCATCAGCGCCAGCAGCGTGCCGAAGAACACGCCGCCGGCGGTGGCGATCGCGGTCAGCGTCACGCTGAAGACGAAGCCCTTGACGATGAAGTCCTGGACCAGCGACCAGGTGAAGATCGAGAAGTCGAGGTTCAGCACGTCAGTGCCCTCCCGCCCCGGCTCCGGCCGCGACGAAGCCCGGCACGCGCGCACGCTTCTCCATCCAGGCGAACACGCGGTTCACCACCAGCGCCGAGATCGCGTACAGGATGGTCACCGCGATGTAGACCTCGATCGGCCGCGCGGTTTCCTCGCCCACCTGCAGTGCGTATTGCGTCAGCTCCGGGATCGAGACCGCGAATGCCACCGCCGAGTTCTTGAAGATGTTCATCGACTCGCTGGTGAGCGGCGGAATGATGATGCGGTACGCCATCGGCAGCAGCACGTAGCGGTAGTACTGCGGCGTGGTGAAACCCAGCGCCATGCCGGCGTAGCGCTGGCCCTTGGGCAGCGCCTGGATGCCTGCGCGCACCTGCTCGGCGATGCGCGCCGAAGTGAACAGGCCCAGCGCCAGCACCACCAGAATGAAGGACGGAAAGTCCTTCATCGGCGGCACCAGTGCCGGCACCACGAAGTACCACAGAAAGATCTGTACCAGCAGCGGGATGTTGCGGAACAGCTCCACCCAGCCGTTGCCGAAACGCACCCAGCCCGGGCTGTCCGGCAGCGTGCGGATGACGCCGATGATCGACCCCACGATCAGCGCCACCGCCAGCGCGGTGAGCGAGACCGACACCGTCCAGCCCCAGGCGGACAGCAGCCAGTCGAGATAGGTGATGTCCTGACCGTGGCCGAAGCAGCCAGGCATCACGTTGCCGTCCAGGGTGTCCTTGCAGAACACCGACCAGTCCATCGCCATGAAGAACCTCCTCCTGTGGCCGGGCTTGCGGTGCCAGCGGACCTCTCTCAAGGAACGAAGGGCCGCTCCCGAGTTCCTTGACCCCCACGGGGGGCGGGCCGGGCGCAGCCCGGCCCTGGGGGCACTCTATAGCCGCGAACGCCCACCTGGAGCCAGGTGGGCGTCGCGCAGGATCATGCCGAAAGCAGGTGCGGCACGATCACTTGACGGCGTAGTCCTCCATCGGCTTGTCGTTCGGATGCGCCCAGGCGTCCTTGGTGCTCGCGGACGCCGGCATGTTGAGGTTCACGTTGTTGGGCGGGATCGGCTGCATGAACCACTTGTCGTAGAGCTTTGCCAGCGACCCATCCTTGATCTGACGCACGATGGAATCGTCGATCGCCTTCTTCAGCTTGGTGTCGCCCTTGGGCAGCATGCACGCGATCGGCTCGACCGACAGCGTCTCGCCGACGATCGCGAAGTCTTTCGGGTTCTTGGCGCGCGCGATGTTGGCGGCGAGGATCGAGCCGTCCATCACGAACGCATCTGCGCGACCCGACTCCAGCAGCAGGAAGCTGTCGGCGTGGTCCTTGCCCGTCACCTCCTTGAAGTCGATGCCTTCGGCGCGCTTGTTCTTGCGCAGCGTCTGCACGCTGGTGGTGCCGGTGGTGGTGGCCACCGTCTTGCCCTTCAGGCCGGCGATGCCATTGATGCCCGAGTTGGCCTTGACCGCGATGCGCACCTCCTCCACGTAGGTGGTGTAGGCGAAGTCCACGTCCTTCTGGCGCGCCAGATTGTTGGTGGTGGAGCCGCATTCGAAGTCGATGGTGCCGTTCTGGATCAGCGGGATGCGGTTCTGCGAGGTGATCACCTGGTAGTTGATCTTGAGCGGCTTGCCCAGCTGCTTGCCCATGTCGTCGACGATGCGCTCGGCCATCTCGGTGTGGAAGCCCACGTACTTGCCGCCGCCCAGCGTGAACGCCAGGCCCGAGGAATCGCGCACGCCCAGGTTGACCGCGCCGCGTTCGGCGATCTTGGCCAGCGTGTCCGGCGCCTGCGCCAGCACCGCACCCCCCGCCAGGGCCAGGATGGAGAACGCAATCAGCTGCTTCTTCATGAAGACGTCCTTTCGTCGAAGAATCGGGCCTCTGGGAATGAGAGCCACCGGCCGCCATTCTACGGATCGGCATCTCCTGGAAAACGCTTAGACGCCGCGCTCGGCGGGGCCCGATTTCTGCCGCCCACGCTCCTGGCCGCTGCTAGCCGCCCGCGCGAAGTCGCTCATCTTTCGGCTTATCCCTGAGCGCGGGGCAGGACCTGACTTTGCGCGCCGTTCGTCGCCGCGTGCAAGGCGGCCGTCAAGCGCTCGACGATGGCGTCGAGCTCGGCATCGGAGACGATGAACGGCGGTGCCAGCAGCACGTGGTCGCCCAGCCGACCGTCGATCGTGCCGCCCATCGGATAGACCATGAGGCCGCGCGCCATCGCCTCGCGGCGCACCGCGGCGTGGACCTTCAGCGCCGGGTCGAAGGGCGTCTTGCGCGCGCGATCCTGCACCAGCTCGAGCGCCATGAAGAGCCCGCGCCCGCGGATGTCGCCGACGAACGGGTGCTCACCGAACGCCTGGGCCAGGCGCTCGGCTAGCCCGCGACCCTGGTGCCGGACGCGTTCCAGCAGGCTGTCGCGCTCGATCACCTGCTGCACCGCCAGCGCCGCCGCACAGGCCAGCGCGTGGCCGATGTAGGTGTGGCCATGCTGGAACAGGCCGCTGCCGCGCGCGAAGGCGTCGACGATCTTCGCCTGCGCGAGCACCGCGCCGATCGGCTGGTAGCCGCCGCCCAGGCCCTTGGCGATGGTCATCAGGTCCGGGACAACGCCTTCCTGCTCGCAGGCGTGCAGCGTGCCGGTGCGCCCCATGCCGCACATGACCTCGTCGAGGATGAGCAGGATGCCGTGACGGTCGCAGAGCTCGCGCACGCCGCGCAGGTAGCCGGGCACCGGCGGCAAGGCGCCCGCGGTTGCGCCGACGACGGTCTCGGCGACGAAGGCGATCACCCGGTCGCTGCCGAGCTGCTCGATCGCGTCCGAGAGCTCCTGCACAAGGCGCTGCCCGTACTGCTCGGGCGTCTCGTCCTCACGCCGGTCGCGGTACTCGTAGCAGGGCGACACGTGCGTGACCGGGATCAGCAGCGGCGCGAACTGCCGCCGGCGCCAGGCGTTGCCGCCGACGGCCAGCGCCCCCAGCGTGTTGCCGTGATAGCTCTGGCGCCGCGCGATGAAATGCTCGCGCTGCGGCTGGCCGATCTCGACGAAATACTGGCGCGCCATCTTCAGCGCCGCCTCCACCGCCTCCGAGCCGCCGCTGACGAAGTAGGCGTGCGTGATGCCCGCAGGCGCACGCTGGATCAGGTGATCGGCCAGCTGCTCGGCGACCTCGGTCGTGAAGAAGCTCGTGTGCGCGTAGGCCAGGCGGTCGAGCTGCGCGTGCATCGCCGCGCGCACGTCCGGGTGGCTGTGTCCCAGGCACGATACCGCGGCGCCGCCGGAGGCATCGATGTAGCGTCGGCCCTCGGCGTCGATCAGGTGGACACCTTCGCCGGCGACGGCAATAGGCAGCGTCGAGGCAGGCTGGCGGTGCAGGATATGGCTCATGATCGTTCGAGGCGGCTGGGTTCGAGACCGATGGACCCTGACGGATCCGGCATTGTGACGAGCGCCCGACCGCTGCGCCGGCACCTGGACGAAGAGGGGAAGAGGGGAAGAGCGGAATAAGGGAAAGAGGGCCCGCCTGAACGGAACCGCACGGCGCTGCGGAGCCTGCGTGCACACTTCGGCCAAGGGCGCGCCCATGGTTCACGAAGCTTTACACGACCTCGTCTGCCGTGATCGTCGCTGGCGCGTTGTTCCTGGGGAACCTCGGTCACCGTCCGCGAAAGGCACTGTCATGCGCCAGACACGAAGCGCTTCCTCGCGCCCGCTCTTCCTCTTGCTGCTGTGGATCATGCTCGCGCTGCTGGGCGTGCTCGCGACGCCACGGGTGCAGGCGCAGGACGACGCCGATCCGCCCGGGCGGGTGGGACGCATCGCTGTGCGCGAGGGCTCGGTGTGGTGGTTCGACGATGGACAGCAGGCCTGGTCCGATGCGCAGCCGAACCTGCCTCTGACGGGAGGCGACCGCGTTGCAAGCGACCCTGGCGCTTGGGCGGAGCTTCGCATCGGCTCGACCGCGCTGATGCTGAGCGAGAGCAGTGAGCTGGTCTTCGATCGCCTGGACGACGAGCAGATCCGCATCCGCGTCGTGCGCGGCAATGTCGCCCTGCTCGTGCGCACGGACGAGGTCGCCCGAGAGATCTGGCTCGGCACCGACGATGTCTGGCTGCAGCCCTTGCGCGCCGGCCGTTACCGGCTGCAGCGCGAAGGCGCGATGACCGAGGCCACGAGCTGGGGCGGCGAGCTCCAGCTGGCCGACAGCAGCCGTCTCGTCGTCGATGCCGGACGACGTGCGCAGTTGTGGCGCGAAGGAGGCGAAATGCGGATCCGGATGCTCGCGTCGGTGGAAGACGCCTTCGCAACGCGCGTGCTCACGACGGATCGCAGCGTGCAGGACGCTGCTGCTGCACGCTACGTCTCGCCCGAGACGACCGGTTACGAGGATCTCGATCGCTACGGCCGCTGGGAACAGCATCCCGAGTACGGCCCCGTGTGGTATCCGCTTGGTGTGGCCGTGGGCTGGGCCCCCTACCGCGACGGCCGCTGGGTGTGGGTGAGCCCCTGGGGCTGGACCTGGGTCGACGCCGCGCCCTGGGGTTTCGCGCCGTTTCATTACGGGCGCTGGATGCAGTGGCGCGCGCGCTGGGTCTGGGTGCCCGGCCCCTACGTGCCGCGCCCGGTCTGGGCACCGGCGCTCGTGACCTGGATCGAGGGGCCATCGATCGGCATCGGGATCCGCATCGGCTCGACCAGTCTGAGCTGGATGCCCCTGGCGCCATGGGAGCCACTCGTTCTCGGCTACCGGACCAGTCCGCGCTACCGCGCCCGCATCGAGCCGCCGCAGTGGTACCGCTACAGCCCGCCGCCGGGCTGGAAGCGGGACGTCCATCCCGGTCGCGGCGACGGGCATCACGGCGTCACCGTGATTCCCGCGACCTCCTTGCGCCCGCCGCCACCGCCGGTGACGATGCGCCCCCGGCCGATGCCCATTCCGTCGCCACGGCCAGACCTCCGTCCCGAGCCTGCGCGCCCGCTGCCGCCCTCGCCGCGCGAACACGAATGGCAGCGTGGCGATCTCAAGCCGCAAGTCCCGCACGCCGATCGCGAGGCAGGGCCTTCGCGCCTGCGGCCACCAGTGCCGCGGGAGAACGAGCGCCCCTTGATCGACCGTGGCCCGCCACCGGCATGGTCCGCTCCACGGTCCCCGGGCTTCACGCAGCGACCGCCGGCTCCCCAGGCTCCGGCTCCGGCTCCATCCCCGGCCGCACCCGTGCTGGAGACGCCGCCGCCCGGGCTCTCCCACGGGGCGCCGCGCATCGGGCCGGGCAGCCGGACCGGCGAGGCCCGGCTGCCCGGACGAGCTGTCGAACGGGAGGGCGGACGCGAACACCGGCCCGGCTTCGGGCGCGACCCCGAACGCCTGCCCGAGCGCGAGAGCGCGCCGAGCGGCGCCCGCAGCATCGAGCAGCGTCCGGACCGGCCCCCGGCGACACGCGGCAACCGTCCTGAGCGCGAAGCCGCCCGCTGAGCACTGACTTTGGACTCGCAGCCGGGCCTCTCGGTCTGCGCCTTGGCCTTGGCGAGCCTCGAGCGCGATTCGCACGCGACTCGACTCGGGTCCGTCGAGGATTTGCCGAACCCTCCCGGCGGGTGCGCTGCCGGGCCCGCTCGCGCCCGGGCGCGCGTGGCCCTGCAGCTTGGGGGTTCAGCGCAGCAGCGGCTGCAGCGCCGGCCAGACGTTGTCCAGCATCCGTGGGTGCGCTTCGGCCTTCGGATGGATGCGGTCGGGCTGGAAGAGGGCGACCGGATCGGGCGCGTCGGCGATCCCCGCCAGCAACATCGGCACGAGCGTGACCTTGCTCGTCTTCGCGACGCGGACGAAGAGCTGCTCGAAGTCCTCGCTGTAGCGGCGCCCGTAGTTAGGCGGCACCTGCATCCCGACGAGCAGAACGCGGGCGCCGGCCGCCTGGGCCGCCTGCACCATCGCCTGCAGGTTGTCCTCGGTGCTCGCCAGCGGCAGGCCGCGCAGCGCGTCGTTGCCGCCGAGCTCGATGATCAGCAGCGCCGGCCGGTGCTGCTGCAGCAGCGCGGGCAGGCGGCTGCGGCCGCCCGCGGTCGTGTCGCCGCTGACGCTGGCGTTGACGACGCGCCAGGACAGTTTCTGCTGCGAGAGCCGTTGCTTGAGCAGGGCCACCCAGCCGCTGCCGCGCGCGATGCCGTATTCGGCCGAGAGGCTGTCGCCGACGACGAGCAGCGTGCGCTGGCCGCGCTCGCCGCCGCCATCTCCTGCTTTCCCTTCCGCTTCCGCTTTCGCGGGCGCCTTGGGCGCAGCGTGCGCAGGCAGGCTGCCGAGCGCCGCCGCGAGCGTACCGGCAAGCAGGCTACAGTCGCGCAGCCATTGCCGTCTGTTTCGCGCGCGCATGCCATCGCCCATCATTTCGGTCCAGAACCTCTGCAAGCAGGTGGAAGATGCCACCGGGGTCCTGACGATTCTCCATGACATCAGCTTCGAGCTCGCGCCGCGGGAATCGGTCTCGATCGTCGGCGCCTCGGGCTCGGGCAAGAGCACGCTGCTGTCGATCCTCGCCGGGCTGGACGTGCCGAGTTCGGGCCGCGTCGTCGTCGCCGGCACCGACCTGTTCTCGCTCGACGAGGATGCGCGCGCCGCGCTGCGCGCTCGGCAGATGGGCTTCGTCTTCCAGAGCTTCCAGCTCCTCTCGCACCTGAACGCGCTCGAGAACGTGATGCTGCCGCTCGAGCTGATGGGCCGGACCGATGCCCGCGCTGCCGCGACCGAGATGCTGCGCCGGGTGGGGCTTGGCGAGCGCCTCTCGCACTACCCGTGCGTGCTCTCGGGCGGGGAACAGCAGCGGGTGGCGCTGGCGCGCGCCTTCGTCGTGCGCCCGGCGCTCCTGCTTGCCGACGAACCCACCGGGAGTCTGGACTTCGCCACCGGCGAGAAGGTGATGGAGCTGATGTTCGAGCTCAACCGCGAAGTCGGGACCACGCTCGTGCTGGTGACGCACGACAGCGCGATCGCGGCGCGCTGCGACCGCCAGCTGCGCATCGAGGCCGGGCGGCTTGTTCCCGAGGCGGCTCAGGCGCCGCAGGGCTCACAGCCGACGCAGGCGCCGGTTCAGGCGCTTTCGGCGGGCAGCGCGTAGGGCAGGCGGCCCAGCGTAAGCGCCGGGCCATCGGCGCTGCCCAGGTGCAGGCTGCCGCCCTGGGTGGCGGCGATCTTCAGTTCGGCAAACGCATCGTGTTCGCCTTCGGCGAGCGACCCCGCGAGCGCGACCATGCCCGCAGGCTGTCCGGGGTCTGCGCTGTGGAAGATCTCCTGGCCGGGCGCCATCGCGACGCTGCCGTGCAGCAGGAAGCCGCGCCGCTTGAGCGTGCCGCGGTACTGGCTGCGCGCGACCACTTCCTGCCCCGGATAGCAGCCTTTCTGGAAACCCACGCCGCCGACGAGCTCGAAGTTGACCATCTGCGGGACGAAACGGTCCTGCGTTGCGGCGACGATGCGCGCCACGCCGCTGCGCGCCTCGAGCGCCGCCCAGGCGGCGGGGGCCAGCGGCCGCGCCGCGGGCGCAGGGTCCCCGGCTTCCTGAACGAGCATCGCCCGCGCGACGGGCTCGTCCTCGAGCAGCGCATCCGGCAGCCGCAGCACGCGCCGCGCGCCATCCACCCGCAGGTGCCAAGGCTTCAGGTCAGTCGCGACTTGCAGCGCACTCGTACCGGCCAGACCCCAGAGCGCCTGTTCGCCGCTCGCATCGACGAGCTTGCAGCGCGCGCGCAGCACGTACATCGAGAGGCGCTTGTGCACCGGCGCCAGCAGGTCGGCGCTGCAGGCGAGCAGCAGGTCGTCGGCATCCTCGGCCCAGACGAGGAAGCTGGCCAGCATGCGGCCCTTGGGCGAACAGTAGCCTGCCAGCCGCAGCTCGTCGCCGGCGATCGACTCGACGTCCTGCGTGAGCTGGCTGTGCAAGAAGCTGCGGGCATCGGCCCCGGTGGCGCGGATCAGGCCCCAGTCGCTGAGGCGCTGTGCCCCATCCAGGGCGAGAGAAGCGGGGGCGGCGGCGGTGTTTGCGCCTGGCGCAGCCGCCGTGGGGGTCTCGGGCGCGTTCATATCGGGCCATTATCATTATCCGCATGGGGCACATGGCCAAGGGGATGCGGCTGCTCGCCGCGCTGGCGGCCGTCCTTGTGATCGGCGCTGCCGCGGGTGCAGCCGCGAGCGGGTGGTGGCTCGGTCATCCGCTCACCCTCGCGCAGCCGAGCGTCGAGCTCTCGATCGAGTCCGGCGCGACCCCGCGCGACATCGCACAGGCCTGGGTCGATGCCGGCGTACGCACCGATGCGCGCTGGCTCTACGCGTGGTTCCGCTTCTCCGGCCAGGCGCGGCGCATCCGCGCCGGCAGCTACGAGATCCACAGCGGGGTCACGCCGCGCACGCTGCTCGAGACGCTCGTCGAAGGCCGCGAGCGCATGCTGACGGTGCGCTTCACCGAAGGATGGACCTTGCGGCAACTGCGCCAGGCGCTGGCCGACGCGCCCGAGCTGCGCCACCTCACTTCGGAATGGGACGATGCCCGGCTGATGCAGGAACTGGGCGAACCCGGCGTGCCCGCCGAAGGACGCTTCTTCCCCGACACCTACGCCTACACACGCGGCGTCAGCGACCTCGCGGTGCTGCGGCGCGCCCATACGGCGATGAGGCACAAGCTGGCCGCAGCCTGGGCCGACCGGGCGGAGGACCTGCCGCTGAAGTCGCCCGACGAGGTGCTGATCCTGGCCTCGATCGTCGAGAAGGAGACCGGACTGGCGAGCGACCGCGGACACGTTGCCGGCGTCTTCGTCAACCGCCTGCGCATCGGCATGCCGCTGCAGACCGACCCGAGCGTGATCTACGGGATGGGCGAGGCCTTCGACGGCAACCTGCGCAAGCGCGACCTGCAGACCGACACGCCCTACAACACCTACACGCGTCGCGGGCTGCCGCCAACGCCGATCGCGCTGCCGGGCATGGCCTCGCTGCAGGCCACGGTGCGACCCGAGCGCACCAAGGCGCTCTACTTCGTTGCCCGCGGTGACGGCAGCAGCGTCTTCAGCCAGACCCTCAATGAGCACAATCGCGCCGTCAACCGCTACCAGCGCGGTCAGCCCTGAATTCGCGAGGCAGTGCATGGCCCACGACCCGAGACGCGGTCGCTTCATCACCTTCGAAGGCATCGACGGCGCGGGCAAGAGCTCGCACATCGAGCAGACGCTCGCCTGGCTGCGTAAGCGTGGGCACGAGGTGCTGCACACGCGCGAACCCGGCGGCACCGAGCTGGCCGAGCGGCTGCGCGCGCTGGTGCTCGCCGAGCCGATGGACGCGCTGACCGAGACGTTGCTCGTCTTCGCAGCCCGGCGCGACCACCTCGAGCGGCAGATCGAGCCGGCGCTGGCTGCCGGCCGCACCGTCGTCTGCGACCGCTTCACCGATGCGAGCTTCGCCTACCAGGGCGGTGGCCGCGGCGTCGACGCGGCGATCCTCGCGCAGCTCGAAGCCTGGGTGCAGCAGGGTCGGCAGCCGGATCTCACCCTCTGGTTCGACCTGCCCGCCGACGAAGCCGCGCGCCGCCGCGCCGCGGCGCGTGCGCCCGACCGCTTCGAGCGGCAGGACCTGTCCTTCTTCACCCGCGTGCGCGAGGCCTACGCGCAGCGGGCGCAGCACGCGCCCGGACGCATCCACCGGCTCGACGCGCTGGGCAGTCGCGAGCAGGTCTGGCAGCGGGTGCAGCAACGCCTTGCGGCCACCGGCTGGTGGTGATTGGCGCGTGACGACACTCGCATGCTGAATCCGACCCCCCACTCTGGCGGCCCCGCACGATCGCTGCCCTGGCTGGCACCGACCCTCGAGCGGGCGCGTGCGGCCGCCGAGCGCGGGCACGCGCTGCTGCTGCATGGCGCTGCGGGCGATGGCGTGTTCGAATGCGCCGAGTTGATCGCCCACGCCTGGCTCTGCGAGGCGAGCGATCCAAGCGCGCGACCCTGCGGGCAATGCGCCTCCTGCCATCTGCTTCAGGGCGGCGCGCATCCGGACCTGCACCGGCTGTTGCCCGAGACGCTGCGCGAACAGCTTGGCGTGCAAGGGCAGGGCGGCGACGGCGGCGAAGTGGAGCCGGGCGGGAAGGCCCGCCGCAAGCCCAGCCGCCAGATCCGGATCGAGGAGGTGCGCGCGGCGATCGACTGGATCGTGACGACGTCCTCCCGCGGCGGCGCCAAGATCGTGCTCATCCATCCGGCCGAGGCGATGAACCTGCAGTCGGCCAGCGCGCTGCTGAAGACGCTGGAGGAACCGCCCGCCGGCGCGCGGCTGCTGCTCACGACCGAAGACCCCGCACGGCTGCTGCCCACGGTGCGCAGCCGCTGCCAGGTGCTGCGCCTGGAACCGCCGCGCGCCGGGCAAGCACGCGCTTGGTTGCTCGAGCAGGGCATGGCCGAACCCGATGTGCTGCTTGCAGCCAGCTCGGGGCGCCCGCTGGAGGCGCTGACGATGTCGGCAGCCGGCGTCGACGCCAGGCGCTGGTCTGCGCTGCCAGCGGCCGTGCTTGCGCGGCAAGCCCAGGCTTTCGCCGGTCTTGCGCTGCCCGCGGTGATCTCCGCGCTGCAGAAGCTCTGCCATGACGGGCTGGCGCTGGCCGCGGGTGCACCACCCCGCTTCTTCCCCGATGCAAGCCTGCAGCGGCCCGCAGCCCCGGAGGTCGTGGCGCGCTGGAGCCGCGATCTCGCCAGGCTCGCGCGCCACGCCGAGCACGCCTGGAACGACGCGCTGGCGCTCGATGCGCTGCTGGCACGTGCTGCCGCGGCCTGGGCGGGCGACGAATCCGGCATTCGGGCCGGGAAGTGCACAGAGTCCGGCCCGCAGGCCGGCCCAGCCGCCGATACACTGTAAGGATGACCGAGAAGACCACGGTACGACCGGCGCCGGGCATGCCCCAGGCCGCGGGACAGACGCTGGCAGGGGCTGCCGCAGCCGCCGGCGCGCGTCCGAGCGTGATGCAGCTCGTGTTCCGCGAGAAGGGCGCGCTCTACGCTGCCTACATGCCGGTGCTGGCCGACGGCGGGCTCTTCGTCCCGACCACGCGCGACTACAAGCTCGGCGACGACATCTATCTGCTGCTGTCGCTGCCCGACGATCCGCAGCGCTATCCGGTGGCCGGCAAGGTCGCGTGGATCACGCCAGCCAATGCCTCGGGCGGTCGCACGCAGGGGGTCGGGGTCCGCTTTCCTTCCGATGAGAAGACGCGCGCGCTCAAGCTGCGCATCGAGGAAGCCCTGGGCACCTCGGTCGTCTCGGCCAAGCCCACGCAGACGATCTGAACCCGGTCCGCGCGCGCCGTGGCGCCTGGGTCCTCCCGCGCATGTTCGTCGACTCGCACTGCCACCTCAGCTTCCCCGAGCTGCATTCGCGCCTGCCCGAGATCCTGGCAGAGATGGCCAGCGCGCGCGTCGGCCGCGCGCTGTGCATCTGCACGACGATCGAGGAATTCGAGCGCGTGCACGCGATGGCGATGGCACACGAACAGCTCTGGTGCACGGTGGGCGTGCACCCGGACACCGAGGGCCTGCACGAGCCCACCGAGGACGAACTGCTCGCGCTGGCTGCGCGCCCACGCGTCGTCGGCATCGGCGAGACCGGACTCGATTACTACCGCCTGGGGCAACGGACGATCGCCGACATGGCCTGGCAGCGCGAGCGCTTTCGCGTCCACATCCGTGCCGCGCGCCGCAGCGGCTTGCCGCTCGTCGTGCATACGCGCAGCGCCAGTGCCGACACACTCGCGGCGCTGCGCGAGGAAGGGCAGGGGACGGTCCGCGGTGTCTTCCACTGCTTCACCGAAACCCGCGAGGTCGCGCGCGCGGCGCTGGGCCTCGGCTTTCATATCTCCTTCTCGGGTATCCTGACCTTTCGCAATGCCGCGGATCTGCGCGAGGTGGCTGCGATGGTGCCGATCGACCGCCTGCTGATCGAGACCGATGCGCCCTATCTGGCGCCCGTTCCCCATCGCGGCAAGCTGAATCGTCCCGCCTGGGTGCCGCATGTGGCCGAGCAACTCGCAGCACTCAAGGGGCTGACGCTCGAGGAAGTCGCGCAGCAGACGAGCGCGAACTTCGAACGGCTCTTCCGCGGTGTCACCGGCAATGCACCGGCAAAGTCGGCATTCGATACATGGGACACGACATGAAGCGCCGGGAGTTCCATCGCTTCGCCGTCGCATGCGGCGGCATCGTCGCGCTGGCAGCGTCCGTGACTGCACGCGCTGGCGCCTACGAGGACTTCTTCGCGGCGATCGAGGTCGACAACGAAAGCGGGTTGCGCTCCCTGCTGGCGCGCGGGATGGACCCGAACACGCTCGACCCCAAGGGTCAGAACGGGCTGTTCCTCGCACTGCGCGGCGGATCGCCGAAGGCCTTCGCCGTGCTGATCGAAAACCCGGCGACGCAGGTCGACCAGGCCAACGCCGCCAACGAGACACCGCTGATGATGGCGGCGCTGCGCGGGCATGTCGAAGCGATGAAGCAGCTGATCGCACGCGGGGCAGCCATCAACCGCGCCGGCTGGACGCCGCTGCACTATGCCGCGAGCGGCCCGTCGGCGGCGGCTGTGCAACTGCTGCTGGATCGCGGTGCCGAGGTCAATGCACGCGCCCCCAACGGCAACACGCCGCTGATGCAGGCCGCGCGCTACGGCAGCGAGGACAGCGTGCGGCTGCTGCTGAAGAAGGGTGCCGATCGCAAGCTGCGCAACAAGCGCGACCTCGATGCCGCCGACTACGCGCGCCTGGACGGCCGCGACTCACTCGCGCAGCGGCTCGAGTCCGGCAGCATCTGAAGGAACCAGAAGGCCCTATTGCCGCTTGCGGGCGGGTGCAGGATTCGTCACGATCCACCTGTCGGCCGCATGCCGTCTTCGTGTCGGAAGTCATCCGACACCGTCTATGCCGCTGTCCTGACTGTCCACGAGCGGACCTTGATCACTACAGTCCGGACTCGTCAAGGTCCTTTGCTCGCATGAGGAGTATCGAGATGTCTCAGCAGTCACAGGTTCGCAACCCGTTCATGCTCATGCTCCAGCCCGAAGTGGTGCTGGCGGCGATCGAGAACTCCGAGCGCCTGGGCCGCCTCGACCGCCGGCTGTGCCGGCCGCTCGATCGGCACCAGCAGACGCTGGTCGCCGGTCAGCCGATCCCCGACGAGATCGAGCGCCCCGAAACCGACGAACTGAACTGATCCGCCTTCGCGGATCACGCTGCCGGCGTCAGCGGCGCCGGCGGCTGCGGTAGTTGGCGGTCAGCCAGACCGCAGCCAGCAGGCCGAGGCTGGCGCCGATGCTCAGGCCCCGGTTCTCGCGAATGAAGCGCACGACCGGGTTTGCGAGCAAGCCGCTGCCGCTGGCACGCGGCGAGTCGCCTGCGCTGCGTGTCCCGCCCCCCGTTGCGCCACCGGTCGCCGGAACGGAATAGGCCCCGCGGTCGTCGCTGCCCGCGGACCCGCGTCGCAGATTCGCCCTTTCGTCGTCGATGCCGGCGCCCTCCGGGCCGCTTCCGAACACGCTCTCCTTCAGATCCTTGAGTTCCTGCACCACGCCGGCGGGCAACAAGGACGAGTCGCTTCGATCGCCGATCGAGGGCGCCGCAGTGCCAGGCGCCTCCCGCGCCGCAGGAGCGCTCCGCGACGCGACGCCTTCCGATGTACGGGAAGAACCACGCGCCTGCGCACCCGCGTCGGCGCCGGGCGATTTCTGCAGGCGCAAGAGCATCTCGACGGTATCGTCGGTGACCCCGGTGGAGCCCCCCGAAGGGCCTGTGCCGAGGCTCTCACCGCCGCCGGGCAGCCCGAGCGCCGATCCCGCAGCCGGAACCTCGGACGGATCGATCGGAGCCGCTTTCGCCAGGGCGCAGGTGAAAGCCAGCGATACAAGCAGACTCGCCGCAGCGAGTCGGTGACGGCTCATCGGTTTCCTCATCACGCTCGACGAAATTCGACTCGAACCACGAAGCAATTGCTGCACCACCTTCGAAAAAGCATGGCACATCAACCGGATGGAGGATGCGCCAGGCCGATGGCCGTGGCAAGTGTCAGACAGGCCGACGTCGCCGTCGATGAGCGATCCTGCACAAGGCGGGGTGTCAGGCGCTCGAGGTGTTGCCAGCAAACTCATCTTAAATAGCGCACGATGTGTCTTATGTAAATTCCCTGAAGGGTTTAAAAAAAAAGGCGCCATGTGGTCGACGCCTCTCTTTTGATTGGAAACCCTTCGGTCGCCTGCGTCACCGCAGCGGCACGCCCGTCTTCTCCTGCACCTCCTCGCGCGTGACGCCGGGCGCAAGCTCGACAAGCTTCAGGCCTTCAGGCGTCACGTCGAGCACGCAGAGGTCGGTGATGATGCGGTCGACGACGCCGACGCCGGTCAGCGGCAGCGTGCACTTGGGCAGGATCTTCAGGTCGTGGCCGCCGTCCTTCCGGCGCGCGACGTGCTCCATCAGCACGACGACGTTCTTCACGCCGCCGACGAGGTCCATCGCCCCGCCCATGCCCTTGACCATCTTGCCCGGGATCATCCAGTTGGCGAGGTCGCCCTTCTCGCTGACCTGCATCGCGCCGAGGATGGAGAGGTTGATCTTGCCGCCACGGATCATCGCAAAGCTGTCGTGGCTGCCGAAGATGCTGCTGCCGGGCAGCGTCGTCACCGTCTGCTTGCCGGCGTTGATGAGGTCGGCGTCGACCTCGCTCTCGTCGGGGAACGGGCCGATGCCGAGCATGCCGTTCTCGCTCTGCAGCCAGACCTCGATCGCCGGGTCGACGAAGTTCGCGACCATGGTCGGCAGACCGATGCCGAGGTTGACGTAGAAGCCGTCCTGCAGCTCCTTGGCCGCACGCGCGGCCATCTGGTCGTGAGTCCAGGCCATCTTCAGGCTCCCTTCGGGTTCTGTTTGGTGGTGCGCTTCTCGATGCGCTTCTCGGGCGTGGCGTTGAGCACGAGGCGGTGCACGTAGATCCCGGGCAGGTGGATCGCATCCGGATCGAAGCTGCCGGTCTCGACGATCTCCTCGACCTCGACGACCGCGATCTTTCCGGCCATGATCACCGCCGGATTGAAGTTGCGCGCCGTGCGACGGAAGATCAGGTTGCCGGCCTTGTCGGCCTTCCAGGCCTTGCCTAGCGACACGTCGGGAACCAGCGAGCGTTCCATCACGTAGGTGTGGCCGTCGAACTCGCGCGTCTCCTTGCCCTCGGCGATGATCGTGCCGACGCCGGTGCGCGTGTAGAAGGCCGGGATGCCGGCGCCGCCGGCGCGCAGCTTCTCGGCCAGCGTGCCCTGCGGCGTGAACTCGAGCTCGAGTTCTCCGGCCAGGTACTGGCGCTCGAATTCCTTGTTCTCGCCGACGTAGCTCGAGATCATCTTCTTGATCTGGCGCGTCGTCAGCAGCTGGCCGAGGCCCCAGCCGTCGACGCCGGCGTTGTTCGAGACGACGGTCAGGTTCTTCACGCCGCTGTCGCGCAGCGCCGCGATCAGCGCTTCGGGAATGCCGCAGAGGCCGAAGCCGCCGACGGCCATCATCTGGCCGTCCTTGACGATGCCCGAGAGCGCCGCCGCGGCGCTCGGGTAGATCTTGTTCATGGGGAGCAGTCTCCGGAGGGAACGAAACCGAGAGCCTACTACCGGC
>JAIXKN010000091.1:28403-41795 GCA_026932425.1 Burkholderiales bacterium
CGCACCGGCGAGCGCATCGTCGCGCAGCTCGACGCGCGCGGGCGCTACACCGACGAGCGCGTGATGAAGCGGCTCGGCGGCACACGGCCCGGCGAGCTTTTCTGGTGCCGCGTCACAGGCCGCGCGCTGGATCCGGGCGCGCCCCACGCAGCCGGCATCTGGACCTTCGAGGATCTCTCCGCGCACCGCGTGCTCAAGGCCGAGTTCACCCCGCGCGAGCGCGAGATCGCGGCGTTGCTGGTCGAAGGCGCAACGAGCAAGCGCATCGGACGCCAACTCTCGATCAGCCCGCGCACCGTCGATGTCTATCGTGCGCGGCTGATGCGAAAGCTCGGCGCATCGACCACGGCAGAACTCGTGAACCGCCTGCTCAAGGGATGATGCGCCGGCCCCGGGATGAGAAATGAGATCAGGAGACGATGGCGCGCAGCCACTGCGGCAGCGGCATCGACGTCTGCGCACGATGGTCGCGCCAGACGACCTTGGCACCGCCCTCCGCACAGCCCACGCCGGGGGCGTCGCAACGCTCGAGCGTCACGTAGGTTTCGAAGCTGCTGCGCCCCGGTCGGGCGACGTAATGGCGCGCGAGGATCTCGCCCGGATACTCGAGCTGCCGCAGGAAGCTGCAGTAGGCGTTGACGATCACCGGCCCCTGATCCTGCGACTCCTCCGGCGGCCGCACACGCAACAGCCACTCCAGGCGGACGGTCTCGAGGTAGCGGAAGTAGACGGTGTTGTTGACATGGCCCATCGCGTCCATGTCACCCCAGCGTATGGGGATCACCATCTCGTACACGAGCTTCTTCTCTTCGGGGATCTCGAATCGCATGGCAGGAGAGGTCTTCGAAGGGTCAATCGGAGGTGGAGGTGATGCCGAGCTCGCGCGCGACCCGTTCGAGCATGACCTTCAGACGCTCGATCTCCTCGCCCTGGCGGCGCAGCTCCGCCTGCAACGTCTCGAGTTCGACCGCGCCCGCACCCGCGCCAAGGCCTTCGGCCGCGGCACCCGATGCGGCGATGCCAAGGCTGTGCTCGTCGACCGCGCCGCACAGCAAGTGCACCCAGCGCGGCTCGCGCGCCCCGGGCGCACGAGCCAGCCGCAGCACCCGGGGAGGCGATTTCCCTGCCATCTCCTCGAGAAAACCCTCGACCGAGGAGACGTCGGCAAAGCGATACAGGCGTTCGCTGTTCTGGCGCAACTCGGCCGCCGTCTGCGGGCCGCGCAGCACCAGCACCGCGAGCAGCGCGACCGCCGCCGAAGGCAGCCCCAGCACCCGGGCCATGTTGTGCTCGTAACGCGCCACGCGCGCACCCGAGACCTCGACGATCAGCGACAAGGCCTTGAGCGTGTGGACGGCGGCGAGCAGCTCGGCCTCGCTCGCCTCCATCACCGGCTGGCGCGCGGTCTTCTGGTTGCAACCGGCAAGCAGCGCGTTGAGCGAGAGCGGATAGGTATCGGGAACGGTTGCCTGCTTCTCGACCAGGACGCCCAGCACACGGGCTTCGAGCGGCGTCAGCTCGCGCATCGTGGTCCCGGCGGACTCAGACACCGAAGCCGTCGTCGGCCGCGATGATCGCGCCGTTGATGAAGTGGCTCTCGTTGGCGCAGAGCATCAGCAGCGCCGATTCCAGATCCTCGGGCTTGCCGACCCGCTTTCGCGGCAGCATGTTGATCAGCTTCTGGCCGGCCTCGGTCTGCCAGTGATGATGGTTGATCTCGGTGTCGATGTAGCCCGGGCACAGCGCGTTGACGTTGATGCCGAAGCGGCCCCATTCGAGCGCCATCGCGCGCGTCATGTGCACGACGGCCGCCTTGCTCATCGCGTAGACGCCGATCTGCGACAGCGGCCGCAATCCGGCCATCGACGCGACGTTGACGATGCGCCCGCCGGTGAAGGTCCCCGGGGCGGCACCGCGGCTGCGCGCGATCATGCGCTTGCCGACCTCCTGCGCGACGAAGAACGCGCCGCGCGTGTTCACGTCCATCACATAGTCGTAGTCCTCGGGCGTGACGTCGACGAGCTTCTGCGTCGTGCTCACGCCGGAGTTGTTGACGAGGATGTCGATCGTTCCCATCTCCGTCTCGGCGTGGGCGACCGCGGCGCGGATGCTCGCCGGGTCGGCCACGTCGAGCGAGACGACATGCGCATCGCCGCCGGCGGCCTCGAGTTCGGCGCGCAGCGTCTTCAGGCGGTCCAGCCGCCGCGCGGCCAGCACCACCGCGGCACCGGCGCGCGTGAGCGCGCGCGCGAACTGCTCGCCCAGGCCGCTGGAAGCGCCAGTCACCAAAGCCACGCGGCCGGAAAGGTCGATCTGATAGGCCAAAGCTCAGCTCCGATCAAATGCTCTTCGGGATGTCCGGGGCACGATAGCACGCGCCCGAAGGCTTGCCTCTCCAAAATCGAACGGTCGTTCGATTTTTGTGCGTCGCAGCTTAGAATGACCCAGCCCTTCCTCCCGACAAGAAAGAAGAGAGCCCACGCATGACCCCGCAGGAGATCCTCGATCAATACGGCCCGCGCGAGGCCATGGAGTACGACGTCGTCGTCGTCGGTGCCGGGCCCGCCGGCCTGGCCACCGCGATCCGCCTCAAGCAGATCAACGCCGAGCTCTCGGTGGTCGTGCTCGAGAAGGGTTCGGGGCCCGGCGCGCACATCCTCTCCGGCGCGGTGATGGATCCACGGGCGATCTCCGAGCTCCTGCCGGACTGGAAGGAACGCGGCGCTCCGCTGAACCAGCCCGTGACCGGGGACGAGGTGCGGTTCCTCGATGCCAAGCGCGCACAGCGCACGCCGCAATGGCTGATCCCGGACTGCCTGCACAACCACGGCAACTACGTCATCAGCCTGGGCGCGGTCACCAAGTGGCTGGCCGAGCAAGCCGAGGCGCTGGGCGTGGAGATCTTCCCCGGGTTCGCGGCCGCCGAGGTGCTCTACGACGGCAGCGGCGCGGTGCGCGGCGTGGCCACCGGCAACATGGGCATCGGCAAGGATGGCCAGCCCACCGACGCCTTCCAGCTCGGCATGGAGTTGCACGCCAAGTACACGATCTTCGCCGAGGGCTCGCGCGGTCACCTGGGCAAGCAGCTCATCGCGCGCTACAAGCTCGACGAAGGGCGCGATCCGCAGAGCTACGCGCTGGGCGTGAAGGAACTGTGGGAGGTGCCTGCCGAGAAAGCCAGGCCCGGCCTCGTCGTGCACACCGCCGGCTGGCCGATGGACGAGAACACCTACGGCGGCGGCTTCCTCTACCACCAGGAAGGCAATCTGGTGACCCTTGGTTTCGTCACCGGGCTGGACTACCAGAATCCCTGGCTCAGCCCCTTCGAGGAGATGCAGCGCTGGAAGACGCACCCGGCCGTGCGCGCGCACATCGAGGGCGGCAAGCGCATCGGCTACGGCGCGCGCGCGATCACGGCCGGCGGCCTGCTGAGCCTGCCGCGCATGATCTTCCCCGGCGGGGTGCTCGTCGGCTGCGACGCGGGCACGCTCAACGCCTCGCGCATCAAGGGCAGCCACGCGGCGATCAAGACCGGCATGCTGGCCGCCGACGCAGCCGCCGAGGCCATCGCGGCGGGCCGCAGCTGCGATCTGCTCACCGCCTACCTCCAGGCCTTCGAGCAGAGCTGGCTCTACGCGGAGCTGGACAAGGCGCGCAACTTCAAGCAATGGTTCAAGTACGGCAACACCGTCGGCGCGCTGATGACCGGCGTCGAGCACTGGCTGCTGCCCAAGCTCGGCATCGCCCGGCCGCCCTGGACCAAGCACCGCAAGACGCCCGATCACGCGCGCTTGCACGCCGCCAGCCAGGTCGAGCCGATCCGCTATCCCAAGCCCGACGGCGTGCTGACCTTCGACCGGCTGAGCTCGGTCTTCATCAGCAACACGAATCACGAGGAGAACCAGCCGCCGCACCTGACGCTGAAGGACCCGACGGTGCCGGTGGCCGTGAACCTGGCGAAGTACGCCGGCCCCGAGAGTCGCTACTGCCCCGCCGGCGTCTACGAGTTCGTCAAGGACGAGGACGGCCGCGACCGCGAGGTCATCAACGCGCAGAACTGCCTGCACTGCAAGACCTGCGACATCAAGGACCCGACGCAGAACATCGTCTGGGTCGCACCCGAAGGCGGCGGGGGACCGAACTACGCGGGGATGTGACCCAGCGCCGTCAACTCCCTCTCCCGCGGCGCGGGAGAGGTCCGGGGTGAGGGTGTCGCTGCGCCAGCGCCCGCCCCGTCTGCCCTGCCCGCCCTACCAGTTCGGCTTGCGCTTCTCGATGAAGGCCTGCACGCCTTCGAGCGCGGCTTCCTCCATCATGTTGCAGGCCATGGTCTCGCCGGCGTCGTCGTAGGCCGCGGCGATGCCCTTTTCGAGCTGGCGGTAGAAGAGGCCCTTGCCCGCGGCGATCGAGACCCGCGGCTTGGCGACGATGCTGGCCACCAGCCGCTCGACCTCGGCGTCGAGCTGATCGGGCGGCACGACCCGGTTGACGAGGCCCTTGGCCCGCGCCTCCTCGGCGCCGATGAAGTCACCGGTCACGAGCATTTCGAACGCGTGCTTGCGCGAGAGGTTGCGCGAGAGCGCGACGCTCGGCGTGCTGCAGAAGAGGCCGACGTTGATGCCGCTGACGGCGAAGCGCGAGTCGCTGGCGGCGACGGCGAGATCGCACATCGCGACCAGCTGGCAGCCGGCCGCGGTGGCGATGCCGTGCACGCGCGCGATCACCGGCACCGGCAGGCGCTGGATCGTGAGCATCATGCGCGCGCACTGGCCGAAGAGCTTGCGGTAGTAGTCCATCGACGGCTCGGCGCGCATCTCGCGCAGGTCGTGCCCGGCGCAGAAGGCGCGCCCGGCCGCGCCGATGACGACGGCGCGCACCGAATCGTCAGCAGCCAGCGCGTCGAGCTTGTCCTGCAGCGCCGAGAGCATCGCCTCGGACAAGGCGTTGAAGGCCTGCGGCCGGTTCATCGTCAGCGTCACGACGCCGCGATCGTCGCGGGTCTCCAGCAGCAGTGCTTCCTCGCTCATCCTCGTTCTCCGGTGGCGGCCGTTCGTGGCCGCGAAAGATTCATCCTAGCGCGCCAGTCTGTCCCTGTTCGCCGCTACTCGATCGCGCTGCTGCTGCGCGCGCGCTCGCGCAGCTGGAACTTCTGGATCTTGCCGGTGCTGGTCTTGGGGATCGGCTCGAAGCGGATCTCCTTGGGCACCTTGTAGCCGGCCAGCAGGCTCTTGCAATGGGCGATCAGGTCCGCCGCCGTCACCTGGGCGTCGGGCTTGGTCTCGACGTAGGCCACCGGCGACTCGCCCCACTTCGGGTCGGGGCGCGCGACCACCGCACAGGCCAGCACCGCCGGGTGGCGGTAGAGCGCGTCCTCGACCTCGATCGAGCTGATGTTCTCGCCGCCGCTGATGATCACGTCCTTGCTGCGGTCCTTGATCTTCACGTAGCGGTCGGGCTCCATCACCGCGAGGTCGCCGGTGTGGAACCAGCCGCCCTCGAAGGCCTTGTCGGTGGCGCCCGGGTTCTTCAGGTAGCCCTTCATCACGATGTTGCCGCGGAACATGATCTCGCCCATCGTCTGGCCGTCGGCCGGGACCTCGGTCATCGTCACCGGGTCCATCACCGTCATGCCTTCCTGCAGCGCGTAGCGCACGCCCTGGCGGCCGTTCAGGCGTGTCTGCTCCGACAGGCTCTCCCCGGCCCAGTTGTCGCGCTTGACGGCCACGCTGGCCGGCCCATAGACCTCGGTGAGCCCATAGACGTGCGTGATGTCGAAACCGATGCGGGCCATGCCCTCGATCATCGCGGCCGGCGGCGCGGCCCCGGCGACCATGCCGCGCACCTTCTGGCGGATGCCCTCGCGCCACTCGGGCGGCGCGTTGATGATCAGGTTGTGCACGATGGGCGCGGCGCAGTAGTGGTCGGCGCCGTGCTCGCGCATCGCGTCCAGGATCGCCTTGGCCTCGACGCGGCGCAGGCAGACGTGAGTCCCGCCGAGCAGCGCCACCGTCCAGGGGAAGCACCAGCCGTTGCAGTGGAACATCGGCAGCGTCCAGAGGTACTTCGCGAAGTGCGGCATCGTCCAGGTCGCCGCGTTGCAGACGGCGTTCAGGTAGGCGCCGCGGTGGTGCGTCACCACGCCCTTGGGGTCGCCGGTGGTGCCGCTTGTGTAGCTGACGGCGATCGCGTCCCACTCGTCAGCCGGCCCTTGCAGCCGCGGCAGCGGGGCGCGCGCGGCCAGCAGCGCCTCGTATTCGTGCTCGCCGATGCGTTCGCCCGGGCCGTCGTACTCGCTGTCGCAGACGTCGATGACCTTGATCGCCACGCCCTGCTGCTCGCGAAGGCGCGCAACCGCCTCGGCCATCGCCGGCGAGAACTCGCGGTCGGTGATCAATACTCTGGCCTCGCAGTGGTTCATCTGCCAAGCCAGCAGCGGCGCATCGAGGCGCGTGTTCAGCGTGTTGAGCACCGCGCCCAGGGCCGGCACCGCGTAGTGCGCCTCGACCATCTCGGGCGTGTTCGGCAGCATCACGCTCACCGTGCTGCCGCGGCCGACCCCGAACGCCTGCAGTGCCGCCGCCAGCCGCGCCGAGCGCTCGCGCACCTGCGCCCAGGTGTAGCGCCGCCGGCCGTGGATCACGGCGGTCAGGTCGCCGAAGACCTCGGCACTGCGCTCGACGAAGCTCACGGGGCTGAGCGCCACGTAGTTGGCGCTGTGACGGTCAAGATGCTGTTCGTAGATGTTCATGCTCGTATCCCGCAGCGGATGGAACAGGGCGCGAAGGCCGCAGTCAGGGGCCGAGTTTCGCACTCTCCGCGCAAGGCGCTGCGGTCGTCAAGCAGACCCGCGAATGAGCGGGGGATTGGCGGTCCCGCCTAAGCAAAAACCCGGTCGCGTGGGGCGACTGCGCAGCGCTGATAATGTTTCGTTGCCGTCGTCCTGCACACCACCTTGTCCGAATCTCCCTCCAGACCGATGCCCGCCGATGTCATCCTCGAGACCCGTGGCCTGCTCAAGGACTTCAACGGTTTCGTCGCGGTGGACAAGGTCGACCTCAAGGTCCGGCGCGGCACGATCCATGCGCTGATCGGACCCAACGGCGCCGGCAAGACGACCTGCTTCAACCTGCTGACCAAGTTCCACGCGCCGACCCAGGGCCAGATCCTCTTCGAGGGCGTGGACATCACGAAGGAGAAGCCGGCGCAGATCGCGCGGCGCGGCATGGTGCGCTCGTTCCAGATCTCGTCGACCTTCCCCCGCATGACGGCGCTCGAGAACGTGCGCGTCGCGCTGCAGCCCACACTCGGGACCGCGTTCAACTTCTGGCAGTCGGCGCGCACGCTCGACCAGCTCAACGGCCGTTGCATGGAGCTGCTCGACCACGTCGGGCTCGCGGAGTTCGCGCACCTGCCGGCGATGGAGCTGCCCTACGGCCGCAAGCGGGCGCTCGAGATCGCGACCACGCTGGCGATGGACCCGCGGCTGATGCTGCTGGACGAGCCGACGCAGGGCATGGGGCACGAGGACGTGGAAATGGTGACGCAGCTGATCAAGAAGGTCGCTGCCAACCGCACGATCCTGATGGTCGAGCACAACATGGGCGTCGTCGGCAGCATCGCCGACACGATCACGGTGCTGCAGTTCGGCCAGGTGATCGCCGAAGGTTCCTACGCCGAGATCTCGCGCGACCCGCAGGTGCTGCAGGCCTACATGGGCAGCGCCGAGCAGGAACTCGAGGGCATCGGCGCCTGAGCGGCGCAGCGATCATGAGCACGCAAGCCGCAGCGATCGAGTTCAAGGACGTGCACGCCTGGTACGGCGAGTCGCACATCCTGCACGGCGTCAATTTCCGCGTCGGCAACGGCGAGGTCGTCAGCCTGCTCGGGCGCAACGGCGCGGGCCGCACGACCAGCCTGCGCGCGCTGATGGGGCTCGTCGGCAAGCGCACCGGTTCGATCCTCGTCAACGGCACCGACACGGTGCGCATGCCGCCGCACCACATCGCGCGCCTGGGCGTGGGCTACTGCCCCGAGGAGCGCGGCATCCTCGCGTCGCTGACCTGCGAGGAGAACCTGCTGCTGCCACCCAAGGTCGCCGAAGGGGGCATGAGCGTCGACGAGATCTACGAGATGTTCCCCAACCTGAAGACGCGCCGCGCCAGCCCCGGCGGGCGTCTGTCCGGCGGGGAGCAGCAGATGCTCGCGGTGGCGCGCATCCTGCGCACCGGTGCGCGCATCCTGCTGCTGGACGAGATTTCGGAAGGGCTTGCACCGGTCATCGTGCAGGCGCTGGCACGCATGATCCGCGAACTGCGCGCGCGCGGGTTCACGGTGCTGATGGTCGAGCAGAACTTCCGCTTCGCGGCGCCCCTGGCCGACCGGTTCTACATCATGGAGCGCGGCCTGATCCTGCGCGAGCTCAGCGCCGCCGAACTGCACGACAACACCGAGATGCTGCACCAGTATCTGGGCGTCTGAGCCTCGCCTCGCGTCCATTCCCCCGCCCCGAGAACCCCTGATCCCACCACCCGCCCGAAGGAGAGAAACCATGAAACCCACCCTGCTCAGCACGCTGATCGCAGGCCTTGGCCTGGCGCTGACCGGCGCTGCCCAGGCAGCCATCACCGGCGGCGTCGTCAAGGTCGGCGTCCTCAACGACATGAGCGGACCCTATGCCGACCTCGCCGGTCCGGGCTCGGTCGTCGCCGCGAAGATGGCGGTCGAGGACTACATCAAGCAGACGGGATCGAAGCTCAAGGTCGAGATCGTCTCGGCCGACCACCAGAACAAGCCCGACGTCGGCTCGAGCATCACGCGCAAGTGGATCGACTCCGACGGCGTCGACATGATCCTGGACGTGCCGACCTCGTCGGTCGCGCTGGCGGTCAACGAGGTCGTCAAGGACAAGAACAAGCTGATGATCAACTCGACCGGGGGCACCTCCGACCTCACCGGCAAGGCCTGCACGCCCAACACCGTGCACTGGACCTACGACACCTGGATGCTGGCGCACGGCACCGGGTCGGCCGTGGTGAAGCAGGGTGGCGACACCTGGTTCTTCCTGACCGCCGACTACGCCTTCGGCCACGCGCTGGAGAAGGACACCTCCGACGTCGTCAAGGCCGCCGGCGGCAAGGTGTTGGGCAACGTCAGGGTCCCGCTGGGAACGACCGACTTCTCCTCCTTCCTGCTGCAGGCGCAGTCGTCGAAGGCGAAGATCGTCGGCCTGGCCAATGCCGGCAACGACACGATCAATTCGATCAAGCAGGCGGCGGAGTTCGGCATCGTCGCCGGCGGGCAGAAGATGGCCGGCCTGCTCGTGTTCCTCTCCGACATTCACGGCCTGGGCCTCAAGACCGCCCAGGGCCTGCAGGTGACGACCACCTTCTACTGGGACATGAACGACTCGACGCGCGCCTGGTCCAAGCGCTTCGCCGCGCTCAACAACAACCGCATGCCGACGATGGTGCAGGCGGGTGTCTACGCCGGGCTGCTGCACTACCTGAAGGCGGTCGATGCACTGCAGGACGACGCCGACGGCGCCAAGGTGGTCGCGAAGATGAAGGAGCTGCCGACCGACGATCCGCTCTTCGGCAAGGGAACGATTCGCGCCGATGGCCGCAAGATCCATCCGGCCTACCTGGTGGAAGTCAAGAAGCCGGCCGAGTCGAAGTACGCCTATGACTATTACAAGGTCCTGCAGACGATCCCGGCCGACCAGGCCTTCCGTCCGCTGAACGAAGGCAACTGCCCGCTGGTGAAGTAAGCCCTCGAGAACCGACCCGACCGCCCGCCCGACGTCCACCGCGACGGCAGCAACACGGCAGTAGCAATCCGGCATGTTCGACATCCCGATCCAGGCCTTGATGGGCCAATTGCTCATCGGCCTGATCAACGGCTCGTTCTACGCCCTGCTCTCGCTCGGGCTGGCGGTCATCTTCGGCCTGCTCAACATCATCAACTTCGCCCACGGCGCCTTCTACATGATGGGCGCCTTCGGCGCCTACCTGCTGCTGGAGAAGCTGGGGCTGAGCTACTGGTGGGCGCTGCTCGTCTCGCCCGTGATGATCGGGGCGCTCGGCATCGTCGTCGAGCGCACGATGCTCGCGCGGCTCTACAAGCTCGACCATCTCTACGGGCTGCTGCTCACCTTCGGCCTGGCGCTGATCATCCAGGGCCTGTTCCGCAACGCCTACGGCGCCACCGGCCTGCCCTACGCGATCCCCGAGCAGCTCCAGGGCGGCCAGAACCTGGGCTTCATGTTCCTGCCCAACTACCGCGGCTGGGTGATCATCGCCTCGCTCGCGATCTGCCTGGCCACCTGGTTCGTCATCGAGCACACGCGGCTGGGCGGCTACCTGCGCGCGGCCACCGAGAACCCGCAGCTGGTGCAGGCCTTCGGCATCAACGTGCCGCGCATGATCACGCTGACCTTCGGCTTCGGCGTCGGCCTCGCGGCGCTGGCCG
The DNA here is from genome assembly GCA_026932425.1 of Burkholderiales bacterium. Classification (GTDB taxonomy): domain Bacteria; phylum Pseudomonadota; class Gammaproteobacteria; order Burkholderiales; family Burkholderiaceae_C; genus Rubrivivax. The sequence goes on from JAIXKN010000091.1 coordinate 38,871, forward strand.
GCGTGATGGCCGCGCCGATCTACCAAGTCAGCCCCTTGATGGGCGCCGACCTGATCATCGTCGTCTTCGCGGTCGTCGTGATCGGCGGCATGGGCTCGATCATGGGCTCGATCGTCACCGGCTTCGGCCTCGGTCTGATCGAGGGCCTGACCAAGGTCTTCTACCCCGAAGCGTCGACGACCGTCATCTTCATCATCATGACCATCGTGCTGCTGATCCGTCCGGCCGGACTGTTCGGCACGCAGAAGTGAATCCATGACCAGCGCGGCAAGCCCCTCCTCCCCGGCGCCGGCGGCTTCGACGGCCGCGATCGGCCTGCGCGAGCAGGACCAGGCGCGCACCCACCGCCTCGTCTTCGTCATCATGCTCGTCATCCTCATCGGCGCGCCGCTGGTGGGTGTGTACCCGGTGTTCATGATGAAGGTGATGTGCTTCGCGCTCTTCGCCTGCGCCTTCAACCTGCTGCTGGGCTTTGGCGGCCTGCTCTCCTTCGGCCACGCGATGTTCATCGGCAGCGCCGGCTATGCGGCGGCGCACTCGGCCAAGGTCTGGGGCTTCACGCCCGAGCTCGCGGTGCTCTTCGCGGCGCTGTGCGCCGGGGCGCTCGGCTGGGTCACCGGCCTGCTTGCGATCCGCCGCCAGGGCATCTACTTCGCGATGATCACGCTGGCGCTGGCGCAGATGGTGTTCTTCTTCAGCCTGCAGGCGCCCTTCACCGGCGGCGAGGACGGCATCCAGGCCGTCCCGCGCGGTCACCTCTTCGGCCTCGTCGACCTCTCGCACCCGCTGGCGATGTACGCCTTCGTACTCGTGATTTTCGTTGCCGGCTTCGCTCTGATCTATCGCATCGTGCACTCGCCCTTCGGCCAGGTGCTGCAGGCCATCCGCGAGAACGAGCCGCGCGCGATCTCGCTCGGCTACGACGCCGACAAGTTCAAGCATCGCGCCTTCGTGCTCTCCGCCGCGCTCTCGGGACTGGCCGGTGGCACGAAGGCCATCCTCTTCCAACTCGCCTCGCTCACCGACGTGCACTGGGGCATGTCCGGCGAAGTCGTGCTGATGACCCTGGTCGGCGGCATGGGCACGATCTTCGGCCCGGTCGTCGGCGCCGCGGTCATCGTGACGATGCAGAACTACCTCGCCGAACTCGGCGCCTGGGTCACCGTCGTCCAGGGTTCCATCTTCGTCGTCTGCGTGCTGGCGTTCCGCCGCGGCATCGTCGGCGAGCTCGGGCACTGGCTGAAGAAGTCCTTGTAGCCGAAAAGCGCCGGGCTCTCCGCTCGGACACGCTGCAGAGGCGCGCGCCGCCGACGCGGTCTTGCCCGTCGAGGCCCTTGATCGGGCGCTGGTGCGGCCGCGGTGGATTGGGGCACACTCGCTGCGATGGAGTCGACCCGAGGTAGTTCACCGGCGAAGCGGCAAGAGGAGGATCGCGGCTGCCACGGCGTTCAGACCGGAGCGGAAGCGGGGCCGCGAAGCGACCCGAGACGCGACACAGGACACCGCGCCGCGCACGCGAGATCTTTTGGACCATGGGACGCGAGCGCAACCAGTTCGGCCTTGCGCTGCTGATCTCGGTCCTGCTGCACCTGCTGCTGCTGAGTCTGCGCTTCGACGGGGACGGCCAGGGTCTGCCCGGCCTCGTGCTGCCCTGGAAAGAGCGCCGGGCCGAAGCCCCTCCGCTTCGCATCGTCCTGACGGCCCCGCCTGCGCCGCGTGAAAGCATTGCCGGGCAGGCCAGCGAGCTGCCGCTCGCTCAGCCGCCAGGCCCGGACATGGCGCCGCCGACCGCTGCGAAGCCGACGCCTGCTGCATCCGGTCCCCAGGACCGCTCGACGCTGATCGTTCTGGCGCCGCCAGCAGCGCAGCCCGTGCCCGTTCCCGCAGCGGAAGCGCCGGCACGAGCGCAGCCGGAAATCAAGGCGCCGGCCGTGCGAAAACGAGTCCACGCCCCATCTCCATCGAAGACGAAGGCAGCCGCGCCGAAGAAGGCGGCCGAGAACCCGACCCCGAAGGTTGCGGCGCGACGCCGGCAAGCCTCTCCCCTCCCCGGACCGTCGAAGCAGCCCGCGCCCAGCAAACCGGACTTGCCCCCGGACCCGGCGCACGCGCAGGCCACGCCTGTGCCGACGGATTCCGTCGAAACCGCTGCAGCGCAAACGCCTCCTGCACCGAGCGCGTTGCCACCGACCATCCCCGAGGCGTCACCGCCCTCGACGGAATCCGTGGAACACACCGCGGCGAAGGCTCCCGATGCAAGCACCATCACGGCGCAAACGGAGCCGCTTCAGTCCGCGCCGGAGCCAAGCGTATCGATGCCGGACGAGGCCGTCACGCCCGTCATCGCGAGCGACGAGACGGCACCCGCGCTCGCCCCGGTTTCCCCAGCTTCCGCCGCGTCGGAACCCGCGGCCGACGAGCGCTCGTCGGAGGCGCAGCGAACGGAGGCGCCGGAAGAACGGCGCATCACCCCCGCGCCCGAAGCGCAGGAACGCACGGCAGCAGCACCGCAGCCATCCGAGTCACCGAAAACGCAGCCGAGCGAACCGGAAGACGCCAAGCGCCACGAAGCCGAACGCCTCGAAGCACAGCGCGCCGAAGCTGAGCGCAACGAGGCACAACGACGCGAGGCCAAACGTCGCGCTGCGGCGCAAGCCGCCGCGGAGCGGGAAGCAGCCGAACGGGAAGCTGCCGAACGGGAAGCTGCCGAACGGGAAGCTGCCGAACGGGAAGCTGCAGAGCGAGCAGCAGCAGAGCGAGCAGCAGCAGAGCGAGCAGCAGCAGAGCGAGCAGCAGCAGAGCGGGCAGCGGCAGAGCGAGCAGCGGCAGAGCGAGCAGCGGCAGAGCGAGCAGCGGCAGAGCGAGCAGCGGCAGAGCGAGCAGCAGCAGAGCGAGCAGCAGCAGAGCGAGCAGCAGCAGAGCGGG
>JAIXKN010000091.1:42089-47599 GCA_026932425.1 Burkholderiales bacterium
TGCGCCGCGCGCGGATCTGGGGCCGCAGCGATCCGAACATCGAGTTGATGCGCTACGCGCAGGACTGGACGCGCCGGATCCAGATGAACACGCCGCCGGAGACCGTCCGCGAGATCGCCACCCGCGCGCATCGCTCACCTCTGGTGACGGTCGCGGTCCGCAGCGACGGCTCGGTCGAATCGGTGACCTTCCTGATCTCGAGCGGCGTTGCCGAGGTCGACGACGCGGTGCGCCGCATCATCCGCGAGCAGGCGCCCTTCCCTGCGTTCTCCGACGCTTTGGCCCGCGAATACGACGTCGTCGAGATCCGTCGCACCTGGCAGTTCGACAGCGCGGTGCGACTGTATTGAAACGGTATTGAGCGCGCTCGGAAGCGGCCTGCCGGCAGGCGCCGGCAGGCGCTTCCCACCCTCTTGGAGAGGCGCACGTGCGCTCGCGACGGCATCGGCCCACTGCTACACTGACGAGCGTCAGGAGAGCGTCGCGGCGCAAGCCGTGGCCGCCGAAGGCGCAGGGTTTCGGCCCGAACGTGCAGGCAGAAGGGACTGACGAGCCAGAACCTCACTGGAGAGAGGCCGCGTCGGGGCAGACCGCTCCGGTCGGCCCACCGAAGGGGCAAGGGCAGGCGGCCGGGGCAGTGATTCCGCGGCGCGCCGGCACCGAATCTCTCAGGTAAAGCGGACAGCGAGGACCATCGCCGCCGACCGCGCAAACCGTGGCCGGTCGCCTGTGTCCGCCAAGAACCCGAGGATTCGCCGATGAGCACGCCCGAGAACCTGCTGCAGACGCCGCTGCACGACCTGCACCTCCGTCTGGGGGCTCGCATGGTGCCGTTTGCCGGCTACTCGATGCCGGTGCAGTACGAGGACGGCCTGGTTGCCGAGCATAAGCACTGCCGCGCTGCCGCCGCGCTCTTCGACGTCTCGCACATGGGCCAGATCCGGCTCGTCGGTGCCGATGCTGCCGCCGCGCTCGAGACAGTGATGCCGATCGACGTGATCGGGCTCGAGCTTGGCCGCCAGCGCTACGGCTTTTTCACCAACACCAGCGGCGGCATCATGGACGACCTGATGATCGCGCGCCCGCGTCCGGACGATGGCTTCGGCGATCTGCTGCTGGTCGTCAACGCAGCGTGCAAGGCCGCGGACATCATGCATCTGCAGACGAGCATCGGCACCCGTTGTGCCGTCGTGCCGATGCCCGAGCGCGGCCTGCTGGCGCTGCAGGGTCCGCAGGCCGCGACCGCGCTCGCGCGCCTGGCGCCCGGCGTGGCCTCGCTCGCGTTCATGGATGCAGGGGTGTTCGAGATCGCGGGGGCGCGCTGCTTCGTCACGCGCTCGGGCTACACCGGCGAGGACGGCTTCGAGATCTCGGTCGAGCAGGAGCAGGCGGTCGCGCTGGCCGAGGCGCTGCTGGCGCAGCCCGAAGTCAAACCCGCCGGCCTGGGCGCGCGCGACACGCTGCGGCTGGAAGCCGGCTTGTGCCTCTACGGGCACGACATCGACGCCAGCACGAGCCCGATCGAGGCCGGGCTGCAGTGGGCGATTCCGAAGAGCCGGCGCCCGGGCGGTGAGCGGGCCGGCGGCTATCTGGGTTCAGCAGCGCTCGAGCGGCAGTTCTCGGTCGGCGCGCCGAGCAAGCGCGTGGGCCTGGTCGGCATCGAACGCGTCCCGGTACGCGAGGGCGCGATCATCGTCGACATCAACGGTCACCGCCTGGGCAAGGTAACGAGCGGCACGATCACACCGACCTTCGACCAGCCGATCGCGATGGGCTACGTGCCGGTGAACCTGGCCAAGCCTCAGGGCGAGGTCTATGTCGAGGTGCGGCGCCAGCGGCTGCCAATGCGCATCACGCCGATGCCCTTCGTGCCCCACCGCTACCGCCGCTGAGCCGCGTTGCACCGAGACCCTCGATCGGCCCGGGCGCGGCGCGTCCGACGAGCGGGGCGACGAGAAACCACCGGATCATCATCCCCGAGGAGAACCTGTCCATGACGACCAAGTACACGCCCGACCACGAGTGGGTCAACATCGAGGATCACGAAGCTGCCGTCGTCGGCATCACGCAGCACGCCCAGGAGGCGCTCGGCGACGTGGTTTTCGTCGAGCTGCCCGAGGTCGGCCGCAGCTACGCCAAGGGCGAGGTTGCCGGCGTCGTCGAGTCGGTGAAGGCCGCGGCCGACCTCTACATGCCGGCGGACGGCGAGGTCGTCGAGGTCAACAACGCGCTCAAGGACGAACCGGGGCTGGTCAACAAGGACCCGATGGGCACGGGCTGGTTCTTCAAGATGAAGGTGGCCGACAGGGCCCAGTTCGACGCGCTGATGGACGGGCCCGCGTACGACGCGCTCCTGAAGACGCTCTGAGCCCGGCGGCAGGCCATCTCACCGCCGCACCACCCCGCATCGTCCCGATCCGCCCCGCACGCCTGCCGGCCCTGCGGGGCGTCTCCGTAACTGGCCCCCGCCAACGCCGGAGCCCTTGAACTTCCCGCACCGCCCCCTGCAGCCCACCATGCCGACGCCCACCCTGCCGCCGCTGGCGGCCCTCGAGAACGCCACCGAGTTCCGCCCCCGTCACATCGGGCCTTCCGACGCCGAGCAGGCGCACATGCTCTCGACGATCGGCGCGGCCTCGCGCGCTGCGCTCGTCGACGCACTGGTGCCCGCGTCGATCCGCCTGAAGGGCGCGATGGATCTGCCGCCACCGGTGAGCGAAGCGCAGGCGCTCGCCGAGCTCGAGGCGATCGCCGCGAAGAACCGCGTCTTCAAGAGCTTCATCGGCTGCGGCTACCACGGCACGCATGTGCCGGGGGTCATCCTGCGCAACATCCTCGAGAACCCCGCCTGGTACACCGCGTACACGCCCTACCAGGCCGAGATCTCGCAGGGCCGGATGGAAGCGCTGGTGAACTTCCAGACGATGATTGGCGACCTCACCGGCATGGCGATCGCCAACGCCTCGATGCTCGACGAGGCCACGGCCGCCGCCGAGGCGATGACGCTGGCCAGGCGCAGCGTGAAGAGCAGGAGCAACACGATCATCGTCGCGGCAGACTGCCACCCGCAGACGATCGAGGTCATCCGCACGCGCGCGGCGCCCCTTGGGCTGGAGGTGAAGGTCGGCTTGCCGTCGCAGCTGATGCAGGAGCACGAATACTTCGCGGTCGTCGCGCAGTATCCGGCCACCGACGGCCGCATTCACGACCTGCGTGCGCTGGTGGAGCAGGCGCACGCGAAGGACGCCGCCTTCATCGTCGCTGCCGACCTGCTTGCGCTCACGCTGCTCGTGCCGCCGGGCGAGTTCGGTGCCGACATCGTCGTCGGCTCGGCGCAGCGCTTCGGCGTGCCGATGGCCGCCGGCGGCCCGCACGCGGGCTACCTCGCCTGCCGCGACGACTACAAGCGCAGCATGCCCGGGCGCCTGGTCGGGGTCAGCGTCGACGCGCACGGCCAGCCGGCGTATCGCCTCGCGCTGCAGACGCGCGAGCAGCACATCCGGCGCGAGAAGGCGACTTCCAACATCTGCACCGCACAGGTGCTGCTGGCGGTGATGGCGAGCATGTACGCCGTCTATCACGGCCCCGAGGGCCTGCGCCGCATCGGGCAGCGGGTGGCGAGCTTTACTGCGATCCTGGCCGCCGGACTGAAGGCGCTCGGGCAGCGCGTGACGAGCGAGACCGCCTTCGACACGCTCGCGGTGGAAACCGGCGCGCGCACCGAGGCGATCCACCAGCGGGCGCTGGCCGCCGGGGCGAACCTGCGCCGGCTCTCCGCGACCTCGATCGGCATCAGCCTGGACGAGACGACGACGCGCGAAGACCTGCGGGCGCTCTGGTCCTGGTTCGCGGCCGAGGGCCAGGCGCTGCCGAGCGTCGAGGCGTACGAGCAGGGCGTCGAGCCGATGATCCCGCCGGCGCTGCGCCGCAGCAGCGCCTTCCTCACACACCCGGTCTTCAACTCGCACCACAGCGAGACCGAGATGCTGCGCTACATCCGTAGCCTCAGCGACAAGGACCTGGCGCTGGACCGCACGATGATCCCGCTGGGCTCGTGCACGATGAAGCTCAACGCGACGAGCGAAATGATCCCGATCACCTGGCCGCAGTTCGCGAACCTGCATCCCTTCGCGCCGGCGGATCAGCTTGCGGGCTGGCATGAGCTGAACGACCAGCTCTGCGCCTGGCTTTCCAAGGTCACCGGCTACGCCGGCGTGAGCCTGCAGCCCAACGCCGGGTCCCAGGGCGAGTACGCGGGCCTGCTCGCGATCCGCGCCTGGCACGCTTCGCGCGGCCAGACAGAGCGCGATCTCTGTCTGATCCCCGAATCGGCGCACGGCACCAACCCGGCGAGCGCGCACCTGGCCGGCATGCAGGTCGTCGTCGTCAAGTGCGACGCGATGGGCAATGTCGACCTCGAGGACCTGCAGGCCAAGTGCGAGAAGCACGAGGCGCGCCTGGCCGCGGTGATGATCACCTACCCGAGCACCTACGGCATCTACGAGCCGCGGGTGAAGGAGCTGTGCGAGATCGTGCACCGCCACGGCGGGCGCGTCTACGTCGACGGCGCGAACCTGAACGCGCTCGTCGGCGTCGCGGCGCCGGGCGCTTTCGGCGGCGACGTCAGCCACCTGAACCTGCACAAGACCTTCTGCATCCCGCACGGCGGCGGCGGGCCCGGCGTCGGGCCGGTGTGCGTCGTCGAGGACCTCGTCCCCTTCCTGCCAGGGCACGCGAGCAGCGGCAGGGACAGCGCCGTCGGCGCGGTGTCCGCAGCACCGCTCGGCAACGCCGGCGTGCTGCCGATCAGCTGGATGTACATCCGCATGATGGGCGCGGCGGGTCTGCGCGAGGCGACCGAGGTCGCGGTTCTTGCGGCCAACTACGTCGCGGCGCGCCTGGCCGACCACTTCGACATCCACTTCAGCGCCGAGATCGCTGGCATCAAGGGCGGTGGCGTCGCGCACGAGTGCATCCTGGACCTGCGGCCGCTGCAGAAGACCTCCGGCGTCAGCGCCGAGGACGTCGCCAAGCGGCTGATCGACTACGGCTTTCACGCACCGACCCTGTCCTTCCCGGTTGCCGGCACGCTGATGGTCGAACCGACGGAGAGCGAGCCGCTGGTCGAGCTCGACCGCTTCTGCGAGGCGATGATCGCGATCCGCGGCGAGATCGCCCAGATCGAGGCCGGCCGCTGGCCGCAGGACGACAACCCGCTGAAGAACGCGCCGCACACCGCGGCCGCGCTGCTCGCGGCCGACTGGCCACACCCCTACACCCGCGAACAGGCGGCCTACCCGGTGCCGGGGCTGAGGCGGCAGAAATACTGGTCGCCGGTCGCGCGCGTCGACAACGTCTGGGGCGATCGCAACCTCTTCTGCACCTGCCCGCCGCTGTCGGCCGACGCCGACTGACGCTGCGACTGCCGAGCCACAGGAGCACACCGCCGTGGCCGTCTCGGTCTTCGATCTCTTCAAGATCGGCATCGGGCCGAGCAGCAGCCACACCGT
>JAIXKN010000091.1:47958-59834 GCA_026932425.1 Burkholderiales bacterium
CGCAGCACGTCTACTACTCGGTCGGCGGCGGCTTCGTCGTCAGCGAGGAGGTGGCGGCCGACGGCACGCGGCAGAAGGCGATCGTCCCCGACAAGACCGCGCTGCCCTACCCCTTCTCGAGCGGCGACGAGCTGCTCGTGCTCTGCGGGAAGAGCGGACTCTCGATCGCCGAAGTGATGCGCTGCAACGAGCGCCACTGGCGCAGCGATGAGCAGATCGACGAGGGCCTCTCGCGCATCTGGCAGGTGATGCAGGCCTGCGTCGAGCGCGGCATGCGCGCCGACGGCGTGCTGCCCGGCGGCTTCAAGGTGCGACGCCGCGCGCGGGCGCTGCGCCAGGCGCTCACCGCGCGTCCCGAGGAAGCGCTGCGCGATCCGCTGCAGGTGCTGGACTGGGTCAACCTTTACGCGCTGGCCGTCAACGAGGAGAACGCCGCCGGCGGACGCGTCGTCACCGCGCCGACCAACGGCGCTGCCGGCATCGTGCCCGCGGTGCTGCACTACTACACACGCTTCGTGCCGCAGGCGAGCACCGCCGGCGTCCACGATTTCCTGCTCACCGCCGCGGCCATCGGCATCCTCTACAAGGAGAACGCGAGCATCAGCGGCGCCGAGGTCGGCTGCCAGGGCGAGGTCGGCGTGGCCTGCAGCATGGCGGCCGCCGCGCTCTGTGCGGTGATGGGCGGCACCCCGGCGCAGGTCGAGAACGCGGCCGAGATCGGCATGGAGCATCACCTGGGCCTGACCTGCGACCCGGTCGGCGGTCTGGTGCAGATCCCCTGCATCGAGCGCAACGCGATCGCCTCGGTGAAGGCGATCAACGCCGCGCGCATGGCGCTGCGCGGCGATGGCACGCATCACGTGAGTTTGGATCAGGTCATCAAGACGATGCGCGAAACCGGCGCCGACATGCTGACGAAGTACAAGGAGACCGCGCGCGGCGGCCTCGCGGTGAACATCGTCGAGTGTTGAAGCGCGGCATTGCACCGCGCCGGGGCCGCTCGACCCCGGACTGCGCAGGGCTGCCTGCAGCAGCGATCTGGGGATGTGCTTGCAGCCGTGACCCGGCGCGATTGAAGCCGGTGCGGGCCCTCAAGTCTGGTCGGCTGCGGCGCGCTTCTTGACTTCGCGCGTCTCGATGACGATCAGCGCTTCGGCCAGCGTCTCGACCGACAGGCCCTGCGCGCGCAGCACTTCGAGCTGACGCACCGCAAGCTCGAGCGGCGTGCGCGGAAGCACATCGTCGGCGTCGGGCGTGCCGGCCTTCGGCTGCACCGGCGGCGCCGATGCCGCCTGCTGGCCCCTCGAGCGCGCCCGTGCGGGCCTCGCTGTCGACGAGGCCGCGGGAGGCTGCGTGGCCGCAGCGCCCGCGCCGCGCAGCAGCGCGTCGATCTGCGCCTGCTCGGCGTCGACCGCTGCCCGTTGCGCCTCTTTGGCCGCGGCGTCGTTGCCGAAGGCCTGCTGCGCGAAGCGCGCAAGCTCGTGGCCGTCGCGCGTATTCAGAAATTCGGTCTCGGCCGGGGCATGAGGTCCGGCCTTCCGATCGAAGAGCCAAGCCTTCAGCAATTGGAAGGCGCTGAGCCGACCTCTGCGCGGCGTGGACCTGTCGTCGATTGGGGGCATCTGGGTTGGCTCCGAATGGGCCCGATTCTGACATCGGGCCCGCCCGTTCGGACGCCCGCGGCCCCCGACCGGTTTCAGCTTGCCATGTGCAGGCCGCCGTTGCAGCTGAAGTCGGCGCCGGTCGTAAATCCGGAGTCCTCGCCGGCGAGCCAGGCAACGATCGACCCGATCTCCTCGGGCGTTCCCAGACGCTTGACCGGAATCGTCGCGACGATCTTCTCCAGGATCTCGGGCTTGATCGCGCGGACCATGTCGGTGCCGATGTAGCCCGGGCTGACGGTATTCACCGTGATGCCCTTGCTCGCCAGTTCCTGAGCCAGCGCCATCGTGAAGCCGTGCATTCCGGCCTTGGCCGCCGAGTAGTTGGTCTGCCCGGCCTGGCCCTTCTCGCCGTTGACCGAGCTGATCTGGATGATGCGGCCCCAGCCCTTCTCGAGCATGTCCGGGACCACCTGCTTGGTGACGTTGAACATGCTGTTGAGGTTGGTGTCGATGACTGCGTCCCAGTCCTCGCGCGTCATCTTGACGAACATGCGGTCGCGCGTGATGCCGGCGTTGTTCACCAGCACCTCGATCGGGCCGTGCTCGGCCTTGGCCTTGGCGAAGGCCTCGACCGTGGAATCCCAGTCGGCGACGTTGCCGGCCGAGGCGTAGAACGTGAAGCCCAGGGCCTTCTGCTCGTCGAGCCATTTCTTGTAGTCGCGCGTCGGGCCGCAGCCTGCGATCACCTTGAAGCCTTCCTTGGCCAGGCGTTGGCAGATCGCGGTCCCGATGCCGCCCATGCCGCCCGTCACGTATGCGAGTCTTCCCATTGCTTGCTCCTTCCAGTCGTGGTGGTTGTAGTCGTGGTGAAGTGCTTCCCGACGATCTCGGCTTCGCCGAAGATCGCTAGCGTGGTGCCAGCGCGCGCAGCCGTCAAGCGGGGTTCGCCCGCGGCTGCCGCCCCTGGCGCTCTCGCACCGTGCGCGTCAGGCCTTGACCTTGACGTAGCGGCCCGGCGCCGGCTCGATGACCTTGAACTGACGATTCCCTGGCGCCTTGGGCGCCGGGATCTGCTTGCCGCCGTGGGGGCGCAGCCAGTCGCTCCAGTCGGTCCACCAGCTCCCCGGATGCTCGGTCGCACCGTCGAACCAGGCCTCCGGATTGGCCGGCAGCTTGTCGTTGAGCCAGAAGTTGCGCTTGCGCTTGGCCGGCGGGTTGATGACGCCGGCGATGTGACCCGACGCCCCGAGGACGAAGCGGCGTTCGCCGGTCAGCAGCTGCGTCGAGCCGTAGGCCGAGGTCCAGGGAACGATATGGTCCTCGCGCGAGCCGTAGATGTAGACCGGAGCCTCGATGCTGCCCAGGTCGACCTTCTCGCCGCAGACGGTCGCCGCACCCGGCACCTTGAGCTTGTTCTCGAGGTAGGTGTTGCGCAGGTACCAGCAGTACATCGGCCCGGGCATGTTGGTCGAGTCGCCGTTCCAGTAGAGCAGGTCGAAGGGCGGAGGCGACTCGCCCTTCAGGTAATTGCCGACGACGTAGTTCCAGACGAGGTCGTTCGGGCGCAGGAAGCTGAAGGTCGTGGCCAGCTCCTTGCCCTTGAGCAGGCCGGGACCGGTGGGCGACTTCTCGCCGATCGTCATCTCGCGCATGCGCACGGCGGCCTCGTCGATGAAGACGTCGAGAATGCCGGTGTCGCTGAAGTCCAGCAGGGTCGTCAGCAGCGTCAGCGAATTGGCCGGTTGCTCACCGCGCGCCGCCAGCACCGCCAGCGCCGTGGCGAGGATGGTGCCGCCGACGCAGAAGCCGAGCATGTTCGGCTTCTCGACGCCGGTGATCTCCTGGACGACGCGGATCGCCTGGATCGCGCCGTGCTCGATGTAGTCGTCCCAGGTGGCGCCGGCCATGCTCTCGTCGGGGTTGCGCCAGCTCACGACGAAGGTGCGATGACCCTGATCGACCGTGTAGCGGATGACCGAGTTGTCCGGCTGCAGATCCAGGATGTAGTACTTGTTGATGCAGGGCGGCACGAAGAGCATCGGCCGCTCGTACACCTTCTCGGTGGTCGGCTTGTACTCGATGAGCTGGAAGAAGTCGTTCTCGAAGACGACGCTGCCCGGCGTCGTCGCGACGTTGCGGCCGACCTCGAAGGCCGACTCGTCGGTCTGCGACAGGTGGCCCTTCCTGACGTCCTCGAGCAGCTGGCGCATGCCGGTGGCGATGCTCTCGCCCTGGGTCGCGATCGCCTTGGCCATCGCCTCGGGGTTCAGCGCGAGAAAGTTGCTCGGCGCCGTCGCGTCGACCCACTGCTGGACCGCGAAGCGGATCCGCGCCTGCGTCTTGCGGTCGCCCTGCACCGCCTCGGCCAGCTCCATCAACGTGCGCGCGTTCAGCAGGTACATCTGCGCGGTGAACGCGGCGGCCGGGTTCTCCATCCACTCCTGCCCGGAGAAACGGCGGTCGCGGATCGGCGCAGGGGCCGCCTGGCCGTTGCCCTGCAGGCGCTCGAGTTGCTGGTTCCAGATCTGGCTGGCAGCCTGGACGTACTCGGCCTGCAGCCTGGCAAGCTCTTCCGAGGGCAGGCTCAGGTACGAAAGCGACTTGAAGAGATCGCCGATCGCCGGCATCACCGGACTGGCGGAAAAATCGAGCGTGGGCAGCTTGGGCGAGATGTCTTGCACAGTGTCTCCTGTCCTGGCGTTCGTTGCCATGCTCCGGTCGGGCACGATCACAGCGGCCGCCGAGATGACCAATGCCGGCAGCTTAGGGCAATTCGCTTACCCTCCCATGACGTGATGGGTTGCACCCTGGAGGATCGACTCGGATCGACTCGGATCGACATGTACATCCACCTCGTCGTCATCGCCTGGACCTTCGTCGTCTTCATGATGACGATCGCCGAAGCGCTCTCCCCTCAGGGCACAGTCCTCGGCGCCATCCTCACCTTCCTGCTCTACGGGGTACTGCCGCTGTCGGTGCTCGTCTACATCCTGGGGACCCCGGCGCGCAAGCGTGCGCTTCGGGCACGCGAAGCCCAGTCGGCCGGGCCGACCCTGCCTGCGGCGCAGGCCTCAATCGACGAGGGCGATGGCCGCAGCCATGCGCCCGCGGGCACCGTCCCGCCGGAACGAGACGAAGCTTGACGCGTCCCCGACGGTACACCACTGCCCGCCGCTGACCCGCTGAACGCCGCAGCGCGACAGGCGCTGGCGTGCCAGCGCCGGCAGATCTGCCAGCCAGCGCCGATCGCCGTCGGCACGATCCCGGCGCAGGAAGAACGCCTGCGCCTGCCGCTGTGCGTCAGCCTGCGGATCGACTCCGAAGGCCTCCAGCACGTCGGCGCCGACCTCGAAGCGGCGCGGTCCGATGCAGGGGCCGAGCCAGGCCTGGACCGCCGCCGGATCGCAGCCGGCGGCCTCACAAAGCAAAGCGACGCTGCGCTCGAGGACGCCGGCGGCAAGTCCGCGCCAGCCTGCATGCGCCGCAGCAACGGCGCGCCCGGCGTCGTCGCAGAACAGCACCGGCAGGCAGTCGGCGACCAGCACCACGCAGCCGATGCCTGGCGCGGCGCTGACCGAGGCATCGGCGACCAGTTCCTCGCCTTCGGCCGCCCGATCGACGCGCACGACCTGCGATCCATGCACCTGACGCAGCCAGCGCGGCGCCGCACCCAGCACCTGCGCGAGCTGCGCGCGGTTGTGCAGCGCAGCCGGCGTCAGCGCATCGCGCCCGGGGTCGAAGTCCTGCCCGTCGGCCGATGGCCGTGTGCGCCGCGTGCTCATCAGCGCATGCACGCGGGGGTTGACGCGCCAGGCCGGCCGCAGCCAGCCGCCGGCGTCGAGCTCACTGGGCATCCGGGCACTTCTCGGGCCGGGTCTCCTCGAAGGCGGGCAGCTTCATGCAGGCCTCGAAGACGCGCATCACCTGCGGCACGTGGTCGAGCCGGCAGTGAAAGCGCTGCGCGTTGAAGATCTGCGGCACGAGCGCGCAGTCGGCCATCGTCGGGGTCTCGCCGTGGCAGTAGGTCGAGGGCGCGGCGGCGAGCTGGCGCTCGACCGCCTCGAGCCCGGTCTCGACCCAGTGCCGGTACCAGCGGTCCTTGGCCTCGTCGGAAACCGCCATCGGCCCGACGAGGTACTTGAGCACGCGCAGGTTGTTCAGCGGGTGGATCTCGCAGGCGATGTCCAGCGCCAGCGCACGCACGCGCGCGCGGCCGCCGGGGTCGCGCGGCAGCAGCGGCGGTTCGGGATGCGTTTCCTCGAGGTACTCGATGATCGCCAGCGACTGCCACAGGCGCTGCTCGCCGTCGACCAGCAGCGGCACGAGGCGCGCCGAGGCCATCGACGCGTAGGGCTTCTCGAGTTGCTCGCCCCGAACGAGCTGCACCGCGCGGTAGTCGTAGTTCAGCCCCTTGAGCGCAAGCGCGATGCGCACGCGGTACGAGGCGCTGGAGCGGAAGTAGTTGAAGAGTTCCATCGTCACCCCGCAAGCCGCCTCAGCGCAGCATCACCCGCAGCGTCGGCAGCCCCTCGATTCGCGCCTCCATCACGTCGCCCCGGGCGACGGCGCCCACACCCGCGGGCGTGCCGGTGAAGATCAGGTCTCCGGGCTGCAAGGCCCAGGCGCGGCTCAGGTGCGCGATCGTCTCGGCGATGCTCCAGATGAGGTCGCCGAGGTCCCCCTTCTGTCGCGGCTGGCCGTTGACGCTCAGCGTGATCGCACCGTGCGTGAGCAGGCCGCGCTCTCCCGCGGCAACGATCGGGCCGATCGGCGCCGATTCGTCGAAGCCCTTGGCGATGCACCAGGGCCGTCCCCCCTTCTTCATCTGCGCCTGCAGGTCGCGGCGGGTCATGTCCAGCCCCACCGCATGACCGTAAACATGCGCGGCCGCGGCGGCGGCGTCGATGTCGCGTCCGCCCTTGCCGATCGCGACGACCAGCTCGACCTCGTGGTGCAGGTCCTGCGTCAGGCTCGGATAGCGGATCGTTCCGGTCGTCCCCTCGGGCACCGGGACAACCGCGTCCGCCGGCTTCATGAAGAAGAACGGCGGCTCGCGGTCGCTTGCGCCCATCTCGCGTGCGTGCTCGGCGTAGTTGCGGCCGACGCAGTAGATGCGATGGACCGGAAAGCTGCCGCCGCCGACGACCGGCACGGCGGCGATCGGCGCGGGTTCGATGACGTAATCCATCGGGAATCTCCACTCCTGTGGCCGGCAAGGCATTCGCGGCGTGAACAGGAGCGCTGTCGATGATGCCATGCACGGCCGTGCGCCGCTTCGGGAATGCCGCGACGGATAAACTCGCCGCGATGATCGTTCCCCGCAGCATCAAGCACTGCCGGGCCTGCGGCGCCGCGGTCAACTACGTGATCCCGGCCGGCGACAACCGCGAGCGTGCCGTCTGCACCGCCTGCGGCGAGATCCACTACGAGAACCCGATCAACGTTGTCGGCACGGTGCCCGTCTGGGGCGATCAGGTGCTGCTGTGCCGGCGCAACATCGAACCGCGCCGGGGGCTCTGGACGCTGCCGGCGGGCTTCCTCGAGCTCGGCGAGAGCACCGCCGAAGGCGCCTGCCGCGAGACCGACGAGGAAGCCGGGGCGCGCATCGAACTCGAGGGCCTGTTCACGGTGCTCAACGTCGTGCGCGTGGGCCAGGTGCACCTCTTCTACCGTGCGCGCCTGCTCGACACGCACTTCGCCCCGGGGCCCGAGACGATCGAGGCCCAGCTCTTCGCGGAGCACCAGATCCCCTGGGGGGAGATCGCATTTCGCACCGTGCGCCAGACGCTCGAGCACTACTTCAGCGACCGCCGCAACGGCCACTTCGAGATTCACGCGGGCGACATCGCCTGAACCGGCGGCACGAGCGGCCCGTGGGGCTCAAGGCAGCGACCGTCGCGGATCAGTTCGGCAAAGCCTTCGGCCAAGCCCTCGAGCAGCCGCCGCACCACCGGACGCAGGCCCTGGCGGCTCGCGCAGGCCGCCTGGATCAGGCCCGGCGGCGGCGCCCAGCCGGGCAGGATCTCCTGCAGCAGGCCGGCCTGCAGCGCGTCGTGCACGAGGATGCGCGGCAGCACCGCACAGCCCACGCCCATGACCGCGGCGTCGCGCAGCGTCGCGGCGTCGTCGACGACGAGCCGGGGCTGGTGCGCGTGCTCGGCACGCTCGCCGCCCGGGCCGCGCAGGCGCCAGAGACGCTGCTCGGGCGAGTTGCCGAGGCCAAGCGTGGGCAGCCGGGCGAGGTCGGCCGGCGTCATCGCCGGCGGCGCATTGACGAGCAGCCGCGGCGCCGCCACGAGCAGGTGCGGGCTCAGTGCCAACGGGCGAACGACCTCGTCCTGCGGCAGCGCAGCGTCCGGTGCGCGCACGCGCAGCGCGAGTTCGACGCCGTCCTGCCAGACGTCGACGTTGCGGTTGCTCGCCTGGATCTGCAGCTGCACCTGCGGCCAGGCGTTGAGGAAGCGCGCCAGCAGCGGCCCGACCGCGGTCTGCAGCAGCGCCGGCGGGCACGCCAGCCGAACCGTGCCGCGCGGCCCGCCGGTCTGCTCGTCGACGAGCGAGCGTGCGGCCTCGGCCTCGGCAAGCATCGCCCGGGCGTGTTGCAGCACCTGCTCGCCCATCGGCGTGACCGCAAAGCGACGCGTGCTGCGCTGGATCAGCCGCGTGCCCAGGCGCGATTCCAGCGTCGCCAGGCGCCGGCTGAGCCGGGACTTGGGGATACCCGTGGCGCGCTCGGCTGCAGCGAAGCCGCCATGCTCGGCGACGAGTGCGAAGTGGGCAAGATCGTCGAGGTCTTCCATCACGGGGCGCAGGATCGAACGCAGACAGCAGCAGCGGTGAACGGTTCCATTGTCCCATCTGTGGAACGATGAAAGGTGATCAAGGCCCTTTTTCGCGTATCGAAGGCCATCTACGATCCGGTCATCGTTCGAAACCCCAAGCCCTCGGTTGGTTCGGTGCGGCATCCACCCGCACTCGGCAAGCGATCGAGGCAGCAGTCCCGAGGAGGCTCCGATGAACGGCACCGCCACCGTGCTTGCACGCAAATCCCTGCTCTCGTCGCGCCGCGCGCCCGGCCGGCACTGGGTCGGCGACGGCTTCCCGGTGCACAGTCTTTTCGGCTACAGCGGTGCCGGCGTCGCCGAGCGCAGTCCCTTCCTGCTGCTGGACTACGCCGCGCCGACGACCTTCGGCCCGACGACCCAGCGCCGCGGCGTCGGCAGCCATCCGCACCGCGGCTTCGAGACCGTGACGATCGTCTTCGACGGCGAGGTCGAGCACCGCGACTCGACCGGCGCCGGCGGGGTGATCGGCCCCGGCGACGTGCAGTGGATGACGGCCGGCGCCGGCATCATCCACGAGGAGTTCCATTCCGCGGACTATGCCAAGCGCGGCGGCGCGTTCGAGATGATGCAGCTCTGGGTGAATCTGCCCGCGCGGCACAAGATGACGCCGGCGCACTACCAGGCGATCACCGACGCCGAGATTCCGCGCGTGGCGCTGCCCCAGGGTGCCGGTCAGGCGCGCGTGATCGCCGGCGAATTCATGGGCACCCGCGGCCCGGCGCACACCTTCAGCCCGATGAACGTGCTCGACCTGCAGATCAACGACGGGCATCGCGTCGAGATCGAACAGCCCGAGGGCTGGAGCACGCTGCTCGCGATCCGCGCGGGTACGGCACGGATCGGTGACGAGGCCGAACTGCACCCCACCGACCTGGCGACGTTCTCGACGCAGGGCCGCAGCATCGCGATCGAGGCCCAGGGCGAGCTCGAGCTGCTGCTGATGGCCGGGCAGCCGATCGACGAGCCCGTCGTCGGCTACGGGCCCTTCGTGATGAACAGCAGGCAGCAGATCGAACAGGCCATCATCGATTTCAACAGCGGCCGCTTCGGCGGCATCCCTTCCTCTCAATCCTCGCAATGAACCGGAGAACCCAACCATGAGCGTCCGACTGGCGATCCTCTACTACTCGACCTACGGGACCAATCACCGCATGGCCGAGATCGCCGCCGAAGCGGCCCGCGCTGCCGGCGCCGAGGTGCGCCTGCTGAAGGTGCCGGAGACGGCGCCTGCCGAAGTCGTTGCCGGCCAGGAAGCCTGGAAGGCGCAGGCCGAGCGAACGGCGCATGTCCCGCACGCGACGGCGGCCGACATGGAGTGGGCCAACGCCTACCTGATCTCGGCACCGACGCGCTTTGGCGTGATGGCCAGCCAGATGCGCGCCTTCATCGACACGCTGGGCGGCGTCTGGGCCAAGGGCGCCCTCGCGAACAAGGCGATCTCCGCGATGTCGTCGGCACAGAACGCGCACGGCGGCCAGGAGACGACGCTGCTGTCCTTCTACGCCACTGCGATCCATTGGGGCGCGATCGTCGTCGCCCCGGGCTTCACCGACCCGTCGATCTTCCAGGCCGGCGGCAACCCGTACGGCTACAGCCACACCCAGGGGCAGGAGTTCACCGAGGAGCGCAAGGCGGCGATCGCGCACCAGGCGCGGCGGCTGGTGGAGGTGGCCGCCAAGCTCGGCTGACCGGCACGCCGCGTTGCCCGGGTCCCTGACGGCCTGCAGCGCCGCACGAAGCTCGGCCTGGCGCTGGTCGGCTCAGGCGGCGGACGGCAGCGTCGCGATGGTCATCGAATTGACTGGCTCGACGGCATCGGTCGCGCCCTCGTCCGGAGCCCGGAGCGCGCGCGTCGCGGCGTGTCCGGTCGCGCCGTCGAACCCGAGCGCCCACAGGGCATTGAGGTCCGGGCGCTCGTCGACGCCCTCGGCGATCACGAGTGCGCCCATTTCGTGCGCGAGCGCGACGAGCCCCAGCGCCCGCTCGCGCTGCGCAGCGTCGCCAGCCAGGCCGCGCACGAAGGCCGCGTCGACCTTGACGTAATCGAGCTCGAGCTCCGGCAGGCGCGCCAAGCTGCGCAGCGCCGCGCCGGCGTGCTCGATGCCCACGCGCGCGCCATAG
This sequence comes from Burkholderiales bacterium, assembly GCA_026932425.1. Lineage (GTDB taxonomy): Bacteria > Pseudomonadota > Gammaproteobacteria > Burkholderiales > Burkholderiaceae_C > Rubrivivax. The sequence continues at coordinate 58,529 of JAIXKN010000091.1, forward strand.
CGCCGCCAGACCGTCCCGGCGCTGCGCAGCCGCGGCGGCAGCCGCTCGAGCGAGACCTCGGCGATCTCGATCCACAGCCTGGCGGCCGCTTCGGGCGCAGCCTGCAGCCGGGCGCGGACCGCGCTGACGAAACCCGCGGCGGCAAGCGACTCCGCGGCGACGTGCACGCAGCGCGAGCGGCGATCCTGCGCGGACGCCGCCAGTGCCAGCTCGATGCCCGCCAGGTCGATCTGCGTCGTCAGCCGGTAGCGCGTGGCCACCGGCAGCCAGGCCTCGGCCGCCGCGGCAGGCGCATCCGGCGTCAACTGCAGGCGCATCGGGCACTCCAGGTGCAGGAGGCGTCCCTGGGCGTCGATCACCGGGAACTCGCCGAGCTGCATCGCGCCGGCGCGCATCGCCTCGACGATCTGCCGGCGCGTCTGCGCATCCTCGAGCGCACCAGCGGCCTCCTGCTGCGCACACCGGCTCTCGATCTGCCCGGCGCCACCCAGTTCGGCCTGGTCGAGCGCCCGCTCGAGCTGCGCCAGCGCGCCCCCGAGCGAGGCGCCACCGAGCTGATCGACGCAGGCGATGACGCAGCGTGGCCGCTCGCCGGCACTGCCGAGTGCCGCCATCAGGCTCTGTGCACTGTCGCCGACGACGCCATGCGCCGGAAGGCACAGGCCCAGCTCGGATTCGGAGATCCGCCCGACGAAGGCGCCGGGGATGCGCTGTGCGAAGAGGCGCAGCAGGTCCGACGCCGCAGCCAGCGCGGTCGCATCCGGCGACGCGTCCCCCGGGCAGGGGAGCAGACGCACCGCCAGCAGCGCCAGCTCCTGCCCCGAACGCGCACCGAGCCGATCGGTCAGGCGGGCGAGGAAGGTGTAGCGGCTGTCCAGGCCGGTCTGCGGGTCGCGGCGCGCGGTGCGCCGAAGCGCATGCAGGCCCGGGCCCGGGCCTTCCTCGTCGATGGCGCTCTGCAGCCGCCGCACGGCCGTGTTGAGGCTGCGCGCCAGCGGCACCGCGTCGACCGCCGGGGGTTCTCCGACGATCATGAAGCGGCCCTGTTCGAGCGCATCGGCCTGCTGCCGCAGCAGTTCAAGACTCTGCTGCAGCGGACGGACGCTGCGTCGCAACTGCCACGCGATCGCCAGCGCCAGCACCACGGTCCAGCTTCCCTGCGCCAGCAGCGCCAGCCAGGGCCCGCCCTGGCCGGCAGCCGTGTCACTGCCCGCCCACGACAACCACAGCCAGCCGGCATGCGCCAAGCCGGCCGCCAGCACGCCCACGGCACCCAGGGTGCCCAGTCGCAAGCTCAAGCTCATGT
>JAIXKN010000091.1:59934-62325 GCA_026932425.1 Burkholderiales bacterium
ACCTCGCCGATCATGTCGCCGGCATGCGTGCCGACGATGCCGCCGCCGAGGATGCGGTGCGTCTGCCCATCGAAGAGCAGCTTCGTGAAGCCCTCGTCGCGGCCGTTGGCGATCGCGCGGCCCGAGGCCGCCCAGGGGAAGAGGCCCTTCTTCACCGCGATGCCCTTGGCCTTGGCTTCGTCCTCGGTCAGCCCGACCCAGGCGACCTCGGGATCGGTGTAGGCCACGCTCGGGATCACGCGTGCGTCGAAGCGCGAGCGCGCCAGCGCCTCGTCGCCGCGCGCGGTACCGGCCGCGACCTCGGCCGCGACATGCGCCTCGTGCACCGCCTTGTGCGCCAGCATCGGCTGGCCGACGATGTCGCCGATCGCGAAGATGTGCGGCACGTTGCTGCGCATCTGCACGTCCACCGGGATGAAGCCGCGCTCGTTCACCACCACGCCGGCCTTTTCGGCGGCGATCTTGCGGCCGTTGGGGCTGCGCCCGACCGCCTGCAGCACGAGGTCGTAGACGCCGTCGCTGCGGCTGCCGTCCAGGCCCTCGAACTCGACGCGGATGCCGTCGCCCGTCGCCTGCGCCGCGACCGTCTTGGTCTTGAGCATGATGCGGTCGAAGCGCGGTGCGTTGACCTTCTGCCAGACCTTGACGAGGTCGCGATCGGCGCCCTGCATCAGTCCGTCGAGCATCTCGACCACGTCCAGCCGCGCGCCGAGCGTCGAATAGACCGTGCCCATCTCGAGGCCGATGATGCCGCCGCCGATCACCAGCATCCGCTTGGGCAGCTGACGCAGCTGCAGCGCGCCGGTCGAGTCGACGATGCGCGGATCCTCCGGCAGGAAGGGCAGTCGCACCGCCTGCGACCCCGCGGCGATGATGCACTGCCCAAAGCGCACGACGAGCGTCTTGCCGGTCTTCTCCTGCCCGTCGCCGGTCGTTTCCTCGACGCTCAGGTGATGCGGGTCGGCAAAGCTGCCGTAGCCGCGCACCACGGTCACCTTGCGCATCTTGGCCATTCCGGCGAGGCCCCCGGTGAGCTTGGAGACGACCTTGTTCTTGTGCGCGAGCAGCTTCGCCGCGTCGATCGTCGGGCTGCCGAATTCGACACCCAGCGCGGCGAAGTGCTTGACCTCGTCCATCACCGCCGCGACGTGCAGCAGCGCCTTGCTCGGGATGCAGCCCACGTTCAGGCAGACGCCGCCGAGCGTCGGATAGCGCTCGACGAGCACCACCTTCATCCCGAGGTCGGCGGCGCGGAAGGCGGCCGAGTAGCCGCCCGGGCCACCACCGAGCACGAGGACTTCGCAGTCGTGGTCGACGCTGCCGGAAAAGCTCGCCGCTGCGGGCGCGGCCGACGCGGTCGGCGCGGGCGCCGCCGGCGCCGGGCCGGGTGCCGCAGCCGCCGCCGGAGCGGGCGCCGATGCCGGCGCGGCGGCGGCATCGGCCGTCTCGAGCACGAGCAGCACCGAGCCCTCGCTGACCCTGTCGCCCAGCGCCACCTTCATCGCCTTGACGACGCCGGCATGCGAGGACGGGATCTCCATCGAGGCCTTGTCGCTCTCGACGGTGACCAGGCTCTGCTCGGTCTTGATGGTGTCGCCGGGCTTGACGAGCAGCTCGATGACCGCCACGTCCTTGAAATCGCCGATGTCCGGCACGAGGATGTCGATCTGGGCCATGTCAGGCTTTCCGCTTGAAGGTCTGCAGCCGCCCCGATGGAGCGAAGGACGGGTCGAGGACGCAGCCGCCGCAGCGGCTGCGGTGAAGCGAGCCGGCGCCGGTCACAGGAGCGCCCGGCGGAAGTCCGTCAGCAAGGCGCCGAAGTAGGCGTTGAAGCGTGCCGCCGCGGCGCCGTCGATGACGCGGTGGTCCCAGCTCAGCGACAGCGGCTGGATCAGGCGGGGGTGGAAGCCCTTGCCGTCCCAGCGCGGCTCCATGCTGCTCTTGCACACGCCCATGATCGCCACCTCGGGGGCGTTGATGATCGGCGTGAAGTAGCGCCCGCCGATGCCGCCGAGGCTGCTGATGCTGAAGCAACCGCCGCTCATCTCGCCCGGCGAGAGCTTGCCTTCGCGCGCCTTCTTGGCCAGTTCCGACATCTCCTGGCTGATCTGCAGGATGCCCTTCTGGTCGGCGTCCTTGATCACCGGCACCATCAGGCCGTTGGGCGTGTCGGCGGCGAAGCCGATGTGGAAGTAGTTCTTGAGCACCAGGTGCTCGCCGTCCAGCGAGGCGTTGAACTCGGGGAACTTCTTCAGCGCCGCGACCGCCGCCTTGATCATGAAGGCCAGCAGCGTGACCTTGATGCCCGCCTTCTCGTTCTCCTTGTTGAGCTGGACGCGGAAGGCCTCGAGCTCGGTGATGTCGCAGTCGTCGTGGTTGGTGACGTGCGGG
>JAIXKN010000014.1 GCA_026932425.1 Burkholderiales bacterium
CGGCCCACAGCAGCGCCAGCAGCAGCGAGCTGAACTCGTGCCCCATCGGCACCGCCGCGAAGTGCACGCCCATGTCCTGGCCGGCACGCGTGATCTGGAACGACGGTCGGCGCTCATAGCTGCCGTCGGTGCGTGCGCTGATCTTGTCCGGGGCGATCGCCGCGATCTCGGTGATCAGTTCGCGGATCTGCGCCGCACCCGTCGAATCGTCGAGACTCGCGATCAGCTCGACCGGATGGGTGATGCGCTCGAAGTAGCTGGCAAGCTGGGCCTTGATGCTGTCGTCCAACATGGCGGGTCCTTTTCAAGTCGAGTGGGTGTCGTGTGGGCGTCGAGGGTGACGTCGGGGCGCGACAGGCCTCGTCGACAGCAGTCCGGATGTGGCCAGTCCGGGTTGCTGTCGACGGGGCCCGGGGACGTACCCGGGATGGCTGCGGAGGCGGGTCGGGAGCCCGCGCTCCGCGGGCTTCAGGGAGTCAGGGAGCGCAGGCGCTCAGACTCAGATCTTGCCGACGAGGTCGATCGACGGGGCGATCGTCTTCGCACCCTCGTTCCATTTGGCCGGGCAGACCTCGCCCGGGTGCTTGGCCACGTACTGCGCGGCCTTGAGCTTGCGCAGCGTCTCCTTGACGTCGCGTGCGATCGAGTTGTCGTGCACCTCGGCGGTCTTCACGACGCCCTGCGGGTCGAGGATGAAGGTGCCGCGCAGCGCCAGACCCTCTTCCGGGATGTGCACGCCGAACATGTTCGTCAGCACGTGCGTCGGGTCGCCGACCAGCGGGAACTTGGCCTTTCCGACCGCTTCGGAGGTCTCGTGCCAGACCTTGTGCGAGAAATGCGTGTCGGTGGTGACGACGTAGACCTCGGCCTGAGCCTTCTGGAACTCGGCATAGTGCTCGGCCGCGTCCTCGACCTCCGTCGGGCAGTTGAAAGTGAAGGCCGCCGGCATGAAGATCAGCACCGACCAGTGACCCTTGAGGGTTTCGTCGCTGACCTCGATGAACTTGCCATTGTGGAACGCGTTGGCCTTGAAGGGCTGGACGGTGGTGTTGATGATCGACATGGATGCACTCCTGCTTGCGGTTGGGGTTGGTTGGGGTTGATCGATTGTTTGAATACTATCAAGTATAGCATATTCATAGTATTAAATCAATTGATAGGCGCGATAGATCCAATCGATCGGGCACCATCGTCCCGGCGCCAGCGCATCGCCGACCTCGTCGGCGGTGCCCCGAGCGTGGGTCGCCGAGCATGCCCACCTGATGGCTGCCGGGAGGTCCGGTCACACATTCTTACGCCGCTGTCGACCTCACTCGTAGAATGCGGATCCGGGCCCGCCCGGGGAGGAATCCGAACATGCAGAAGATCGCGGTGTCCGCGCGCGCATGGCAGTGTCACCACGGGAGCCGGCAATGACGTCCCGGCGCAGTCTCGTACAGGCGGCGGCCTCGATCGGCCTCCTGGGCTGGTTCGGCTGGGCGTACGCGCTGCCCGCGCCCGCCGGGCCGGTCGTCCTCACGATCAGTGGCCAGGTGCGCAATCCGAACGTGGGGCGGGTGGCGCAGTTCGACATGGAGATGCTGCAGCAGCTGCCGCAGACGAGCTTCACGACCGCCACACCCTGGTTCTCGAAGCCCCGCCAGTTCACCGGTCCGCTGCTGCGCGACGTGCTGCGCGCGGCTGGCGCCCATGGCAGCATGCTGCACGCCCGCGCGCTCAACGACTACGTCGTCGACATCCCGCTCGAGGATGCGCAGCGCTACGACGTCATCCTCGCCAGGCTGATGGACCGTGAGCCGATGCCCGTGCGCAACCGCGGGCCGCTGTTCGTGATCTACCCCTTCGATTCGCTGCCCGAGCTGCGCAGCCCCGTGTACTTCAATCGCTCGGCGTGGCAGCTTCGATCGATCGAGGTCGCGTGATCGAGGTCGGATGAGCCAGGCGCTGGGCCCGGACCCGATGCGGCTGCGCGCGTCGGCGCTGGTCGCCATCGCCGCCATCTCGGGGGTGGTGCTCGTGCTCCTGGTCGTGCTCCAGCTGCAGCAGCTCGGCCGCCTGAACGAGGTCCTCGAGGATGAGCAGGCTCCCCGTCTCGTGCACATGCATCGCCAACTCGCCGAGTACCTGCGGCTGCGCGAGCAATGGGCGCTCGCCCTGGACGAGGGCCGTCCGCTGGACGAGGCTGCGCTCTCGCTGCGTTACGAGGTCTGGCTGGGCCGCGTGAACCTGCTGCGCGAGGACACGGGGCTGCGCCGCCTGGCACTGTCGGTGCGGCCGGATCTGGACCAGACCTTGGACGCCGTGGACCGCTTTTCCCGCGCGGCCGATGCCGCCGTCAACGAGCCGATGACAGCGGCCCGGCGGCGCACCGCGCTCGCCTCGCTGCAACCGGCGCTGCTCGGGTTTGCCCCGCTGATGCGGGAGCTGCCGTTGGGCGCTGCGCACCATGCCGCGCAGGAGCAGGTCGCGCACGACCGGACCCTGTCGCGCTACAGCCGCATTGCATTGGCGGCAACAGTCCTGCTGGCGCTGATGGCGGCCGCCTTCGCTGTCCTCGCGCTGCGCCAGATGCACCTGCTCAGGAAGCGGCAGGCGGCCGCCGAGACCCTGGCCGGGGAACTCGCCGCAGCGCGGCACGCGGCCGAGTCCAGCAGCCGTGCCAAGAGCCGCTTCCTGGCCAACATGAGCCACGAGATCCGGACCCCCTTCCAAGGCCTGCTGGGCATGCTGCGCCTGCTGCGCGACACGCCGCTGGAAGCCAGGCAGGTCGACTATCTGCGCACCGCCACCGAATCGGCGGACCATCTGCTGGCCGTCCTGACCGAGGTTCTGGACTTCTCCCAGCTCGAAGCCGGTCACCTGCAGCTTCATCCGACGCCGGTCTCGCTGCGCCGGCTGCTGCGCGAGGTGGATACGGTGATGCAGCCCCAGGCCCAAGCCCGCGGGCTTGCGCTTCGGGTCGAGGTGGCGCAGGACGTTCCGGACCGCGTCAGGCTGGACGAGACGCGCGTCAAGCAGGTGCTCTTCAACCTGGTGTCCAACGCCATCAAGTTCGCCGGCCGCGGGGTCGTCCTGCTCGAGCTGCGGCTGCAGGATGCGGATCCGTCTCGCCCGGGCCTCGAGTTCGCCGTCACCGACCAAGGTGCGGGAATGGATGCGGCAACGCTCGCGCGCGTCTTCGACCGCTTCGAACGGGGCGACGCGGCGGTTGCCCGTGTCGAGGGCAACGGCCTCGGTCTGGCCATTGCGCGCGGCCTGGCCGAGCGCATGGACGGCGAGCTGCAAGCCAGCAGCACGCCCGGACAAGGCAGCCGTTTCAGCTTGCTGCTGCCGCTCGAGCCTGCCCCCGAGGCCGAGGCTCCGGACGCTCCCCTCGCCACGCCCGAGCACGACTCCCCCGATGCGCTCGACGTGCTCGTGGCGGAGGATCACGCGGTGAATCGGCAGGTGATCGGCGGCATGCTCGAGAGCCTGGGCCACCGCGCGCACTTCGTCGACAACGGCGCCGATGCGGTGGCTGCGGTTCAGACGCGCGCTTTCGACCTCGTGCTGATGGACCTGCACATGCCCGAGCTCGACGGCATCGAGGCGACGCAGCGCATCCGTGCCCTGCCCGACCGGCGCGCGGCGACGCTGCCGATCGTTGCGCTGACCGCAGACGCCTTCACCGACACGCGGGAACGCTGCCTCGTCGCCGGGATGAACAGCTTCCTGAGCAAGCCCGTGGGGCGCGAAAAGCTCGGTGCGGTGCTGCGCCAGCTCTTCGGCAGCGCTTGCGCGCAGGTCTCTGCGGCGGGCAGGAGCGAATGTGCGGCGGCCGGCGGATGCGCTGCCGGCGAGACGTCCGAGACTGCATTGATCGACACCCAGGTCGCCGCGCGCACGTCCAGGCTGCTCGGTGCGCAGCGCTACGCGCAGGTCCTGCAGCAGCATCTGGAGCGCTCGGTCGAGGTGGTGGGCTCGATGCGCGCTGCGGTGCGCGAGGCCCAGCCGGCTGCGCTGCGCAGCCTGGCGCACTCCGCGCGCGGGGCGGCGCTGGAACTCGGCCTTGCCGGGCTCGCGGCCACCGCGCAGGCGCTCGAGGACGGTGCAGCCCACCTGCCCGCACACGAGATCGCGCGCCTGGTACAGCGCTTCGAGGAGCAGCTTGCGGCGAGCAGCGAGGCGGCGATACGCCTGGCGCTGCTTCCGGCCACCGAAAGCGCGGGCGACTGAAGGTCTCAACCGGGGCCGCGGCGCACCGAGTTTTCAGACGATCACCGGTTCGGGCTCGAGCCGGATGCCGAAGCGGCCGTAGACGCTCTCCTGGATCGCGCGCGCCAGCGTCACGACCTCGGCCCCGGTGGCGCCGCCGCGGTTGACCAGCACCAGCGCCTGGCGCTCGTAGACGCCGGCACGGCCGACGCTCTTGCCCTTCCAGCCGCAGGCGTCGATCAGCCAGCCCGCGGCCAGCTTCATGCTGCCGTCGGGCATCGGGTAGTGCACGATCTCCGGGTCGCGGCCGATGATGTCGCGGCACTGCTCCGCGCTGACGACCGGGTTCTTGAAGAAGCTGCCGGCGTTGCCGATCACCGCCGGGTCGGGGAGCTTGGCGCGACGGATCGCGCACACCCATTCGAAGATCGTGCGCGCATCGGGCGCGGTGTTGCCGGTCTCGCTGATCTTGCGCTCGAGGTCCAGGTAGCCGAGCACCGGCTGCCACGGCCGCGGCAGGCGCAGCCGCACGCGCGTGATCAGGCTCTTGCCGGCGAGCCCGCCTTCGCGCGCATCGCGCTTGAAGACGCTGTCGCGATAGCCGAAGGCGCAGGCGCGGGCGTCCAGCGTCACGGTGCGCCCGGTGACGAGGTCGACCGCATCGAGCGACTCGAAGCGGTCCTTCAGCTCCAGGCCGTAGGCGCCGATGTTCTGCACCGGTGCCGCGCCGACCGTGCCCGGGATCAGCGCGAGGTTCTCGAGCCCCGGCCAGCCCTGGTCGAGCGTCCAGGCGACGAAATCGTGCCAGGTCTCGCCCGCGCCGGCTTCGACGATCCAGGCGTCCGGCTGCTCGGCGACGAGGCGCTTGCCCTTCACCTCCACGCGCAGCACGACCGCCTGCGGGTCGCGGCTGAAGACGAGGTTGCTGCCGCCGCCCAGGACGAGCTTGGGCGCGGCGCCGCATTCGGGGTCGGCGAGCACGCGGCGCACGTCGGCCTCGCTGCGCACGCGCACGAGCGTGCGCGCGACCGCGGGCAGGCCGAAGCTGTTGAGCTCGCGCAGGCTCACGTCGCGCTCGATCGCGAGCCCGGCCGCCGCATGGGCCGGGCGCTCGACGCTCGATCCGGTCGTGTTCATGCCGGGCATTGTCCCCCAGGCTCGCACTGCGACCGCAAGCCTGCGATGGCAGAATGCCTCGCACTTCCTCCTTCGCACCGCGTCCGCATGCCCAGTTTCGATACCGTCCTCGAACCCGACCTCGTCGAGGTGCGCAACGCCGTCGACCAGGCCAACAAGGAAATCGGCACGCGCTTCGATTTCAAGGGCAGCAGCGCGCGGGTCGAGTTCATCGACAAGAGCGCCAAGGAGCGGCATCTGCAGCTCGACGCCGACAGCGACTTCCAGCTCGGCCAGGTGCGCGACCTGCTGCTGGCGCGGCTGGCCAAGCGCTCCGTCGACGTGCGCTTCCTGGACCTCTCGGCCAAGCCGCAGAAGATGGGCGGCGACAAGATGCGCCAGACCCTGCCGCTGAAGTGCGGCGTCGACGCGGCGACCGCGAAGAAGATCCAGGGCCTCGTCAAGGGCAGCAAGCTCAAGGTCCAGGCGGCGATCCAGGGCGATGTCGTGCGCGTGAGCGGCGGCAAGCGCGACGACCTGCAGGCGATCATCGCCGTGCTGCGCAAGGACGTCGCAGACCTGCCGCTGTCCTTCACGAACTTCCGCGACTGATCCGATCCGCAAGACGAACGCGCGGCAAGGCGACCGCTCGGCAACTGCACATCGCCATGCCCACGTCGCCACGCTGCAGCCGCGCATTCACGACCCTGCTGCTGGCGCTCCTGCCGGCATTGCCTTGCATCGGGGCACCGCAGGTGCAGCTCGTGGGTGTCATGGGCAGCCGTGCGCTGTTCCTCGTCGACGGCCAGCGCCAGATGCTGGGCGTGGGCGCCAGTGCGGCCGGCATCCGGCTGCTCGCGCTGCAGGGCGACACGGCGGAAATCGACTTCGGCGGCCAGCGGATGACGCTGCGCGTCGGCGCGTCCCCGGCGGCGCTGGTGCCCTCCGGCGCGCCTGCGCCCGCCGCCCAGGAGATCGTCCTCGCCGCCGGCCCCGGAGGCCACTTCGTCACGCAGGGCGCGATCAACGGCCGCGCCGTCAGCTTCCTCGTCGACACCGGCGCGACGACGGTTGCAATAAGCCAGACCGAAGCGCAGCGGCTGGGCCTGGACCTGAGCGGTGGCCGGCGCGCGCTCGGCAGCACCGCCAACGGCAAGGTGCCGGTCGTGCTGGTCACACTCACGCGGGTGCGCGTCGGCGAGGTCGAGGTCGCCAATGTCCCGGCGGTCGTGATGCCGCAGCCGATGCCCTACGTGCTGCTGGGCAACAGCTTCCTCTCGCGCTTCCAGATGCGGCGCGAGAACGACGTGATGCGGCTCGAGCTGCGGCGCTGAGTCCGCCGGACTCGGGCCGGCGGCCAGCCGGGGGTGGCCCGCAGGCCCGAGGCGTCGAGTGTCGATAATGCGACGAGACGCACACAGCGGAGAACCCTGCCGATGGATCTGAACTTCACCGACGAGGAACTGGCCTTCCGTGCCGAAGTCCGGCAATGGGTGGCCGAGAACCTGCCTGCCGAACTCAGCCACAAGGTGCACCACTCGTTGCGACTCACCCGCGGTGACCTGCAGGGCTGGGCGCGCATCCTCGGCCGCCGGGGCTGGCTCGGCTGGAACTGGCCCAGGGAATTCGGCGGCCCGGGCTGGAACGCCGTGCAGCGCCACCTGTTCGAAGAGGAATGCGCACTCGCCGGCGCGCCGCGTGTCGTTCCCTTCGGCCCGGTGATGGTTGCGCCGGTGATCATGGCCTTCGGCAGCAAGGAGCAGCAACAGCGCTTCCTGCCGGGCATCGCGAGCGGCGACGTCTGGTGGAGCCAGGGCTACAGCGAACCGGGTTCGGGATCGGACCTCGCGAGCCTGAAGACGCGCGCCGAGCGCCGCGGCGACAAGTACATCGTCAACGGCCAGAAGACCTGGACGACGCTCGGCCAGTACGGCGAGTGGATCTTCTGCCTCGTGCGCACGAGCAGCGAAGGCAAGCCGCAGACCGGCATCAGCTTCCTGCTGATCGACATGAAGTCGCCCGGCGTGACCGTGCGGCCGATCGTGCTGCTGGACGGCGAGCCCGAGGTCAACGAGGTCTTCTTCGACAACGTCGAGGTGCCGGTGGAGAACCTCGTCGGCGAGGAGAACAAGGGCTGGACCTACG
>JAIXKN010000098.1 GCA_026932425.1 Burkholderiales bacterium
TAATCGAAGGCGTTCCTTTCCACTGCATGAGCTCACTCACCGCCGCGCTCTACGGCGCGCTGATCGTCTACCTGGGCGGCTGGTTCCTCGGCTACTGGACCGGCAACTTCTCGTTGCTGCTGTTCATCCTGACCGTCGTCACGCTGCTGTACTGGCTGGCCGAGCGCTTCCACTTCAAGCCCGCACGCGTGGCGGCGGCGGCGGCGCTGGAACAGCAGGACGCCGAGCGGCGCCAGGAGCTGGCGCGTCAGGGCATCGTCAAGGTCGACGGCGACGTGCGCGAGGCGCGCAGCCGGCTGCTGATGCAGCCCTGGTGGCTGGACTGGACCGCGGGCCTGTTCCCCGTGATCCTCGTCGTCTTCGTGCTGCGCTCCTTCCTGTTCGAGCCCTTCAAGATCCCCTCGGGGTCGATGATCCCGACGCTGCTCGTCGGCGACCTCATCCTCGTCAACAAGTTTCACTACGGCATCCGGCTGCCGGTGATCAACACCAAGGTCATCGACAACAACCCGGTGCAGCGCGGCGACGTGATCGTCTTCCGCTATCCGGTCGATCCGCGTCAGGACTACATCAAGCGCGTCGTCGGCATACCCGGGGACGAGGTCAGCTACGTCAACCAGACGCTGTCGATCAACGGGCAGGAGGTGCCGACGCAGCCGATGGGCGAGTTCTACGACGAGGACAGCCTGCGCTACAGCCCGATCTTCGGCGAGAAGCTCGGGACGGTGGAGCACCGCATCCTGGTCGATCCGCGCCGTCGGGCCTACTACGGCCCGGAGCCCAAGACCTTCCCGTCGGCACAGAACTGCCGCTACTCGGCCGAGGGCGTGAGCTGCAAGGTGCCAGCCGGGCACTATTTCATGATGGGCGACAACCGCGACAACTCGCAGGACTCGCGCTACTGGGGTTTCGTCCCCGACGAGAATATCGTCGGGAAGGCCTTCTTCGTCTGGATGAACTTCAGCAACCTGGGGCGCATCGGTTCCTTCCATTGATCGCGCCGCCGGTTCGCCTGCAAGAGGAGACATGAGCGAGATGAGCTCCCCCTACGCATCGACGACTCGACGCCGCTGTCCGCACCGCCAGCGCGGCGTCACCCTGTTCGGCCTGATGAGCTGGGCCATCATCATCGGCGCGGTCGCCTACGTCGTGCTGCGCGTGTTCCCGACGGTCAACGAGTACCTGACGATCCAGCGCACGATCGACAAGATCGCGGCATCGTCGCCCAGCACGGTGGCCGAGGCACGTGCGGCCTTCGACCGTCAGAAGGACGTCGAGTACTCGATCAGCTCGATCGGCGGCAAGGACCTCGAGGTGACCAAGGAGAACGACAAGGTCGTGCTCGGCTTTGCCTACGACAAGGAGATCCCGCTCTACGGGCCGGTCTTCCTGCTGATCAAGTACGAGGGGCGCTCGCGCTGAGCCGGCACGCGGCCGTGCCGATGGAACCCCGCATCGACGCTTTCGAGCAGCGGCTCGGACACCGTTTCCGTGAGCCGCGCCTGCTGCGGCGTGCGCTCACGCATCGCAGCGCCGCCGCCGAGCACAACGAACGGCTCGAGTTCCTCGGCGACGCGGTGCTCGCGCTCGTGGTCTCGAACCTGCTCTACGAACGTTTCTCCGGCTCCGACGAAGGCGACCTCACGCGCATCCGCGCGCATCTCGTGCGCGAGGACAGCCTGCACCGGCTCGCGCTGGAACTGCGCCTGCCCGAGGTCCTGCAACTGTCCGAGGGCGAGCTGCGCGGCGGCGGTGCGCAGCGCCCATCGATCCTTGCCGACGCGCTCGAAGCCGTGATCGGCGCGGTCTTCCTCGATGGCGGCTTCGAGGCAGCCGAACGGCTCGTGCAGCGGCTGCTCGGGGATGTCATCGGCAGCAGCGAGGTCGGGAGCTGGAGCAAGGACGCCAAGACCGAGCTGCAGGAGTGGCTGCAGGCGCGCCGCCTGGCGGTGCCCGTGTACCGCATCGTCGCCACCCGCGGCCAGGCGCACGCGCAGACCTTCGAGGTCGAGTGCGTGGTCGAGGCGCTCGCGCTCGTCGAGCGCGGGCAGGGTCGTTCGCGCCGTGCCGCCGAGCAGGAGGCCGCGCGCCGCATGATCGAGGTCCTCAGGGACAGTGACCGCCCCGACGGTCCGCTGCGCTCATGAGCATTCCGGCCTGCGTTCCAGCGGCCATGCCCGGGCATCCTCCCGGCAGGGGAGCTCGATGAGCGACATGCCCGCTTCATCCGTGGGACCGGACGCCTCGGCTCCCAGGCGCTGCGGCCTGGTCGCGATCGTCGGCCGTCCCAACGTCGGCAAGTCGACGCTGCTGAATGCGCTCGTCGGGCAGAAGATCAGCATCACCTCGCGCAAGGCACAGACCACGCGCCACCGCATCACCGGCGTGCGCACGCTCGGGGCCTCGCAGTTCGTCTTCGTCGACACGCCGGGCTTCCAGACGCGGCACGGCAGCGCGCTCAACCGCAACCTCAACCGCACCGTGCAGGCGGTGCTCGCCGACGTCGATCTCGTCCTCTTCATCGTCGAGGCGCGCCGCTTCGGACTCGACGATGCCAAGGTGCTGAACCTGCTGCCGCCGGACAAGCCGGTGCTGCTCGTGGCCAACAAGCTCGATACCGTGAAACGCCGCAGCGAGATGCTGCCCTGGCTCAAGGACATGCAGCAGCGACACCCCTTCGTCGAGTTCGTGCCCTTGTCGGCGCGGCGCGAAGCGGACGTGCGGCGCCTGCTGACGATCCTCGAGCGCCACCTGCCGCAGCGGGACTGGCTCTACGACGAGGAGGCGCTGACCGATCGCAGCGAGCGCTTCCTCGCCGGCGAGATCGTGCGCGAGAAGCTATTCCGCCTCACCGGCGACGAGCTGCCCTACACCTCGACGGTCGTCATCGATCGCTTCGAGGAGGAAGGCGGGCAGGAGGACGCCCCGGGAGATGCGCCGGAAGAGGCGCCGGAAGATGCGCCGGAAGATGCGCCGCCGGGCGAGCGCGGCGCCGTGGACGACCGTGCGGGGGACGCGGGCCGCGGCGCGGCTCCCGGGCGCCGCCGCGCGCGGCCGCTGCGGCGCATCGGCGCGACCATCGTCGTCGAGCGCGAAGCCCACAAGCGCATGGTGATCGGCGAGGGCGGCGAGCGGCTCAAGCGCATCGGCACCGAGTCTCGGCTGGAGCTGGAGAAGCTGCTCGATGCCCGGGTCTTCCTCGAGCTCTGGGTCAAGGTGCGCTCGGGCTGGGCCGACGACGAGACGCACCTGCGCAGCTACGGCTACGAATGAGGCGCAAGGGTCGGGCGCGATGAGCAGCTCGCGCCGCGCCGCCTCGGCGCCGCTCTCGGCCTTCGTGCTGCACGGCTGGCACTGGAGCGAGAGCAGCCTGATCGTCGAGCTCTTCACGCGCGAACGCGGCCGCATCGCCGTGGCCGCCAAGGGCGCCAAGCGACCGTACTCGCAACTGCGCCCGGTGCTGATCCCGTTCCAGCGCCTCTCGGTGCAGCTCGGACGCCCGTCATCCGATGGATCCGAGGTGCAGCTGCTGCGCAGCGCCGAGCGCGCCTTCGGTCCGCCCATGCCCGGCGGCGGCGCGCTGCTGGCGGGTTTCTACCTGAACGAGCTTCTGCTCAAGCTGCTCGCGCGGCAGGATCCGCACGAGGCGCTCTTCGACGCCTACGCCGACGCGGTGACGGCGCTGACCGAGGCCGATGATGCGGCCGTGCAGGGACTGCTGCGCGCCTTCGAGCTGGTGCTTCTGCGTACGACCGGCGTGCTGCCGGCGCTGGATCGCGTGACGCTGACGCTGCAGCCGCTGGCACCGGCGCAGGGCTACACGCTGCACGCCGAGGCCGGCGTCGTCGCCTCGGGCCGCACGGCTGTCCCCGGGGCGGCGCTGACGGCGCTGGAGGTCGCGCTTGTGGCCGGTGACGGTGCGGCGCTGCGCGCAGCGGTGGCTCCGGTTGCCGCAGGCCTGCGCGCGCCGCTGCGCGAGCTGCTTCACTATCATCTCGGGTCACCGCTCCTGCGCACGCGCCAGCTGATGCTGGAGCTGCACCGGCTCGACACCCGAGAACCCGTCCGCCCATGAATCCCCTGGTGATCGACGAGGCCGCAGCCGGCGCCCGCCGCGCGGCGGCGACCGCGCTCTCGGTCAACGTCAACAAGGTGGCGCTGCTGCGCAACACGCGCCATCTGGGCATCCCGAGCGTGACGCGCGCGGCGCTGCTGGCGCTGCAGGCCGGCGCCGACGGCATCACCGTACATCCGCGGCCCGATGAGCGGCACATCCGTGCCCACGACGTGCGCGAGCTCGCGGCGTTGCTGAAGGACTGGCCGCAGGCCGAGTTCAACATCGAGGGCAACCCCTTCCACAACCTGCTGCCCTTCGTGCGCGAGCTGCGGCCGCAGCAGGTGACCTTCGTGCCCGACAGCGAGGGGCAGTTCACCTCGGACCACGGCTGGGACCTGCCGGCCGATGCCGCGCGGCTGCGCCCGCTGATCGACGAGTGCCGCGCGCTCGGCGTGCGCGTGAGCCTGTTCATGGATCCGCTGCCCGAGGCGATGCCGCGGGCACGCGACGCCGGTGCCGACCGCGTCGAGCTCTACACCGAACCCTACGCCGCGGCGCATGGCACGCCGCAGCAGGCGGCGCAGCTGGAACGCTTCGCCGCCGCCGCGCGCGCGGCGCAGGCCGCGGGCCTGGGCGTCAACGCCGGTCACGACCTGAACCGCGACAACCTCACCGACTTCCTGCGCGCCGTGCCCGGCGTGCTCGAAGTCTCGATCGGCCACGCGCTCATTGCCGACGCGCTCGAACTCGGGATGAGCGAGACGGTGCGCGACTACCTGCGCTGCATCCGCGCCGCGCAGCAGGCGGCGACGTGATCGTCGGCATCGGCACCGACATCTGCGACCTGCGGCGGATGCGGGCGACCTTCGAGCGTCGCGGCGAGCGCTTCGCCGAGCGCGTGCTCGGCGAGCATGAGCTCGCGGTCTTTCGCGCGCGTCGTGCACGCGCCGAGGCGCGCGGGCTTGCCTACCTCGCCACGCGCTTCTCGGCCAAGGAGGCCTTCTCCAAGGCGATCGGCCTGGGCATGCACGCGCCGATGAGCTGGCGCGGCTGCGAGATCCTCAACGAAGCCGGCGGCAAGCCCTACGTGCGGCTGAATGGCGCGCTCGCCGACTGGTTCGCGGCGCGCGGCTGGCGCGCGCAGGTCAGCGTCAGCGACGAGACCGAGTACGCGGTGTCCTTCGTCGTCGTCGAGACCGCGCACGAGGCGCCGCGCTGAGCGCGGATCAGCCCGGATCGCCGGCGATCGCGCAGGCGAGCATCGCGCTGCCGACGCGCAGCGGAAGCGCCGACTCCGAGAGCAGGGCGACGATGCGGTGTCGCGGCTCGGCGGTGTTGCGCCACTGCGGCGTGCGCTGGGCCTGGCCGTCGGCACGCGCCAGCACCGCCACGCGCGGGTGATGCGCCTCCTGCCCGTTGCCCGTCACGACCCCGATCTCGTCGGAAGCCAGGCGCACGAAGCAGCCGGGTGGGAAGACGCCGAAGCTCTTGATCAGCGCCTGGCACAGCGCGCTGCCATCGGCCAGCGCATAGACCTCGCGCGCGGCGTCGCGGGCGTTCATCGCCGGGCGTGTCGCGCGTTCGCTCATCAGCGCGGTGTAGATGTCGGCGTAGCGCAGCAGTTGCGCCAACTCGGTCGAAGGTTGCGTGCCGTGCGGGTAGCCCTTGCCGTCGGGCCGTTCGTGATGCTCGCGTACCGCGGCAAGCCATTGCTCGTCTTCGACACCGGCCGCTTCGAGCATCTCGGCACTGCGCAGCGGGTGCTCGTGGATCAGCTGCCTCTGGCGCACCGTGAGCGCTGAGACCTGACGGGCGAGCTGGCCTTGCAGTCCGAGCATCGAGATGTTCATCGTGAGGCCCGCGTGCAGTGCGCGCCGCTGCTCGTCCACCGACCAGCCGAGCGCGCGCGCTGCAACGAGACCGGCGACAGCGGTGTTCATCGCATGGATGATGCCGTAGTGCGCGGCGTCGGCCGTTGCCTGGCGCACGATCTGCGACATGGCCAGGTTCGCGCTGCGGTCGACCAGCAGCTCGACGTTGCGCGCGGCGAGCGCGATCGCCGCCAGGCGCTCGCCTGCAGACGCACTCAGCGCAGCGGAGACGCGCTCCGCGCATTCCATCCAGCGTTGGGGGAGTGCTGCGATCGGGATCGCATCGGCTGCAGGTGGTCGCGCCGCCGAGAACAGCGGGTCGTCGGCTCCGAAAACCGATTCGAGCTCGGCGACGTCGACGACGGCCCCGAGCTCGAGGAGCTCGTCGAGGCGGCCTGCGTCGTCGATCACCTGCCCCGCGGCCAGCAGCGGTGAGCGGTCGGCGTCGTGGACGCCGAAGGGCAGGGGAACCCCGATCTGGATGCGGGTGCGGACGGTGTCGAGTGGAAGGACCTGCATGGCAGCAAGGTGGCGGCGCGCTGCCCCTGCAGGGTCTATCGGCGCCGCACCGCAGGACTTGACCCCTGCTGCGGCGGTGTTGGCGGGCGCGCCGTCCGCTGCCGCTCAGGCGCGCGGCGCGTCGCCGTCGAACGGCAGCCGCATCTGCGACAGATCCTTGCGCGTCTCGACGAGCACGAGCGGTCCTTCGTCGATGACGATCGGTGCCCGCGGCTCGCGCGGGATGCGCACCGGCGGCGGCTCGGCGGCGATCGCCTCCTGGGCGAGCCGGATCTTCTCGGCATCGCTGCCCACCCATTCCAGACCGGCGCCCAGCGCGAGGCCGCGCAGTGTCTCCACCGGAAGCTCGTAGTACGGCACGGCCGGCAGCACCGGGACTTCGGGTGCTGGTGATGCTTCGGGCGTGGTCGCAACGGCGGCCGGAGTCGTGCTTGCGTCCTCGGCCGCGGCCTCGACCGGCGCGGCCGCCGCTCCTTCGACGGACTCGAGCTCCCGCACGGACGCAGGCGCGACCTGCCCGTGCGCGGCCTCCGCAGGCGCTGGCTCGGGTGCGCTTGTCTTCGCCGGCGCGGCCGCGCCGAGCTCCGCGCTCGCCTCGGCGGCATCCCGCTCGCTGCGGTCACGCCCGCCGCGACCCCGCCCGCGGCGGCGCGAGCCGCTGCGCTCGCCCTCGGTGCCGGTCGCCGTCGCACCCGGTCCCCGCTCGGCGATCGTCCCGGGGTCGGCCGCAGCGTCTTCGATCACGGCAGCGGACGGTGCGCGAGCGTCGAGCTCGACTTCGGCAGCTCCGGCCTCGCCGCTGCTCCGCAGCTGTTCGTCGGTGCGATCGGT
>JAIXKN010000088.1:0-35937 GCA_026932425.1 Burkholderiales bacterium
CGCGTCGTCTTCCGCGATGGCCCGCTGACGCAGGCGATGCGCGCGAGCATGTCGGTTCCGGGCCTGCTCGCGCCGGCGGAAATCGGGGGGCGGCGTCTGGTCGACGGCGGTCTCGTCGACAACCTGCCGGTGGCCGAAGTCCGCGACCTGTGCAAGCCCGACGTCGTGATCGCGGTCAACGTCGGCTCGCCGCTGCTCAAGCCCGACGAGATCGGCTCGCTGCTGAGCGTGACCGCGCAGATGGTCAACATCCTGACCGAACAGAACGTGACGCGGTCGATCGCACAGCTCGGCCCGGACGACATCTACATCCGGCCCGATCTGGATGGCATCGGCGCGACCGATTTCGACCGCCACGCCGAGGCGGCCGCACGCGGACGCGCGGCCGCGCAGGCGATGGCGGCGCAGCTTTCGCGGCTGGCGCTTCCGCCCGCTGCCTACGCAGCCTGGCACAGACGCTTCGACGAGGGCGCACGCGTTCCACCCAAGGTCGATGCGATCGAGATCAGTCCGCTGCTGCGCGTCGATCCGCTGATCGTGTCGCAGCACCTGCACCAGGAGGTGGGCAAGCCGCTGAACACGGCGCAGCTCTCGCGCGACCTCGTCAACGTCTACGGTGAAGGCGACTTCGAGAAGATCGACTATCGGCTCGTGCGCGAAGGCGGGCGCGACGTGCTGCACATCGAGGCGCGCGAGAAGCCCTGGGGGCCCGAGTACCTGCGCCTGGGCCTTTCCCTGTCGAGCACGCTGCGCCAGGGATCGAGCTACGCGCTGCGTGTGGCCTGGCACCGCACCTGGATCAACCGCGCCGGGGGCGAGCTGATGGCGGTGGGCGAGCTGGGCAACCCCAACGGCCTGGGCGTCGAATGGTTTCAGCCGCTGGCGCCAGCGTCGCGCTGGTTCTTCGACGCGACGGCGGGATATCGTGGCCAGCGGCTGGACCTCTACGCCGACGAGGACCGGATCTCGGAGTACGTGATCGAGCGGACAAGGGCGGCTGCCAGCCTGGGATTGAGCTTCGGCGCCCTCGGCCGCGTGCGGCTGGGAATGCACGCGGCGAGCTGGCGTCCCTCGCTGCGAACGGGCCTGCCCTTGCTCGAGAGCGGCACGGTTCGCAAGCACGGGCTCACGTTCGACCTGGACCTCGACCATCTGGACCGTCGCTTCTTCCCCACCGATGGCTGGGCGTTGAAGCTGCACGCCGTCGACAATCGAGGCGGCGGCAGACCCGACTACACGCGGGCCTCGTTCGAACTGCGGCATGCCTGGTCGCAAGGACCCTGGGTCTTCGGTTCGCGGCTGTCGTGGACGGGCTCGCCGCGCGGCCGCCTGCCCAACCACGACAGCGCCACGCTCGGCGGCTTCCTCAACCTCTCGGCGTATTCGATCGACCAGGTCGCCGGCGACTCGGCACGCTACGGGCATGTCCGCACCGAGCGCGTCATCGGCCGCATGCCGCTGGGCATGCGGGGCGACATGCGCGTGGGCACCGCGCTCGAGTTGGCGCGCGTCGGCAGGACCTACATCCCCACGCGCTTCACCGGAACGCTGTACTCGCTGACCGCCTACGTCGGCGGCGACACCCCTTTCGGCCCGGTCTACGTGGGGCTGGCGCACTCGTTTTCCGGCGCCACCAACACCTACCTGTTCATCGGGGCGCCATGAGCGGCGCGCCCGTCCAGGCCGTCACTCAGCCCTGACAGACACCGGCGACGACGAGTCCGGAGGGCACGTGATCGGCGGCCTGCTCGACGTGGCCGGTCTGGTCGTCGAAGAAGAAGTCGGGCTCGAACTCGCGCAGGAAACCGCCCTTGGGCAGACCGCCGAGGAACATCGCCTCGTCGACCTCGATGCGCCAGGCCAGCAGGGTCCGCATCGCGCGCTCGTGCGCCGGCGCGCCGCGCGCGGTGACGAGGGCGGTGCGCAGCCGCATGCGCGCATGCGGCGTCTGCTGCATCTCCTTCAGCGCCGCCAGCAGCGGCTTGAAGGGCCCCGGCGGCAGCGGCGTGCTGCTGCGCTCGTGCTCGTGGCGCTGAAAGGCGGGCAAGCCGCCCTGCTGGAAGATGCGCTCGGCCTCGTCGCTGAAGAGCACGGCGTCGCCATCGAAGGCGATGCGCACCTCGTCGGGATGAGCGTCGCTGGCACGCGCGCTGTGCGGGTAGACGCGCGCAGCAGGTACCCCTGCGGCCAGCGCCGCGCGCACGTCGGCCTCGTTGGCGGAGAGGAAGAGCTGCGCGCGCAGCGGGCGCAGGTAGCGCCAGGGGCTGGCGCCGCGCGTGAACACGCCGCGCTCGATCGGCAGCCCGTAGTGCTGGCAGGAGCGGAACACGCGCAGCCCCGAGACCGGATCGTTGCGCGAGAGCATGACGACTTCCACGCGCGCCGCCGCCTCGTCGTTGAAGGCCAGCAGCTTGTGCACGAGCGAGAAGGCCACGCCCGCGCGCGCGGGCTGATCCAGGCGCTGCAGTTGCAGCTGCATGTAGCTGCGGTCGTCGCCGGCCTCGAAGACCCGGTTCTCCTCCTCGAAGTCGAACAGCGCGCGCGAGCTGATGGCGACGACGAGGCGGCCTTCGAGGCTGGCGGACATCGGCACATGATAGTCACGCCGGGTACACGCCGGCCGCGCCCGCGTATGCTTGTCGCCCCCGACCGCACCCGGCCTCGCGAAGACTTCACCGACGATGATCCGCGATCCCACCGACCTCACGCGCGTCACCTTCGCCGTGCTGGCGCTGACGCTTCTGGTGGGCGCCGCGCTGTGGGTGCTGCGGCCCTTCATCGGGCCCGCGGTGTGGGCAACGATGGTCGTCGTCGCCACCTGGCCGCTGATGCTGCGCCTCCAGCGCCTGGCCGGCGGCCGGCGCTGGATCGCCGCCGGCACGATGACGCTGCTGCTGCTCTTGCTGCTGGTGGTGCCGCTCGTGCTGGCGATCGCGACGCTCGTCCTGAACGCCGACGAGTTGCTGGCGTGGACGCGCGTGGCCGCAGCCTACCGCCCCGAGCGAGAGGCGCCGGCGTGGCTGCTTGGCCTGCCGATGGTCGGCGCCTGGCTCGGACGCCTGTGGGAGCAGGCGGTGGCGGCGGGCCTGGGCACCTGGCTGCAGCGGCTGACACCCTACGCCGGCACCGCGGCGCGCTGGCTGCTCACCGAGCTCGGCGGCGTCGGCATGCTGGTGCTGCAGTTCCTGCTCACGGTGATCGTCGCCGGCCTGCTCTACGGCTGCGGCGAGACGGCAGCCGACCAGGTGCGCCGCTTCGCACAACGGCTCGCCGGCGAGGCCGGCGTCTCGACGGTGGCGCTGGCCGCGGCGGCGATCCGCGGCGTCGCGCTGGGCGTGGGCCTGACCGCGCTCCTGCAATCGGCGTTCAGCGGCGTCGCGCTGTTCGTCGCCGGCATCCCCTTCGCCGGCCTGCTGACGGCGCTGATCCTCGTGCTGTGCATTGCCCAGCTCGGTGCGTTGCCGGTGCTCGTGCCGGCGACGATCTGGCTCTTCTACGGCGACAAGCCGGGCTGGGGCGTCTTCATGCTCGTCGCCGCGGCCGTCGTCACGCTGATGGACAACGTGCTGCGCCCGCTGCTCATCCGCGTCGGTGCCGACCTGCCGCTGGTGCTGATCTTCGCCGGCGTCATCGGCGGCCTGCTCGCCTTCGGGCTGATCGGCATCTTCGCCGGGCCGGTGGTGCTGGCCGTGGCCTATATGCTGTTCCAGGACTGGATCGGCGTGGACGAGGCCGTCGCCTTGCCCGCGGACGAACCACCGGCGTCGAGCTGAAGCTCGGCGACGCGATGCCGGACCTGCGGACGAACGCGAAGGCGCACCACGGACGGCCTCCGAGCTATCCACACGCGGGCATGTGAGGGTCCATGAACTCCGTCTTTTTCGATGAGGCGCTGATCGATCGCTGGATCGCCGAGGACGCGCCGTTGCTCGATCTCACCACCCACGTGCTGGCCGTGGGGGACGCGGCGGCAACCATGCGTTGGCGGCTGCGCGGCGCGGGCGTCGTGGCCTGCACCGAAGAAGCGGCGCGCGTCGTCCAGCGCTGTGGCGGAGGCGCCCGGATTGCCCTGCCCTCGGGCGCTCGCGCCGAAGCCGGCGCGCTGCTGCTGCACGCCCAGGGGCCGGCCGAGGCGCTGCTGCGTGCCTGGAAGGTCGTGCAGAACCTGCTCGAGTCGGCCTGCGGCATCGCCACCGCCACCGCCACCATGGTCGAGGCGGTGCGCGCGGTGGCACCGGGCGTGGCCGTGCTGACGACGCGCAAGCACCCCCCCGGGTTGAAGGCGATCGCGCTCAAGGCCTCGCTCTGTGGCGGCGCTCTTCCGCACCGGCTGGGCGTGGGCGAGACGGTGCTGGTGTTCGACCAGCACCGCGCGCTTCTCGGCAGCTGGGCCGCGCTGGGCGCGCGCCTGCGGGCGCTGGGGCACGCGCTGGCCGAGAAGAAGATCGTGGTCGAGGTCCAGACCCTCGACGACGCGCGCCAGGCACTGGCCGCGGGCGCCGAGGTGCTGCAGTTCGACAAGGCGAATCCTGCCGACTTGCGCGCCTGGAGCACGGCCCTGCGCACCCTGTCCCCCGCCGTGCACCTGCTCGCCGCCGGCGGCATCGGCCTGGCCAATGCGGCCGAGTACGCCGCCAGCGGCGTCGACGCCCTGGTCACCAGCAGCCTCTACCACGCCGCACCGGCCGACGTCGGCGTGCAACTGCTGTCGGGCGAGGGCGACTAGATCGCCGCGCGGCCGCGGCCGGCGCCACAGCGGCCGCGCGCGAGCGTAGCTTGCGCCCCGGCGCCGCCTCCACCGAACTCAGGGTTCGACCGCCCCCCGCAAGCGGCGATGGCTCGCTACATTGGCGCAGGTCGCCACCCCCGCGGCGCAGGCGCCGCGCGCGGCCATTCCAGGCATCGGATTCGATCGCCAGAACTCAACCAGGAGGACACCCGATGTTCAAGCCTTGGATCATCGCGAGCGGCACGGTGATGATGTTGGTCGCCGCGCAAACCCAGGCCGCCGGACAGCTCGAATGCCGCAGCTCCGGCTACCGCTACCAGTACTGCTCGGCCGACACGGAGAACAACGTCGAGCTGGTGCAGCAGATCTCCTCGTCGGCCTGCAAGTTCGGGCGCAGCTGGGGCTACGACGCGCGCGGCATCTGGGTCGACAACGGCTGCGCGGCGAGCTTCCGCTACGGCAGGTCGCACGGCGGCGGCGGCAGCCACGGCGACAAGGTCGCGGCCGAGCTCGCCGGCGCCCTCATCGTGGCCGCGATCGTCGGCTCGCAGAGCCGGCATCACGGAGACGACGACGGCGCCGAGCATGTCGACGCCAGCGTGCCGCCTTGGGCCGTCGGCCGCTTTGCCGGCCAGGACTTCGAAAGCGGCGTGGGCATCGAGCTCGCGATCGACCGCAAGGGCCGCATCGACGGCTATCAGGGCGGGCGCGAGTTCTATGGCCAGGTGCGCGGCAACGAGGCCTGGATCGGCAACCGCGAGTACGGCCTCATGCAGACCCGCGACGGCATCCGCCTCGTCGGCGAGGGCCGCAGTGGCTTCGACCTGACGCGCAACTGAAAGGGGAGGCCATATGCGCAACTTCCTCCTCGGCCTCGCGCTCAGCCTGAGCCTCGCCTTGGGTGCCGCCCACGTGGCCGCACAAAGCACAGCACCGCAGCAGAAAGCCGCCGCCAGCCGCGCGGAGATGCCGCGCGCGGCGGCCAAGCGCCGTGCCCCGGCCAGCCCGCCGACGCTGGCGCGCATCGAGCGCAGCGGCGTGCTGCGCGTGGGCATCGCCATCAACGCACCCTGGGTCATGCACGACAAGCAGGGCCGGCCCATGGGCTACTCGGTCGACGTCGCCGAGCGCCTCAGCAAGGCGATGGGCTGGAAGCTGCAACTGGTCGAGACGTCGTGGCCGCGGCTGCTGGCGGGGCTGCGCAGCAACGACTACGACGTCGTCATTTCGGGCCTGTCGATCACGCCGCAGCGTGCGCGCTTCGTGCAGTTCAGCGACGCGCTGGGCGCGTTCGACGTCGACGTCGTCGTCAGCCGCACGAGCCTGCCCGAGGGGGGGCTGGCCGAGCTCGGCAAGCTGGCGCAGGCCAGGATCGGTGCGCTTGCCGGCACGGTCACGGCCGAGGTCGCGCGCGGCGCCATGCCGACGGCGCAGCTCGTCGAGCTCGAGAGCGAGGACGCAGCGATCGCCGCGCTGCGCGAAGGCCGGCTTGCCGCCCTCGTCGCCGAGGCGCCGTTGCCGCTGGCGCTGGCGCGCGCCCATCCCGAGCAGTTGCGCGTGCTCGACGGCGCCCCGCTCGCGCGCACCGCACACGGGCTTGCGCTGCGCGTGGGCGACGACGGCCTGCTGCGCGTGCTCAACGCCTGGATCACCTTCGAGCGCACCTCGGGCTGGCTGGACGCGCGCAGCGCCTACTGGTTCGAGGGCACGGACTGGGGTTCCAGGCTGTAAGCGCGCCAGCAGCCGGCGCGGCGCCGTGGGCAAGCCGGCGGCGCTGCACCGATTCGAAGGAGGAAGGCCCATGGGCGCGAGTTTGATCCGCATCCTGCTGCTGCTTGCGGTGAGCGCGACGATGCCGGTGCGTGCCCAGACGCGGCTGGGCGAGAGCTGCGACCTGGCCGTCCTCGGCGCGACGGACACGGCCGTGTTCCTGCGCTTCGACCGCGCCTTGCGCGAGGCGTTCGAGCAGCAGGATGCGACGGCGCTGGCGCCGCTGGTGAGCTTTCCGCTGCGGCTCAACCGCGCCGACGGCAGCCACGTCGTGCTCGCCAACGCCGCCGCGCTGCAAGCGCAGTACCCGCAGGTGCTGGCGCCGGCGCTGCGCGCGGTGCTGGCCCGGCAAAGGCCCGAGACGCTGTTCTGCAACGCCGACGGCATGATGTACGGCGCGGGCGAGCTCTGGGTCAACCGGGTCGAGGCCGGCACGAGCCCGCAGTGGCGCATCACCGCCGTCAATCTCCCCGCGGCAGTGGCACAGGCGCCGCAGGGCAAGACGCTGCTCGCCTGCAGCACCGACAAGGTTCAGGTCGTGATCGACGGCCCCGACGACGGCACGCCGCGCTACCGCGCCTGGAACAAGCCGCACCCGGCCTCGGGCCCACCGGCGCTGGAGCTCGAAGGCAGGACCGAGGTCGAGGGCCGCGGCGCGTGCGCGCGCCGCATCTGGCGTTTCCGCAACGACAAGGTCGACTACGTGCTCAGCGAACCGGGCTGCGGCCCCGACACGCCCCAGGGCGCGCGCGCCATGCTGGAGGTGCTGATCGACGGTCGCGCGCGCCTGCATGCCTGGTGCTTCTGAATCCACGCCCGCGCGCGTGACCTGCGGCCGAAGTCGATCCAGGGAGGCTCGAAGATGAAACCCAAGGCACCCACCTGCGGCCTGCGTGCCGCGCTCGCCGTCCTGACGGCCCTCACGGGCCTCAGCGCCTTCAGCGCCCTCTACGCCCCGGCCACGCACGCCGCCGACGCGCCGGCGCTGGGCTTCGCGTTGAACATCACGCTCTCGCCCAAGGCGGCGTCGCTGCTGCAGCGGACGAAGGAAGGCATCACCGTGTCGGCGCGCTATTACGGCGATCCGACCGTCGCCGCGCGCAAGCACGCCAACGAGGTCGGCCAGATCGACCTCGGCGGCGAAGAGCTGCGCCTGTCCGCGCGCGGCGGGCCGGCGCAGATCACGGGCCAGGGCGTCAAGCGCTACCGGCTGCACTGGACGCAGGGCGCGCCCAAGGTCAACGTCAACGCCTTCTCCTCGCGCCGCAGCCACGCGGACAACCTCCTGAGCTGCGACTTCATCGACGGCGAGGTCGACGCGGTGCTGCAGGCTCAGCCGCTGGAACTGCACTGTTCGCTGATCACGGAGGGTCGCGCTTCGGTGCTGCGTCCGCAGGGCGCGCGCTAGCTGCAGCGGCGCGCGGGCGGCGGGCATGGCGGGACTGCGATCGGGATCGGGGCCGAAGCCCTGCGCGGCGCGCTTCAGTCCAGCGTGACTTCGGCGCGCACCGTGCCGGCGCGGTCGGCGCTGGCGCTAAGGGCGATCGCCGTGCCGCGCGCGCCGTGCACGATCCACTCGACGACGGCGCGGTCGGCGGTGATCTCGCGGTGCGGCAAAAAGGCCTGCAGCGAGGTCTTGGGCGCGTGCCCTTCCAGGTGCGGGCCTTGCTCGCGCTCCTTGCCGCTGAGCAGCGCCACGCCCGGCGGCAGGTGGATCTGGAAGATCGTGCCGCGCACCGTCTTGCGCGCCAGCGCGCGCTTGCTCACGTGGCTGGGCAGATAGCCGGCGTTGGCAACGGCAAAGCGCACGCGCCAGCTGTCGTTGCCGAGCGCGCGCACCTCGGTGCGCAGCACCTCCAGGCGCGGCAGCGTCAGCGCGATCTGCGTCAGCCAGCGGGGAAAGCGCGCGACCTCGCGCTCGCGCAGATGCGGCGGCGGGTTGCGCCAGTAGTTCATGCGGTCCCAGCCGCCAAGCTCGACCATGCCAAGCTGCGGATGGTTGAACGGGTACCAGTCGACGTGCGCCTTGCCCCCGCACTGCTCGTCGCTCCACTTCAGGAGCTTGAGGTCGTCCTCGACCGGGTGCTCCCGGTACCACTCGGTCCACTTGCGCGTCTCGACCCCGGCCTCCCGGTTCGGCCCCCAGATCTCGACCGTCCAGAAGAGCGCACCGAGGTGCTCGTAGACCCAGTCCTGCGCGCCGGTCGTGACCTCCTTGGGGTGGTAGCGGAAGTCGTGGTAGATGCTCACCGCCGGGTAGCCGGTGAGCTGCTCGCCGATCTCCGAGAGGCGCTTGTACATCCACAAGTCCTCGGGGATCATCTGCTCGTCGCTCTCCCCGCACATGGGGCGCAGGATGACGCCGCTGTGGGTGTGAAAGCTCACCGCCGCGCCGATGTTGGGGTGCTTGACGACGAAGTCGACCATCGCCCGCACCTCGGGCTCGCTGGTCGGATAGGGGCCGGCACCCGCCTGCTCGAACTCCTGGCGCCAGAAGCCGGGGAAGTTGCGGTTGAAGTCCAGGCCCTCGCGGTCCTTGTTGACCGTGATCTGCAGCCCGTCCCAGTTCTTGATCAGGCCCTCGGGCATGACGCGGTAGTAGCTGCCGCCGAACTCGCCGGGCTCGCGCGGCACCATCAGGCGCGGGTCCTCGGCGTGCTTCTTGAAGGGGCCGTGCGGATCGGGGATGCGCATGAAGAGCATGCGGCCGTCGCCGTCGATGTCCTCCATGGTCAGGCCTTCGACGTGCGGCTCGTCGTAGGGATAGGGCCGCGTGCCCGAGCGGATGTGGCGCGGCCGGTCGGCGAGCGCGAGCTCGGCGCCATCGGGGTTCAGGCGCGGGCAGATGTAGACCGCGCGCGTGTCCAGCAGGTGACGGATGCGCGCGTCGTCCGCGCCCGTGGCGAGCTGGTGCAGGAAGTACAGGCAGGCGGTGCTGGCGGTGACTTCCGCGGCGTGGATGTTGCCGTCGACCCAGAGCGCCGGCTTGTCCTCGGCCGGCCCGGTGACGCTGTTGGTGACGGTGACGAGCCAGATGTCCCGGCCTTCGTGGCTCCTGCCGATGGCCTCGAGCTGCACCAGCCCCGGCAGCGCGGCGGCGTAGTCCTGCAGCAGCCGCGTGAGTTCGTCGTAGCGGTAGAAGTGCTCGAAGCGGGGAACCGGGATGATGGCTGTCATGCGGGAGCGGCGACTGTTGGCGGCGAGGGAATCCATTGTGCCGCCTGCGCCGCCCGAGGCAGCGCAATGACCGACTCGCGCCGGCGCGCTCAGCTCGCCTGCGGACGCGGCACGCCGTGCTCGAACACGCGCATCTCGCCGGGGGCGAAGGCCGACCAGGCTTCGCCGGTGGTGAGCGGCTCGGTGGCGACGATGGCGACGCGGTCGCTGGGTCGGGTGAGCGCGGCGAAGTCCACGCTCAGGTCCTCGTCGGCCAGGGTGGCGGCGCCGAAGGGGTGCTGGCGCAGCAGCGAATGAAGTTTGGTGGTGGCGAAGGCCCACAGCGCCTGGCCGTTGGAGAGCAGCAGGTTGAAGCTGCCGTGGCGGGCGATGAGCGGCAGCAGTTCGCGCAGCGTGTGGCTGAGCTCGTCCACCGTGGGCACGCCGGCGTGCGCCTTGGCCAGCTCCTGCATCAGCCAGCAGAAGGCGCGCTCGCTGTCGGTGTCGCCCACGGGGCGGAAGGCCGCGTGCAGGCGCGGCGCAAAGCCCTCCAGGTTGCCGTTGTGCGCGCACACCCAGTAGCGGCCCCAGAGCTCGCGCACGAAGGGGTGCGTGTTCTGCAGCGCCACCGCACCCTGCGTGGCCTTGCGGATGTGGGCGATGACGATCTCGCTGCGGATCGGCCAGCGCTTGACGAGCTCGGCCACCGGCGAGTGGCGCGCCGACTGGCAGTCGATGAAGTGGCGCAGGCCGCGGCCCTCGAAGAAGGCGATGCCGAAGCCGTCCTTGTGCTCGTCGGCGCGACAGGCCAGGCCGGCGAAGCTGAACATCACGTCGGTCGGCGTGTTGGCGTTCATGCCCAGGAGCTGGCACATGGCAAGGCGCGCTGCGGCCCTACTCGAACATGAGCTTGGTGATGCCGCGCCAGGACAGCAGCCGCCCCGGGTTCTGCGTCTCCTCCAGCACGCCGCTCATGCGCTGCAGGATGCGCGGACTGCGCTGCGCGCGCCAGATCACGAGGTCGGTGAGCCAGGGCCGGTGGTTCACGTGCGCGGCCTGTTCGTAGAGCGCAAAGCGCGGCCGCAGCGCCTGCAGCGCGGCCTCGTAGCGCGCGCGCACGGCCTCGTCCGTGGCCTGGAGGTCGATGGCCTCGCCGGCGAGCAGCCCGGTCTCGAGCGCCTTTCCGATGCCCTCGCCGGTGAAGGCGTAGGTGCTGCCCGCAGCCTCGCCAGCCGCCAGCAGCCCCGCGCGCGACCAGCGCGCACCGCCCAGCGAGCAGCGCAGCGGCGCGCCCCTGAGCTCGCCCTGCAGCGCCCCCGTGGCCATGAGCTCGCGCGCCGGCGCGTAGACCTCGCAGAAGGCTTCGAAGAGACGCTTGAGGTTGATGTCCTGCATGCGCAGTCCGCCGTCACCGCGCTCCACCGCGTGGCTGCCGGTGAGCCCCGCCCCGATGTTGAAGCAGCCCTCGGGTGCCGGGAAGATCCAGCCGTAGCCGCCGGCCAGGCGCGGGTGCCAGAAGATCTCGAGCCCGGTGATGCGCCCGACCATGATCTCGCTGCGGACGTAGCCGCGCATCGCGATGCCGCTGGGCGTGCGGCGCTCGCAAAGTCCCGAGGCGAGCAGGCCCTGAACGCTCGCGCCGGTGGCCAGCACGACCCAGCGCGCGGCCAGCGCGTGCGTCTCCTGCCCCACGCGCAGCCGGACACCGACCACACGCCCACCACCCTCCAGCAGCGGCGCCTCGAAGCGCGCCGGCATCAGGCAACGCGCACCCGCACGCTCGGCGCACTGCAAGAGCAGATGATCGAGCTGCACGCGCGGCAGCACCGCCAGCCGCCCGGGCACGTCGACATGGCGGCCCCGGGGCCCGGTGCAGCGCACGAAAGGCACGCGCCGCGCCCGGGCCATCACCTCCTCGAGTACGCCCATGCGCGCCAGCGCCGCATGCGCGTCCGGGATGAGGCCGTCGCCGCAGACCTTGTCGCGCGGAAAGACGTGCTGGTCGACCAGCACCACGTCCAAGCCGCGCCGCGCGAGCTGCCAGGCCGCTGCACTCCCCGCCGGGCCGGCGCCGATGACGGCGACGTCGCAGGCGCCGGGCAGGGCAACAGGCGTCGTCGTCGCAGAATCGGGCATGGCGCGGCGATTCTAGGCAGCCGCGCCGCACCCCAAGCCCCCGTCACCCCGCTCGAGACTGCCCATGTCCCGCTTCCCTTTGCTGCTCTCGCCGCTCACCGTCGGCGGCCTGCACCTGCCCAACCGCGTCGTCATGGGCGCCATGCACACGCGCCTGGAGACGCTCGATCGTGCACACGAGCGCCTGTGCGCCTTCTACGCCGCACGCGCGCGCGGCGAGACGGGGCTGCTGCTCAGCGGCGGCCACGCCCCGGTGCCCGAGGGCGCGATGGACGAGGCCGCGCCGGTGTTCGACCGCGAGGCGCAGGTCGACGCGCATCGCGCCATCGTCGACGCCGTCACCCGGGCCGGCGGCCGCATCGCGCTGCAGATCCTGCACGCCGGGCGCTACGCGCGCGTGCCGGGCTGCGTCGCGCCCTCGGCCGGCCGCGCGCGCATCAACAGCTTCGAGCCGCGCGTGCTGACCCTGGACGAAGTGCGCGCGACCATCCGCAGCCACGCGCACACCGCCGCCCTGGCCAAGGAGGCCGGCTACGCAGGCGTGGAAATCATGGGCTCCGAGGGCTACCTCATCAACGAATTCACTTCGACGATCACGAACCGGCGCGACGACGAGTACGGCGGCTCCTTCGACGCGCGGCTGCGTTTCCCGGTCGAGATCGTGCGCGCCGTGCGCGCCGCGGTGGGCCCGGGCTTTCTGATCATCTACCGCATCTCGGCGGTCGACCTCATGCCCGGCGGCATGACGTCCGACGAAGTGGCGACGCTTGCGCGCCTCATCGAGGAAGCCGGCGCCGATCTCATCAACACGGGCATCGGCTGGCACGAGTCGCTGGTGCCCACCATCGCTGCCGCGGTGCCGCGTGCAGCCTGGATCGACGCCGTGCAGAACGTCAAGCAGGCCGTCTCCATCCCGGTCATGGCCTCCAACCGCATCAACACGCCCGAGGTCGCCGAGGCCATCCTCGCGCGCGGCGCGGCCGACCTCGTCTCGATGGCGCGGCCGCTGCTGGCGGATCCCGACTTCGCCCTCAAGCTGCGCCAGCAGCGCAGCGACGAGATCAACACCTGCATCGCCTGCAACCAGGCCTGCCTGGACGCCATCTTCAGCGAGCGCGCGGCAAGCTGCCTGGTCAATCCGCGCGCCGGACGCGAGATCGAGTTCGGCGGCGCGAAGGCAGCGCAGGCGCTGAAGCTGGCCGTCGTCGGCGGCGGGCCGGCGGGCATGGCCTTCGCCGTCAACGCCGCCGAGCGCGGCCACCGCGTCACGCTCTTCGAGGCGCAAGCCCAGCTCGGCGGTCAGCTCAACATGGCGCGGCGCATCCCGGGCAAGCGCGAGTTCGACGAAGCCCTGCGCTACCACCGCACGCGGCTGCAGCGTCTGGGCGTCGAGCTGCACCTGGGCCGGCGCGTCACGGCCGACGAGATCGCTCAAGGCGGCTTCGACGAGGTCGTGCTCGCCACCGGCGCGACGCCGCGCGTGCCCGACATCGCCGGCATCGACCACCGCAAGGTCCTGAGCTACGTCGACGTGCTCGCGCGCGGCGCCGCCGTGGGCGAGCGCGTGGCCATCATCGGCGCCGGCGGCATCGGCTTCGACGTCGCGCTCTTCCTGCTCGGCGACGTGCGCGATGCCACCGATGTCGCGCACTTCCGCCGCACCTGGGGCGTCGACGCGCACTTGCAGGGCGCTGGCGGCCTCGCCGCACCGCAGCAGCCCGTGCCGCCGCGGCGCGAGGTGCATCTGCTGCAGCGCAAGCCGGGCACGCCGGGGCGCACGCTGGGCCGCACCACCGGCTGGATCCTCAAGGCGCTGCTGCGCCAGGCCGATCTCCGCCTGCACGCCGGCGTGAAGTACGAGCGCATCGACGACGCGGGGCTGCATCTGCGCGACGCCGACGGCAAGCCGCAGTGCCTGGCGGTGGATCACGTCATCGTCTGCGCCGGGCAGGTCGAGGACCGCGCGCTGCACGATGCGCTGCGCGCACGCGGGTTCACGGTGCACCTCATCGGCGGCGCCGACCGCGCCGCCGAGCTCGATGCGGTGCGAGCGATCGACCAGGCCGCACGCCTGGCCGAGCGCATCGGCGGCTAGGAGGCGGCCTTCACCTTCAGCCGCCAGCCGTGCAGCAGCGGCTCGGTGTAGCCGCTGGGCTGCACCAGGCCCTTGAAGACGAGGTCGCTCGCGGCCTGGAAGGCGGCGCCGTCGTAGGCAGGCGCCATCGGCTTGTAGGCCGGGTCGCCGGCGTTCTGCTTGTCGACGACCTTGGCCATGCGCTTCAGGGTGCTGCGCACCTGCGCCCTGGTGACGACGCCGTGCAGCAGCCAGTTGGCCATGTGCTGGCTGCTGATGCGCAGCGTCGCGCGGTCCTCCATCAGGCCGACGTCGTGGATGTCGGGCACCTTGGAGCAGCCCACGCCCTGGTCGATCCAGCGCACGACGTAGCCGAGGATGCCCTGCGCGTTGTTGTCGAGCTCCTGCTGCTTCTCGGCGTCGCTCCACTTGGGCGTCCTCACCACCGGCACCGTGAGCAGGCCGTCGAGGATCTCGCCGCGCACGGCGTCGTAGTCGGTCTTCTCCAGCGCCCTCTGCACTTTGAAGACATCGACCTGGTGGTAGTGCAGCGCGTGCAGCGTGGCCGCCGTCGGGCTCGGTACCCAGGCCGTGTTGGCGCCGGCCTGCGGGTGGCCGATCTTCTGCTGCAGCATGGCCGCCATGAGGTCGGGCATGGCCCACATGCCCTTGCCGATCTGCGCCTTGCCGCGCAGGCCGCATTCCAGCCCGACGAGCACGTTGCTGCGCTCGTAGGCCTGGATCCACTCGCTGCTCTTCATGTCCCCCTTGCGGCGCATCGGGCCGGCGCGCATCGCGGTGTGCATCTCGTCGCCGGTGCGGTCGAGGAAGCCGGTGTTGATGAAGGCCACGCGGTCGGCGGCGGCGGCGATGCAGGCCTTCAGGTTGACGCTGGTGCGCCGCTCCTCGTCCATGATGCCGAGCTTGACCGTCGCCTTGGGCAGGCCCAGCATCTTCTCCACGCGCGTGAAGAGCTCGGCGGCAAAGGCCACTTCCACCGGGCCGTGCATCTTCGGCTTGACGATGTAGACGCTGCCCTTGCGGCTGTTGCGCAGGCCCGAGGTCTTCTGCAGGTCGTGCAGCGCGATCGTCGTCGTGATGACGGCGTCCAGGATGCCTTCGGGGATCTCGCGCCCGCCCTCGCCCCAGAGGATCGCGGGGTTGGTCATGAGATGGCCGACGTTGCGCACGAAGAGCAGGCTGCGCCCGTGCAGCAGCACCTCTTCGCCGCGCGGGCCGGTGTAGACGCGGTCGGCATTGAGGCCGCGCGTCACCGTGCGCCCGCCCTTGTCGAAGGTCTCGGTGAGCGAGCCCTGCAGGATGCCCAGCCAGTTGCCGTAGGCCAGCACCTTGTCCTCGGCGTCGACGACGGCCACCGAGTCCTCGAGGTCGAGGATGGTGGAGAGCGCGGCCTCGATGACGAGGTCGGCGACGCCGGCGGGGTCGCTCTTGCCGATCGGATGCGCGGCGTCGATGCGGATGTCCAGGTGCAGGCCGTGATGGACGAGCAGCACCGACGAGGGCGCATCGGCCGGCCCCTGGTAGCCGACGAACTGCGCCGGCGTCTGCAGCCCCACGCTGCGTCCGTCGGCCAGGGTGACGGCCAGCGCCCCGTCGACGACGCGATAGGACACCGAATCCAGGTGCGAGCCCTTCTTCAGCGGCGCGCAGCGGTCGAGCACGTGGCGCGCGTACTCGATGACCTTGGCGCCGCGCACGGGGTTGTAGCCCTCGCCGCCGGCGCCGATGCGGGTCGCGCCGTCGTCCTCGGGCAAGGCGTCGGTTCCGTAGAGCGCGTCGTAGAGGCTGCCCCAGCGCGCGTTGGCGGCGTTGAGCGCGTAGCGCGCGTTGGTGATGGGCACGACCAGCTGCGGCCCGGCCTGCAGCGCGAGTTCGGCGTCGACGTTCTTCGTCGTCGCGCGCACCTTCTCCGGCACCGGCACGAGGTAGCCGATCTTCTGCAGGAAAGCCTTGTACTTCTTCATGCCGCGAATCGGCCCCGGGTTGGCCTTGTGCCAGGCGTCGATCTCGGCCTGCAGCCGCTCGCGCTCGGCCAGCAGGGCGGCGTTCTTCGGCGCGAGGTCGGCAACGATGGCATCGAAGCCGGCCCAGAAGGCCGCGGGCTCGATGCCGGTCCCCGGCAGCACCCGCTGTTCGATGAAGCGGTGCAGGCTGGTGGCCACCTGCAGGCCATGGACGGTGATGCGTTCGGTCATGGTGTTTTCCTCCGGGATCGTCTGGGCGCAGACCCGAACTCTATTCGAACCATCCACAGCGACTAATGACGCAAGGCTTCATGGATTGTTGCCCGTTTGATGCATAGTCGCGCCTCATGGACCGGCTCAAGCAGATCGAGACGCTGGTCGCCGTGGCCGCACGCGGCAGCCTCACGGCCGCGGCGCGCGCGGAGGGCGTGGCACCGGCGGTGATCGGCCGGCGCATCGACGCGCTGGAGAAGCGCCTGGGCGTGAAGCTGCTGATCCGTACGACACGTCGCATCTCGCTGACGCACGAGGGCAGCGCCTTCCTCGAGGACTGCCAGCGCCTGCTGGCCGAACTGGCCAACGCCGAGGCCAGCGTCAGCGCCGGCGGCATCAAGGCCAGCGGCCACCTGCGTCTCACCGCCCCCGCGGGCTTCGGGCGCCGGCACGTGGCGCCGCTGGTGCCGGACTTCATCGCGCGGCATCCCGAGGTCAGCGTCTCGCTCAACCTCTCGGACCGCGTCGTCGACATCGTCCACGAGGGCTTCGACTGCGCGATCCGCGTCGGCGACCTCGGTGACTCCAGCCTGGTGAGCCTGCGCCTGGCGGACAACCGCCGGCTGTGCGTGGCCGCACCCGCCTACCTGCAGCGCGCCGGGGTGCCGCGCACGCCGGCCGACCTCGCGCGGCACGAGTGCCTGAGCCTGTCGTCGGAAGCCAGTCAGACGCGCGGCTGGGCCTTCGTCGTCGATGGCGCGCTGACGCATTGGCGCCCACGCGGGCGCCTGGACTGCAGCGACGGCCAGGTCCTCTTCGCGTGGTGCCTGGCGGGCATGGGAATCGCATGGCGCAGCGCCTGGGAGGTCGAGCGCGAGGTCACGCAAGGCCGCCTCGTCGTCGTGCTCGACGAATTCGCCGCGCCGCCCAGCGGCATCTACGCGATCTTCGCGCAGCGCAAGCACCTGCCGCTTCGGATGCGGCTGTGGCTCGACTTCATCAGGCAGAGCTTCGGCGACCCGGGATACTGGAGCCCGGGCTCCCTGCCCTAGCCTCGGCAACAGGCCGCTAGTTGCTCAGGCACTCCTTCATGAAGGCCTGGCGCTCGGCGCCGGGCCTGCCGGTCTTCTTGAAGTCGGCGCTGCAGGTCTTCATCCTGTTCTGCTGCGCCGTCCTGGCGTCGGACTCCTTCTTCAGGCATTCCTTCATGAAGGCCTGGCGCTCGGATCCGGGCCTGCCGGTCGCCTTGAACTCGGTGCTGCAACTGCCCATCTTGGCCTGCTGGGCGGTTGGCGCGTCGTTCTGCTCTGCCGCCGTATTCGTTGCAGTCGTCGCCGCCCGCAGCGGCAGCACGACAACGGCACAGGACACGGCAAGCAAGGTCAAGATTCTCTTCATCGCTTCTCCTGGTTGGGGCACGGCGCCACGCGCCTGAGCGGCCGAGGCGATTGCAGCATGGATGCCGCCCTTCGGCCAGGCCCCACAACGCAGCGGGCAGGTGCCACGATGACAAAGTCGCTACAGAATGCGCCGCGGTTGCGCCAGCGCCTCGTGCGCGGCGTGCAGGCGGCGCACGAGCACCTCGATGAAGGCGCGGTCGAAGAGATGGCGCGTGGCCATCGAGAGCTGGGACAGCGTCTGCGGGGTGAAGGAGATCGTCGTCGCCGGATCGCACACCAGCACGTCGGCGGCGTGCACGCGCAGTTCCGGGTTGGGGGCGAGGTAGGCCATCTCGCCGACGGAATCGCCCACGCCCAGGCGCGCCACGCGCTCGCCGTCGCGGTAGACGTCGACACCGCCCCCGGCGAGGATGTGGAAGTCGTCGCCTTCCTGCCCCTTGCGATAGATCGCGTGGCCGTAGGGCAGCCGCTGCCAGCGCGCGCGGTGCACGACTTCCCAGAGTTCGACGTCGCCGAAATCGCGGAAGAACTCGAGCGAACGCAGCAGGTTGAAGCGTTCCGAATCGAGGACGCGCTGCAGCGAGGCGCGCGGCACCTCGTGGTCGGTGACCAGCGCCGCGAGCGCGGCGGCGAACTGCTCCCAGTCGTCGGGGCGCTGCGCGCGGTCCTTGGCCAGCGCCTGCAGAACGAGCGCGTCCAGGCGCCTGGAGACGCCTTCGCGCAGGCTGCTCAGCGAGGCCGGCTCGAGGTTGTAGATCTGGTGCATGATCGCCGCCTGCCGCGTGGCGTCGAAGGGCGGACGCCCGGCGATCAGGTGGTAGAGCACCGCGGCGAGCGAGTAGATGTCGGCGCGGCAGTCGAGCGTGTCGCCGTCGAGCTGCTCCGGCGACATATAGGCCAGCGAACCCACGCGGTAGACCTGCGTGGCGTCGGACGCCTGGTTGAAGGCGCTGCCGAAGTCGGTGATCTTCACGTCGATGACCTGATCGCCGTCCAGCACCGCGAGCAGGTTGGCCGGCTTCACGTCGCGGTGGATCACGCCCTGGCGGTAGACGTAGGACAGCGCCATCGCGCACTTGAAGCCGATCTCGACGATCTGGTCCAGCGGCAGCAGCGCGTCGGCGCGGCAGTAGCGCCGCAGCGTCACGCCGTCGACGTACTCCATCACCAGGTAGGGTGCGGCGTCGTCGGCGACGGCGTCCAGGATCTGCACCACGTTCGGGTGGTTCAGCCGCCCGACCAGCGCCGCCTCGGCGGCGAAGAAGCGGCGCTGGAAGTGCGATTCGCGCGAGTCCGGCAGCAGCCCCAGGCGCACGCGCTTGATGGCGACGTTGCAGCCGCGGAAGGCGTCGTGCGCGAGGAAGACCTCGCTCGTGGCGCCCTCGCCCAGCCGCGCGAGCACCCGGTACTTGCCGATCTGCGGCGGCAGTGCGGCGGCGGGGGAGGCGGAGGTGG
Organism: Burkholderiales bacterium; assembly: GCA_026932425.1. Lineage (GTDB taxonomy): Bacteria > Pseudomonadota > Gammaproteobacteria > Burkholderiales > Burkholderiaceae_C > Rubrivivax. The sequence goes on from JAIXKN010000088.1 coordinate 18,919, forward strand.
CGGTGGCCGAATCGGTCATGGCGGACGCAGGGCCGTGGGGCACGTCCCGAGCACGCATCATCGTCGTCGGCATGGCCTCCTGGTGCGCTGAACAAGCCGGCGATCGCGGCGCAATCCCGGCAGCGGCGGACGCGCGCAGGCCGAAAAGTAGAATCCGGCGATGATCCAAGCCAAGCAGGAGCTGCTGCAGGCGCTGTCGCGCGCGCTGGCGGTGCTGGCCCCCGGGGCCGCGCCCGTCGCGGCTTTCGAATCCCCGAAGCAGGCCACGCACGGCGACCTGGCCATCACCGCGGCGATGCCGCTGGCGCGCAGCCTGAAGAAGAATCCGCGCGAGATCGCAGAGGCCCTCGTCGAGGCGCTGCGCGCGCAGCCGGCCGTGCAGCGCTGGGTGGCTTCGCTCGAGATCGCCGGCCCCGGCTTCGTGAACCTGCGCCTCACGGCGCAGGCGCGGCAGCGCGTCGTCGCCGAGGTGCTGGCCGCCGGCCAGGCCTTCGGCCAGCGCGCGCCGAGCGGCCAGCGCGTCATGGTCGAGTTCGTCTCCGCCAACCCGACCGGACCGCTGCACGTGGGCCACGCGCGCCAGGCGGCGCTCGGCGATGCGCTGTGCAACCTGCTCGCAGCCCAGGGCCATGCCGTGCAGCGCGAGTTCTATTACAACGACGCCGGCGTGCAGATCGCCACCCTCGCGCTGTCGACGCAGTGCCGACTGCGTGGGCTCGCCCCCGGCGACGAGGGCTGGCCGGAGTCGGCCTACAACGGCGACTACATCCAGGACATCGCCGATGCCTACCGCGCGCGGCGCACGGTGAGCGCCGACGATCGCAGCTACACCGCCAGCGGCGACGTCGAGAACCTCGACGACATCCGCCAATTCGCCGTCGCCTACCTGCGCCACGAGCAGGACCTGGACCTGCAGGCCTTCGGTCTGCGCTTCGACCGCTACTACCTCGAGTCCAGCCTCTACGGCAGCGGCCGCGTGCAGGCCACCGTCGAGCGCCTGGTGGCCAGCGGCCACACCTACGAGCGCGACGGCGCGCTGTGGCTGCGCACGACCGACTTCGGCGACGACAAGGACCGCGTCATGCGCAAGTCCGCGCCCGCGGGCGACGCTGCCGCGGCGGCTTCGCCCTACACCTACTTCGTCCCCGACGTCGCCTACCACGTCGACAAGTTCGAACGCGGCTTCACGAAGGTCATCAACGTCCAGGGCAGCGACCACCACGGCACCATCGCGCGCGTGCGCGCCGGGCTGCAGGCCCTGGACATGGGCATCCCCAAGGGCTTCCCCGACTACGTGCTGCACAAGATGGTGACGGTGATGCGCGGCGGCCAGGAGGTGAAGATCTCCAAGCGCGCGGGCAGCTACGTGACGCTGCGCGACCTCGTCGAGTGGACCAGCCGCGACGCCGTGCGCTTCTTCCTCATCGGCCGCAAGGCCGACACCGAGTTCGTCTTCGACGTCGACCTGGCGCTGGCGCAGAGCGACGAGAACCCGGTCTTCTACGTGCAGTACGCGCACGCGCGCATCTGCTCGGTGCTGGCGCAGTACGCCGAGCGCGGCGGCGATGCCTCCAACGCGGCGCTGGCCGGCGCCGATCTGGCGCGCCTGAGCGCGCCCAGCGAGCAGGCGCTGCTGCTGCGCCTGGCGGACTATCCCGACATGCTGACGCGCGCCGCGGCCGAACTGGCGCCGCACGACGTCGCCTTCTACCTGCGCGAGCTCGCCGCGGCGCTGCACGCCTGGTACGCCGCCGAGCGCTTCCTCGGCGAGGACGCCGCGCTCACGCGCGCGCGCATGGCGCTGCTCGCGGCCACGCGCGAGGTGCTGCAGGCGGGCCTGGCGGTGCTGGGCGTGAGCGCGCCGCAATCGCTGCAGCGGGCTCCCGCGACCGCGGAGGCGCAGGCATGAAGCGCTCGCGTCGAAGCGCGCCCGCGAAACAGCCGCAGCATGGCGGCTTCGTGCTCGGGCTCGTGTCCGGGCTGCTGCTGGGGCTGGCGCTCGCGCTGGGCGTGGCGCTCTACATCACCAAGGTGCCGGTTCCTTTCATCGACAAGGTGCCGCAGCGAACGGCCGAGCAGGATCAGGCCGAGCAGCAGCGCAACCGCAACTGGGATCCGAACGCGCCGCTGGCGGGAAAACCCCCGCGCGTGGTGGAGGCCGCGAGCGCTGGCGCTGCAGGCGGGGCGTCGGCCGCCGTCGCGACGGCCGTGCCGGCCGTGCCGGCCGTGCCCGCCGGCGCCGGCAGCGCCGCCGGCGCGCGCGACCCGGCGGCGATCCTCTCCGGCGCGCAGACGCCCGGGCCGCAAGTGCCGGGCGCGATCGTCTTCTTCGTCCAGGCCGGGGCGTACTCGCGCATCGACGAAGCCGAGCAGCAGCGGGCGCGACTGGCGATGCTCGGCCACGGCGCGCGCATCAGCGAACGCGAGCAGCATGGCCGCGTCGTCTATCGCGTGCGCATGGGCCCCTACACGACCCGCGGCGAGGCCGAAGGGATCCAAAGCCGCCTGCTGTCCTCGAGCATCGAGTCGCAGCTCGTGCGCGCGGAGCAGCAACCGTGACCGCACGACGTCCAAGGCACTCGACCCGAGGCCCCGCGGAACTCCGACCCCGGCAGCCGGATCCACCGGCGGCCTCTCAAGACCCAGATCCCGAAAGGACGCTCATGAAGCGGCGCGACTTCTCGATTCAGCTGGCCGGCCTCGGCCTCGCGGCGGCGACCGGCAAAGCGGCGCACGCACAGGCACCGGCCGAAGGCCGCCAGTACGTCAAGCTGGCGCAACCGCTGCCGGCGTCGATGCTGCCGCCGCCGGGCAAGATCGACGTGAGCGAGTTCTTCTGGTACGAGTGCCCGCATTGCAACGTCTTCGAGCCGCTGCTGGAGGCGTGGTCCAAGCGCCTGCCCGCCGAAGTCGCGTTTCGCCGTGTCCCGGTCGGTTTCACGGCGCGCCACCAGGTGGGACAGAAGCTGTACTACGCGCTGGAGGAGATCGGCGCGCTGGAGATGGCGCACCGCAAGATCTTTGCCGCGATCCACACCCAGGGCCAGCGGCTGATCAGCGAGAACGACGCCGTCGCGCTCGCGACCGCCGCCGGCGCCGACAAGACGAAGTTCGTCGACGCCTACCGCTCGTTCCAGGTCAACACCAAGGCCGCCAAGGCGCGCCAACTCGCCGACGCCTACAAGGTCGACGGCGTGCCCTTGCTCGGCCTTGGCGGTCGATATTTCACGTCCGCCTCGCTTGCCGGCAGCCACGAGCGGGCCTTGCAGGTGGCAGACTATCTGATCCAGCTCGCCCGCAAGGGCTGAGCCTGCCGGCAGCGAAGACGCCGAGTGCGGCAAGGCCGCACAGATTGCCCACTTTTCGCGTCCCGCGGCAGAAGCCTGCAACTAGAATGCCTGCAAGTTTCATGCCGCAAATGCATCATCCGATCGCGCTCACCCCCCGGCCTGTCCATCGCCTGGCGGTCCTGCTGGTCGCCTGCGCTCTGGTGGGTCCGGGCGCGCGGGCAGAGAAGGCCGACAGCCGCCTGCCGCTGGAGATCCAGGCCGACCGCTCGGGCAGTGCCGACCTGCTGAACCAGGTGAGCCGCTTCGAAGGCCACGTCGTCATCACGCAGGGGACGATGCGCATCGAGGCGGAGCGCGTCGAGATCCGCCAGACGCCCGACGGCTTCTACCAGGCCACGGCCTGGGGCAGCGCGGCAGCGCCGGTCAACTATCGCCAGAAGCGCGACGGAGTCGAGGAATACGTCCAGGGCCGGGCATTGCGCGTCGAGTTCGACGGCAAGACCGAGATCCTGCGCTTCATCGGCAACGCGCTCGTGCGCCGCACCGAGGGCAGCCGCACGCTCGACGAGATCACCGGCGCGCAGATCACCTGGAACCATGCCGCCGAACTGTTCAGCGCGCAAGGAGGCGGCATCGCGACCGGGGGCGGCACGGCGGCCAGCGGAGCGGACGGCCGCGTGCGCGCCGTGCTCGTGCCGCGCCGCGCCGCCGACGCGGCTTCGGAGCCCGCACGCCGATGACGGCGGCCGTGCCCTCTGCCGCCGCGGCCGCAAGCCGCCTGGAGGCCGAGCGCCTGGCCAAGTCCTACGGCGCGCGTCGCGTCGTGCACGACGTGCACTTGGCGGTGGGCGCGGGCGAGGTCGTGGGCCTGCTCGGGCCCAACGGAGCCGGCAAGACGACGACCTTCTACATGGTGGTCGGCCTCGTGCGCGCCGACGACGGCGAGATCCGCATCGATGGCACGCCGATCCAGGGCCTGCCGATCCACCGCCGCTCGCGCCTGGGCCTGTCCTACCTGCCGCAGGAGGCGTCGATCTTCCGCAAGCTGACGGTGGAAGAGAACATTCGCGCCATGCTCGAACTGCAGTTCGGGCCCGACGGCAGGCCCTTGTCCGCCGCGCGCATCGACGAGCGCCTGGCGCAGCTGCTGGCCGACCTCGGCATCGAGAAGCTGCGCGACTCGCCGGCGCCCGCGCTCTCCGGCGGCGAGCGGCGCCGCGTCGAGATCGCGCGCGCGCTGGCGACGCAACCGCGCTTCATCCTGCTGGACGAGCCCTTCGCCGGCGTCGACCCGATCGCCGTCATCGAGATCCAGCGCATCATCGGCTTCCTGCGCCAGCGCGGCATCGGCGTGCTCATCACCGACCACAACGTGCGCGAGACGCTGGGCATCTGCGACCGTGCCTACATCATCAGCGAGGGCCGCGTGCTCGCCGAGGGCACGCCCACCGAGATCGTCGCCAACGCCCAGGTGCGCAAGGTCTACCTGGGCGAGCACTTCCGGATGTGAACATGAAGCCCTCGCTTCAGGTCCGGCTCTCGCAGCACCTGGCGCTGACGCCGCAGCTGCAGCAGTCGATCCGCCTGCTGCAGCTCTCGACGCTCGAGCTGCACCAGGAGGTCGGGCAGATGCTCGACCAGAACCCCTTCCTCGACCTCGACGAGGACGCCGGCAGCCCCTTCGAGTCGCCGCTGGACCGCCGCCTGCCCGACGACCGCGCCGGTGCGCGCAGTCAGGCCGAGGACGGCGACGCCGACGACAACAGCGGCGCCAGCGAGGGCCCGGCGCTGGCCGAAGTCGGCGGCGGCGACTTCGGCACCACCGCGCGCGAGGACTGGGAGAACGGCACCGAGGGCGATGACTTCGACGGCATCCGCGAGACGCCCTCGGGCACCAGCGGCGGCGCCGGCAACGCCGCGGGCGACGAAGACGACGACCCGAACGAGCGCCGTACGGCCGGAACGAGCCTGCAGGACCACCTGCGCCATCAGATCACCGGCATGCGGCTTGGCCCCGAGGACCGGCTCGCGCTCGAAGCGCTGATCGAGTCGCTCGACGCGGACGGCTACCTCGCGGACCCGCTGGACGAGATCGCCGCGCGGCTGGCCGAACTGCTTGGCCGGACCGACGCGCAGGCGCTCGACGACATCGGCGAGCGCCTGCGCTGCGCGCTGCACTGGCTGCACAACCTCGAGCCCACCGGCGTCGGGGCGCGCAGCCTCTCCGAATGCCTGGTGCTGCAGCTGCAGGAACGCCAACCGCCCAGCCCCGAGCGGCGGCTGGCCATCCTCGTCTGCGAAAAGCACCTCGAGCACCTGGCGCGCCGCGACCTGCGCCGCCTGGCCGTCCTCACCGGCGGCAGCGAGGCCCAGCTGCGTGCGGCGCAGGCGATGATCACCGCCTGCGAGCCCAAGCCCGGGCGCCCGTTCGCCGACGTCGACGGGCAGATCGTCGTTCCCGACGTGATCGTGCAGCGCACGCGCGGCGGCCTGAAGGCGGTGCTCAATCCCGAGGTGATGCCGCGGCTGCGCATCAACGACGTCTACGCCCGGGCGCTGCGCGGCCAGCGCGGCAGCGCGCCCGAGCTCTCGGCGCGGCTGCAGGAGGCGCGCTGGTTCGTGCGCAACATCCAGCAGCGCTTCGACACCATCCTGCGCGTCTCGCAGGCCATCGTCGAGCGCCAGAAGAGCTTCTTCACCCACGGCGCGATCGCCATGAAGCCGCTCGTGCTGCGCGAGATCGCCGACGAGCTGAACCTGCACGAGAGCACGATCTCGCGCGTCACCACCGCCAAGTACATGAGCACGCCCATGGGCACCTACGAGCTCAAGTACTTCTTCGGCTCCAGCCTGCACACCGAGGCCGGCGGCAACGCCAGCAGCACCGCGGTGCGCGCGCTCATCCAGCAGCTCGTCGACGCCGAGGACCGCACGAAGCCGCTCTCCGACAGCCAGCTCTCGCTGATGCTCGAGGAGCAGGGCATCCAGGTGGCGCGGCGCACCGTCGCCAAGTACCGCGAGCTGCTGCGCATCGAGCCCGCGCCGATGCGCCGCGCGCAGGCATGACGCCGGCGATGTTCGTTCCCTGCGCCCAGGGCGTGGAGGCCTTGCTCGCCGCCGAGCTGCAGACGATCACCGGCGAGCGCGCGACCGCCGTGCGCGGCGGCGCCTGGGTGCACGGCGAACTCGCCGCGGCAATGCGGCTCAACCTCGAATGCCGGCTCGGCCAGCGCGTGCTCTGGCCGCTGGCCGATGGGCCGTATCGCGACGAGAACGACCTCTACGCGCTCGCCCGGCGTGTGGCCTGGCCGCAATGGATCACGCCGCAGCAGACGCTGCGCGTGGACGTCTCGGCGCAGCGCTGCCCGCTGCAAAGCCTGAACTTCGCCGCGCTGCGCGTGAAGGACGCCGTCTGCGACGCGCTGCGCGAAGCCAGCGGCGCGCGTCCGAGTGTCGACACGCGGCACCCGACGCTGCCGCTCGTCCTCTTCCTCGACGCCACGCAAGCGCGGCTGTACGCCGACACCTCCGGCGAGGCGCTGTTCAAGCGCGGCTGGCGCGACGCGCGCGGCGGCGGCCAGGCGGTGAAGGGCGAGGCGCCGCTGAAGGAGACGCTGGCCGCGGCGATGCTCGCTGCCGCGGGCTGGCAGGGCCGCGCCGAGGACGGCGCGCTGCTGGACCCCTTCTGCGGCGCCGGCACGATCGCGATCGAAGCCGCGCAGCTCGCCTGCGGCATCGCTGCGGGCCTGCAGCGGCGTTTCGCCTTCGAGCGGCAGCTGCCCTTCGAGCCGCTGCGCGCGGACTGGCAGCAGATGAAGCAGGCCGCGCGAGCGCGCGTGCATGCACCCGCCGCGCCGGTGTTCGCCAGCGACGTGAGCTTTCGCATGACCGACTTCGCCGCGCGCAACGCCGAGCGTGCCGGCGTCGCGCACGCCATCGCGTTCAAGACCGCGGACGCGCTGCAGCGCCTGCCGCCGGCGGCGCGCGGAACGCTGCTGATGAACCCGCCGTACGGCGCGCGCATCGACCCCAAGGGAACGCGCCCCGCGCGCGAAGGTTTCGACGGCGAAGCCGGCGCCGCGGACTTCTTCGCCGCGCTGGCGGCACACTGGAAGCGCCACTACGCCGGCTGGAGCGCCTGGTGCCTGAGCCCCGAGCCGCGGCTGCCGTCGATGCTGCGGCTGAAGGAAAGCCGCCGCGTGCCGCTATGGAACGGCGGCATCGAATGCCGGCTGTTCCGCTTCGACATCGTCGCGGGATCGAACCGCCTGCAGCGCTGAGGCATCACCACAGCCGACAGGCGCAGCGTGGACCTGGACCGCGTCGGGGCCGCGACTCGTCAGTCGCGCACGAGCGAGAACTTGCCGTTCTTCACCGTCATCAGCACGCGACCGCGCTCGTCGTAGCCCGAGTGGTCCTGCGGCGTCATGTTGACGACGCCCTGCGAGGTGACGAGGTCTTGTGCCCCTTCGAGCGCATCGCGCAGCGCGGCGCGGAACTCGGGTGTTCCGGGCTTGCCCTTCTTCGCCGCCTGCGGGATCGCGTGCTGCAGCAGCAGGCCCGAGTCCCAGACGCCGGCACCGAAGATCGGCGGCTGCGCGCCGAACTGCTTCTCGTACTTCGCCAGGTACTCGAGCGCGACCTTCTTGGTCGGCACGCTGTCCGGGATCTCGTCGATCACGAGCAGCAGCGGGCCGACGACGAGCGCGCCCTCCACCTTCTTGGCGCCGATCTTGATGAACGCCGGCGTCGCCGCGCCGTGCGTCTGGAAGATCGGACCCTTGTAGCCGGCGTCGACGAGCTGCATGTTCGGCAACGCGGCGTCGGCGGCAACGCCGGCGACGAGCACTGCGTCGGGGCTGGCGGCCATCAGCTTCAGCACCTGGCCGGTGACGCTCGTGTCCTCGCGGTTGTAGCGCTCGTTGGCGACGATCCTCAGGCCCGCCTTCTCGGCCATCGGCGCGAAGGTCTTGTACCAGACGTCGCCGTACGGGTCGTTGCGGCCGATGAAGCCGACGGTCTTCACCCCGCGCTTGGTCATCGCGCTGATCAGGCCCTCGCTGACCACGGAGTCGTTCGGGTGCGCCTTGAACGCCCAGCGCCGCTGGTCGTCCATCGGCAACACGACCGCGCCGGTGCCGACCGGAGCGAGCATCGGCGTCTTCGCCTCGGCGATGAACTGCAGCACGCCGATCGCGTTCGGCGAGCCCGACGGCCCGATCAGCGCGTCGATGCGCGACTCGGACAGCAGCTTCTTGGTCAGCTGCACGGTCTGCGTCGAGTCGCTCGCGTCGTCGTACTGGATGTACTCGACGCTCAGGTCGCCGATCCGGGTCGGCAGCAGCGTCGCCGTGTTCTTCTGCGGGATGCCCACGAATGCGGTCGGGCCGGTAGCCGAGGTGATGACCCCGATCTTGACCTGCGCCTGAACCGGGATCGCCGCTGCCAGCGCCAGCCCAGTCAGGGCCGCGAGGATCGTGTTGCGCACTTCTGCCATCGTCTTGCTCCTTCAGCGTGGTGGATCGATTCTGCCTTGCACACGGTCCGGCGGCGAGTGGAAGTCGCCTCCGGCGCCGGGACTCTGCCGCTTCACCGCCCGCGCCCCAGACCGAGGTAGGACTCGATGACGCGGGGATTGCGGGCCAGGTCGGCGGCAGGCCCTTCGAGCGTGATCCGGCCGTTCTCGAGAACGTAGCCGTGATCAGCGACCTGCAGCGCCGCGCGCGCGTTCTGCTCGACGAGCAGGATGGATACGCCGCTGCTGCGCAGTTCGCCGATGATGCGAAAGATCTCCCGCACGATCTGCGGCGCCAGGCCGAGGCTCGGTTCGTCGAGCAGCAGCAGGCGCGGCTGCGCCATCAGCGCGCGGCCGAGCGCGAGCATCTGGCGCTCGCCGCCCGAGAGCGTTCCCGCCTCCTGGGTGCGCCGCTCCTTCAGGCGCGGGAAGAGGTCGAAGACGCGCTCCATTGCCGCGGCATGGTCGCGCGCACCGGTGCGGTGCCGCGCGAACGCGCCGAGCAGCAGGTTGTCGGCGACGCTCAAGCCGCCGAACAGCGCGCGCGACTCGGGGACGAGACCCATGCCGCACTCGACCATCCGCTCGACTTCCAGCCCGGACGCGTCCTGACCGAGGAAGCGCACCTCCCCGCGGCCGCGCGCGAGCAGGCCGATGATCGCCGCGAGCATCGTCGTCTTGCCGGCGCCGTTCGGACCGATCACGGTGACGATGCTGCCGGCATCGACGCGCAGACTGGCGCCGTGCAGCGCCTCGACCCTGCCATACGAGACGCACAGGTCGCGCACCTCGAGCATCGGCGCTGCCGCGGCAGTGCCGACCGGCGTGGCGCGCGCTCCGGCGTTCACGACGCGACCCCGCCCAGGTAGGCCTCGACCACTGCCGGGTTGGCTTGCACCTCGGCGGGCAGGCCCTCGGCGATCTTCTCGCCGAAGTCCATGACGACGACGCGATCGGCGAGCCCCATCACGAAGTCCATGTCGTGCTCGACCAGCAGGATGCCGACCGCGTCGTCGCGCAGCTTCGCCAGCAGTTCGGCGAGCGCCTGCTTCTCGCGCAGGCGCAGCCCGGCGGCAGGCTCGTCGAGCAGCAGCAGGCAGGGGTCGGCGGCGAGCGCACGCGCGATCTCGACGATGCGCTGCTGACCCAGCGCGAGGCTGCCCGCGGGCTCGAACATGCTTGCGCCGAGGCCCACGCGCTCGATCTGGCGCGCCGCCTCGGCGAGCAGCCGGCGCTCCTCCCCACGGTCCAGGCGCAGCCCGGCGGCGAGCACGCCGCGGCTGCCGCGCAGGTGCGCGCCGAGCGCGACGTTCTCGAGCACGCTCATCGAGGGCAGCAGCCGCACGTGCTGGAAGGTGCGGCTCATGCCCAGGCGCGCGATCTCGCGTGCGCCCAGGCGCTCGATGCGCCGGCCGAGGAAGCTGATCTCGCCTTCGCTCGCCGGATCGGTTCCCGAAACGCCGTTGAAGAGCGTGCTCTTGCCGGCGCCGTTCGGCCCGATCAGCGCGAGCACCTCGCCGGCATGCACCTCGAAGCTCATGTCGTGGTTCGCGACGAGGCCGCCGAAACGCTTGGTCACGCCGCGCAGAGCGAGCAGCACCGTGCCACGCGCGAGCGGGGTGCGCGCCGGCAGCGGCTCGCCTTGCGGCACCGCCCGCGGTGCGCGACTGCGCTGCGCCTGGCGCGCGCCCGGCAGCCAGCGCGTGAGCACCGGCCACAGCCCGTCGGGCGTGCGCTGCAGGAGCAGGATCATCAGCATGCCGAAGACGATCACCTCGAAGTTGCCCGACGCGCCGAGCAGCGCCGGCAGCACGTCCTGCAGCCACTGGTTCAGGAACGTGACCAGCCCGGCGCCGAGCAGCGCGCCCCAGACGCTCGCCGCGCCCCCGATCACGGCCATGAACAGGTACTCGATGCTCATGCCCAGGCCGAACGGCGTCGGGTTGATGAAGCGCTGCATGTGCGCGTATAGCCATCCCGAGACGGCCGCGAACAGCGCCGCGACCATGAACGCCGCCATCTTCGCCCGTGCCGTGTCCACGCCCATCGCCTCGGCCATCGTCGCGCCGCCCCGCAGCGCGCGGATCGCGCGTCCGGCGCGCGAGTCGAGCAGGTTGCGCGTGAAGACCATCGCCGCGAGCAGCGTCGCCCAGATCAGGTAGTGGAAGCTGCCGGCACCGCGGATCGGCGTGCCGCCGACCTGCGGCGGGGGAATGTCCGTCAACCCGGCATGGCCGCCGAGGAAGTCGAGGTTCGTGAACAGGAAGTACAGGCTGATGCCCCACGCGATCGTGCACAGCGGCAGGTAGTGCCCCGACAGGCCGAGCGTCACCGCGCCGAGCATCCACCCGACCGCGGCGGTCAGCATGAGGCCGGCCGCGAGCCCGATCCAGGGTGAGCCCCCGGCCCACCCGAGCCAGCCGGGCAGCGCGCTCGTCGTGCTCAGCCACGCGCTCGTGTACGCGCCGATGCCGACGAACGCCGCCTGGCCGAACGACGTGAGGCCGGCGACGCCGGTGAGCAGCACGAGGCCGAGCGCGACGAGCGCGGCGAGCGCGATGTAGCCGAGCAGCGTGACCTGGAACTCGGGCAGCACGAGCGGCGCGAGCGCGACCGCGGCGAGCAGGACCACCGTCGGCACGCGCCGCATCATTCCTCGTCCTCGCCGGCACGGCGCGTCGTGAACGAGCGCCACAGCAGCACCGGGATGATGAGCGTGAAGACGATCACCTCCTTGAACGACGACGCCCAGAAGGACGAGAACGACTCGAGCAGCCCGACCAGCAGCGCACCGGCCGCCGCCGCCGGGTAGCTCGCGAGGCCGCCGACGATCGCCGCGACGAAGCCCTTCAGGCCGATCATGAAGCCGGTGTCGTAGTAGATCGTCGTCAGCGGCGCGATCAGCACGCCCGACAGAGCGCCGATCAGCGCCGCCAGCAGGAACGACAGCTTGCCGGCGAGCACGGTCGAGATCCCCATCAGCCGCGCGCCGGTACGGTGCATCGCCGTCGCGCGCAGCGCCTTGCCGTAGATCGTGCGCTCGAAGAAGAGGTAGAGGACGAGGATCAGCACGAGCGACGCGCCGATCACCCACAGCGCCTGGCCGTTGAGCGTGATCGCACCGAGTTCGACGCGCGCCTCGGTGAACGGCTGCGTGCGCCGGCCCTCGGCACCGAACAGCAGCAGCGCAAGGCCGACCAGCACGAAATGCACCGCGACGGCGACGATCAGCAGCACGAGAACCGACGCGTGCGCGAGCGGCTGGAACGCGAGCCGGTAGATCATCGGCCCGAGCGGAACGACGAGCGCGAGCGCGAGGACGACCTGCGCCGCCAGCGGCATCGCCTGCACGTCGAGCGTCAGCACAGTGAGCGCCGCGGCGAGCGGGTACGCCAAGTTCCAGCCCAGCATGCGCCAGATCGCGCGCCGACGCCCGCTGCGCAGCGCGATCGCGAACTCGACGACCGCCACCGCGGCTCCGAAGCCCAGCAGCAGCCAAAGCGTTCCGGGCGTCTTGCCGGCCTGAAAGCTCGCGACCGTGAGCGCGCCGAGCGCGACATACTCGCCCTGCGGGATGTAGATCACGCGCGTCACCGCGAACACGAGCACCAGCGCGAGGGCGAGCAGCGCATAGATCGCCCCGTTCGTGACACCGTCCTGCGTCAGCAGCAAGATGATCTGCGCGTTCATGCCGGTTCTTGGTCTGGGCACCCAGGTACGCGGCAACTGCGTCCGTGCCGGCTGCGCGCGAGGATAGGCAATTCGCCTTCCTCGTCAAGCCTGCAACACAAACGCACGTCAGATCCGGCGTGCGATGCAGCGGCCGATGCGGCCCCGCCGCCGCATCGGCCGTGGAGAGGGAGGACCGTATCGGGAGATGCCCGCAAGGCGTCTCAGGCCAGACTCAGCCAGGCCAGCAGCGCCAGCGGCGCCGTCTCCGCGCGCAGCACCCGCGGTCCGAGTGCGCGCGGCTCGAAGCCCGCAGCCTGCGCCGCCTGCGCCTCGATCGCGCTCAGCCCGCCTTCGGGCCCGCTCAGCACCAGCAGCGGCTGCGAGGGTTCGGGCCTCTGCGGCGCGACCTGCGCGCCGGGGCTGAGCAGCCAGCGCTGCGGCGCCGCCGGCAGCGCGGCCAGCACCTGGCCAAGGCCGCGCACCGGATGCACCGCCGGCACGCGCGTGCGCCCGCACTGTTCGGCCGCCGCCACCGCCAGCGCCTGCCAGTGGATGCGGCGCCGCTCGGCACGCTCGCCCTCGAGGCGCAGCACCGAGCGTTCGCAGAGCACGGGTTGCAGGGCCGCGGCGCCGAGTTCGGTCGCCTTCTCGACGAGCCAGTCCATGCGTTCGTTCGCCGGCATGCCGACGACGAGCGTCACGGCCGGCGCCAACTCGCGCTCGACGGGATCGTGCGCGAGCGGCTCCACCCGCACCGACTGCCGGCCGATCGCGTGCACGCGCGCGCGCCACTCGCCGCCGCGGCCATCGAAGAGCACGAGCGCATCGCCGGGCTGCAGCCGGCGCACCTGCACGTGCCGGGACGGCCCCGGGGGAAGGTCCACCGCACAGGCGGCCCGCAGCGGAAGATCGACGTACACGCGCAGCATCGGCGGGGATCGTAGCCGCGCCGCGCGCGCACCCCGATCCGCGGCCCGGTCAGGCGCGCAGCGCGCGCCGCAGCACCTTGCCCACCGGGGTCTTCGGCAGTTCGTCGCGGAACTCGATCCAGCGCGGGCGCTTGTAGCCGGTGAGGTTGGCCTCGCAGTAGGCGCGGATGTCGGCCTCGGTGACCGACGCGTCCTTGCGCACGACGACGACCTTCACCGCCTCGCCCGACTTCTCGTCGGGGACGCCGATCGCCGCGCACTCGAGCACGCCGGGCATCTGCGTCAGCACGTCCTCGACCTCGTTGGGATAGACGTTGAAGCCGCTGACCAAGATCATGTCCTTCTTGCGGTCGACGATGCGAAAAGCGCCGCGCTCGTCGACCGTCGCGATGTCCCCGGTGCGGAAGAAGCCATCGGCGGTCATCGCCTTGGCGGTCTCGTCGGGCCGCTGCCAGTAGCCGGCCATCACCTGCGGCCCCCGCACCGCCAGTTCGCCGGGCGTGCCGGGCGGCACCTCGTTCCCGTCGTCGTCCAGCAGCTTCAGCTCGGTGCTCGGCAGCGGCATGCCGATGTTGCCGCTGTAGGCCGTGGTGTCCACCGGGTTGCAGGTCACCGACGGGCTCGTCTCCGACAGGCCATAGCCCTCGCAGATCGGGCAGCCGGTCTTCTCCAGCCACAGCCGCGCGGTGGCCTGCTGCACCGCCATGCCGCCGCCGACGCTGATCTTCAGGTGCGACCAGTCGACCTTGTCGAAGTCCGGGTGGTGCGCCAGCGCGTTGAAGAGCGTGTTCACCGCCGGGAAGCTGTGAAAGCGATGCTTCGCGAGTTCCTGCAGCACCGCAGCGAAGTCGCGCGCGTTGGGCAGCAGGATGTTGCAGCCGCCCATGCGCGTGCCGAGCATCATGCAGGCCGTGAAGCCGAAGATGTGATAGAGCGGCAGCGCACAGACGGTGACGATCTGCTCTCCCGCTGGCACCTTGCCGAGCGCCGGCTGGTACCAGGCCTCGGACTGCAGCACGTTGGCCACCAGGTTGCGGTGCAGCAGCACCGCGCCCTTGCTCACCCCGGTCGTGCCGCCGGTGTACTGCAGCACCGCGATGTCGTCCGGGCCCGCGGCCACCGGCTTGTGCGCCTTGCCGCGCCCCTTGGCCAGCGCGTCGTTGAAGCGCAGTGCGCCGGGCAGCCGCCACGGCGGCACCAGCTTGCGCACGCGGCGCACGACGTGGTTGACGATCGCGCCCTTGAGCCAGCCGAGCATGTCGCCCATGGCCGCGACGATCACCGTCTTCGTCGGCACCGAGTCGGCGACCTGCTGCAGCGTCGCGGCAAAGTTCTCGAGGATCACGATCGCCTTGGCGCCGGAGTCCTTCAACTGGTGCTCGAGCTCGCGCGGCGTGTAGAGCGGGTTGACGTTGACCACCACCATCCCCGCGCGCAGGATCCCGGCCACCGCCACCGGGTACTGCGGCACGTTGGGCATCATGATCGCAACGCGGTCGCCGGCGGCCAGCCCGCTGGCCTGCAGGAAGGCAGCGAAGGCGCGCGAATGCTCGTCGACGTCGCCGTAGCGGAAGGCGCGGCCCATGAAGAGATAGGCGTTGCGGTCGCGAAAGCTGCGAAAGCTCTCCTCCAGCAGCGCCGTCAGCGAAGGATGGCCGCCGAGATCGATCTCGGCGGGCACGCCCGCCGGGTAATGCTTGAGCCAGGTCTTTTCCATCGACGCTCCATCCCGCCCTGCGGCCCATTCTGGCGCGGGCCTCTTCCCCCCGATATCGGGGGAAGCTAGGACTGCCGGCGCGCTGCGGACCCGGCTCATCCGGGATCGCACTCCCCTCATCCGAGGGGTCCTAAAGACCCCGCCCAGGCCCCGCAGCTAACGTTTTGCTAACGGTCGCCGGCGATGCTCGGGTCAGCTGCCATACGACCCGCGGAGACCGACGATGAACACCGCCCCGCTGCGCACCCGCAAGACCGCCCTGGCCCTGGCCGCCCTGCTCGCCCTGGGCCTGGCCCGAAGCCCCGACGCCCAGGCCGCGGCCTGCACCTTCAACCCGGCCAGCGGCAACTGGAACGTCGCGGCGAATTGGAGCTGCGGCTCCATACCAGGGGCAGGCGATAACGCCACGGTCGGCGCGAGCTCCACCGTGACGATTCCCGGCGGTTTTGCGGCCGGTACAGCCAGCTTGAACAACGCCGGCACGGTCGGCGTGAGCAACAACAGCACGCTGACGCTGCGGGGCAGCAACCAGAACGCCGGCAGCATCCAGCTGAATTCAGTCGGGAACCTCACCGATCTGGCCATCAGCGGCGCCACCTCGCTCAATGGCAGCGGCGGGATCGACACCACCAACTGGTTCAGCAATCGCATCGTCTCCGCCAGCAACAACGCAAGCGATGTGTTGACGCTTGGCGCCGGGCAGTTCGTGCGTGGCGCGGGCCAGATCGGTGCCGGCGGCCCCCTGGGCCTGATCAACAACGGTTCGCTGATCGCCAATCAGAGTGCCGGCATGACGCTGAGCACCAGCGGCAGCGTCACCAACAACAAGGTCATCCGCGGCGACGGCGCGGTCTTCACCATCAGCGCCACCACGGTCAACCAGGGCGCTGCCGGCGTGCTCGACGCCATCAACGGCGGCAGCGTGACGCTGACCAACGGCAGCAAGATCATCGGCGGCACGTTCACGAGCGACAGCGGCAGCGCGGTCAGCGTCGCCTCCGGCCACAACGCCAGGCTCTCCGGCGTGACCAACAGCGGCAATCTCACTCTCGCCAACAGCGCCTCGCTCTACCTGGACGGCACGCTCACCAACAACGGCAGCCTGAACCTCAACTCCGTTGGCAACAACACAGACCTGATCACGAGCGGCAACCAGCTCATCGATGGCAGCGGAACGATCACCCTGAGCAACCGGTCGAGCAACCGCATCCGGGCCGCCACCGCCGGCGACCGCCTGACGCTGGGTGCCAACCAGACACTGCAGGGTTCGGGCGAGATCGGCGCGGGCAGCGGGCTGATCTTCGACAACACCGGCACCGTGATCGCCACGCAGAGCGCGCCGCTGCTGATCAACGCGGCCAGCGTCAACAACACCGGCACGCTGCGCGCCGACGGCGGCACGCTGCAGTTGCAGACGACGATCAACAGCGCCGGCGGCCAGATCGAGGCCCGCAACGGTTCGCGCGTGGAACTGCTCAGTGGCACCATCATCAACGATGCGGCCTTCTCGGCCACCGGCGCAGGCAGCCTGATCACGACCGTTGGCGGCGCCACCGTCACCCTCGGCGGCGGCACCGTCAACGGGCCGATGAGCGTCGCCAACAACTCCGTCCTGCGTCTGAGCGGCGACCTCAGCTACAACGGTGCGCTGACGCTGAACTCCGTCGGCAACAACACCGATCTGCAGATCGATGGCGCACGAGCGCTTGGCGGCAACCTGAGCATCGGGACCTCGAACTGGGCGGCCAACCGCATCCTTGCTCGCAACGCCTCAGGGGATGTACTGACCCTGGGCGGCAGCGTGACGATGCAGGGCGCAGGCCAGATCGGCGCCGGCGGCTCCCTGGGCCTGATCAACAACGGTTCGCTGATCGCCAATCAGAGTGCCGGCATGAC
>JAIXKN010000088.1:36037-58411 GCA_026932425.1 Burkholderiales bacterium
GGCAGCGGAACGATCACCCTGAGCAACCGGTCGAGCAACCGCATCCGGGCCGCCAACGCCGCGGGCGACCGCCTGACGCTGGGCGTCAACCAAGTGCTGCAGGGCGCGGGCCAGATCGGCGCGGGCAGCGCACTCGACCTCGTCAACCGGGGTACGATCAACGCCAATCAGAGCACTGCGCTGACCATTTCGGTGAACGCCGCCAACAGCGTGCGCAACGAGGCCGGCGGCCTGATGCAGGCGAGCAGCAGCCTCAGCACGCTGAACCTCGTCAACGTGGTGCAGAACGACGGCACCATCGCTGCCAACAGCGGCAACGTGAACGCCAGCGCCGGCTTCAACGGCAGCGGCACCGCGCGGACGACCGGCACCGGCGTGCTCACCGTCGGTGCCGACAGCACGGTGGGCATCCTGATCAACGACGGCAGCGCGGCCAATGCACTGACGCTTGGCACCAAGAACATCACGGTGTCCGTCGACTACACCAACGCCAACGCCGGCAGCGGCAACGCCTTCAACCGCCGCGCGAATGTCAGCGGCACGGGCCAGATCCTGGCCGGCGGCGACGTGAGCCAGGTCATCACCGGCGCCAATGTCAGCAATGGCAACACCGCCAATGCCACGCTGACCATCGGCAACGTGCGCGTGGGCGCCACCACCTTCGACTACCAGATCGGCAACGCCGGCAGCACCGGCCCGACGCTGCGCGGCGCCATCCAGACCAGCGTCAACGGCGGCAACCTGACCGATGCGCGGCTCTCGGGCGCGGGCGTCACCGCGGGCAACTACAACGCCGACGGGCCCGGCGGCAGCAGCACCAACCTGGGCGTCACCTTCACCGCCGCCAGCGCCGGCGTGCTGGCCCCGCTGTCGGGCCAGGTGCTCAACCTGCGCAGCAACTTCGACAACATCGCCGACCAGAAGCTGAACATCGTGCTGGCCAGCGGTGCCGCCGCCTACAACGCCGCCACGGGCAGCGCATCGCCCAGCCCGACCGTCAACCTGGGCAGCGCCCGCGTCGGCGGCACGCTGGCGCAGACCTTCACCGTCACCAACACCGCACCCGCCGGCGCCTACACCGAGGATCTGAACGCCTCTTTCATCGCTGCCAGCGGCGCGGTCAGCCACAACGGCGGCGTGATCAGCGCCCTGGTGGCCGGCGGCTCGAACAGCAGCGCGATGAGCGCCAGCCTGGACACCGCCAGCGCCGGCGCCAAGACCGGCAGCGTGACGATCGACTACCAGACCGCCGGCACGGTGGGCAACGTAAGCAACGGCCTTGCCGCGGCCTCGGCGGGCACCCAGACCATCACCCTGAACGGGGCCGTGTACAACATGGCCGTTGGCAGCGCGACACCTGGGCCGGTGAGCATCGCCAACCAGCGCGTAGGCGGCAGCAACACCGTCGCGCTGACCGTAGGCAACACCGCGGCCGCGGGCAACTACAGCGAGGACCTGCGCGCCAGCTTCGGCAGCAGCACGGGTGCGGCGACGAACAACGGCGGCGTCATCAACGCGCTGCTGGCCGGCGGCTCCGACGGCAGCGCCATGCGCGTGGGCGTCGACACCGGCACGGCCGGCGCGAAGAGCGGCACGGTGACGCTGAACTACCAGACCACCGGCACGGTGAACGGCGTCAGCAACGGCCTGGGTCTGACCGGCGTGGGCAACCAGGTCATCAACGTCTCGGGCAATGTGTATCAGGCGGCCAGCGGCCAGCTTGTTGGCAACAGCTGGAACTTCGGCACCCTGCAGGTCGGGCAGCAGGTGAGCCAGAACCTGGTGGTGAAGAACACCGCTTCCACCGGCGCCTACAGCGAGGACCTGAACGTCAGCTTCGGTGCCGCGGGCAACAGCCAGATCAGCGGCAGCGGTTCGCTCTCGGGCATCCAGGCCGGCCAGACCAGCACCGGTGCCAACGGCACGATGACGGTCACCGTCACCGGCCTGACCGCGGGCGCGCTCAGCAGCGGCATCGCCGTCAACTACGAAAGCGCCGGTAAGGTGGGCGGCGTCGATAACGGTCTGGGCACGCTGGCCGTGGGCAGCGAGAACTTCGCCGTCAACGGCACGATCAACGCCGTGGCCAACGTCATCAACCAGGCCAGCCCGGCCTGGGGCAGCACGAGCGTGAACCTGGGCGCGGTGCGCGTGGGCGCCGCCTCGCCCACGGCAAGCCTTGCGCTGACCAACCAGGCGACCGCGGCACCGCAGGCCGCACTGAATGCCAGCATCGCCAGCAACGGCGCGCCGGTCACGGCCAGCGGCAGCGTCAGCCTGCTGGCCCCGGGCGCCAGCAGCAATGCGCTGACGGTCGGGCTGAACACCGCGGTGGCAGGCAACTACACCGGCGGCAACGCCGGCAGCGCGACGGTGCAGCTCGTCTCCGACGCCTCCAACGTCGGCGGCTGCGCGCCCAATTGCCAGATGACGCTTGCGCCGCAGGTGATCAGCGTGTCCGGCAAGGTCTACAACCCCGCCGTCGGGCAGCTCGACACGCCGGTGCTGGACTTCGGCATCGTGCGCGTGGGCGACACGGTGAGCGCGAAGAACATCATCGTGAAGAACATGGCCACGGCCAGCGCGCTGGACGACACGCTGCACGCGAGCGTCTCCGGCCTGTCCGGGCCGTTCACCGACGGTGGCCCAGCCGCGGGCATCACCGCCGGGAGCAGCGGGCAGATCACGGTGAACCTCGGCACTGCGGCCGCGGGCGTCTACAGCCAGAGCGGCAACGTGCAGTTCCTGAGCCAGAACGCCGACATGGCCGACGTCAGCGCCGGAGCCGACGCCTCGGTGCTGATTCAGGCCCAGATCAACAACCTCGCCAATGCCGATTTCGACCTGCTCTCGGGCCTGGGCGCGCTCACCGACGACGGCAACGGCAACTACCTGCTCGATCTCGGGAACATCGCGCTGGGCAGCAGCGGCAACTGGATGCTGCAGCTCGACAACGACGTCTCCGGCCCGGCCGATTGGCTGCTGGGTGCGTTCGACCTGACCGGCGTCAGCGACTTCACGTCCAGCGGCTGGAACAACCTGGGCGCCGGCGGCCTGGCTGCCGGGCAGGCGCAGGGCGGCTTGTCGCTGGGCTTCGTCGCCTCGGCGCTGGGCGCGGTCCAGGACCAGATCGTCTTCAACGGCTGGAGCCACAACGGCTATGGCGCCGACCTGGCCCAGACCCGTACCCTGACGGTGCGCGCCAACGTGTATGACCCGGGCAACAATGTGCCCGAGCCCGGCACACTGGCACTCGTGGCGCTGGGCGCGCTGCTGGCGCGGCGACGCTGCAGCCGCGGCGGCGCTGGCGGGCACGCTTGAGCGCCTGGCGCGCCGCCGGTACATTCATGCAAGCGCACACCCGGGGCACGAGGATTCAATGAATACGCTGCAGCACCGGCTCCTCAGCCTGCTTGGAGTGCTGGCGCTGGCCGCCGCGATCGCCACCGTCGCGCTGGTGCGCCACAACCAGTCGCAGCGGCTGCAGCTGGCACAGCAGCAGCAGTACCTGCAGCAGTCGGTGCAACTCGAGAATCTGTATCGCGAGATCGTGCGCGCACTGGCCGAACTCTCGGCGCGCAGCGGCGACGCGCCGCTGCGTGCGCTGCTGCTGCAGCACGGCATCGAGTACACCGTCAACCCGACCTCCGTGGCACCCGCGCAGCCTACCGCGGCAGCGGCGCCCACCCAGCCGGCACGCCGATGAGCGAAGACACGATGAGCACCCTGATCACGATGCGCGAGCCACGCCGCGCATCGGATGACCGGCCCGATATGCCCGCGGCGCCTGCCGCCGCGACTGCCCCCGCGGTTGCGGCGGCAGAGATCGCGCCGCGCGGGCCCTTCATCCCGCTGCTGCTGGGCCTGGCGGCGCTGCTGGTGGTGCTGCTGCACCAGGTCTGGCAACTCGAGCAGGAGCGACAGCAGCTGGCGGCAAGCCTGCAGGCCGCCGGCCCTCAGCTTGCTGCAGCACAACAGCTGCGGCAATCGCTCGACCGGCTGGCAGCCGACACCCAGCGCCTGGCCGATGGCGGCAACGCCCCGGCGCGCGTGCTGGTCGAAGAGCTCAAACGCCGCGGCATCACGATCAACGCCTCGGCCTCGCCGGCGGCTGCGGGGACGGTGCAGCCCGACGACGCCGGGAAACGCTGAACCCGACGTCCCGGCGCATCGGCCGGTCCGGCACCTCCACGACCCGGCCGTGTGGTGCGGCCGGCCTGGGTTGCCGGGCCACGACAAGCCTCTTCGCGGCACCCCCTTAAGCTTGGGGATGCGTGGCGCTTGCGGCGTCGAACCGTGCATTCCGCAACGCTCCGCGGCGGGCGGATTCCTAGAATCCGCGCCGATGGTCAGGCAGTCTTTGGCCGCACAGGCTGCGTCCGCGGCATCGCAGGCCGCGCCGACGGTCGGACCATGGCAATTGCGGTTGTTCGGCGCGGTGAGCCTGCACCGCGGCGAGATCGAACTCCTGCGTTGGCCCTCGCGCGCGGCGATTCTGCTGGTGGCGCGGCTGGCGATGGCACCCGAGGAGGCGCACCCGCGTGAAGCCCTGATCGAGCTGCTCTGGCCCAGCGTCGAAACCGGAGCCGGGCGCAACCGGCTGCGTCAGGTGCTGTCGACGCTGCGCGCGCTGCTCGAACCCGGCCAAACGCCGGCCGTGCTCGACGCCGATCGCCAGTACATCCGCCTGATTCCGGGCCGCCTGCAATCGGACGTCGAGCGCTTCCGGCAGGCGCTGCACAGCGGCGACGCCGCGGCGGCACGCGCCATCTATCGCGGCGAGTTCCTGCCCGGTTTCTACGAAGAGTGGGTGATCGAGGCCCGGCGCTGGCTCGCCGAGGCATTCGAGCGCATCGAGCAGGGCGCACGCCCCGGGCGCGGCGGGGACGCGCCCCGGCCCGCGCTGGCACGAGCCACGGGATTGCCGGCGCGCTGGACGCGCAGCTTCGGCTTGGGGTCGCGCCTGAAGGCTCTGCTGGACGAGCTGAGGTCGGAGCGCCTGACGACGATCATCGGCGCGGGAGGCAGCGGGAAGACGCGACTCGCGATCGAGGCTGCGCACGCACTGGCGGCCCCTGCAGCCGCAGGCGGCGTACGCGAGTTCGAGCGCATCGCCTTCGTTCCCCTGGCGGACTGCCGCGACGAGACCGATGTCGGCCTGGCGCTGACGCAGGCACTCGGCCTCGCCGGCAAGGCGCCGCTGGACGAAGCCTGCCTGCTGCTGCGCACCGGGTACCACCTGCTTGTGCTGGACAACGCCGAGCACATCGTCGCTTCGCTGCGCCACATCGTCACGACGCTGCTGGAATGCGCCCCCGGACTGCACCTGCTGCTGACCTCGAGGCGCCGGCTGCACCTGCCGGGAGAGCGCCTGTTCGCGCTCGAGGGATTGGCGCTGCCGCCACCGCAAGCGCAAGGAGCGGCCCTGCGCGACAACCCTGCGGTGGCCCTGTTCCTGGACCGGGGACGAACGGTGCGACCGGACTTCGACGTGCAGGAAGACGATCTTGCGGCCGTGGCCGAACTCGCGCGCGAACTCGAGGGCATTCCCCTGGCGATCGAGCTGGCCGCCTCGCGCATGGGCAGCATGTCGCCCGCGGAATTGCTGGCACGGCTGCAACCGCAGACCGACGATTCGCCGGGGGCCGGACGCGCAATGCTCGAACTGCTGTGCCGCGACGGCGACGCGCAGCCACGGCACGCCTCGATGAGCGCCGTGCTGCACTGGAGCTGGGACCTGCTGGACGCGGCCGAGCAGCGCCTGCTGGCTGCGGTCTGCGTGACCGCGCGAAGCACCGATCCGGAGCGGCTCGCCGAGGTGCTGGGCGAGCCGCCACTGCGCGTGCTGCGCAGAGTCGACGAACTGGTCGGGCATTCGATGTTGCGCCGCCCAGGCGGTGCACTGCAGGGGCGCTGCACGCTGCCGCAGGTCTTGCGCGAGTTCGTCCGCGAGCGCTGGCCGGTCTTGGAGCTTCAAGGCCTGCGCACGGCGTGGCTGCGCGCGCTCGGCGCCTGGGCCGCTGCGCTCGGCGCCCAGGCGACGGGTGCTCGCCTGAAACCCGAGCTGCCGACCATCCATCTGCTGCTCACCACGCCGGCACTCTCCGTCGAGGCCAGGATCGCAGCGCTCGACCTCGTGCTGGCGCTGCGCCCGCACTGGGAGAGCGCCGGCATGCCGCTGCGGCTGCAGCACGCCGTCGAGTCGATCCTGGCCGAAGGGACCGAGCCGTTCGGCCCCGGGCGTGCGAGCGCCGCGCTGGAGCTGCTCGCCTACGTCCGTTTCGAGGCCGGACACGTCACCGAGGCCACCACGCACGCCGAAGCCGCACTGCGCCTGGCCGGGGGCGACCCGCGGCTGCGCGCACAGGCGCTGGTGCGACGCAGCTGGATCACACTGGCACGGCATCGCACGCAGGACGATGCTCCCCTCACCGCCGCACGCCGCGCCCTGCAGGAGGCACTGGCCCTGGCACGCGCAGCAGGCGACCGCGAGCTCGAGGCGCGCGCGCTGCACCAGCGCGGCATCGTCGCCTTGCAGTTCGACATGGACTGGACGGCAGCCGAGGCGACCTTCGCACGCGCGCAGGCGCTGTGGGAGGCGCTGGAGGACCGACGCAAGGCAATGGCCCGGCTGCGCGACCGGGCGCGGTGCTGGCGCGGCATGGGTCGCACCGATGACGCGCAGGCAAGCTTCGAGCGGACGCTGAACGTGGCGCGCGACGACGAGGACGTGGTCGGGTGCATCGACAGCCTGCTCTCGCTCTCGACGTTGCGAGCCGAGCGCCGCGAATGGGCTGCGGCGCTGGAAATGGATGCCGAATGCGTCGCGCTGGCGTGGCAGCACTGGCATCTTCACGGCCTGGCCTTCGCGCTGTGGAATCCGGCGCGATCGCTGGCGCATCTGCGCCAGCCGGAAACGGCGATGCGGCTGATGGCCTTCGCCGCGAGCTTCTGGGAACTGACCTTCGGCCCGCTGACCGCGAGCGACCGCCGCGCGGTCCGGCTGGTGCAGGCGCTCGCGCGCAGGCAGCTCGATCCGCGCCGCGCCGCGAAGTGCTGGGACGAGGGCAAGGCGCTCAGCCTTGCGCAGGCCGTGAGCACGGTCGAGCAGGCAAGCGCGGAGGCCCTTCGCAGCCGCGCCTGACACAGAGGTCCGCACCGCAGCCGGTCAACGCAGGCGGATCCAGCCCGACTCCCAGCCCGTATCCCAGTCCGAGCCGGCCGGCGCTGCGACGCCCGCTTCGACGCGCAGGATGCGCGCGCCCCGCAGGCCTCGCAGTGCGATCCGGGGGCAGGTCATCGGCTCGACGGTGCACGCGGCACGCAGTCGCACCCAAGCGGCCCCGTCGTCGACCACCACGGCCAGGCCCCTACCGCCAAGGGTGGTGCAGATCCGCGCACAGGCCGCCGGGTCGAGCCGGACGACGTCGCCGCGCCGCAGCATGCGGACATCGCGCAGCTTCGCGACCCGCAGCGCCAGGCCTCGCGACGCCAGTTCGGCATCGAGCTCACGCAGACAGGAGACCGGAGGCAACGGCTGCCACGCGCAGACGGTCAGTCCGAAGCAGGAGAGCAGCACGCGCAGCAGCCAGTCGGCCTCGACGAAGCCCATCGCATCGCCCGTCGCCGGGTCGGTCTCCTCGAAGGCGAGGTCGGCGGAGGACTGCGCTTCGCTGCGCGGTCGCCGCCAGCGGGCAAGGGAGTTGAGCGCGAACACGGTGCCCTCCTCGGATCGGAGCCGGTGTTCCCGATCCGGGACCGGCCTTGCGATCGATGCTGCGGCGGCAGCGCCGTCGCAGCATCGTCAAGGGAGGGGGTGTGCGCGCCGGTAGGATGTCAGCCGGCGTGCATCAGGTCACGATGGTGCCTGCCGCATGCCGGCGCACCGGTGCACAGGCGTGCCGCGTGTGCGCCGGCACGCGGCCGGGCCGCGCCTCGGAGTCTCAGGACTTCAGCGCCGTCAGCACCTCGTCGAGCATCTTCTTCGCGTCACCGAAGAGCATGCGGTTGTTTTCCTTGTAGAAGAGCGGGTTGTCGACGCCCGCGTAGCCCGAGGCCATCGAGCGCTTCATCACGATCGAGGTATGCGCCTTCCAGACCTCGAGCACCGGCATGCCGGCGATCGGGCTGCTCGGGTCGTCCTGCGCCGCGGGGTTCACGATGTCGTTGGCGCCGATGACCATGGCCACGTCGGTGTCCGGGAAGTCCTCGTTGATCTCGTCCATCTCGAGCACGACGTCGTAGGGCACCTTGGCCTCGGCCAGCAGCACGTTCATGTGACCCGGCATGCGCCCGGCCACCGGGTGGATGCCGAAGCGCACGTTGACGCCCTTCTCGCGCAGCAGCTTGGTGATCTCGAACACCGTGTGCTGCGCCTGCGCCACCGCCATGCCGTAGCCCGGGACGATGATCACGTTCTTGGCCTCGCGCAGCAGCTCGGCGGTCTCGGCGGCGGTCACCGCCACCACCTCGCCCGCGGGCTGCGCGGCGCCGCCCGAGGACGCCGCCGGCGCGCCGCCGCCCGAACCGAAGCCGCCGGCAATCACGCTGATGAAGTTGCGGTTCATCGCGCGGCACATGATGTAGGAGAGGATCGCGCCCGAGGAGCCGACGAGCGCGCCGGTAACGATCAGCAGGTCGTTGCTGAGCATGAAGCCGGTGGCCGCGGCCGCCCATCCCGAGTAGCTGTTGAGCATCGAGACGACGACCGGCATGTCGGCGCCGCCGATGGCCATCACCATGTGGATGCCGAAGAGCAGCGCGATCACCGTCATCACGAGGAGCGGCGTCATGCCCGCGGGGATGTCGTGCGCGTTCAGGAACACGCGCCCGAACCAGATCACGACGAGCAGCCCGAGCAGGTTGATCCAGTGGCGCGCGGGCAGCAGCAGCGGCTTGCCGCCGATCTTGCCCGAGAGCTTGCCGAAGGCGATCAGCGAACCGGAGAAGGTGATCGCGCCGATGAGGATGCCGACGTAGATCTCGACTTCGTGGATCGTCTTCTCGGCCGCGGTCGGGAAGACGGTCGAGGTGTCGACGTAGCTGGCGAAGCCGACCAGGCAGGCGGCCAGACCCACGAGGCTGTGCATCAGGGCCACCAGCTCGGGCATCTGCGTCATCTTCACCGTCTTCGCGGCGTAGAGGCCGACGGCGCCGCCGACGACGAGCGCGCCGACGATCCAGCCCCAGCCCGCGGGGGTGACGCGCGGGCCGAACACGGTGGCGAGCACCGCGATCGTCATGCCGATCATCCCGAAGAGGTTGCCGCGCCGCGCGGTCTCCGGGTGCGAGAGCCCGCCCAGGCTCAGGATGAAAAGAATGGTCGCGCCGATGTAGGCGACGGTGACGAGGCTTTCGGTCATGTCCGTCTCCCCGTCACTTGCGGAACATCGCCAGCATGCGCTGGGTCACCGCGAAGCCGCCGATCATGTTGATCGCCGTCAGCGCGAGTGCGAACACCGCCAGCGCCAGGATCAGCGTGTTCGAGCGGTCCGCGGCCCCGGCCGCGTCCAGCGGCGGCGCGATCTGGATCAGCGCGCCGATCGCGATGATCGACGAAATCGCGTTGGTCACGCTCATCAGCGGCGTGTGCAGCGAGGGCGTGACGTTCCACACCACCATGTAGCCGATGAAGCAGGCGAGCACGAAGACGGTGAAGTGCGCGAGGAAGGCCGCGGGCGCGTAGAGCCCGACGAGCAGGAAGACGATGGCGCCGAGGCCGAAGACGACTGCGAGCGCCGTGCCCGACATCGGCTCGCCGGCGCCGTGGCCGTGCCCCTTGGCCGCCGGCGCCGGTGCCGCGACCTTGGGCTTGGGCGGCGGCGCGGGCAATTGCAGCGGCGGCGGCGGCCAGGTCACCGTACCTTCCTTGATCACCGTGAGGCCGCGAATCGCGTCGTCCTCCATGTTGACGACGGCCTTGCCGTCCTTGGCCTTGCACAGCTCCTCGGCCAGGCGCAGCAGGTTGTTCGAGTACAGCGTCGAGCTCTGGCGCGCCATGCGGCTGGCCAGGTCGGTGTAGCCGACGATGGTCACGCCGTGGCGCACCACCGCCTCGCCGGGCACCGTGAGTTCGCAGTTGCCGCCCTGCTCGGCCGCCATGTCGACGATGACGCTGCCTGCCTTCATGCTCTGCACCATCTCGGCGGTGATGAGTCGCGGCGCGGGCTTGCCCGGGATCAGCGCCGTCGTGATGATGATGTCGGCGTCCTTGGCCTGCTCGGCGTACATCTTGCGCTGCGCAGCCTGGAAGCCCTCGCTCATCACCTTGGCGTAGCCGCCGCCGCCCGAGCCTTCTTCCTCGTAGTCGACCTTGACGAACTCGCCACCGAGCGACACCACCTGGTCGGCGACCTCGGCGCGCGTGTCGTTGGCACGCACGATCGCACCCATGTTGGCCGCGGTGCCGATGGCCGCGAGGCCCGCGACGCCGGCGCCGGCGATGAAGACCTTGGCCGGCGGGATCTTGCCGGCGGCGGTGATCTGGCCGTTGAAGAGGCGGCCGAAGGCGTTGGCCGCCTCGATCACCGCGCGGTAGCCGCTCACCCCTGCCATCGAGGTCAGCGCATCCATCTTCTGCGCGCGCGAGAGCTGGCGCGGCAGGCTGTCGATGGCCAGCACCGTCGCGCGCCGGGCCGCGAGCTGCTGCATCAGCTCGGGGTTCTGCGCCGGCCAGACGAAGCCGATCAGCATGCCGCCCTCGCGCAGCAGCGCGACTTCGTCGGACGTCGGCGGACGCACCTTGAAGACGATGTCGGCCGCGGCCCACAGCTCCGCGGCGCTGCCGACCACGTCGGCGCCGGCCGCACGGTAGTCGTCGTCGCTGAAGTTGGCCGCCTCGCCGGCGCCGCTTTCGACGCTGACGGCAAAGCCCAGCTTCACCAGCTTGGCCACCACCTCGGGCACGGTCGCGACGCGCTTCTCGCCGACGGCCGTCTCTCTTGGGACTCCGATGCGCACCTGCTTCTCCTCGATGTCGTTGTCGCGTTGTCGCGTTGTCGATTGGCGCGCGGCAGCCGGCATCACGCGCAAGGGATGCGCGCCGCCACTGCCCGCCGAGACGCGGCGTGAGCTTACACAAGTTCCCACCCCACTCCGCGGCCGCGGTCAGGAGGACAATCGCCGCGCATGAGCATCGAGCGCTGGAGCCCCCGGGTCACCGTGGCCGCGATCGTCGAGGCTGGCGGGCGCTATCTTCTCGTCGAGGAGCAGACGCCCGCCGGCCTGCGCCTGAACAATCCGGCCGGGCACCTCGAGCAGGGCGAGTCGCCGCTGGAAGGCGTGGTGCGCGAGACGCTCGAGGAGACCGCCCGCATCCTCGTTCCGCAGTGGCTGGTCGGCATCTACCTGACGCGGATGCCGCCGATGGGCGGCGCGGGCGCGGGCGCGAAGGACGACGTCACCTTCCTGCGCTTCGCCTACACCGGGACCGTCGGCGAGCCGCTGCCCGGGCGGGCGCTCGACACCGGGATCGTGCGCACCGTCTGGCTGACGATCGACGAGGTGCGGCAGAGCGCCGATCGCCACCGCAGCCCGCTCGTGCTGCGCTGCGTCGAAGACCACGCCGCCGGCGTGCGCCACCCGCTGGATGTCGTCGCCGTGCACGGGAGCCTGCAGCAGCCCTGATCGGGGACCCCGCGCCGGTGGCGATGCGCCCCGGATAATCCTGCCCATGGTCACCCGCTCCCGCGTCGTCGTCGGCCTCTCGGGAGGCGTCGACTCCGCCGTTGCCGCCTACCTGCTCAAGCAGCAGGGACACGAGGTGGTCGGCATCTTCATGAAGAACTGGGAGGACGACGACGACTCGGAGTACTGCGCGTCCAACGTCGATTTCGTCGATGCCGCAGCCGTGGCCGACGTGCTGGGCATCGAGCTCGAGCACGTCAACTTCGCCGCCGAGTACAAGGACCGCGTCTTCGCCGAGTTCCTGCGCGAGTACCAGGCCGGACGCACGCCCAACCCCGACGTGCTCTGCAACGCCGAGATCAAGTTCAAGGCCTTCCTCGATCACGCGCTGCGCCTGGGTGCCGAGAAAATCGCCACCGGCCACTACGCGCGCGTGCGCGAACGTGGCGAAGGTGCCGAGCGCCGCTGCGAACTGCTGACCGGGCTCGACCCGGCGAAAGACCAGAGCTACTTCCTGCATCGCCTCACGCAGGCGCAGCTCGCACGCACGCTCTTCCCCCTGGGCGAGCTGAAGAAGACCGAGGTGCGCCGCCTGGCGACCGAGATCGGGCTGCCGAACGCGGCGCGCAAGGATTCGACCGGCATCTGCTTCATCGGCGAGCGGCCGTTCCGCGAGTTCCTGCAGCGCTACCTGAAGCAGGAACCGGGGCCGATGCTCGACGAGGACGGGCGCGAAGTCGGTCGTCACATCGGCCTGTCCTTCTACACGCTGGGGCAGCGGCAGGGTCTGGGCATCGGCGGTGTGAAGAGCGGCGGCGGCGAGCACGCGCCCTGGTACGTGGCTCGAAAGGAGCCCGAGCACAACGTGCTGCGCGTCGTGCAGGGACACGACCACCCCTGGCTGCTCTCGCGTGAACTGCAAGCCGACGACTGCAGCTGGATCGCCGGCACACCGCCGCAACAGGCCCGCCTGGCTGCGCGCACGCGCTACCGCCAGGCAAGCGCACCCTGCCGCTACGAAGCGACCGAGTGCGGCTTCCGGCTGCACTTCGACACGCCGCAGTGGGCCGTCACGCCCGGGCAGTCGGCGGTGCTCTACGACGGCGAGTGCTGCCTCGGCGGCGGCGTGATCCACGCAGCCTCGGCCTGATCAGCGACGGCGCGAGTGCGTGCTGCGGCGCTCGGTCGCCCCGCGGCGACCCCGACGCCCACCGCGGTCCAGCCGCCAGAGCAGGATCGTCGCCGCCAGCACCAGCGGCACGACGACGAAGACGGTCACCAGACGGCGCAGGTCCATCGGCGCCGCTGCCCCCGCGCCCACCGCGGGCGCTGCGGACTCGGGATCGCTCTCGATGGCCGCCGCGTTGAGTTCCTGGGCGGCGCTCTCGACCGCATTCTCGCCGTCGGCGCCGCGGCCGTCCGGTGCCGACGCCGCACCGAAACCTCCCAGTCTGTGTTCCGGGATCGACGGCGCCACGGCCGTCGCGCCCGCGCCGCGAAGAAGTCGCGCCTGTCCGCCGATCTCGTCCGGGGACGGAAGCCCAGGGTCGACCACACCGACGGGCCGCGGCAGTTCCTGCGTGGGCACGAACTCGAACCGGTCGTCCTCGCCCCTGCGGCGCCCCGCCAGGCCTGCGGCGCTGTCGGACGCCGAGGCTGCAGGCACCGGCGGTTCCTCGACCGCGACGTAGCGCGGCGCCGCAGGGCGGTCGGGCGCAGCGGCGCTCGCTTGGCCCGGATCGTCCAAGCCGTCCAGGCTCAGCCGCAACGGGTGGGCCGCCGCCGGGAGCGTGGACGCCAGCGCCAGGCAGACGCTCAGCAGCAGCTCCGACAGGCTTCGGCGCGCGCAGGCGCCGCCATCCAGACTCGATCCGTTCCCCCGCACCTGCTCCCTGCCCCCGTCCAACTCCTGCCATGCCCCGCGTGCAGACGCCCGCCCTTGCTTTCGGCAGCCCCGGCCGTCGATCGCGCCCCCGGCGTGCGCGAACACCAAGCTTTTCCATTTTCCCCTGAGCACCCCCAGGGCCGTCCTGCGCCCAGCCCGCCCTCCCGCGAGGGGTCACGCAACGTGGCAGAGCCACATTCGATCGAGAGGGTGTCCGTCGGCGCGGCGCAGCCGGACACAATACACGCACCGCATGGGCCCGTGCACCGACGGCGCCGACATCGCGAGCGGGTCGGATCGACCAGACCCGAAGAACAAGCACAGGAACCCCTCGATGCCCTACCGTCTGCCGACCATCGCCTCGGCCCGTTTCGACAACGCCGACGCGGCCCTGGCGCAGGTCAAGCGCATCTACGAGCAGAACATCGCGCAACTGCGCGGCGCCCTGCAGCGCTTTGTCGCCGGGGAGGACGTGGGCGAGCGCGTACGTGCCTGCTATCCCTTCGTGCGCGTGCGCACGAGCACGGTGGCGCGCGCCGACTCGCGCCTGGCCTACGGCTTTGTCGCGCGGCCCGGCACCTACGAGACGACACTCACGCGCCCGGACCTGCTCGGGCGCTACTACCGCGAGCAGTTCGCGCTGCTGCTGAAGAACCACGGCGTCGAGCTCGAGATCGGCACCAGCACGCAGCCGATCCCGGTGCACTTCAGCCTGGCCGAGCACGACCACCTCGAAGGCAGCCTCTCCGCCGAGCGGCGGCTGCAGCTGCACGACGTCTTCGACCTGCCCGATCTCGCGGCGATGGACGACGGCATTGCCAACGGCACCTACCAGCCGCGCGACGGCGAAGCCGAGCCGCTCGCGCTCTTCACCGCCCCGCGCGTCGACTACTCGCTGCACCGGCTGCGCCACTACACCGGCACCGCGCCCGAGCACTTTCAGAACTTCGTGCTCTTCACGAACTACCAGTTCTACATCGACGAGTTCATCCGCCTGGGCCAGCAGATGGTGCGGGACGCCGGCAGCGGCTACGAAGCCTTCGTCGAGCCGGGCAACGTGATCACGCGCCGCGCCGCGAACGCGGCAGGCGCGGCAGACAAGGCCGGCGCAGCCGCGGGCGAGGTGGCGGTCCAGGTCACGGGCAGCGCGCCGCCGCGCCTGCCGCAGATGCCGGCCTACCACCTCGTGCGCGGCGACTGCGCCGGCATCACGATGGTCAACATCGGCATCGGGCCGGCCAACGCGAAGACGATCACCGACCACATCGCGGTGCTGCGCCCGCACGCGTGGCTGATGCTCGGCCACTGCGCGGGCCTGCGCAACACGCAGCAGCTCGGCGACTACGTGCTCGCGCACGGCTACGTGCGCGAGGACCACGTGCTCGACGAGGAGCTGCCGCTGTGGGTGCCGATCCCGCCGCTGGCCGAGGTGCAGCTCGCGCTCGAGCAGGCGGTTGCCGACGTCACGCAGCTCAGCGGCTACGAGCTCAAGCGCATCATGCGCACCGGCACCGTGGCCAGCACCGACAACCGCAACTGGGAGCTGCTGCCGAGCCTGGGCGGCAGCTCGCCCGAGCGCCGCTTCAGCCAGAGCCGCGCGATCGCGCTCGACATGGAGAGCGCCACCATTGCCGCCAACGGCTTTCGCTTTCGCGTGCCCTACGGCACGCTGCTGTGCGTCAGCGACAAGCCGCTGCACGGCGAGATCAAGCTCCCCGGCATGGCCGACCAGTTCTACCGCGAGCGCGTCGACCAGCACCTGCGCATCGGCCTGCGCGCGATCGAGCTGCTGCGCCAGGAACGCCCGGGCCGGCTGCACAGCCGCAAGCTGCGCAGCTTCGCCGAAGTCGCGTTCCAGTAGAGCGCAGGGGTCAGCCGCCGCCGCGCTGCCGCCACTGCGCCGGCGTCATTCCCGTCCAGCGCCTGAAGGCGCGCCAGAACGCGCTCGGCTCGGCAAAGCCCAGGGCCTGGCCGATGTCCGCGAGCGGCCGTGCCGTCTGCGCCACCGCCTGCAGCGCGGCCTCGCGCCGCACCGCGTCGAGCAGCCCGGAGAAGCTCAGGCCCTGCGCCTCGATGCGCCGGGCCAGCGTGCGCTCGCTCACGCCCAGCGCCCGCGCCGCCTCGGCGCGGGTGGGCACGCGGCTGGCGAGCACCGCGGCCATCCAGGCGCGCAGCTCCTGCGCCAGCGTGCCGCCCTGCGAGAGGCCGGCCAGCCGCCGCGCCGCCTGGTGCCGATGCAGCCGTGCGCGCCGCGGGTCCGCGCGCGGCATCGGCGCATCGAGCAGCGCGTTGTCGAGCAGCACACCGTTGAAAGCCTGCTCGAAGGCGACCGGGCAGGCAAAGACCGCGCGGTAGCCCGACAGCGGCCCGATGCGCGGCTGGCTGAACTGCACCTGCTGCGGGCGTACCGCCGCGCCCATCGTGCCGCGGATGAAGCTCAGCACCGCGGCGAGCACCGCCTCGACCTGATGCGGGCTGAAGGCCAGCGTCCCCTGGCGCGGGTGGTAGATGAGCCAGCTCGCCGGCGTGCCGGCGACCATCTGGAAGCGCCCGCCGTCGCTGATCAGCCGCTGGTACTTCTGCACCGCGGCGATCGCCTCGCGCAGCGTTGCGCTGGCCTGCAGCAGCCCGCCGACGACGTTGAAGTTCTCCGGCCCGACCCGGCTGCCGGCTTCCAGCCCGAAGCTCGCGTTCTGCGTGCACTCCACCGCGGCGCGCCACAGCCGCGTGATGTGGTCGATCGGCCAGCGCTCCTGCTGCAGCGCCTCGGGCGGAAGGCCCGCCTGCGCGAGCAGGACCTCGCGCGGCACGCCTTGCCGCTGTGCCGCTGCCAGCACGGTGCCGACCCAGCTCATCGCGACCGTGGACTGCAGGCTCATCGAAGATCTCCCGGGCGCCGCCGATACGGCCGAATGACCTATAAAGTCAATTGTCTTGTCCTGTACAGTCAATCTCTAACTATAAGCTGCCGCTATCTTCCGATCATCAGCGGAGACTTCGACATGGCAGGCACGGACGCAGAGGTTCTGGTCATCGGCGGCGGGCTCGCGGGCATCGTCACCGCGCTCGAGCTGCTGCGTGCAGGCAAGCGCGTGGCGCTGGTCGATCGCGACACCCCGGAGCGCTTCGGCGGCCTCGCGCTCTGGGCCTTCGGCGGCATGGCGCTGGTGGGCACGCCGCTGCAGGCGAAGATGAAGATCCCGGACACGCCCGAGCGCGCGCTGGCCGACTGGCTGCGCTTCGGCGAGCTCGCGGGCGACGACCGCTGGCCGCAGGCCTGGGCGCGCCATTACGTCGAACACTCGCGCGCCGGCGTCTACGACTGGCTCGCGAAGGAAGGCATCCGCTTCATGCCGGCCGTGAACTGGGTCGAGCGCGGCATGAACGGCGACGGCAACCGCCTGCCGCGCTACCACATCGTCTGGGGCACCTCGCGCTTCATGACGCTGCGACTGATCGAAGCGCTGCGCGCGGCCGGCAGCGGCGGACGCCTGAGGCTGCTGCACCGTCACCGCGTGACGCGGCTCGATCACCGCGGCGGCCGGCTCGCCGGGGCCCTGGCCGTCGACGAGGACAGCGGGCACGAGCTGCCGCTTGCCGCCGACGCCGTCGTGCTCGCGATGGGTGGCATCAACGGCGGCCACGAGGAGACGCGGCGCAACTGGCCGCGCGACCGGCCCATGCCGCAGACCATGCTCAACGGCGCGCACCCCTACGCCGACGGCCGCCTGCACCGCGCCGCCGCCGCGGAACTCGGCGCGCGGCTCACGCACAGCGGCGAGATGTGGAACTACGCGGCGGGCTTCCCGCATCCCTTCCCGCACTTCGCCGGCCACGGCCTGTCGACGATTCCTTGCAAGTCGGCGCTGTGGCTGAACCATCGCGGGCAGCGCATCGGCCCGCAGCCGCTCGTCACCGGCTTCGACACGCACTGGCTGTGCCAGCAGGTCGCGGCGCAGGAAAAGCCCTGGACCTGGCACCTGCTGAACTGGCGCATCGCGGCCAGGGAGTTCGCGATCTCCGGCGCGGAGCACAACCCGCGCATCCGCGACCGGCAGTTCCCGGCTTTCCTCAAGGAGACGCTGCTCGGCAACCACCGCCTCGTGCGGCAGATGCAGAGCCAGAGCCCGCACTTCCTCGTCGCCGACACGCTCGCCGAGCTCGCAGCGAAGATGAACGCACTCACCTGCTCGCAGGACGTGAGTGCCACGCAGCTGCAGGCCACCGCCGACGCCTTCGACGCCAACTTCGCCCACGGCAGCAAGCTCGAGAACGACGACCAGATCCGCCGCATCCTGCACGCACGCCAATGGGGTCCGGATCGCCTGCGCACCTGCAAGCCCGCGCCGCTGCAGAAGAAGGGCGCGGGCCCCTTCATCGCCATCCACATGCAGCTCATCACGCGCAAGAGCCTGGGCGGGCTGCAGACCGACCTGGCAAGCCGCGTGCTCGGCGGCAACGGGCAGCCGATCGCCGGCCTCTATGGTGTGGGCGAAGCCGCGGGCTTCGGCGGCGGCGGCGCCAGCGGCAAGCGCTCGCTCGAGGGCACTTTCCTGCCGGGCTGCATCCTTACCGCGCAGGCCGCGGCGCGGCACATCGTCCACGGGACCTGAGCCGTGGACCTCGAAACGCACGACTTCATCGTCGTCGGTGCCGGCCCGGCCGGCTGCGCCGTTGCCGGGCGCCTGTCCGAAGACGCGCGCCACCAGGTGCTGCTGCTCGAAGCCGGTCCCGGCCACCGCACGGGCCTGCTTGGCCGCAACGCGGCGCTTGGCTCGCTCGTCTACGGCATCCGGCCCAGCCGCTACAACTGGGGCTTCAGCAGCACCGAGGCAGGCCTGAACGGCCGGCGCTCCTACCATCCGCTCGGGCGGGGCCTGGGCGGCGGCACCGCGCTCAACATGCTGATGTACATGCGCGGCAACCCGCGCGACTACGACGGCTGGGCCGCGGCCGGCAACCCGGGCTGGAGCTGGCGCGAGGTGCTGCCCTACTTCCGCCAGAGCGAGAACAACCAGACCTTCAAGGCCGACGACGACCCCTGGCACGGTAACCGCGGGCCGGTGTGGGTCGAGGAGCTGCGCACCGACAACCCCTGGCACGCGAGGCTGCGCCAGGCCTGCGAGGAAGCCGGCTGGCCCTACAACCCGGACTTGAACGGCGCCACGCAGGAGGGCTTTCGTCCGACGCAGGTGATGATGAAGGGCGGCGAGCGCCACCACGCCGGCCAAGCCTACGTCCTGCCGCACCTGGGCAAGCGGCCGAACCTGCAGCTGCAGTGCGACAGCCCCGCCACGCGCGTGCTCTTCGAAGGCCGGCGCGCGGTCGGCGTCGAGGTCGTGCAGCGCGGGCAGCGGCGCGAGATCCGCGCGCGCAAGGAGGTCATCGTCGCCAGCGGCGGCCTGCTCTCGGCCAAGCTGCTGCAGCTCTCGGGCGTGGGCGCAGGGGCGGCGCTGCAGCCCTTCGGCATCCCCATCGTTGCCGACCTGCCCGCGGTCGGCGAGCACCTGCAGGACCACCTCGACGTGATCCTCGGCCACCACATCCCCGGCGACCCGGACCTGGTCGGCATCTCGCCGACCGCCGCGCGCAGCCTCTGGCGCGCGATCGGCCGCTGGCGGCGCGAGCGCCGCGGCATGGCGACGACCAACTTCGCCGAAGTCACCGGCTTCATGCGCCTCTCGCCCGACTCCCGGGTGCCCGACATCCAGTACGAATTCGTCATCGCGCTGGCGATGGACCACGGCCGCAAGCTCTACGCCCGGCACGGCATGTCCACCCACGTGCTG
This sequence comes from Burkholderiales bacterium, assembly GCA_026932425.1. Lineage (GTDB taxonomy): Bacteria > Pseudomonadota > Gammaproteobacteria > Burkholderiales > Burkholderiaceae_C > Rubrivivax. The sequence continues at coordinate 55,337 of JAIXKN010000088.1, forward strand.
CTGCTGCACCCGAAGAGCCGCGGCAGCGTGCGCCTGGCCAGCCCCCGCTGGGAGGACGCGCCGGCCATCGACTTCCGCTACTTCTCGCACCCCGATGACATCGCGACGATGGTGCAGGGCGTGCGCCGCGTGCTGCAGGTCTACGACACGCCGACGATGCGCCGCCTCGTTGCGGCCGACCTGCGCACCGCGCGCTGCAGGAGCGACGAGGACCTCGCCGCGTTCTGCCGCCAGGTCGCCGGCACCAACTACCACCCGACGGGCAGCTGCCGCATGGGGCCAAGCGCCGCGGACAGCGTCGTCGACGCGCGGCTGCGCGTGCACGGCGTGACCGGCCTGCGCGTGATCGACAGCTCGATCTTCCCGACGATTCCGAGCGGCAACACCACGGCGCCGAGCTACATGGTCGGCGAGAAGGGCGCGGCGATGCTGCGCGAGGACTGGCGGTGAGCGCCGCCACGCGCTACCGCTGGAAGCACGGCGCACCGCGCACCGTGTTCATCACCGGCAGCCGCAGCGGCGTCGGCCGCGAGATGGCCAGGCAGCTCGCGGCCGAAGGGGCGGACATCGCGCTCTTCAACCGCTCGGCGGCAGACGAGGTGCTGCAGGAGCTGCGCGCCGCGGCGCGCAGCCCCGGGCAGCGCTTTGCCGCCTGGCGGGCTGACGTCTCGGACGCAGCCGCGATCGACGCGGCGGTGCGCGAAGCGGTGCGCGAGCTGGGCGCGCCGGACCTGGCGATCAACAGCGCCGGCGTGCTGAACGCGCTGCCCTTCGATGCGGCAAGCCGCGCGGACTTCGAGCGCGTCGTCGACATCAACCTCAAGGGCACGCGCAACTTCGCCGCGGCGGCGCTGCCGCACATGCAGGCGGGCAGCCACCTGGTGTTCATCGCGTCGCTGGCGGCACTCACCGGCAACTACGGCTACACGGCCTACTGCGCGTCCAAGTTCGGCGTGCGGGGCCTGGCCGAAGCGCTGCGCTTCGAACTCGCGCCCAGGGGCATTGCGCTGAGCCTGTGCTGCCCCGGTGAGATCATGACGCCGATGGTGCAGGAGGAGAAACGGCAGCAACATCCGGCGTCCGCGGCGCTCAAGGCCTTTGCCGGCAGCGCGACGCTGGAAGTCGCCATTCCGGCCCTGCTGCGCGGCATCGCGCGGCGGCAGTTCGAGATCGTCGACGGCCCACGCCCTGCCCTCACCGCCTTCCTCTCCCGTCACCTGCCGCGTCTGTCACGATGGACCGGCGACCGCATCGCCGCCCGGGCGATGCACCCACCCAAGGATCAGCGACCATGACCACCCTGCCGCCGACCGTCGACCTCGCAGCGCCCGTCCCCGCGCACCTGCCGGCTGCGCTGCGCGAGAGCTTCCTCGCGCAGCGTGCGGCCTTCGCGGCGAACCGGCACCCGGGCCTGGCCGAGCGCCGCGCCGACCTGCGCGCGCTGCACCGCCTGCTGGCCGAGAACCGCGACGCGCTCAGCGATGCGGTGAACCGCGACTTCGGCTGCCGCAGCCGCTTCGAGACGCTGATGACCGAACTGCTGCAGGGGCAGGAAGCGGCGCTCGACGCGATCCGCCAGCTCCCGCGCTGGATGAAGCGGCAGAAGCGCCCGCTCGACATCACGCAGTACCCGCTGGCGCGCGCCTTCGTCCAGCCGCAGCCGCTGGGCGTCGTCGGCATCGTCGTGCCCTGGAACTTCCCGATCGCGATGACGGTGCAGCCGATGATCGGGGCGCTCGCCGCCGGCAACCGCGTGATGGTGAAGATGTCGGAGAACTCGGTCCACCTGACGCAGCTGCTCAAAGACCTGCTGCCGCGCTACTTCGCCGCCGACAAGGTCACCGTGTTCGCGGATGCCGACGCGGGCCCCGGGCAGTCGCTCGGGCCGCTCTTCACGCAGCTGCCCTTCGACCACCTGTTCTTCACCGGCTCGCCGCAGACCGGCCGCGCGGTGATGGCCAACTGCGCCGCGAACCTCACGCCGGTGACGCTCGAGCTCGGCGGCAAGTCGCCGGCGATCGTCGCGGCGGACTACCCGCTGGCCAGGGCGGCCGAGCGCATCGCCTGGGTGAAGATGCTCAACGCCGGGCAGATCTGCACCAACGTCGACTACCTCTTCGTTCCCGAGGGCCGGCAGCAGGCCTTCGTCGAACACGCGCAGCGCATCCTTGCAGAGCGCTACCCGGACCTCACGAACGGCGACTACACCGCGATCATCGACGCGCGGCAGTACGAGCGCCTGCAGGCGATGCTGAAGGACGCGGTCGACCAGGGCGCACAGGCGGTGCCGCTGCTGCCGGGGCAGGCCGGCGACCCGACGCGGCGCATCATGCCGCCGGTGGCGCTGCTGGGCGTGCACGACGGCATGCAGGTGATGCAGCGCGAGATCTTCGGCCCGCTGCTGCCCATCCTGCCCTACCAGCGCCACGAGGACGTGCTGCAGTACATCAACGATCGCCCCAAGCCGCTGGCGCTCTACCTCTTCAGCCACGACCGCGCGCTGCAGGACCGCTACCTGCAGCAGACGCTCTCGGGCGGCGTGACGCTCAACGACACGCTGCTGCACGCGGGCCAGCACCACCTGCCCTTCGGCGGCGTGGGCACGAGCGGCATGGGCCACTACCACGGGCGCGAGGGCTTCCTCACCTTCTCCAAGCTGCGCCCGGTCTTCCGCCAGGGGCCGCTGCGCACGGTCGACTTCCTGATGCCGCCCTACGCGGGGCTTGCACAGCGCATGCTCGACTTCATGCTCTGGCGCAGCCGCTGAATCAAGCCCAGTCGAACGAGGGAATCCCCATGAACGGCGCCCACGCCCTGATGAAGACGCTGGCCGATGCCGGCGTCGAGGTCTGCTTCACCAACCCCGGCACGAGCGAGATGCACTTCGTCGCCGCCCTCGACGCCGAGCCCCGCATGCGCGCGGTGCTGGCCCTCTTCGAGGGCGTGGCCACGGGGGCCGCCGACGGCTACGCGCGCATGGCGGGCAAGCCGGCGGCGACGCTGCTGCACCTGGGCTGCGGCCTGGGCAACGGGCTGGCCAACCTGCACAACGCGCGCAAGGGCAAGGTGCCGGTG
>JAIXKN010000099.1:0-6987 GCA_026932425.1 Burkholderiales bacterium
CCACGTGCAGGAACTGCGGCCCCTTGCGGTCGCGCAGGTTCTCGAGCGTGGGGATCAGCGCGTCGAGGTCGTGACCGTCGATCGGCCCGACGTACTGGAAGCCGAACTCTTCGAAGATCGTGCTCGGGACCAGCATGCCCTTGGCGTGTTCCTCGAAGCGCCGCGCGATCTCGAACAGCGGCGTGTTGCGCAGCACCGCCTTGGCGCCCTCGCGCGCGGCGGCGTAGAAGCGCCCGCTCATCAGCCGCGCCAGGTACTTGTTGAGCGCCCCGACCGGCGGGCTGATCGACATGTCGTTGTCGTTGAGCACGACCAGGAGGTCGGCGTTCTCGCCGCCGTGCGACACGCCGGCGTTGTTCAGCGCCTCGAAGGCCATGCCCGCGGTCATCGCGCCGTCGCCGATGATCGCCACCGCCTTGCGCTCCTCGCCCTTGAGCCGGGCCGCGCGCGCCATCCCGAGCGCAGCCGAGATGCTGGTCGAGCTGTGCGCGGTGCCGAAGCTGTCGTACTCGCTCTCCTCGCGCCGCGGGAAGCCGCTGATGCCGCCGAGCTGGCGCAGCATGCGCATGCCCTCGCGCCGGCCGGTGAGGATCTTGTGCGGATAGGTCTGATGGCCGACGTCCCACACCAGCCGATCCCACGGCGTGTTGTAGACGTAGTGCAGCGCGATGGTCAGCTCCACCGTGCCGAGGTTGCTCGAGAGGTGGCCGCCGGTCTGGCTCACGCTCTGCAGCACGAAGTCGCGCAGCTCCTCGGCCAGGCGCGGCAGGTCCTGCCGCGGCATCCGCCGCAGTTCGCTGGGGCTGGCGATCGATTCCAGCAAGGGGTAGGTCTTCATCTCAATACCGCCCGGCCGTTCCGAAGGTACTGAGCGCCCCCTCGGGGGGTAGCGTGCGAAGCGAGCATGGGGGTTTCATTTCAACTGTCCCGCTCGACGATGCGATCGGCCAGGCGCGCGAGCATCGCCGTCTCGGCAAGGCCGCTGCCGCTAAGCGCCGCATGCGCCTGCGCATGCAGCTCCTGCACCTGGCGCCGGGCCGCATCCAGGCCAAGCACGGTGACGTAGGTCGGCTTGTTGCTGTCCTGGTCCTTTCCCGCGGTCTTGCCGAGCGTACTCGACTCCTGCGTCACGTCGAGGATGTCGTCGACGATCTGGAACGCCAGCCCGATCGCCTCGCCGTATTCCGAGAGGGCCTGCCAGGCGCGCGCATCGGGCCGCCCGCAGGCGGCACCCATGCGCACGCTGGCCTGCAGCAGCGCGCCGGTCTTGCGCCGGTGCATGTCGCGCAGCTGCGCGTGCGACAGCGGCTTGCCCACGCTGGCGAGGTCGATCGCCTGGCCACCGGCCATCCCGGTATGACCGGCGGCGCGCGCGAGCAGGCCGCACAGTCGCGCCGAGAGCGCCGGCGCCAGTTCGAAGTCCTCTTCCTGCCCGGGCGGTGCGGTCAGCAGTTCGAAGGCCAGCGTGTGCATCGCGTCGCCGGCAAGCATCGCCTGCGCCTGCCCGAACTGCACGTGCACCGTCGGCTTGCCGCGGCGCAGCACGTCGTTGTCCATGCAGGGCATGTCGTCGTGGATCAGCGAATAGGCGTGGATCAGTTCCACCGCGACCGCCGCGCGCATCGCGGCGCCCTCGCTGCCGCCCGTGGCCTGAGCTGCGGCCAACACGAGCAGAGGCCGTACGCGCTTGCCGCCGTCGAGCACGCCGTAGCGCATCGCAACGCCCAGGCCGGCCGGCGCATCCTCGGGCACCCAGGCCTCGAGCGCGGCCTCGACCGCCATCTGCGCCTGGCGCTTCCAGTCCTCGAAGGCGGCGGTCTTCATGCCGGCGGCCAGGGCTTGAGCTGGCCATCCTCGAGCTGCTTGACCTGCTCTTCGACCGCCTGCAGGCGCTGCCGGCACCAGGCCAGCAGGTCGGCCCCGCGGCGGTAGCTCTCGAGCAGCTGGTCCAGCGGCAACTGCCCGGCTTCCATCCGCTGCACGAGCTGGTCGAGCTCGGCCACCGCCTGTTCGTAACTGGCGGGCTCCTTGGCGGTCGGGCTGCTGCGGGCCATGGGAATTGCGGACGCGAAACGTGTGATTTTAGTCGCCTCGCCTTTTCGCGTCGGCGCAGGCGCCGAGATGGCTGGCGGCACGAGGGACTCGGGTCGCAGGGGTGGGTAAACTCTTAGATGCACCATGGCCTTGTCGATCATGGTGTCTTCATGCCCGCCTGCGGGGCCACCAGGCGGGGGTTTGGACAACCTGCCGGAGGACGCTTCCGCACCATGTCTGACCTGAGCATCAGTCTCGAAGCTCTCGACCGCAGCCGCATGCAGCTCGGCGTTTCCACCTACTTCGACGAGGACCTGTACCGCAAGGAGCAGGCCCTGATCTTCGACCCGGGACCGCGCTACCTCGGGCACGAGCTCGCGATCCCCGAGGTCGGCGACTACCACGTGCTGGCGCAGGAGGCCGACGGCCGCGTGCTCGTGCGTTCGGAGCGCGGCATCGAGCTGATCTCCAACGTCTGCCGCCACCGGCAGGCGATCATGCTCAAGGGCCGGGGCAAGACCAGCGGCGGCAACGTCGTCTGCCCGGTGCACCGCTGGACCTACGACCTGCAGGGCAAGCTGATCGGCGCCCCGCATTTCGCCGAGGACCCCTGCCTGAACCTGAACAACTACGCGCTGCAGAACTGGCACGGGCTGCTGTTCGAGGGCAAGGGGCGCGACGTCGCCGCCGACCTCGCGGGGATGGGACCGGCCGCGCAGCTGGACTTCAGCGGCTTCGTCTTCGACAAGGCGATCCTGCACGAGTGCAACTACAACTGGAAGACCTTCATCGAGGTCTACCTCGAGGACTACCACGTCGGCCCCTTCCATCCCGGCCTGGGCTCCTTCGTCACCTGCGACGACCTGCGCTGGGAGTTCGGCGCCGAGCACTCGGTGCAGACGGTGGGCGTGCACGAGCGCCTGGCCCGCGCCGGCTCGCCGACCTACCAGCGCTGGCACGAGGCGGTGCTGAAGTACCGCGGCGGCGAGGCGCCGACGCAGGGCGCCATCTGGCTCACCTACTACCCGACGGTGATGGTCGAGTGGTACCCGCACGTGCTCGTGGTCTCGACGCTGTTCCCGCAGGGCCCGCGCAAGACGCTGAACATGGTCGAGTTCTTCTACCCCGAGGAGATTGCCGCGTTCGAGCGCGAGTTCATCGAGGCCGAACAGGCCGCGTACATGGAGACCGCGATCGAGGACGACGAGATCGGCGAGCGCATGGACGGCGGCCGCCTGGCCCTGCTGCAGCGCGGCGACGACGAAGTCGGCCCTTACCAGAGCCCGATGGAAGACGGCATGCAGCACTTTCACGCCTGGTACCGCAGGCGCATGGGGATGGAGGCCGCACCCAGGGCCTGAGCCTGCGGTGCATGCCGAGGACGGCGGCTCGCGCTCGCGCAGCCGCCGTTTTTCTTTGCCCGCAGCGCCGCAACACGGCGGCCGCTGCGGCGATACTTGCGCGATGACCGGGCCCTCGCGCACCCTGGCCGTGCTGCTGAACACCGCGCACGCGCTGGACCACTTCTTCCTGCTGATCTTCGCCGCTGCCGTGGCCGCGATCGCCGCGGACTTCGGCTTCGACAGCTGGGAAGACCTGATGCCCTGGGGCACGGGGGCCTTCGTGATGTTCGGCCTCGGTTCGGCACCGGCGGGGCGCCTGGGCGACCTGTGGGGCCGGCGCAGCATGATGCTGCTCTTCTATTTCGGCATCGGCGCCTCGTCGCTGCTGGCCGCGCTCGCCCAGAACGCGTGGCAGCTGGCCGCCGCGCTGACGCTGCTCGGCGCCTTCTCGTCGATCTATCACCCGGTGGGCATCCCGATGCTGCTGCAGTACACGCAGGCGCCCGGACGCACGATCGGCTGGAGCGGGCTGTCCGGCAACATGGGGGTTGCCGTCGCCGCGGGGCTCACCGGCCTGCTCGTCAGCATCGGGGGCTGGCGCCTGGCCTTCGCGGTGTCCGGACTGCTGACGATCGGCCTGGGCCTGCTCTTCATGCGCCTGGCGCCGCACGAGGCCGAGCCGCCGTCGCGGCGCAGCAGCAAGGCGGCGATCTCGCTGCCGACCTCGCTGCTCGCGCGCGTCTTCGCCGTGATGACCGCCGGCGCGATCGCGTCGAGCGTGCTCTTCAACTTCATGACCAACGGCAACGGCCAGCTGATGGCCGAGCGGCTGCAGGGCATCGTCGAGGACCCGTCGCTGCTGGGCGCGCTGCTGGCCACCGTGTACGCGGTGGCCTCGGTCACGCAGCTCATCGTCGGACGCCTGATCGACCGCTTCCCGATCAAGCCGCTCTACCTGCTGATGGTGCTCGGTCAGGTGCCGCTGCTGCTGCTGGCCTCGCGCGCGCAGGGCTGGTGGATCTTCGTCGCGCTGCTGGGCACGATGGCGATGATCTTCGGCTCGATCCCGTTCACCGACGCGATGATCGCGCGCTACGTCGACGACCGGCTGCGCTCGCGCGTGGCCGGCATGCGCCTGACGGTGGCCTTCGGCTTCAGCTCGGCGGCGGTGTGGCTGCTCGGGCCGACGGTCAAGGCCAACGGCTTTGGCACGATGCTGGTCGTGATGGCCGGTTTCTCGCTGCTGAGCGCGCTCGCGCTGCTGGCGCTGCCCAACGAACGGCGCCTCGCGCTGCAAGGCGCGGCGTGACGGTGCGCGTTACGGCGCCAGATCGAAGACCAGCACCTCGGCGCCCTCGCCCTGCCCGAGCTGCAGCTGCTGCTCGCCGCGCAGCGTCAGCGCGTCACCTGCCGACAGCGGCTGCCCGTTGACGACGAGCCTGCCGCGCGCCAGGTGCACGTAGGCCGGGCGCCCCGAGTCGAGCGTCATCGCGGCGTGCTCGGCGCCGTCGAAGAGGCCGGCGTACACCTTCGCGTCGGCATGGATCGTCAGTGAACCGTCGGCGCCGTCCGGCGAGGCGATCAGCCGCAGCCGCCCGCGCTTGCCGGCGTCATCGAAATGCTTTTGCTCGTAGCCGGGCGCGATGCCGCGCTCGCGCGGCAGGATCCAGATCTGCAGGAAGTGCGTGACCGCGTCCTTCTCGTGGTTGAACTCGCTGTGCAGCACGCCGCGACCCGCGCTCATGCGCTGCACGTCGCCGGGACGGATGACGCCGGCGTTACCGCTGCCGGCGCGGCCATGGCCCACGCTGTCCTGGTGCGCGAGCGCGCCTTGCAGCACGTAGCTGATGATCTCCATGTCGCGGTGGCCGTGGGTGCCGAATCCGGTTCCGGGCTGGATGCGATCGTCGTTGATGACGCGCAGGTTGCCGACACCCATGTGGGCCGGGTCGTGGTAGTCGGCAAACGAGAAGCTGTGCCAGCTCTCGAGCCAGCCATGTTGGGCGTGGCCGCGTTCGTCGGCCTTGCGCAGGGTGATCATCTCCGGGGTCTCCTTGAATCTCGATGCAGCCAATGTAGGCCGCAGGCTGCGGGTCATCGACCTGCCCGCGTCGACCCCAGCGTTCAAATAAGATGAAGCGCCGCCGCTGAACGAGCGGCCCGACGAGACCCGACCGATGAGCGACCGCAGCCTCGCCCTGACCCCTGACGCGCTCGTGATGATGGACACGATCGCGCGCAGCGGAAGCTTCGCCGCCGCGGCGCGCGAGCTCGGCAAGGTGCCCTCGGCGCTGACCTACAGCGTGCGCCAGCTCGAAGAGGCGCTGGACGTGCTGCTCTTCGACCGCAGCTCGCGCCAGGCGCGGCTCACCGCCGCCGGCGAGGAGCTGCTGCAGGAGGGCCGGCGGCTGCTCAGCGAGATCGAGGGAGTGGCCAACCGCGTGCGCCGGGTGGCCACCGGCTGGGAGAGCGAGATGACGATCGCCGCCGACGACGTCATCAGCCGCCGCATCCTCTTCGAGCTCTGCGAAGCCTTCTTCTCGCTCGACCCGCAGGGGCGCAGCGGTGCGGCCGACAGCGGCGGGCCGGGCACGCGGCTGCGCCTGCGCACCGAGGTGCTCTCGGGCACCTGGGAAGCGCTGGTGAGCGGCCAGGCCGATCTGGCGATCGGCATCGAGCTCGACCATGAGCCGCCGCCGGGGCTGGCGATCGAGACCCTGGGCGAGATGCCCTTCATCTTCGCGGTCGCGCCGCATCACCCGCTGGCGCGGCACGAAGGCCCGGTCGACGACGTGCTGCTCGTGCGCCACCGCGCGGTGGCGGTCGCCGATTCGGCACAGCGCCTCTCGCCGCGCACGCTCAACCTGCTGCCGGGGCAGGAAGTGCTGACCGTCAACAGCATGGCCGACAAGATCGAGGCGCTGCGCCGGGGCCTGGGCACCGGTTTCGTTCCGCTGCATCAGGTGCAGACGCTGCTCGACCGCGGCGAGCTCGTGCACAAGGAAACCTGGCGCGGCACGCTGAACGCGCAGCTCGGCTACGCCTGGCGCTGCAGCGTCGACGCGCACGGCATGCGCCGTCCGCCCTCGGGCCTGGCGCTGCGCTGGTGGCTGCAGCAACTGGGCAGCGCAACCACGCGCAGCGCGCTGATCGAATCGGCGCCGTGAGCACGGGCGGCACCTACCGCGGCCGCTTCGCACCGTCGCCGACCGGCCCGCTGCACGAGGGTTCGCTGGTCGCGGCGCTGGCGAGCTGGCTCGATGCCCGCGCGCACGGCGGCCGCTGGCTGCTGCGCATCGAGGACGTCGACCGGCAGCGTTGCCGGCCCGGGCTGGACCGGGTCATCATCGACCAGCTCGCGCGCTGCGGCCTTGTGCCCGACGAGCCGCCGATCCGGCAGTCGGAGCGCGAGCCGCTCTACGCACAAGCCCTCGAACGCCTGCTCGCTGCCGACCTCGCCTACCCCTGCGGCTGCACGCGCAAGGACATCGACACCGCGCTCGCAGCCCGCGGCGTGAGCCACCAGCGCCACGGCGAGCGCGTCTATCCTGGCACCTGCCGCGGCGGGCTGAACGGGCGCGCCGTGCGCAGCTGGCGCCTGCGCATCGAG
>JAIXKN010000099.1:7254-10459 GCA_026932425.1 Burkholderiales bacterium
GTGCTCGCCGCCGACGGACAGAAGCTGAGCAAGCAGACGGGCGCGAAGGCGCTGGACCTCACCGATCCCCTGGCTGCGCTGCAGCGCGCGGCAACCGTGCTCGGCCTGCCGCGGCTGCCCGCGCACAGCATTCCCGGATGGCTGGCCGCGGCGGTGCAGGCCTGGCCCTGGCGACAGCGATGAGCGGGCGCGCCGGCGCCATACGATGACTCTGGCAAACATTCCGCGCCAGGCGCGTGCAGGCAGCCCGATGGCATCATGCCCACGCTGCGACGATCCCAGAGACGACCAACAAGCGAAGCGAAAGGAAGCAAGGATGATCACCACCCCTTCGGGCCTGCAGTACGAGGACACCGTGGCCGGCAGCGGCGCCGAGGCCAAGGCCGGGCAGCATGTGCAGGTGCACTACACCGGTTGGCTGCACGACCCGGGCGTTGCCAACGGCCGCGGCCGCAAGTTCGATTCCAGCAAGGACCGCGGTCAGCCCTTCGCCTTCCCGCTCGGCGCCGGCCACGTCATCCGCGGCTGGGACGAGGGCGTGCAGGGGATGAAGGTCGGCGGCACGCGCGTGCTGCTGATCCCGGCCGAACTCGGCTACGGCGCGCGCGGCGCCGGCGGCGTGATCCCGCCGGGTGCGACGCTGGTGTTCGAAGTCGATCTGCTGGGCGTCTGAGGCTCCGGGCGTTCAGCGCGCGCGCTGTCGCGGCGCGGGCCTGGCGCCACGGACGGGGGCGCCGCCGGGGGCCGGGCGGCCCTGCGGCTTGAAGGGGCGCTGGCCCGCGCCGACGCGCGGCGGCCGACCGTGCGGGCCAGCGGGCCGGGCTTGCGGACGCGGTTCGCTGCGCCTGGGTTCGAGCCCGGCGATCGTCGCCGCCGGAATGCGCTGCGTGGTGAAGCGCTGGATGCGCTGGATCATGCCGAAGTCACGGCGCTCGGCCAGCGTCACCGCCAGGCCCGAGCGCCCGGCGCGGCCGGTGCGGCCGATGCGGTGCACGTAGTCCTCGGCCTTCATCGGCAGGCCGTAGTTGACGACGTGGCTGATGGTCGGCACGTCGATGCCGCGAGCGGCGACGTCGGTGGCCACCAGCACGCGCAACTGGCGCCGGCGCAGGCCCTCCAGCACGCGGTTGCGCCGGCCCTGCGGCATGCCGCCGTGCAGCGCGGCCACGGCATGCCCCATCTCCGCCAGACGATCGGCGAGCCAGTCGGCGTCGCGCTGCGTGCTCGTGAAGACGACCGCCTGCTCGACGCTGCGATCGGTGAGGATGTGATCGAGCAGCGCGTTCTTGTGCGCCAGATCGTCCACCCAGTGCAGGCGTTGCTCGATGTCGGCATGCGTGTCGGTGTGCGAATCGACCTCGATGCGCTGCGGCGCGCGCATCAGCTCCGCGGCCAGCCGGCCCACCGGCCCGGCGAAGGTGGCGCTGGTCATCAGCGTCTGCCGCGCTGCGGGCAGCGCCTGCGCGATGTGGTGGATGTCGTCGATGAAGCCCATGTCGAGCATGCGGTCGGCCTCGTCGAGCACGAGCAGCTGCACGCGCGAAAGCACTGCCTTGCCGCTGGCCATGTGGTCCATCAGGCGGCCGGGCGTGGCGATCAGCAGGTCCAGCGGGCCGCGCAGCGCCTTGAGCTGCGCGCCGTAGGGCACACCGCCGACGACGGTGGCCACGCGCAGGCCCTGCACGTAGCGGCCGTAGCCGACGGCCGCCTTGGCCACCTGCAGCGCCAGTTCGCGCGTGGGCACGAGCACCAGCGCGCGCGGCCCTTGCGGCACGCCGCGTGCGGGCCCGCCCTGTGGTTCGGCCGCGCGCGCCTCCAGCAGCTGCTGCAGGGCCGGCAGCACGAAGGCCGCCGTCTTGCCGCTGCCGGTGGCCGAAGCCACCATCAGGTCGGCACCGGCAAGCGCGGCCGGCACGGCCTGCGCCTGCACCGGGGTTGGGGCGTCGTAGCCGGCATCGGCCAGCGCGCGCAGAAGGGCCGCATGCAGGCCCAGGGTCTCGAACTTCATCATCGGGCTTTCACGGAAGGCACCGCAGCGCGCACGCCCAGCGAGGGCACGCGCATGCCGCGGCCGCGCCCCCTTGGATCGGGACGCGTCGGTTCGGTCGCAAGAAACGGGATGCCCAGCGGCTTGGCGGATCGCGCCGGCCGCAGGGCTGAACGCATCAGGGCGACGGCATCGCCGTCGACCTTCCGGCCGGGCGGCCGTCCGTGAAGTGCCGGCTTCAGGCCGGCTTCGACGAGGGGTCGAGGGGGATGAGCGAAGGGCGCCAAAATCGACGCCCAATGCATATTCTAATCGGTGCGTGGACGCTTGGCCGCACGACGGACCCGCAGAGCGGACCACAAGGTCAGCGTCGACGCGCCCAGCGCCGACTTGAGCACGTCACCCAGCACGAAGGGCTGCACGCCCAGCAGCCAGGCCTTGGCGGGGCCGGCCAGCGTCGCGAGCCAGGCGCCGCCCAGCAGCAGCATCAGCGTGCTGCAGAAAAACAGGCCGCAAAAGGCACGCAACGGCCGTGTACCGTCCCAGCCGCGCTCGACCAGCCAGCCCGCCAGCGCCGCACCCAGCGGGAAGGCGAACAGGAAGCCGGCCGTCGGCCCCGCGAACGCGGCCAGGCCGCTCTTGCCCCCGGCCAGCACGGGCAGGCCGAGCGCCGCTTCGAGCAGCCACGCGACGACGGTGAGGCTGCCCAGGCGCCAGCCATAGAGCGCGCCGATCATCAGCACCGCCAGCGTCTGCATCGTGACCGGCACCGGCCAGAGCGGGACGCTGAGCTGCGAGGACACCGTCAGGATCGCGGTTCCCGCCAGCAGCAGACCCAGTTGCTTCAGGCGCCGGAAGTTGCCCGCGGGGACCAGCGCGGCGGTGGAGAACGGCTGTGACATCGGAATCCTCGGCTGCTTCGATGGGGTCAGGAGAAGTGGTGCCCGCAGCCGATGCGCTTCGGCTCGGGCACCAGGCGCCGCGAGTATCGGGGGAGTCGGGCTCCATCGTCAACTTTCTGATGCGCTCCGAGTTGACGGACAATGGTTGTTGCGACGGTGCTTGGTTTTCATGCGATCCGGGCACACTTGCGGCATGAGGCATCGCTCGATCGCCCCGGAACTCATGCGCGTGCTGGCGCCCGGCGAGACGATTTCCGGCGCGGCGCTGGCCGCGCGCCTGGGCGTCACGCGCGCGGCGATCTGGAAACAGGTGGCC
>JAIXKN010000099.1:10469-11912 GCA_026932425.1 Burkholderiales bacterium
GGCGCTGGCCGCGCGCCTGGGCGTCACGCGCGCGGCGATCTGGAAACAGGTGGCCACGCTGCGGGCAGCAGGCCTTCCGATCGAGGCGAGCAGCGGCGCCGGCTATCGCCTGCTGTGGCCGACCCAGCTGCTCGATCGGGAGCGCATCGTCGCGGCGATTGCCGACGACGATTCCCCAGCGGCGGCGGCCCCGGTGGAACTGCACTGGGAGCTCGATTCGACCCAGGACGAGCTGGCGCGCCGGCTCGGCGAGTTGCCGGACCTGGCCGTGGTACTGGCCGAGCAGCAGACGCTTGGACGCGGCCGGCGCGGGCGCGGCTGGCATTCGCCGCCGGGGATGGGCATTGCACTGTCGTGCCTCAAGCGTTTCGGTGGCAGCCCGGCCGCGCTCTCGGGCCTGTCGATCGCGATGGGCGTGTCCGTGGTCCAGGCGCTGGCAAGCCTGGGCGTTCCGGACCTGTGCATCAAGTGGCCCAACGACGTCGTCGCGCGCGGCGGCAAGCTCGCTGGCGTCCTGATCGAGATCAGCGGCGAATACGACGGCCCCTGCATCGCGCGCGTCGGTGTCGGCGTCAACGTGCGCTTGCCGGCTGCGGTTGCCGCCAGCCTGGATCAGCCGGCAACCGACCTGGCCTCGCTCTGCGGTGGCGAGCCCCCGGACCGGAACCGGCTCGCCGCGCGCCTGATCGGGCATCTGCGCCGCGGCCTGCTCGACTTCGAGCGCACCGGCCTGAAGCCCTTTGCAGAGGCCTTCGCCCCGCTCGATGCGCTTGCCGATGCACGGCTCGCGGTGCATGGTGTCCAGGACATTCGGGAAGGCGTTGGGCGCGGCATCGACGAACGCGGTGCGCTGCGCGTTCAAACCGAGCGCGGTGTGTTCGCGCTGCTCAGCGGCGAGGTCTCGGTGCGCAGGCGCTGAGATACGTGCCCTTTCCGCCGCTGTTGCCGACGTCGCGGTCGCTTCCAGACCAGGTGGACACGATGGTGCTATGGTCATCGTCGCCGGCACGCGGATGGCGCATGGCGCATGGCGCGGGCCGGCGAGGCACACGGATCCCTTCGATGCAGAACCGTCGCCGGATGCTCCGAGACAGCGCAGCCCTTGCGGCCGCGCTGGCAGGGCTTGGGTTGCTGCCGCAGGTCGCGCAGGCCGCCTGGAACCGCGCGGCGTTCGGCGCCAGGAAGCTCGAGGACCTCATCCAGGTGCTGGGGGTCTCCGCCCCGACCGAGAGCAGCGAAGTGGTCGTCAGCGGGCCCGACGTCGCCGAGAACGGGGCGGTGGTCGCGGTGGGGTGTGAGTCGACGGCTTCGGGTGTGAGGCAACTGCTGCTGCTGGTCGAGAAGAACCCCAACATGCTGGCGATGATCTTCGACGTGAACGAGCACGCCGAACCGGCGTTCAACACGCGGCTGAAGATGGCCGAATCATCGAGGGTGATCGCG
>JAIXKN010000099.1:11922-58188 GCA_026932425.1 Burkholderiales bacterium
CGAACCGGCGTTCAACACGCGGCTGAAGATGGCCGAATCATCGAGGGTGATCGCGATCGCACTCGCCGACGACGGCCGGGTTCTTTACGCGCAGAAGGAGATCGACGTCACGCTCGGCGGCTGCGGCGGCTGAGCGGCGCGCCGGAACAGGAAGTCCATCGATCGGACCGCGGAGACAGAAGATGGCAGAACCGATGCGCATCCGTGCCCAGGCCAGCGACGGGAAAGTCGTCGTGCGCGTCCTGATGAGTCACGAAATGGAGAGCGGTCAGCGCCGGGACGCGGCCGGCGAACGGATTCCTGCCTGGTTCATCCAGGAAGTCACCGCCACGCTCAACGGCACGCCAGTGATGCGCGCGCAGTGGGGCCCGTCGGTCTCGAAGAATCCTTTCCTCCAGTTCACGATCAAGGGCGGCAAGGCGGGCGACCTGCTTGCGATCAGCTGGGTCGACAACCGCGGCGACACCCGCACCGACAAGACCTTCGTCCGCTGACACGGGCCGCCCGCGGGCGCCTGGGTGATCAGCTCAGCATGTCGCTCCAGATGTTGCGCGCCCAGGCTTCGTTGGTGGCCGCCTCGAGCTGCGAGGGGGCTTCCGAGACACCGCCGGATCCAGGCACGGTGCGGAAAGTCTTCTGCGCCGCGACGTACTCGTGCACGCTGGCAACGTGGATCGCCCGCGAATCGTCGACGTAGCTCATGCACACGTTGGTGAGCATCGGGTGCGGATTCACCGGCAGCCCGAGCAGTTCGGCGACGATCGCCGCGGCGGCGACCTTGGCGTGCGAATTCGCCATGTGGCCCGACTTGGGCATGCCTGGCGCGATCTGGATCGAATCGCCGATCACGTGCACCCCGCGCGCGACGGTCGACTCGAAGCTCAGGAAGTCGACATGGCACCAGCGCGCGTTGGCGTTGGCCAGGCCCATCCGCACCACCAGCTCGCCGGCCCGCATCGGCGGCAGCACGTTCAACACATCGGCCTGGACGTCGTCCTGCACCTCGAACTCGACGGTGTTGCGGCGCGCGTCGACGGCAACCGCCTTGTGCTGGCTGCGGTACTCGAGCATCGGTCCGTAGAGTTCGCGCCAGGCCCTCTTGAACAGGGCGCCCTTGCTCGTCACGTCCGGGTTGGCGTCGAGGATCAGCACCTTCGAGCGCGGCTTCTCGCGCTTGAAATAGGCGGCGACGACGCTGGCCCGTTCATAGGGGCCCGGCGGACAGCGGTAAGGCTCTTCCGGGATCACGATCGCATAGGTGCCGCCATCGGGCATCGCCTCGAGCTGCCGGCGCAGCGCAAGCGTTTCCGGCCCCGCCCTCCAGGCTTGCAGGATGCGGCCCTGCTCGTGCGCGGCGCGCAGGCCCTCGACCTGGTCCCACATCATGTCCACGCCTGGCGCGACGACGATCCGGTCGTAATCGACCTGGCTGCCGTCGGCAAGCCGCGCCCGACGCTGGTCGACGTCGACCGCGACCACGCTCGTTCGCAGCATGCGAACGCCGTGGTTCCTGACCAGCCGGTCGTAGGGAATCGTGATGTCGGAGAGCTGCCGCCTGCCGGCAAGCACGAGGTTGCTCATCGGGCAGGAGACGAACGCCGCCTCCGGTTCGATCAGCGTGACGTCGACGCGCCCGTCCGAGAACAGGCGCAGGTACTTCGCCGCCGTGCTGCCGCCCCAGCCTGCACCGACCACGAGCACCTGCGGGCGCCTGCCGCCGAGGACGGCGCAGCCGCCGAGCGCGGACACCGTCATCGCCCCGCCTGCCGCGGCCAGGCCGCCAAGAAGCCTTCTGCGCTGCATCTTCATCGCACCTTTCGGTTGTGAATCACTTCTGCGCAGCGAAGTAGTCCGCAAGCTTCTCGAGCTGCTCGACGCTGTAGCCGCGGCTCAGCTGGTGCATGACGGTCGCCTTGCCGCCACCGCTGCGGAAATCGATCAGCTGCCTCAGGAGATGTTCGCGCGACTGCCCGGCCAGCCGGATCGAGGACCCACCCTCGACCGCGCGCCCGTCGGTGCCGTGGCAATGCGCGCAGGTGGCCGCCAGCGCGCGCGCATAGAGACGCTCGGCCCGCGGATCGACGCTGCCGCTGCCCTGAGCCTGGACAGTCGCCGCGCCGACGAGAACCACCGCCGCGAAGACCGCCCGAACCTTGCGGACCATCTGCCTCCTTCCCCCGCAGCCTGCCGAGCACGCCGCAACCTGTTCCTGCGAAGGATCCGAGGGTATAGCGAACGGAGATCTTCATCGATCCGCATGCAAGCGCATTCGGATACGCGAATGCCTCGCTGCCCTGACCACGGGTCGGGTAAGAAGCGTGCCTGGCGGTGCCACCCTAGAATCGATGCGAGTCCGGACCTTCCGTACCGTCTGCACTCCGATGCCCGCCAGCACCCCGCTCGATCTCGACACGAAGCCCGGCACCAACGCGGACGCGATCTACGAATCCGTCGCGGAGCTCTTCGGGCTGCTGTCGACCCCGGTGCGGCTGAAGATCATCGGCGCGCTCTGCCACGGCGAGAAGAACGTCTCGAAGCTCCTGGCCGAGATCGAGACCACGCAATCGAACATCTCGCAGCATCTGGCCACGCTCTACCGCGCGGGCGTGCTGGGCCGTCGTCGCGACGGGACGCAGATCTACTACCGCCTGCAAAGCGAGCGCGTGGCCACGCTGTGCCGGGCGGTCTGCAGCCAGGTCGCGATGGAACTCGCCGACGACGGTGGCATGCCGCTCAGCGACCGGCTGCTGCCTGCCGGGATGCGCTGACCCCGCGGCGGGCGCGCCCCCTGGCGCGGCCCCACCCGCCGCGCTGGGCGCGCTCGGTATCATTCGCGCGTCGCCGCGCAGGTCCTCCACGCGGCAGCGCGTTCGCTGCCGATCGCCGCAGCTCCGCTCCCGCCGTAGTTCAATGGATAGAACGGGCGCCTCCTAAGCGCCAGATGCAGGTTCGATTCCTGCCGGGGGGGCCACAGCACCCGCCTGCTCGGCGCTGCCGCGCAAGGCGCGCGAGAGCATGATCACCGGGATCAGGCCGACGAGGACGATCGCCAGCGATGGCAGCGCGGCCTCGCCCAGGCGCTCATCACGCGCGAAGTTGAAGGCCACGACCGCCAGCGTGTCGCTGCCGAAGGGTCGCAGCACCAGTGTGGCCGGAAGCTCCTTCATCGTGTCGACCAGCACCAGCAGCATCGCGGCCAGCGCCGAGCGCCGCAGCAGCGGGGCGTGCAGTCGCAGCAGCACGCGCCACGCGCCGGCGCCGAGCATGCGCGCGGTCTCGTCGACCGAAATCGGGACGCGCGCGTAGCCCGATTCCACCGACTGCATCGCCACCGACGAGAAGCGTGCCAGATAGGCGTACATCAGCCCGAAGATCGTGCCGGTGACGAGCGAGGCCAGCGGCGCCTCGGGCCAGCGCTGCTGCACCCAGCCGACGGGGATCAGGATCCCGACGGCCAGCACCGCGCCGGGCATCGCGTATCCGAGCGCGAGCACCCGCGCAGCCGCGGAAAGCGCGCGTCCCCCGCCGCGGCGCAGCATGAACGAGACCGCCAGCGCCAGCGTGCTCGCCAGCACCGCTGCCAGCAGGCCCAGGCGCAGCGTCGACCAGGACCACTGCGCGAAGCGCGCCAGCGGCAGGCCGAACTCGGCGTTGTGTGCCTCCTGCCACAGCATCCACGCCAGCCATGCCACCGGGAGCACGAATCCCAGCACCACCGGCAGCGCGCACAGCAGCCAGGCCAGCACGGCTGCGCGCCCGCGCAGGCGCAGCGGGCGCGCGTCGGCGCTGTGCATCGCGCCACTGCGGCTGGCCGAGAAACGCAGCCGTCGCTGCGCTGCGCGCTCCATCGCCAGCAGCAGCCCGACCACCAGCAGCAGCGCCGATGCGAGCTGCGCCGCGGCGACACCGTCGTTCATCACCAGCCAGGCCTTGTAGATGCCGGCGCTGAAGGTCGAGAGCCCGAAATACGCGCTCACGCCATAGTCGGCGAGCGTCTCCATCAGCGCCAGTGCGACGCCGGCGGCGATCGCCGGGCGCGCCAGCGGCAGCGCCACCTCGAGGATGCGCCGCCGCGGCCCGGCGCCGAGCAGCCGCGCGGCCTCGAGCAGCTGTACCGCGCGTTCGCCGAGCGCCGTGCGCGCCAGCAGGTAAACGTACGGATAAAGGCAGAGCACGAAGAGCAGCACGGCGCCCCAGAGGCTGCGGATGTCCGGCCAGAGCGCGCCGCGCACGCCCAGCAGCTTGCGCAGCCCCTCCTGCAGCGGGCTGCTGTACTGCAGCGCATCGGTCCAGGCATAGGCGAGCACGTAGGCCGGCATCGCCAGCGGCAGCAGCAGCGCCCACTCGAAGCTGCGCCGCCCCGGGAACTCGAACAGGCTCACCGCCGCGGCGGCGCCTGCACCCACCAGGACCACGCCGACGGCAACCCCGGTGCTCAGCAGCAGGGACTGCAGCGTGTAGTCCGGCAGCACCGTTCGCGCCTGGTGCAGGAGGATCTGCCAGGCGCCGGCATCGGCGACGAACCACGATCCGAGCACGCCCAGCACCGGCAGCGCCAGCGCCAGGCACAGCAGCGTCAGCAACAGACGCATGGTTCCGCGAGGCTCATCATCTGAGCTCGATCAAGGATGAGAACGATCATCATTCAGATCCTGGAATTATCATCGAGCCCATGTTCCTCCAGCTCGAAGGCGTGTCGGTCCGATACACCCGCGGCAAGGGTGGCCGCGCCGCGGTCGAGAACGTCAGCCTGGCACTGCCGCAGGGCCAGATCGGCGTCCTGATCGGCCCTTCGGGCTGCGGCAAGACAACGCTGCTGCGCGCGGTGGCCGGACTCGAACCGATCGAGAGCGGCGCGATCCGCATGGGCGGCGTGATGCTGAGCGACGCTAGGTCGGGCACGCACCTGAGCCCGGAGACCCGGCGCATCGGCATGGTGTTCCAGGACTACGCGCTCTTCCCGCACCTGAGCGTGGCCGACAACGTCGGCTTCGGGTTGCAGCAGCTCCCGCGCGCCGAGCGCGCGCAGCGTGTTCAGCAGATGCTCGATCTCGTCGGGCTCGGCTACGCGGCCCGCCGCGCGCCGCACCAGCTCTCGGGCGGGCAGCAGCAGCGGGTGGCCCTGGCACGGGCGCTCGCGCCCAGGCCCGGGCTGCTGCTGCTGGACGAGCCCTTCTCGAGCCTGGACGTTGACCTGCGCGAGCGGCTCGCGCAGGAGGTGCGCGCGATCCTCAAGGACAGCGGCACAACGGCGCTCTTCGTCACCCACGACCAGCTCGAGGCCTTCGCACTCGGCGACCTCGTCGGCGTGATGCAGGGCGGCCAGCTCGAGCAATGGGACTCGCCCTATCACCTCTACCACCGTCCGGCCAGCCGCTTCGTTGCGCAGTTCATCGGCCACGGCGTGTTCACCCCGGCGCGCATCGAGCGCGTCGGCCCGGCGCCGGTGCTGCACACGCCCTTCGGCGACCTCACCGACATGCATGAGTGCCCGCTGCCCGACGCCTACCCCGGGGGGGAGTGCGACCTGCTGCTGCGCGCGGACGACATCGTGCACGACGACCACGCCCCGGTGAAGGCGCGCATCGAACGCAAGGCCTTCCGCGGCTCGGAGTTCCTCTACACGCTGCGCCTGCCCAGCGGCGAACAGGTGATGGCGCACGTGCCGAGTCACCACAACCACCAGGTCGGCGAGTGGATCGGCATCCGCCCCGACGTCGACCACGTCGTCACCTTCCCGCGCGCGCCGGCCTGAGAGCGGGACCCGCCGCGGATCCGTCGCAAGCCGGCGGTCTGCGCCAAAACACCGCCCTCGGGGGTGAAACTTTCCCGCAGCCGGGCACTCCGACGCAGACGCCGCCCTATACTGGATCGGCCTAAATTCGTCGCTGGCGTGGAGTCGCATCGCAGATGAGTGCCAAACTGAGAGTCGCGGGCCTGCTGCTGGCCGGAGGCGTGGCCGGAGCGCTGACCACCCTGCAGCTGCAGGCGGCGGCACACGGGCCCCTGTCACCGATTCCGGTGACCGAACTGCGCCAGCTCGCCAACGTCTTCGAGATCATCAAGACCGACTACGTCGAGCCGGTCGACGAGAAGAAGCTCATCAACGACGCGATCGCCGGCATGGTCTCGGGGCTGGACCCGCACTCGGCCTACTTCGACAAGAAGTCGTACAAGGAATTCCGCGAGAGCATCGGCGGCAAGTTCGTCGGCATCGGCATCGAGATGAGCATGGAGGACGGCCTGGTCAAGGTCGTCTCGCCGATCGAGGGCTCGCCGGCGTTCCGGGCCGGGCTCAAGTCCGGCGACCTGATCACGCGCATCGACGACACCGCGGTCAAGGGGCTCACCGTGGACCAGGCCGTCAAGCGCATGCGCGGCGAGGCCAACACCAAGGTGCTGCTGACCGTCTTCCGCAAGAGCGAGAACCGCAGCTTCCCGGTGACCATCATCCGCGAGGAGATCCGCATGCAGAGCGTGCGGGCGAAGATGGTCGAACCCGGCTACGGCTGGGTGCGCGTGAGCCAGTTCCAGGAACGCACGCTGGACGACTTCGTGCGCAAGGTCGGCGAGCTCTACCAGCAGGATCCGAACCTCAAGGGGCTGGTTCTCGACCTGCGCAACGACCCGGGCGGCCTGCTCGACGGGGCGGTCGGGCTCTCGGCGGCCTTCCTGCCGCCGAACGTCACGGTGGTGAGCACCAACGGCCAGGTGCCCGAGTCGCGCGCGACCTTCAAGGCCTCGCCCGAGTACTACCTGCGCCGCGGCGGCAGCGACCCGCTCAAGCGCCTGCCCGCGGCGATCAAGACGGTGCCGCTGGTCGTGCTGGTCAACGAGGGCTCGGCCTCGGCCAGCGAAATCGTCGCCGGCGCGCTGCAGGATCACAAGCGTGCGGTGATCATGGGGGCGCAGACCTTCGGCAAGGGCTCGGTGCAGACCGAGCGGCGCCTGAGCCCGGATACGGCATTGAAGATCACGACGGCGCGCTACTACACGCCGAGCGGGCGCAGCATCCAGGCGACCGGGGTGATCCCGGACGTCTGGCTCGACGAAACCGCCGAGGGCAACGTCTACGCGGCACTGCGCATGCGCGAGGCCGACCTCGACAAGCACCTGCAGGGCAACGACGAGGTCAAGGACCCGGGGCGCGAGAAGGCACGCGAGGAAGCGCTGAAGAAGCTCGAGGAACAGCAGGCCAAGGCCAAGGAGCCGCCCAAGCCGCTGCCGGAGTTCGGCAGCGCCGAGGACTTCCCGCTGCAGCAGGCACTCAACCGCCTGCGCGGCGAGCCGGTGCTGGCCAGCAAGACCGCCAGCGAGCGCAAGGCCGAAGCGGCGAACTGAAGCCGGCGCTGCACGCTGCCCGAACCGCTGCGTGAACGACGACCAGCTCCTGCGCTACTCGCGCCACCTGCTGCTCGAGGACATCGGCGTCGATGGGCAGCAGCGCCTGCTCGACAGCCATGTGCTCGTGATCGGCGCCGGCGGGCTGGGCTCGCCGGTGCTGCTGTACCTGGGCACGGCGGGCGTCGGCCGCATCACGCTGGTCGATGACGACATCGTCGACGCGACGAACCTGCAGCGCCAGATCGCGCACGACCGCTCGCGCATCGGCCTGCCCAAGGTCGATTCGGCCGCGCACGCAGTGCGCGCCCGCAACCCCGATCCGCAGCTTCGGGCCCTGTGCCTTCGGGCCGACGCCGCACTGCTCGACACGCTCGTCGCCGAGGTCGACCTCGTACTCGATTGCTGCGACAACTACGCCACGCGCCAGCTCGTCAACGCCGCCTGCGTGCACCATCGCAAGCCGCTGGTCAGCGGCGCGGCGATCGGCTTCGACGGGCAGCTCGGCGTCTACGACCTGCGCGAGGAAGGCACACCCTGCTACGCCTGCATCTTCCCGTCCGAGGCCCGGATCGAGGAGGTCGCCTGCGCGACGATGGGCGTGTTCGCTCCGCTCGTGGGCATCATCGGTTGCATGCAGGCGGCCGAGGCGCTGAAGCTGCTGGCCGGATGCGGCCAGACGCTTGCCGGCCGGCTGCTGATGCTGGATGCACGCACGATGGAGATCGACACCGTGCGCCTGGTGCGGCGGCCGCAGTGCAGCGTCTGCGGCAGCACCCACGCCGAGACGGCGTCGGTCGCGCGGGCCCGGACCGCATGAACGATCCCCGCCCCACCGGCAAGCTGGCCGCGCGCAACTTCCCGAGCGCGCAGCAGGAGGCGCGCCAGCCGATGCCCCTGGGCCGCTACGACGGCCCGGAGAGCAGCTACCGCCTGGCCTTCACCGACGTCGACTTCCTGCTGCGCGAGGAACTGCGGCCGGTGCGCATGCAGCTCGAGCTGCTCAAGCCCGAGATGGTGCAGCAGGAGATGGGGATCGACGCCACCGTCGTGATCTACGGCAGCGCGCGCATCGTCGCGCCCGAGGTCGCGCGCGAGCGTCTGGTGCAGGCGCGCGCCGGCGGTGACGCCGCCGCGATCCGCCGCGCCGAGAACGCGGTCGTGATGAGCCGCTATTACGACGAGGCGCGGCGCTTCGCCGCGATCGTGACGACGCGCTCGCGCCAGCTCGACACGCCCGTCTACGTCGTCACCGGCGGCGGCCCCGGGATCATGGAGGCCGGCAACCGCGGCGCGCACGAGGTCGGCGGGCGCAGCATCGGGCTGAACATCGTGCTGCCGCACGAGCAGGCGCCCAACGCCTACATCACGCCGCAGCTGTGCTTCCAGTTCCACTACTTCGCGCTGCGCAAGATGCACTTCGTGATGCGCAGCATCGCGCTGGTCTGCTTCCCCGGCGGCTTCGGCACGCTCGACGAGCTCTTCGAGACGATGACGCTGGTGCAGACCGGCAAGAGCCGCCGCCGGCCGATCATGCTCTTCGGACGCGACTACTGGCAGTCGCTGATCAACTTCCAGCAGCTCGTCGACACCGGGATGATCGCGGCCGAGGATCTCGGCCTCTTCCACTACGTCGAGACCGCCGAGGAAGCCTGGGACGTGCTCGCCGCGCACTACGGCTTCGACCTGCCGCCGACGCAGACCGGCGAGTTCGCCGACGACACCTGAGGCGGGGGCCGCGATCGTGCGCGCGGTGAGCCTGATCGGAGCGCCGACCGACGTCGGCGCCAGCGCCCGCGGTGCCGGCATGGGGCCCGAGGCCTTGCGCGTGGCCGGGCTGCAGGCCGCGCTACAGGCGCACGGTGCCGAGGTCGTCGACCGCGGCAACCTCGCCGGGCCCGCCAACCCCTGGCTGCCGCCGGTCGACGGCTACCGCCACCTGCCCGAGGTCGCCGTCTGGAACCGCGCCGTGCACGACGCCGTGCTCGCCGAGCTGCGCGCCTCGCGGCTGCCGATCCTGCTGGGCGGCGACCACAGCCTGGCTTTCGGCAGCATCGCCGCGGTCGCGCGGCACTGCCGCGAGACCGGCAGGCGCCTGCGCGTGCTCTGGCTCGATGCGCACGCCGACTTCAACACGCGGGCGATCACCCCGAGCGGCAACCTGCACGGCATGCCGCTGGCCTGCCTGTGCGGGCACGGCCCGCAGGATTTGCTCGCGCTCGCCGACCGTGCCCCGGTGCTCGGCCCCGAGCAGGTGCGGCTGATCGGCGTGCGCAGCGTCGACCCGCTCGAGAAGCGCTTCGTGCACGAGCTCGGGCTCGAGGTCTTCGACATGCGCTACATCGACGAGATGGGCATGCGCCACACGATGGAGCTGGCGCTGGCGACGCTGGACGCGAACACGCACCTGCACCTGAGCTTCGACGTCGACTTCCTCGACCCCGAGATCGCCCCGGGTGTCGCGACCACCGTGCCCGGCGGCCCGACCTACCGCGAGGCGCAGCTGTGCATGGAGATGATTGCCGACAGCGGCCGGCTGGGCAGCCTGGACATCGTCGAGCTCAACCCGGCGCTGGACCTGCGCAACAAGACCGCGGCGCTCGCCGTCGACCTGGTCGAGAGCCTGTTCGGCAAGAGCACGCTGATGCGCGCGTCCTCGTAAGATGCGGGGCGCGCGATGATGCGCGCGCCACCGCCATGAACGCCGTCCACGACCACGTCATCGTCGGCGCCGGCATTGCCGGCGCGTCGCTGGCCTTCGCCCTTGCGCCGCACTCGTCGGTGCTCGTGCTCGAGGCCGAGGAACAGGCCGGCATGCACAGCACCGGCCGCAGCGCCGCGATGTTCATGGAGAGCTACGGGCCGCCGCAGGCACGCGCGCTTACCCGTGCCAGCCGCAGCTTCCTGATCTCCCCGCCCGAGGGCTTCGCGACGGTGCCGCTGGTGCGTCCGCGCGGCGCGCTCTACGCCGCCTGGCAGGGCCAGGAAGCCCGGCTCGAGAAGCTGCTTGCCGAGCTGCAGGCCACCGGCGTCTCGGTGCAGCGCCTGGACGCCGCGGCGACGTTCGCGCTCGTCCCGGTGCTTCGTCGAGAAGGTCTGGTCGGCGCCGTCTGGGAGCCGCAGGCGATGGACGTCGACGTCGACGCGCTGCACCAGGGTTTCCTGCGCGGCGCCCGGCGTGCCGGCGCCACCCACTGGCTCGGTGCCCGCCTGGCGAGCGCCGAGCGGATCGACCCGGGCTGGCGCTTGCGCCTCGAGGACGGGCGCGAGCTGCAGGCGCGGGTGATCGTCGACGCCGCCGGCGCCTGGGCCGACGAGGTCGCCCGGCGCTGCGGCGTTGCGCCGCTGTCGATCCAGCCCAAGCGCCGCAGCGCGCTGGCCTTCGACGCACCCGATGGTGTCGACGCACGCGGCTGGCCCACGGTCTCGGGGATCGGCGACGACTGGTACGTCAAGCCCGACGCCGGGCAGCTCATCGGCTCGCCGGCCAACGCCGACCCGGTGCCGCCGCACGACGTGCAGCCCGAGGAGCTGGACATCGCGCTTGCGATCGACGCGATCCAGCGCGACACGACGCTGTCGATCCGCCGTCCGCGCCGGACCTGGGCGGGCCTGCGCAGCTTCACGCCGGACGACGAAATGGCGATCGGCTTCGATGCGCGTGAGCGCAGCTTCTTCTGGCTCGCCGGCCAGGGAGGATGGGGCATCCAGAGCTCGGCGGCGACGTCCCGCCTCGCCGCCAGCCTGCTGCTCGGGCAGCCGCTGCCCGACGATCTGCGCGCCCAGGGTGTCGATCCGGCGCGGATCGATCCGGCGCGCTTCGCGCGGCGCTGAGCGCAGGCACGCGAGCCTTCAGGCCTGCAGCCAGTACTGCAGCCGCCGCCAGCGCCGCCAGCCGCGCCACAGCGCCCTGCTCCAGCGCAGGGCACGCCGCGGGCGCACCAGCAGCAGGCCGACGGCGATGGCCAGCGGCACTTCCGGCCGGGCGCGCAGCCAGTGCCAGGCCTCCTGCACCCGCCCGGCGAGCACGAGCGGCGGTTCGAGCGGCTGCAGCTGCAGCGCCAGTTCCTCGCGCAGCGCCGCGCTGCGTGCAAGCAGCGCCTGCTGGCGCAGCAACACCGCCTGCCGCCGAGACAGCTTCTCGGCCGGGCTGGGCAGGTTCACGACACCGATCCGGGGTCGCGCTCGCGACGCGCGCCGATGCGCTCCCGGTCACGCCGCAGCTCGGCCAGGCTGAGAGCGAAGGGGCCCTCGTCGCTGCTGCTCAGCGATCGCGTCGCGCCTTTCAGCAGCCGGTAGGCCAGCACGCCGAAGAGCAGCGTGAGCACGCCCAGCGCCGGCAGCCGGTACGCCTCCTGCAACATCAAGAGCAGGAAGCCGATCGCCAGCAGCAAGGCCAGCCCGAGCACGAGCAGTCCGATCGCGGCACGCAGCAGCGCATCGAAGATGCGCTGCTTCTCCTGCTCGAGCTCGGTGCCCAGCAGCGCCAGGCGGACCTGCGCCGTGTCCAGCGCCGTGTCGGCCAGCCGGCGCACCGATCGCAGCAGGCCGCGGCCCGCGGCAGGCTCGGTCATCGGGACGATGAAGGCTTAGCGGCGGCCGATCAGCAGGCCGACGATCAGCCCGACGCCGGCGCCCATCGCCACCGCGCTCCACGGGCGCTGGTGGACGAAATCGTCGGCCGCGTGCCCGGCGGCGCGGGCCTTGTCGGTGGCGCTGGCCTGCAGATCCATCAGCCGCACACGGGCGTCGCTCATGCGCTGCTGCAGACGCGCGCGCAGGCTGGCCACGCCCTCGCTGGCGTCATCGGCCGTGGCCTTGAGCAGTTCCTCGGCATCGGCGACAACCTGGCGGAGTTCGCCGACGAGCTTTTCCTTCTGGGCAACAGTCAGTTCGATCATGGTGTTCCTCTCTGCTTGATTCCCCGCACACCGCTACCATCGCGGGCAGGTTTGATCCAATTATCCCTGCTTGCCGCCGGCGCTGCCCGGCACGGAGGCTGGCCGCATGAACACCCGCCTCGTCTACAGCACCGAGCATGGCCGGATCTGCCCGGGCTGCGGCCAGCCCGTCGCCGCATGCGCCTGCCGCAAGTCGGCGGCGAGCCCGCCGGCCGGCAGCGGCGTCGTACGCGTGAGCCGCGAGCGCTCGGGCCGCGGCGGCAAGACCGTCACCGTCGTGCGCGGGCTGGCGCTGCCCGAGGCCGAGCTGCAGGCGCTGGGCAAGCGGCTGCGCAGTGCCTGCGGCAGCGGTGGCACGGTCAAGGACGGCACGCTCGAGATCCAGGGCGACCACCGCGAGCGCGTGCTCGCGCTGCTGCAGCAGTCGGGGCACAAGGCCAAGGCCGCCGGCGGCTGAAGCCGGCCCGCGGTGCTCAGCCGCGGCGCGCGCGCGAGGGCTCGGCCGCACTGGCGGGCAGCGGCAGCTGCCCCTGCGCCTTGAGCTCACGCAGCACGATGCGCGAGCGCACATGCGTGATCCCGGGCAGGCGCAGCAGCGTGCCGTGGAGGAAGCGCTCGAAGCACTTGATGTCGGCGACCATCACCGTCATCACGTAGTCGCTCTCGCCGGTCGTGCTCAGGCACTGCACGATCTCGGGGATCGCGGCGATCCGGTCCTCGAAGCTGCGCACCTGGTCCTCGTGGTGCCGCGCGAGGTTGGCCTCGACGATCACCCGCAGCCCCAGGCCCACGCGCTCGGGATCGACGCGCGCGGTATAGCCCCGGATCACGCCGCGCTCCTCCATCGCCTTGATCCGCTTCCAGCAGGGGCTGGGCGAGAGCCCCACCGCGTCGGCCAGCTCCTGCACCGTCTGGCTCGAATCGCGCATCAGCTCGCGCAGCAGGCTGCGGCTGTAGGGGTCGAGTTCGTCTTGCGCGCTCATCGCCGGAAACGAGAAGGTTTTGCTCGGACTTTAGCGCCAGCAGGGGTAAATGAGCAGGTTTTGCTCGTACGGACGGTCTACGCTGCGCGCTCACGAACGCCTTTGCGCCCGCCACCCGAAGGAGAGAGGCACGCCATGTCCGATCGACCGCTCGTGCGTCCCGACTACCAGCTCAGCGACAGCCTCTGGGCCGAGCAGGGTTCCATCTTCATCACCGGCACGCAGGCGCTGCTGCGCGTGCTGCTGATGCAGCGCCGCGCCGACGAGGCCGCGGGCCTGGCGACGCAGGGCTTCCTCTCCGGCTACCGCGGCTCGCCGCTGGGAGCCGTCGACCAGCAGGTGTGGAAGGCCGGCGAGCGCTTCACCCGGGCCGGGATCCGCTTCCTGCCCGCGGTCAACGAGGAACTCGCGGCGACCGCGGTGCTCGGCACCCAGCGCGTCGAGGGCGACCCCGAGCGCAGCTGCGACGGCGTGTTCGCGATGTGGTACGGCAAGGGCCCGGGGGTCGATCGCGCTGCCGACGCGCTGCACCATGGCAATGCCTACGGCAGCTCTCCGCACGGCGGCGTGGTCGCCGTCGCCGGCGACGACCACGGCTGCGTCTCGAGCTCGATGCCGCACCAGAGCGACGCGGTCTTCGCCGCCTGGGGAATGCCGGTGCTGGCGCCGGCCGACGTCTCGGACCTGATCGAGTTCGGGCTCTACGGCTACGCGCTCAGCCGCTACAGCGGCACCTGGGTCGGGCTCGCGGCGCCCTCGGAAGTCGTCGAGAGCAGCGCGACCGTGGACCTGGACCTGATCCTCGCGCGCCGTGCCGCCTGGGCCGATGCGGCGACGGTCGACGCCGCGACCGGCTACCGGCCGCCCGAGGGCGGGCTGCACCACCGGGCGCCCGACCTGCCGTCGCTGGGCATCGAGACGCGGCTGGCCGCCAAGCGCGAGGCGGTGGCCGCGTTCTCGCGCATCAACACGATCGACCGCGACGTCATCGCGAGCCCCGGCGCGCGCGTGGGCATCCTCACCGCCGGCAAGGCGCACCACGACCTGATGGAGGTGCTGCGGCGCCTGGCGATCACGCCCGCGGAACTGCAGGCCGCCGGCGTGCGCGTGCGCAAGCTCGGGCTCGTCTGGCCGATCGAGTCCGAATCGCTGCACGAATTCGCCGACGGGCTGCAGGAGATCCTCGTCGTCGAGGAGAAGGCGGGCCTCGTCGAGGCGCAGCTGCGCGCGCTCTTCTACAACGAGGCGACGCGCCCGCGCATCGTCGGCAAGCACGACGCCGAGGGCCGGCCGCTGGTCAGCGCGATCGGCGAGCTGCGGCCCTCGCGGCTGATCGAGATCGTCGCCGACTGGCTCGCGCGGCACGACCCGGCGCTGGACCGCCACGAGCATGTGCGCGACTTCACCGTCCCCGAGCTGCTCTCCAACATCGCCGACACCGTGCGGCGCCAGCCCTATTTCTGCGCCGGCTGCCCGCACAACACGAGCACCGTCGTGCCCGAGGGCTCGCAGGCGCACGCGGGCATCGGCTGCCACGTGATGGCGACCTGGATGGACCGCAACACCACCGGCTTGATCCAGATGGGCGGCGAAGGCGTCGACTGGGTCTCCCAGGCGATGTTCTCGAAGACGCCGCACATCTTCCAGAACCTCGGCGACGGCACCTACTTCCACAGCGGCTATCTGGCGATCCGCCAGGCGGTCGCGGCCAAGGCGACGATCACCTACAAGATCCTCTACAACGACGCCGTCGCGATGACCGGCGGCCAGCCGGTGGACGGAGGCACCAGCGTCGACGCGATCGCGCGCCAGGTCGAGAGCGAGGGCGTGAAGACGATCGTCGTGCTCAGCGACGACATCGGCAAGTACGCGGCGATCAAGGGGCGCTTCCCTGCCGGCACCGAGTTCCACGATAGGCACGCGCTCGACGAGGTGCAGCGCCGGCTGCGCGCCACCCCTGGCGTCACGGTGCTGATCTACGAGCAGACCTGCGCCGCGGAGAAACGCCGCCGCCGCAAGAAGGGCGAGATGGCCGATCCGCCCAGGCGCGTGTTCATCAACGAGGCCGTCTGCGACGGCTGCGGCGACTGCGGCGTGCAGAGCAACTGCGTCGCGGTGCTGCCGCACGAGACCCCGCTCGGCCGCAAGCGCCGCATCGACCAGAGCGCGTGCAACAAGGACTACCGCTGCATCGACGGCTTCTGCCCGAGCTTCGTCACCGTCACCGGCGCCCAGCCGCGCAAGCATTCGGGCATCCTCGACACGCAGCGCGACGCCTTCCTGCAGCGCGTGCAGGCGCTGCCGCTGCCCGACCTGGACGAAGGGCCCGGCCCCTACGACCTGCTCGTCACCGGCGTCGGCGGCACCGGCGTCGTCACCGTCGGCGCGCTGATCACGATGGCCGCACACCTCGAGGGCCTGCACGCCAGCGTGCTCGACTTCATGGGCTTCGCGCAGAAGGGCGGCGCCGTGCTCTCCTTCGTGCGCGTCGCGCGCGAGCGCGAGATGCTCAACCAGGTGCGCATCGACGCGCAGCAGTGCGACGCGGTGCTCGCCTGCGACCTCGTCGTCGCCGCCGCGCCCGAGGCGCTGCAGACGATGAGCCGCGGGCGCACGCGCGTGCTCGCCAACAGCCACCCGACGCCGGTGGCCGAAAGCGTGCGCAACCCCGATGCCGAGCTGCACATGCCGGCGCTGCTGGCCAAGCTGCAGTTCGCGGTCGGGCGCGAGCGCGTGCAGACCTTCGACGCGCAGGCGCTGGCGCTGGACTTCCTCGGCGACACGATCACCGCGAACATCGTGGCGCTCGGCTACGCCTGGCAGCGCGGGCTCGTCCCGGTGGGCCTGGCGGCGCTGCGGCGCGCGATCGAGCTCAACGGCGTCGCGGTCGCGACCAACCAGCTCGCGTTCTCGCTCGGCCGCCTGGCCGCCGCGCAGCCGCAGGCGCTGGCCGCGCTGCGCGAGCCCGGCGCGGTGCCGGACGAGGAGGCCGAGGAGGACCTGGCCACGCTGCTCGCGCGCGCCGACGCGCACTTAAGCGCCTGGCAGAACCGCGCCTGGGCCGCGCGCTACGCGCGCACGATGCAGCGCGTGCAGGAGCGCGAGCGCGCGCTCGTCGGCGACGCGGAGCTGCCGCTGAGCAAGGCGGTCGCGCGCAGCCTGCTCAAGCTGATGAGCTACAAGGACGAGTACGAGGTCGCGCGGCTGTACACCGACGGCAGCTTCGCGCGTGCGCTGAACGACCAGTTCGAGGGCCGGCTCGAGCTGCGCTTCCACATGGCGCCGCCGCTGCTGGCGCGCCCGCGCAACGGCCAGCCGCCGCGCAAGATGAGCTTCGGCCCCTGGCTGATGCCGATGCTGAAGATCCTCGCGCGCGGCAAGGTGCTGCGCGGCAGCGTCCTCGATCCCTTCGGCCACACCGAGGAGCGGCGGCTCGAACGCCAGCTGATCGGCGATTTCGAGGCCCGCATCGACGAGCTGCTGCAGGGCCTGACGATCGAGCGCCTGGGGCTGGCCAAGGCGATCGCCGAGGTGCCGCAGATGGTGCGCGGCTACGGCCACGTCAAGCTCGCGAACCTGGCGCTCGCGCGAGCGCGCGAGGCCGAGCTGCTGCACCGCTGGGATCCCGCGCGCCATCCGCGCCCGGCGCCGACGGTGCGCAAGCTGCGCGCCGAAGAGAAGGCGGTGATGACGGGCTGAGGCTGCCCGCAGGCTTCAGTCGATCTCGACCGTCTGGCCCGGCGCGGGCGCCTGCGCCGGCCAGCCCAGTTCCTCGCGCACGGTCTGCGCGAAGCCCTGCGCGGTCTGCGCCTCCCCGTGCACGACGAAGCAGTGCGCCGGCGGGCGCGCGAAGCCGCGCAGCCAGTGCAGCAGGTCGTCGCGGTCGGCGTGCGCCGAGAGCCCGCCGATGGTGTGGATGCGGGCGCGCACGCGGATGTCCTCGCCGAAGAGACGCACGCGCTTGACGCCGTCGACCAGCCGCCGGCCGAGCGTGCCCTCGGCCTGGAAGCCGATGATCACGATCGCGCACTCGGGCCGCCCGAGGTGGTGGCGCAGATGGTGCTGGATGCGGCCCGCATCGCACATGCCGCTGGCGGCGACGATGATCGCGCCGGCCTTGACGCGGTTGAGCGCGACCGACTCCTCCACCGTCCGCGTGAAGGTCAGCGTCAGGCCGTCGGCCGTCGGCCGGCCCGGTGCGAGGTAGGCGCGCGATTCGTCGTCGAGGACCTCCGGGTGGTGCGCGGTGATATCGGTCACCTTGCCGGCCATCGGCGAGTCGACGAAGACCTGCAGCGGCGGCAACCGACCCTGCCGGCGCAGGCGCACGAGCAGCATCAGCAGTTCCTGCGTGCGGCCGAGCGCGAAGGCGGGGATGATGATGTTGCCCTGGCGCCGGCGCAGCGTCTCCTCGATGACTTCGACGAGCTCGTCGATGGTCGCGTCCAGGCGCCGGTGCAGCCGGTTGCCGTAGGTCGATTCGACCAGCAGCACGTCGGCCTCGGCGATCGGCGTCGGGTCGCGCACCACCGGGCGCCCGGGGGGGCCGAGGTCGCCCGAGAACACCAGCTTGCGCGTGCGCCCGCGCTCGCTGAGCCAGACCTCGATGATCGCCGAGCCGACGATGTGCCCGGCGTCGCGGAAGACGCAGCGCACCGCCTCGTGCGGGCGCAGCTCGGTGTCGTAGGCGATGCCGCGCACCTGCTCGATGCAGGCCTCGGCCTGCGCGACGGTGTAGAGCAGCGGCGCCGGCGCCACGCCGCCGCGCCTGCGCCTGGCCTGCTCGCGCTGTGCGCGCGTCCAGGTCACCTCCTGGATGTGCGCGCTGTCGGCAAGCATCACCGGCAGCAGGTCGGCGGTGGTGCGCGTCGTGTGGATCGGCCCGCGAAAACCCAGCGCCGCCAGCCGCGGCAGCAGGCCGCTGTGGTCGATGTGCGCGTGCGTCAGCAGCACGAAGTCGATCTCGCGCGGATCGAAGGGCCAGGCCTGCAGGTTGCGCGCATGCGCGTCCTTGCCGCCCTGGAACATGCCGCAATCGACGAGGAAGCGCAGCCCCTCGCTCTCGACGAGCACGCATGAACCCGTGACCTCCTGCGCGGCGCCGACGAAGGTCAATCGCATCGTGGTTCTCCCCGGTGGGCTTCCTGACTCAACGCAGCATAAGGGCACAGCCGCGGGAACAGGAAGGCCACGCTCGGCAGCGGCGCCGCCGCAGGCGCAAGCCGCAGCCGGCTTTCGCGCACCGTCAATGGAACCAGATCTGCCACAGGCCGACGATCACATGGCCCCAGATCAGGATGTTGAGCGCCAGCAGCGTGAACACGCGCGAGACGTTCCACAGCGTCTTCGCGCGCTGGCCGTGGTCGTAGGAGCCGGTGGCCAGGTGCAGCACCAGGAACAGCACCGAGGGCACGAAGGTGCCGACGATCAGGGTCCCCATGACCCAGTAGAAGATCTTCATCGGCAAGCGCGGCGGCTAGCGGTAGAAGACCTCGACCCGGCCCTTGAGCGTCAGCAGCAGCGGGCGCCCGCGGCGATCGACGGTCTTGCCCGCGGCGACCTTGATCCAGCCCTCGCTGATGCAGTACTCCTCGACATCGCGGCGCTCGCGGCCGTTGAAGCGGATGCCGATCTCGTGCTCGAGCGCGGCAGCGTCGTGGTATGGGCTTGCGGGATCGACCGCGAGGCGGTCCGGCAGGGGCGGCAGGCTGGGCGGTGTCGTCTCCATGGCGCGATTGTGGCGGCGCTTGGCGCCAGCCTCGGCTTGCGGCCGCCGCCGGGATGGCCAAGCCCGGCAATCCTCGGCAAACTGAAGTCCAAACGA
Source organism: Burkholderiales bacterium (assembly GCA_026932425.1). Taxonomy (GTDB): domain Bacteria; phylum Pseudomonadota; class Gammaproteobacteria; order Burkholderiales; family Burkholderiaceae_C; genus Rubrivivax. Next base: position 30,972 of record JAIXKN010000099.1, read on the forward strand.
AGGGCCGGCGCAGGCCTGGGGGCACGCCCATGTCCATGCCCCTTGCGCCGGTGGCCTCTTGCGCCGCCGCAGTGTGCACTTCGCTAGGATCGGCGCAGCGGCCCGCTGCGCACGCGCCCGCCACGCCGGTGCCGTGACGCTGCCGGATGCGGCGCTCGCCCAGGCGCCCGAGCGCGCAAGCCATGTCGAATCCCGCGCCCCAGTCCACGACACCCGGCAACGCAGCGCGCCCGGCCTCCGCCACCCTGCGCGCAGCCACAGGGCGCAGCGCGGGTGCCGCCAGCGTTGCGCCGCAGACGCTCTTCTTCCCCGCCGCAGCGCTGCACGCGGCGCTGCTGCTGCCCTGGTCGGTGCTCGCGATGCTGCACCTGCTGCCGGCGCCCGCGCTGCTGGCGAGCCCGCTCGGGCATGCGCACGAGATGCTGCTGGGCTTCGCCCTGGGTGTCGTCGCCGGCTACCAGCTCCCGCCGCTGCCGCGTGCACGCGCGCGGCTGCTCTTTGGCCTGTGGCTCGCGGCGCGGCTCGTCTTCATCGCCATTCCCGGCGGCCTGCTGCTGGCGCTGGCGCTCGAGGCGGTGTTCGCCGTCGCGCTCGCGCTGCACATGACGCCGCGGCTCTTCCGTGCGGCCAAGAAGCTGCGCAACCAGGTGCTGCCGACCGTGCTCGCCGCGCTGTGCGTTGCCGCGGTGGTCTTCGACGCCGCGATGCTCGCGCTCACCGGCACGGCATGGTCGGCGGTCGCCAGCGCGATCGTGCTGCTGCTCGCGGCGCTGATGACCTTCATGGGCGGGCGCCTGGTTGCAGCCGAGGCCGCCGGTCAGCTCTACAAGCAGGGCGAGGTGCTGTCGCCGCGCGTGCAGCCCCGGATCGAGGCCGCGGTGCTGCTGCTGCTGGCGGCAGCCCTGGTCTTCGCGGTGCTGCCGCAGCAGGACGTCCTGCTGCGCGCTTCCTGCCTGCTTGCCGGGGTGCTCAGCCTGGTGCGGATGCTGCGCTGGCGGCTGTGGGCCTGCCATGGCCGGCCGGACCTGATGGCGCTGGCCAGCGGCTACGCCTGGCTCGCGCTGGGCCTGCTGGGCATGGGCCTGACGCCACCGGGCGCCGCGCGCGCGGCCGCGCTGCACCTGGTCACGATCGGCGCGCTCGGCACACTGACGCTCAACGTGATGCTCAACACCATGCTGCTCAAGGCCAAGCAGGTGCGCGAGGAGCAGCGCATCCCGCTGCTGGCCACCGGGCTGGTTGCGGTGGCCGCGGTGCTGCGCGCCGCGTCGGCCTGCGCCGGTGCCGATTCCGCGCCCTGGCTGGTGCTGGCCGCAGCGTGCTGGAGCATCGCGTTCGCCGCGGCCTTCGTCCTGATCCGGCGCTGCCTGCGAATCATCGCGACGCGGGCACGCGAAGCGAGCGCGAAGACGCAGGCGGGCGCGGCGCGATAGAGTGGGCGCTGCCGCATGGACGCAAGGATGCTGGACGTGAAGACGGGGAATCGGCCGTGAGCGCAAGCGCTGCGGCGCAATGGGCGCGAGTAACGGCCGCTGCGCCCTGGCCACAGACCAGGCACAAGAAGAAGCACGAGGAGACGAGGATGTCCAGACCACGCCGCGCGACCAGCGCCGATGCTTGAGCGCGCCGCCCGCCTCGTCACGCGAGGCTTCGAGATCCTGATCGTCGTCTGCCTGGCGGTGATGGGCGTGCTGGTGTTCGGCAACGTCGTGCTGCGCTACGCCTTCAACTCGGGCATCGCGATCTCCGAGGAGCTCTCGCGCCTGCTCTTCGTCTGGCTGATCTTCCTCGGCGCGGTGCTGGCCTCGGCCAGGCGCATCCACATCGGCTTCGACTCGCTGCAGCGCGCCGTCTCCCCGCGCGCGCGCAAGGCACTCAAGCTCTTCACCGGCGCGCTGATCCTCGCGGGCTGCGCGATCTTCGTCGTCGGCGGCTGGCAGCAGGTGCAGGTCAACCTGGCCAACAGCTACCCGGTGATGGGCATCTCCTACGCCTGGCTTTACGCCGTGGGCGTCGTCTTCGGCGTCGCGCTCGTCTTCCCGGTGTGCAACAACCTGCTGCGCGCCTGGCGCGGCGACGACGAACCGCTCGTCGAGGACCTCGCCGGCCGCATCGAGACGCTCACCGAGCGCATCGAGGCCGACGCGGCCGCCAGACCCAGACCTCCGGACGACGCGCGATGACCGCGCTCGTCTTTCTCGCGACGCTGCTCGTGCTGATCGCGATCGGGCTGCCGATCGCCTTCGCGCTGATGTTCGCCGGCGTGGCGCTGATGCTGCTCACCGACCAGTTCGACGCGCAGATCGTCGTGCAGAACGCGATCGCCGGCGCCGACAACTTCGTGCTGATGGCGGTGCCCTTCTTCATCCTCGCGGGCGAGTTCATGAACGCCGGCGGCCTGTCCAAGCGCATCGTCGAGATGGCCGGCGCCTTCGTCGGTCACCTGCGCGGCGGCCTGGGCTACGTCGCGATCTTCGCCGGCATCCTGCTGGCGAGCCTCTCGGGCTCGGCGGTCGCCGACACCGCGGCGCTGGCCGCGATCCTCGTGCCGATGATGCGCCAGGCCGGCTACGAACCGACGCGCGCCTGCGGACTGATGGCCGCGGGCGGCATCATCGCGCCGGTGATCCCGCCGTCGATCGGCTTCCTGATCTTCGGCGTCGTCGCCAACCTCTCGATCACGCGGCTGTTCCTGGCCGGCATCGTGCCGGGGATCATGATGGGCCTGGTGCTCGTCGTCTCCTGGTGGTTCGTCGCGCGCCGCCAGCAGGTGGCCGTCTCGGCGCGCGTGCCCTGGGGGCGGCGGCTGCGCATCCTCGGCCGCGGCGGCTGGGCGCTGATGCTGCCGGTGATCATCGTCGGCGGCCTGCGCTCGGGCATCTTCACGCCGACCGAATCGGCGGTGGTCGCCGCCGCCTACGCGCTCTTCGTCGGCCTCGTCGTCTACCGCGAGCTCGACGCCGCGAAGATCTACGAGTGCCTGCTGTCCACCGCGCGCACGACCTCGGTCGTGCTCGTGCTCGCGGCGCTGGCGATGGTCGCGGCCTACATGATCACGATCACCGACATCTCCGGCCAGGTCGGCACCTGGCTGCAGTCGCTGTCGCAGCATCCGCTCGTGCTGATGGCCGCGATGATGCTCGTCGTCTTCTTCGCCGGCATGGTGCTGGACTTCATCCCCATCGTGCTCATCTTCACGCCGGTCTTCATGCCGATCGTGAAGGCCGCCGACATCGACCCGGTCTATTTCGGCGTCGTCTTCATCATGAACTGCTCGATCGGCATGATCACGCCACCGGTGGGCGTGGTGCTCAACGTCATCGGCTCGATCGGCAAGATCTCGATGGCCGAGGCCACGCGCGGCATCCTGCCCTTCCTGGGTGCGCTGATGGCGCTGCTGGTGCTGCTCATCCTGTTCCCGGCACTGGTGACGGTGCCGGCCCAATGGTGGCGCTGAACCACCTGTTCCAAGCCCGTCAAGGAGACACACCCCATGAGACTGCGCAAGACCTTCACGATCGGCCTGCTGGCCACGGCGCTGAGCTGTCCGGCCTTTGCCGTCATCACCGGAAAGTTCGCGGTCACGCTGCCCGAGAAGTCGCACCAGGGCCAGGGCGTGGCCAAGTTCGTCGAGCTGGTGAAGGCCAGGAGCGGCGGCGAGATCGACATCAAGCCCTTCTACGGCGGCGCGCTCGGCGACGACGTCAAGGTCACCGCGGCGCTGCAGGGCGGCACGGTCGAGTTCACGGTGCCGCAGACGACCACGCTCACCGGCATGGTCAAGGCCTACGAGATCCTGGACTTCCCCTTCCTCTTCAAGAACAGCGAGCAGGCCGAGAAGGTGCTGGACGGCCCCACCGGCCAGAAGCTGATGGACCTGCTGCCCGCGCACGGGCTTGTCGGTCTTGCGTACTGGGAAAACGGCTTCTTCAACGCGACCAACAGCAAGCACCCGATCGCCAGGGTCGAGGACTTCAAGGGCCTGAAGTTCCGCTCGATCCAGGCCAAGATCACGCAGGAGACGATCAAGGCGCTGGGCGCCAATCCGGTGCCGCTGGCGGTGCCCGAGCTCTACACCGCGCTCGAGACGCACACCATCGACGGACAGGGCACGCCCAACGCGGTGATCGCCGCGCTCAAGCTCTACGAGGTGCAGAAGTACCTCTCGATCACGCGCCACAGCTACGGCGCCTTCATCCCGCTGGTCTCGAAGAAGTTCTGGGACAAGCTGAGCCCCGCGCAGCAGCAGCTGCTCAAGGACGCCGCCGTCGAGGCGCGCAGCTACCAGCGGCAGGTCGCGCGCGACCAGGCCGAGGGCGCACGCAAGATGATGGCCGGCAAGGGCCTGCAGGTGAACGAGGTCAGCGACGCCGAGCACGCGCGCATGCGCCAGGCGGTGCAGCCCGTGTGGGACATGTTCACGCCGAGCGTGGGCGCCGAGCTGGTGAAGGAAGTGCAGGCGCAGCTGAACTGAAGCCGCGCATCGAAGAAACGAAGGGGCGCCGATGGCGCCCCTTTTCACTTGTCAGCACCGCTCGCGCGTTACTCCTTCCAGGAGTCGAGGTAGCCCGGCACCTTGACGCCCTGCGCCGCGGCGTCGAGCTCGAGCGGGTAGCGCGAGTCGATCATCACCGCGACCTCGTCGGTGTAGCGGCGTTCGCCCTTGTTGTTGGCGGCCGCCGCGGCGAAGGCCTTGGGATGCGGGCCGTGGTGGAAGCCCGAGGGGTGCAGCGTGAACATGCCCGGCTTGATGTTGTCGCGGCTGAAGAAGCTGCCCTGGTGATAGAAGATCGACTCGTCGAACTCGTCGTTGTTGTGGAAGAACGGCACCTTGAGCGCGCCCGGGTCGCTCTCGATGGGCCGCGGCGCGAAGGTGCACACGATGATGGTGTTCGAGAGGAAGGTCGCGTGCACCGTCGGCGGCAGGTGGTAGCGATCCGAGAGCAGCTCGCGGATGTCGCGCCAGTTCAGCTTCACCGGCACGCAGTCACCGTGCCAGCCGACGGCGTCCAGGAAGTTGTAGGGGAAGGTGATCGTCGTCACCTGCTGGCGCCGCTTGGCGCGCACGCGCGTCTCGAACTCGCCCTGCTGCGCCTTGAAGGGTTCGTCGATCTTCGGCGTGTCGAGAACCGCGAGGTCGAACTGCGCATGCCGCCCGGTGATGCCGCGCTCGGGCAGCATGAAGAGATCCTCGGTGGCCTCGATCGTCAGCACCTCGTTGCGCACCTGGGTCTCGATGCGCCAGGTCGTGCCGCGCGGGATGTTGATGTAGTCACCCTCGCGATAGGTCATGTGGCCGTAGTCGCAGAAGAACGAGCCCTCGCCGCGGTGGAAGAAGAGGATCATGTCGCCGTCGCCGTTGCGCGCGAGCTCGGGCATCGAACGCTCGAACTTCCAGAAGCAGACCTGCGTCTGCCCGTTGTGCATGAAGCGCTGCGCCTTCCACGGGCAGGGGTCGCTGTCGGCGAGGCGGTTGAGGTCCAGCAGCGTCAGCTCGAGTGGCCCTTCCCACTTCGTCCAGCCGGTGGGCTTGTGCTTGTGCAGGATGTGGCTGGCCGGCCCGAAGAAGCCGTTGCGCCCATGCTCGCGCTCGTAGAGGCCATCGGGAATGTCGCAATGAGCCTGGCGCGTATAGACGCCTTCGGCCTTCGGAAAGGTGATCGGGTTCTTCATGGCTACCTCGAGGACGGAGGCGCTGCCGGACATCGCTCCGGACCGCCTCGTGCCGGCATCGAAACGCGCGCCGGCTCACGCGCCGAACGATTCTCACTCAGGCATCCACCCGGGCGTGCAACGCGATGCGTTGCAAGGGTCTTTGGCTGCAACCGGCCAGGCCGGCATCGCTGCGCTCGAAGACAATCGATGTCGAAGCACGAGCAGGCCAGCGCATGAACGATTCGACCCGCGCGATCAACAACCCGACAGCGGCCGCAGCCGATGAGGCCTACGCCGGCCAGCCACTGACGCAGGCGGGTTTCGACGCAGCGTTGGCCGAGATCTCGGGCTGGCCGGGTTACGCGCTCACGCCGCTCCTGAGTCCGGACGCGCTGGCCGCCGGGCTCGGCCTTGGCGCGATCCACGTCAAGGACGAAGGCCAGCGCTTCGGGCTCAAGAGCTTCAAGGCGCTGGGAGGCGCCTATGCGGTGGCGGAGCTGCTTCGCCGGTATCTGGCCTCGAAAGGCGGGAAGACGCCGGTCTCGTCACGCGAGCTCCTGTCAGGGGCGTTCGCGCGAGCGTTGCGCGCGGTCACCGTCACCTGCGCCACCGACGGCAACCACGGGCGCTCGGTCGCCTGGGGCGCGCAGCTCTTCGGCTGCCGCTGCGTGATCTTCGTCCCCGCGCATGTGAGCCAGGTGCGGCGCGACGCGATCGCCCGCTACGGCGCCGAAGTGCGCGAAGTCGACGGCAACTACGACGACGTCGTGCGCCACGCCGCGACGACCGCGAAGGCCGAGGGCTGGACCGTCGTCTCCGACACCTCCTACCCCGGCTACCGCGACATCCCGCTGGACGTGATGCACGGCTACGGCGTCGTCGCCGCCGAAATCGAGGCGCAGCTTGCCGCGCCGCCGACGCACGTGTTCGTCCAGGCTGGGGTCGGCGCGCTGGCGGCGGCCGTCTGCGCGCACTTCTGGATGCATTGGGGCCGCAAGCGCCCCCGCCTCGTCGTCGTCGAGCCCCTGCGCGCCGACTGCATCTACCGCAGCCTCGCCGCCGGCCGGCCGACGGTCGTCGGCGGCGCGCTCGAGACGGTGATGGCGGGCCTGTCCTGCGGCGAGGTCTCGGAGCTCGCCTGGGAAGTGCTGCGCAACGGCGCGAATGCGGTGATCGCCATCGACGACGCCTACGCGCTGCAGGCGATGCGGATGCTCGCGCGGCCCACGGGCGGTGATCCCCCGATCGTCGCCGGCGAGACCGGGGCCGCAGGCTTGGCCGCCCTGCTCGCCGCGCGCAATGATGCCTCGATCCGGGAGCTGCTCGGGTTCGGGCGCGATTCCCGCGTGCTGCTGCTGAGCAGCGAGGGCGACACCGATCCGGAGATCTACCGCCAGATCATCGAGCAGGCCTGAGCCTCGTGCCCGCTGACCGGCAGACGGTTCAGCGCCGTGAGCGCAAGGCGTCGAGGCTCCAGGCGCCGCCGCCGGCCACGCTCAGGTACAGGAAGACGAAGCAGAACAGCACCGCCGATTCGCCGCCGTTCATCAGCGGCAGCAGCGGCGCGGGCAGCGCTTAGACGTGCAGCGCGCGCCCGAGGGCGCGCAGCGCGGCCTCTTGCACCGCCTCGCCGAGCGTCGGATGCGCGTGGATGCTGCCGGCGACGTCCTCGAGCCGCGCGGCCATCTCGAGCGATTGCGAGAACGCCGCCGCCAGTTCGCTCACGCCCTTGCCCACCGCCTGCCAGCCGAGCACGAGGTGATCGTCGCGCCGCGCGACGACGCGCACGAAGCCCTCGCTCGACTCCAGCGTCAGCGCGCGGCCATTGGCGGCGAACGGGAAGGCGGCGCTGATCGCGTCGATTCCGGCCTGCTCGGCGCCGGCCGGCGTCATGCCGGCGACGACGACCTCGGGGTCGGTGAAGCACACGGCCGGGATCGCTGCGGGCATCCAGCGCCGCTTGTGACCGGCGATGAGCTCGGCGACCATCTCGCCCTGCGCCATCGCGCGGTGCGCGAGCATCGGCTCGCCGGTCAGGTCGCCGATGGCCCAGACCTGGCGCATCGACGTGCGGCACTGGTCGTCGATCTTCACCGCGCGGCCGGCCATGTCCAGCATCAGCGATTCGAGCCCGAAGCCCCCGGTGCGCGGGCGGCGCCCGGCGGCCACGAGCACCTGGTCGGCCGGCAGCGCGAACTCGTCGGCGGTGGGCGTGCGCACGCGCACCGCGCTGCCGTCGCCGGACAGGCCCTGCACGCTGCAGCCCAGGTGCAGCACCATGCCCAGGCGCTTGAGCGTGGCCAGCACCGGGCGCGTGAGCTCCTCGTCGTAGGTCGGCAGCACGCGCTCGGTGGCCTCGACGAGTGCCACCTCGGCGCCGAGCTTGCGGTAGGCGATGCCGAGCTCGAGCCCGATGTAGCCGGCGCCGACGACCACGAGGCGCCGCGGCAGGCTGCTCGGCGAGAGCGCCTCGGTCGACGAGATCACGCGTCCGCCGAAGGGCATGCCGGGCAGCTCGATCGGTTCCGAGCCGGTCGCCAGCAGCAGATGCTCGCAGCGCAGGCGCAGCGGCTCCTCCCCATCGCCCGAGGGCGTCACGTCGACCGTCTTGCCGTCGACGATCTGCCCGCGGCCGTGGACGACGCGGACGCCGGCCTTGCGCAGCAGCGCGCCGACGCCGCCGGTGAGCCGGCGCACGATGCCGTCCTTCCAGCGCACCGTCTGCGCCAGATCCAGCGTCGGCGCCGCGGCACGGATGCCCAGCGGCGAATCGCCGGCGAAGGCACGCGCCTGCTCGAAGCGCTCGGCGACGTGGATCAGCGCCTTGGACGGAATGCAGCCGATGTTCAGGCAGGTGCCGCCGAGCGCCTGCGCTTCGATGAGCACCGTGGGCACGCCGAGCTGCGCGGCGCGCAGCGCCGCGACGTAGCCGCCCGGACCGCCGCCGAGCACGAGCAGGGTGGTCGAGACTTCCTTCATCGCGGGCTCCGATGCCGACACCGCGCGCGGCAGTGGCCAGGATCTGTGGCAGCCGGCATGATCAGGGCGCTCATGCGCCGTCCGCCAGCAGCAGCGCCGGCGCCTCCAGCAGGGCGCGCACGGCCTGGATGAAGCGCGCCGCGTCCATGCCGTCGACGACGCGGTGGTCGAACGAGGACGAGAGGTTCATCAGCTGGCGCGCGACGACACGCGAGCCCTCGAACACCGGGCGCTCGACGATGCGGTTGACGCCGATGATCGCGACCTCCGGGTGATTGATCACCGGCGTCGTGACGATGCCGCCGAGCGTGCCCAGGCTGGTGATCGTGATCGTCGAGCCCGAGAGTTCGTCGCGCGCCGCGTGGCCGCTGCGCGCGGCCTCGGCCAGCCGCGCGATCTCGGCGGCGGTGTCCCAGAGGTCGCGCGCCTCGGCGTGGCGCAGCACCGGCACCATCAGGCCGGCGTCGGTCTGCGTCGCGATGCCCAGGTGCACCGCGCCGCTGCGCGTGACGATGCCGGCGTCGTCGTCGAAGCGCGCGTTGATCTGCGGGAAGTCGCGCAGCGCGATCACCAGCGCGCGCGCCAGCAGCGGCAGCAGCGTGAGCTTGCCGCGCGTGGCGGCGTAGTGCGCATTGAGCTGCGCGCGCAGGCCCTCGAGCGCGCTGACGTCGATCTCCTCGACGTAGCTGAAGTGCGGGATGCGGCGCTTGGCCTCCTGCATCTTCTGCGCGATGCGCCGGCGCAGGCCGATGACCGGTACCTGCTCCTCGTCGTGGCGCTCGACGAAGCGCGCGGCCGGCACCGCCGCCGGCTGCCCGCCGCGTGCGATGTAGGCGTCCAGGTCGGCGTGCGTGATACGCCCGGCCGGGCCGCTGCCGGGAACGAACTGCAGCTCGATCCCCTGCTCCCAGGCACGGTGGCGCACAGCCGGAGAAGCCAGCGGGCGCTCGCCCGGCGCGCGCACGACCGCGGTCGCGATCGATGCCGGCGTTGTCGCGCGCGTCGGCGCAGCGGGTGCCGGCGACGCCGCGGACGCCGATGCGGGCGCCGGTTTGGCCGCGGCAGCGGGCGCCGTCGCGGCAGCCGCCGGGGGCGGTGCCGCCTTCGCCGGTGCCGGTGCCGGGGAAGCTGCCGCAGCAGGCGCCGCAGCGCCTGCACCGACGTTGCCCGCGCCCTCGACCTCGAGCCGGATCAGCTCGCTGCCCACCGCCATCACCGTGCCCACCGCCGCCCCGAGCGAGAGCACGCGGCCCTTCACCGGCGACGGCACCTCGACCGTCGCCTTGTCGGTCATCACGTCGGCGATGACGCGGTCCTCGGCGACCTCGTCTCCGGGCTGCACGTGCCAGGCGACGAGCTCGACCTCGGCGATGCCTTCGCCGATGTCGGGCACCTTGATGACGTACTGGCCCATCATGCCTCCCGCCGGGCCGCCCCAAGGGAGGCATGCGCCCCATGGCAGCCAAGTTCAAGGGGCAGTGCAGCGGCAACGCCGCAAACGTGGGGGCTCATGTTCATGCCTCCATCGCACGCTTGAAGGCTTCGCCGACGCGCGCGGGGCCGGGGAAGTAGTCCCACTCCTGCGCATGCGGGTAGGGCGTGTCCCAGCCGGTGACGCGCTCGATCGGCGCCTCGAGATGGTGGAAGCAGTGCTCCTGCACCAGCGCCGCGAGCTCGGCGCCGAAGCCGCTCGTGCGCGTGGCCTCGTGCACGACGACGCAGCGCCCGGTCTTGCGCACCGAGGCGAGCACGGTCTCCAGGTCCATCGGCCAGAGCGCGCGCAGGTCGATGATCTCGGCGTCGATGCCGGTCTCCTCGGCCGCACAGGCCGCGACCCAGACCATGGTTCCGTACGCGAGCACCGTCAGGTCCTTGCCCGGGCGGAAGACGCTCGCGGCATCGATCGGCAGCTTGTAGTAACCCTCGGGCACCATGCCCAGCGGGTGCCGGGACCAGGGCACGACCGGGCGCTCGTGGTGGCCGTCGAAGGGGCCGTTGTAGAGGCGCTTGGGCTCGAGGAAGATGATCGGGTCGTTGCACTCGATCGCCGCGATCAGCAGGCCCTTGGCGTCGTAGGGGTTGCTCGGCATCACCGTGCGCAGGCCGCAGACATGCGTGAAGAAGGCCTCGGGGCTCTGGCTGTGCGTCTGCCCGCCGTAGATGCCGCCGCCGCAGGGCATGCGGATCGTCAGCGGCGCGCTGAAGTCGCCGACCGAGCGGTAGCGCATGCGCGCGGCCTCGGAGACGATCTGGTCGGTCGCCGGGTAGACGTAGTCGGCGAACTGGATCTCGACCACCGGCCGCAGCCCGTAGCCGGCCATGCCGATGCCCACGCCGACGATGCCGCTCTCGCTGATCGGCGTGTCGAAGCAGCGCGACTTGCCGTACTTCGCCTGCAGGCCTTCGGTGACGCGGAAGACGCCGCCGAAATAGCCGACGTCCTCGCCGAAGACGACGACGCGCGCATCGCGCGCCATCGACACGTCCAGCGCCGAGCGCAGCGCCTGGATCATCGTCATCGGCACGGGCTTGCCTGCCTGGGCGCCCTCCACGGACACGGCCGCAGCGTCGAGCCCGGGGGCGTCGGCGGCTTGCACTGTCGCTTGCTTGCTCATCGCCTCAGATCCCCAGCTGCTGGCGCTGCCGGCGCAGGTGGTCCGGCATCTGCTCGTAGACGTCCTCGAACATCGTCGCGGCACTCGGGATGCCGCCATCGAGCAGCGTGCCGTGACGCTCGGCCTCCTTCTGCGCCGCCGCGACCTCGGCCTCGAGCTCGCGCTGCGCCTGCTCGTGCTGCGCCTCCGACCAGTGCCCGATCGCGATCAGGTGCGCCTTCAGCCGCGCGATCGGGTCGCCGAGCGGGAAACGCTTCCAGTCGTCGGCCGGCCGGTACTTGCTCGGGTCGTCGGAGGTCGAGTGCGGGCCGGCGCGGTAGCTGACCCACTCGATCAGCGTCGGGCCGAAGTTGCGCCGCGCGCGCTCGGCCGCCCAGGCCGACGCGGCGTAGACCGCGAGGAAGTCGTTGCCGTCCACGCGCAGGCTGGCGATGCCGCAGCCCACGCCGCGCGCCGCAAAGGTCGTCGTCTCGCCGCCGGCGATCGCCTGGAAGGTCGAGATCGCCCACTGGTTGTTGACGACGTTGAGGATCACCGGCGCACGGTAGACATGCGCGAAGGTCAGCGCGGTGTGGAAGTCACTCTCGGCGGTCGAGCCGTCGCCGATCCAGGCCGAGGCGATGCGCGTGTCGCCGGCGATCGCCGAGGCCATGCCCCAGCCCACCGCCTGGATGAACTGCGTCGCCAGGTTGCCCGAGACCGAGAAGAAGCCCGCGCGCTTCATCGAGTACATCACGGGAAGCTGTCGGCCCTTGAGCGGATCGCGCGCATTGCTCATCAGCTGACACATCATCTCGACCATCGAGACGTCGTCGCGCGCCAGCAGCAGCCCCTGCTGACGATAGGTCGGGAAGCACATGTCGCCCTTCTCGAGCGCGAACGAGTGCGCGACCGCGATCGCCTCCTCGCCCAGGCACTGCATGTAGAAGGAGAGCTTCTTCTGGCGCTGCGCGAGCAGCATGCGGGCGTCGAAGATGCGCGTCTTCATCATCGCGCGCAGCCCGCGCTCGAGTGTGGCCGCATCGAGCTGCGGCGCCCAGGGGCCGACCGCCCGGCCCTCGTCGTCGAGCACGCGCACGAGCGTGTAGCTCAGGTCCTGGGTGTCGAAGTGCGAGGTGTCCACCGGCGGCCGGCGCACGCTTCCCGCGGGCGACAGGCGCAGGTAGGAGAAATCGGTGGCCTGCCCCGGGCGCCCCGTGGGCTCGGGCACATGCAGGCGCAGCGGCGCGTATTCACTCATGCCACTCATGCGTGCAACGCTCCTGTGCTCGACGGTGTCGAGCCTTCGAGGCCGGAACCGGCTTGCCGGAGACAGGGCCGCGTCCTGCACGAGACGCCGCCTCGCCGCCCAGCGCGCGCCGGCTCACCCGGCAACGCGCTTCGGGCACGGAGGTTAGCGCAGATGCGGCACCGGGCAAGCAGGGCTTGTCCCCAAGCCCACGCGGGCTTCAGGCCACCAGCCGCTCGGGCGCCAGGTACTGCTGGCGGAAGGTCTCGAAGGGCACCGTGTCGGCGGCCTCGGCGGCCTGTTGCTCGGCCAGCGAGGCATGGGCGAGCTGCTCGTAACGCGCCTGCAGCGCCGGCGGGTAGGGCAGCGTCAGCAATTGCAGCCGCGTCTCCTGTGCGCGCGCCTGCACGAAGGCGACGTAGGAATCGCCGTAGTCCTCGTGCATCGCGCGCAGCACGCGGGTCGACGGCAGTTCGGCCGGCGCGTGCAGCAAAGCCCGCGCGCTCTGCAGCGCGGCGGGATAGCGCTCGTCGTCCAGCGCCGCGGCCACCCGCGCCGCGACCGGCTCGCACTCGGCGAGCAGGCGCTCGGCCCAGCTCAGCAGCAGCACCGGCCCGTCCTCGGCGTCGAGCGCCAGCCCCGGCTCGCGCCCGCGCGCGGCGGTGCGGTGCTGGTTCTGCCCGAGACGCACGATCTCGACGGGGTCGTCGGGCGGACTGTCGGTGAGCAGACAGTGCAGCAGGAAGATGTCCAGGAAGCGCATCGTCTGGGCGTTGATGCCCACCGGCTCGAAGGGGTCGAGATCCATGCAGCGCACCTCGACGTACTCGACCCCGCGCTCACGCAGCGCGTGCAGCGGGCGCTCGCCGGGCCGGATCACGCGCTTGGGGCGGATCGTCCCGTAGAACTCGTTCTCGATCTGCAGCAGGCTGGTCGCGAGCTGGTTGTACTCGCCGCCCAGGTTGCACACGCCCAGCCGCTCGTAGGGCGGGTGCGGCCGCGTGAGCGCGCCGTGCAGCGAGCCGGCGTAGCTCTCCAGGCTGTTGTAGCTCACCGCCAGGGCCGCCTGCGCGTCGCTCTGGTAGCCCAGCCGCCCCATGCGCAGCGAGGTCGCGTAGGGCAGGTACATCGTCGACCCGCCCTCGCCCAGCGGCAGCAGCTCGTGGGGACGCCCCTCGACGAAGCTGCTGCTGACCGCCGGGCTCGCGCCGAAGAGCAGCAGCAGCAGGAACGAATGCCGGCGGAAGTTGCGGATGAGGGCGAAGTACTCCTTGTTCGAGAGCCCCGGAAGCGACCAGTTGTAGTGGATGCCCGAGATCGTCTGCATGCGCCGGCCGTAGCGATGCCCAAGGCCCATCCGATAGACGCTCTTGGCGCGCCCGATGTTGCTCGTGCCGTAGGTGCCGATCGGGATGTTCTCGTCGGCCGGCAGCGTGCAGGGCATGCTCGCGACCCACAGCCGCTCCTCGCCGATCGCGCGGTAGACGAACTGGTGCAGCTCGATGAGCTCGCGCTCGCAGCCGTCGGCGCTGGCGTGCACACCGGTGATCAGCTCGAGCTGGCTCTCGCTGAAGTCGGTCGTGATGCTCGGATGCGTCAGCGCCGACCCGAGCGCCACCGGATGCGGTGTCAACGCCAGCCCGTTGCCCGGCAGCACGCGCAGGCTCTCCTTCTCGACGCCACGCCTCATGCCGCGCAGGCGCTCGAGGGACAGGCGCGAAAGGCGCTGGGGCAGGCGGGAACTCATCGGACTGCGGACGTCGATCGGAAAAAACGGGGTTTGGACGGTAGCAGGTTTGTAGTCGACCCGTCTGCTGGCGCAGGATTTGGGGCAGTGCCGCGCTGCGCTTGGCCCACCTACGCATTCGAGCACCAGGACAGACTCGGCAACGCGCACGACCTGTCCGATCGCATCCTCGTCAAGCGCGGGGAGGGTGTCGACGCAGCGCGCGCCTTCACCGATGACGAGGTCGAAGTCAGACGCGACGGGCTGCCTGCACAGGTCAGGCTGTTGACGCGGATCGGATGAAAGGCAGGCAAGACACCTCAACGGCGGCCGCGCCAGAACCCCGGCCGCCGCCGCTGTGCGGCAACAGCGATCACGCGAAGAACGTCGCTTCCCTCGCGATAGACCAACGAATACGGGAACCGGTGGATCGGCAACACGCGCAGGCCTTCGTCGGTCGGTGTTCCGAGCCCGGGCGCGGCGGCAATGCGCGCCAATGCCTTCACAGGCTCTTCATGGAAGGCGTGCGCGGCCGTCCACGCGTCGTGGTCGATATACCAGTCGATGGCCTCCTCCGCATCGGCCTGGGCCTCCGCGGCGATCTCCACCCTCATGCGCGCGGCCGGCGGCTCTCGATGCGGGCGGCAAGCGCCGCCAGGGCCTCGTCCTCGGCAATGAAGCGCAGACGGCCGGCATCCATCTCGGCCACCCGACGCGCGATCTCCGCGTGCCAATCAGGGTGCAGCGCCGGCGCCGGCAACACGCTGTCGGCCAATGCCTCGACCAACTTCGCGCGCTCCTGGGGCGAGAGCTTGAGCGCGTCCGCAAGCACGGCATCGAGGGAGGGCGACATCGGCATCATCTCCCGCAGCATTCCCCGCAACAGCGGGTCATCGGCAGTTTAGCCGCAGGACACCTGCACGGCCATGGACGAGCCCGAACCCTTGCCGCTTTCTGCCCTGCAGCACTGGGCCTACTGTCCGCGCCAGTGCGGGCTCATCCATCTGGAACAGGCCTTCGACGACAAGGTGCACACGCTGCGCGGGCAGGCGGTGCACCGGCAGGTCGATGCGCCGGGCATGGAGTTGCGCCGCGGCCTGCGCATCGAGCGCGCGCTGCCGGTGTGGAGCGAACGGCTGGGCCTGGTCGGCAAGGCCGAACTCCTCGAGTTCGAGCTCGACGGCATGCTGGATGCGATCGGATTAAACGCGGGTCACGCGACCGGCGCGGCGGCAAACCAGTCGTCGAGCGGCAGCGCCGATCGTCGTACCCTACTGCGGCGAGCGCACCGGAAGCCGGCTCAGCTGCGGCATCCTGCGCGCCAGCGCCGGCGGCACAACCCTCATGCGGACGCATCGCTGCGGCAGGCTCGTAGACTCGGCCAGCGCCGGGCTCGCCCTGCCCGTCGACTTCGAACCGATGCCCGCCCTCGCCCAGCTCCTGCTCCGCATCGCTGCCGTCCTGCTGCTGGCCGGCAGCATGGCGGCGCACGCGCAGCTCGCCGACCAGGCGCTGACGCTGGAGTCGCTGCCGCGGCCCGAGACGCCGCCGCCGGAGCGCGGGCCGGTCGTGCCCTCGCAGGTGGAGCGCTGGCGCAACGAGGCGCGTGCCTTCGAGTACGGCGAGGGCATCGAGCGCGACGCGGTGAAGGCGGCGCAGTTCTATTGCCGCGCCGCGCGCTACGGCGACGCCGAGGCGCAGTACAGCCTGGCCTGGATGCTGACGAACGCGCGCGGCATCGAGCGCGACGAGGCGCAGGCGGCGCATCTGTTCGCCGCCGCCGCCGAGCAGGGGCATCCACAGGCGACGGCGATGGCGCAGCGCTTGGGCACGCCGCTGGGCGAACCCCCGCCCTGCCTGCGCCCGCCCGATGAGGATCCGCCGCTGCTCGCGCAGAGCCGGCCGCCGCCGCCGCGCGAGCTGCTGCCGCGCGGCGGCGGGCGGCCGAGTCCCTTCCCGAGCCCGACGCTGCTGCCGCCCCCGCCGCCGCCGGCCGGTGCGCCGCCGCAGATCGTGCGCTTCGTCGAGCTCGTCGCGCCCGAGTACCAGCTGCATCCGCACCTGGTGCTGGCGGTGATCAAGCAGGAATCGAACTTCGATCCGCTGGCGGTGTCGCCGAAGAACGCGCAGGGGCTGATGCAGCTGATCCCCGACACCGCGCGCCGCTTCAAGGTACGCAACATCATGGATCCGGCGCAGAACCTGCGCGGCGGCATGGCCTACCTGCAGTGGCTGCTCGCGACCTTCGAGGGCGACCTCTCGCTGGCGCTGGCCGCGTACAACGCCGGCGAGGGTGCGGTCGAGCGCTACCGCGGCATTCCGCCCTACGCCGAGACGCGGCTGTACGTGCGCAGGATCATCGCGTCGATCAACGGCCAGCGTTCGCACCCGTTCGACGCCAGCATCGCGCCGCCGTCGCAGATGCTGACCCTGCTCAAGGCGCGCGCCACGCTCGGCCTGAAGTAAGGGGCCGATCACGCAGGGGCTGATGCCAGGGATCTCCCTCGATCCTCCCTCGATCGATGGCGCCCCCCTCGCGCAGCGAGGCAAGCGGTCCGCTCCCGGGTCGTTCCGGTTTGACCGCGCGGCGCGGCGCGGTCAAGATCGGCACGAGCGCCGCGCGCTCCGCCGGCCTTGCGGGGGCCGACGGGTGTGCGCCACACCGCAAGTCGTGAAGCCAGCCAGCCCAGAGCCCGGACGCAGGAGACGCCGACGATGAACCCCTTCAGACAACTGCTGCTGCGCGCCGGCCGGACGCCGCCGCTCGGCACCTGGCTGCTCTCGGGCAGCACGCTGCTGGCCGAGGCCGCGGGCTACGCCGGCTTCGACTTCGGCATCATCGACATGGAGCACGGCCCGTTGGACATGGCCGAGGCGGTGCAGCTGCTGCAGGCGGTGGCATCGACGCGCATGGTGCCGATGCTGCGCGTGCCCTGGAACGACACGGTCGCCATCAAGCGCGTGCTCGACGCCGGCGCGACGACGCTCGTCGTGCCCTTCGTGCAGAGCGCGGCACAGGCGGCAGCGGCCGTCGCGGCCACGCGCTACCCGCCGCAGGGCGTGCGCGGCATGGTCGGGATGAGCCGTGCCTCGCGCTTCGGCACGCAGGCCGACTACCTCGTCAGCGCCAACCGCGGCATCGCGCTGGTCGTGCAGATCGAGACCGAGGCCGCGGTTGCCGAGCTGCCGGCGATCGCCGCGGTCGATGGCGTCGACGCGATCTTCGTCGGCCCGGCGGACCTCTCGGCGTCGATGGGCCTGACCGGGCAGCTGCGTCATCCGCGCGTGATCGAGGCGATGGTCGAGATCGCGCGGCGCTGCCGCGCGATCGGCAAGCCGGTGGGCAGCGTCGGCTCGGACCTCGAGGTGCTGGCGCAATACCGCGCCGCCGGCTACGACTTCCTGGCGATCGACTCGGACCTGGGCCTCTTCATGCAGGGTGCGCAGCAGGCGATCAGCGCGCTGCGCGGACGCGACGGCGAGCACGTGCACCGCATCGACGGCGGCACCCGCGAGGCCTGAACGAGCGCTGGCCAGGTCACGGGGCCGGCGGTGGCGGCCCTAAACTGGACCTCATGAAGAAGCTCGCTCTCGCGCTGCTGGCCGCGCTGGCCTGCAGCCTGCCCTGGCATGGCCCGGCGCTGGCCCGGACCTCCCCCGACGCCACCCCGGCGGCCGAAACCGCCCTGCCCCCGATCCCGCCGCGCGAGGCTGCGCCGGGCGATACCGCGCAGTGGCGGCGGATGGTGCTGGCCAACGGCATCAAGGTGCTGCTGCTGTCGGACCCCAAGCTCAACGTCTCGTCGGCGGCGCTGGCGGTCGACGTCGGCTCGCTCGCCGACCCGGTCGATCGCCAGGGCCTGGCGCACTTCCTCGAGCACATGCTCTTCCTGGGCACCGAGAAGTACCCGGATGCAAGCGACTTCGGCGCCTACCTGCAGCAGAACGGCGGCTACAACAACGCCTACACCGCCGACGATCGCACCAACTACTTCTTCGAGATCCGGCACGAGGCCTTCGAGGGCGCGCTCGACCGCTTCTCGCAGTTCTTCGTCGCGCCGCTGTTCGACGCCCGCTTCACCGAGCGCGAGATGCACGCGGTCGCCTCCGAGCACCAGAAGAACCTCGAGAACGACCTCTGGCGCGAGGAGCAGCTGCGCACGCTGGCGTTCACCCCGGGGCATCCGGCACGCCACTTCGGCACCGGCAGCACGCAGACCCTGGCCGGCGTGACGCGCGACGAACTGGTCGCCTTCTACCGCAGCCACTACGGCGCCGAGCGAATGACGCTCGTGCTCACCGGCCGCGCCGGGCCCGACGAGCTCGAGGCGCTGGCGCAGCGCTACTTCGCCGCGGTGCCGCGCCTGGCGCAGCCGCCGCTCAGCTACCCGCCCGACTTCCTGCCGCGCAAGGCGGCGCTGCGCATGCTGCGCATGGAGCCGATCAAGGACCTGCGCCAGCTGCACCTGCTGTTCCCGCTGCCGGCGCTGCAGGGCGACTGGCCGCACAAGTCGGCCGAGCTCCTGGGCTACGTGCTCGGCAACGAGGGGCCGGGCAGCCTGCTTGCGCGGCTCAAGGCCGAGGGACTTGCGACCAGCCTGTCGGCCGGCGCGAATTCGCCGACCGCGCAGTACGCGGCCTTCGAGCTGCAGATCGGCCTGACGCCGCAGGGGCTGCGCGAAGTGCCGCGGGTGCTGCAGATGGTCTTCGCGATGCTGCGCCTGATGCGCGAACAGGGTCTGCCCGCGCACGCCTTCGGCGAACGGCAGACCCTGGCGCGGCTGGACGAGCGCTACCGCGACAAGGGCGAGGGTGCCAACCTCGCCGCGGGGCTCGCAAGCCTCGCGATCGACTATCCGCTTGCGGTCGCCGAGCGCGTGCCCTACCTGTGGCTGCAGCAGGACCCGGCCGGCTACGAGGCGCTGCTGGCGCAGCTGCAGCCCGATCGCATGCTGGTGACGCTGGTCGCCAAGGGCGTGCCCACGGACCGCACCGAGCCCTATTACGGCACGCGCTACAGCTACAGCGAGGACGCGGGTCCGGCCTATACCGCGCTGCTCGATCCGCCGCGCGTCGCCGGGCTGGCGCTGCCCCCGCCCAACCCCTTCGTGCCGGCGCAGACCGAGCTGCAGCCGCTTCAGCCCGCGCGCCTGATCGACGAACCGGCCTTGACGCTCTACCACGCTCAGGACGGTGAGTTCCAGCGGCCGCAGGCCGCGGTGCTGATGCGGCTGCGTCTGCCGCGCAGCATCGCCAGCGCACGCAACGCGACGCTGCTGCGCTTCTACGAGGCCTGCGTGCGCGAGGCGCTCAACGAGACCACCTACGCCGCGGCCGAGGCGGGGCAGCGTTTCGTGCTCAGCGCCTCGCTGGACGGCGTGCTGCTCGTCACCGAAGGCTGGGACGAACCGAGCGCACGGCTGCTCGACGCCGTGATCCCGCAGCTGCCCGACTGCTCGCTGACGCAGGCGCGCTTTGCCGACCTGAAGGACCGGCTGCTGCGCGAGCTGGCCGCGTTCGAGACCGCCGACGCTTACCTCAGCGTGCGCGAGACGCGCCGCGCGCTGCTGCGCGAGTTCTACGCGACGCCCACCGAGATGCTGCCGCAGGCGCGCACGGTGACGCTGGACGAGCTGCGCGGCTTTGCCCGTAGCCTGTGGACGCGAGGCAGGATCGAGGCGCTGGCCTACGGCAACCTCACCGCGGCGCAGGCGCAGGAGCGCGTGCGCCGCGTCGCGTCGGCGCTCGGCACCCGGGCGCTGCCCGAGGCCGAGCTGCTGCGCCCGCGCCAGTGGATCGGCGTCCGCGGCCAGGACCTGCGCAGCAGCGAGTCGCTGCAGGTCAACAACGCGAGCTTGCGCCGCGAGTACCTGCTGGGTGATGACGGCCCGAAGGCGCGCGCGATCGCGCTGGTGCTCGCCTCGGCGATCGCCGAACCCTTCTTCGGCGAGATGCGCACCCATCAGCAGCTCGGCTACATCGTCCAGGCGACGGCCTTCGAGGACGAGCGTGAGACCGCGGCGCTCTTCCTGCTCCAGTCGGGCGACTACGCGGCCGACGAACTCGAGCGCCGCGCCGACGCGTTCATCGCGACGCTGCCGGCGCTGGTCGCGCGACTGCCCGACGAGGCCTGGAAGCACATCGTCGCCGGGGCGCGCGCAAGGCTGCTGGAGCGCGACAAGAGCATCGCCGAGCGCGCGGCGCGGCTCTTCCGGCTCGCCTTCGACGAGGACGCCGACTGGGGCCGCACGCAGGAGACGGTGCAGGCGCTCGATGCGCTCACGCGCGAGCAGGCGGTGCAGGCGCTTTCCGTTGCGCTCGATCCCGGGACGCGGCAGATGCGCAACTTCCTCGGCTACGCGCGCGGCCAGTCGGCGCCGCCGGGGCTGCCGGTGACGGTGCCGGCCGAAGCCGCCGCGCGCGCGGCCTGGAAGGCGACGCAGCGCTACGAGTAGCGCATCATCGGCCGCGCGTGCGGCGGACCCGGCCGGCGTGCGGTCAGGCGATCAAGACCTCGCGCCTTCGGTCTGCGATGCCTTCGGCGATGACGCTTCGGATGCCAGCTCGGATGCAGCTTCCGATGCGCCCTGCGGCGGCATCGCGCCGCGCAGCGCCGCGGCCAGATCCGCGAGCCACTGCGCGAGCGCCTCGCCGTGCACGAAGCCGTGCTCGGCGCCCGCATCGAGCATGTCGGTCACCGGCACCTCGCGCCGCGGCGCCAGCAGGCGCAGGCTTGCCTGCTCGAAGCTGTCCTGCAGCAGCAGCTGGGTCACCGGGACGAGCTGCGCCTTGCCGCGCCTGTGCACACGGCCGAAGCGGCGCGAGAGCACGCGCGGATTCCACGGCGCATCCAGGTGCGCGACCTGCGCCTGCGGCACGCGCAGCTCGAGCGCACCGCTGCCGGGATCGGCCACCAGCAGCACGCGGCACGACGCCTCGTCGTGAAAGCGCCGCAGCGCCTCCTGGCGGGCGGGCGGCGCGTCTTCGGCACACCAGCAGGCGGCATCGATGCCGGCGGCCGTCAGCGCCTGCCGCACCGCGCGCAAGGCCTGCGGCCATTGCCCGAAGGCCACGAGCTTGGCAACCGGAACCTCGCCGCCGTCGAGCAGACCCTGCAGTGCCGCGGCCTTGGCCTCGGCCACTGCCGGCGCGCCGTCCCCGGCGCACAGCCGCCGCAGGGCCTGCACCTGCGCGACGAGCCGGCGCTGCTTCAGGTCGGGCATCCAGCCCAGGCGCTGCCAACGTTCGACGAACGCGGCCAGCGCGGCGCACTGCGCCGCGTGCTCGGCGGCGATCGCCGCGGGCATCGGCACGCCGAGCGTCGTCTCGACGCGCTCGGGCAGTTCGCCGCGCACCTCGTCGAGCGTTCGCGCCAGCAGCACCGGCGCCAGCGTCTGCCGCAGCGCCTGCAGGTCGTGCAGGCCGCAGAGCGCGCCGCTGTCGTCCCGCGTTCCATGCGCCTGCAGCAGCGCCGCGTAAGGGCCGGAGCGCTGGTCGTCGACGAAGGCCACGCGCAGCGGCACCTCCGCCGGATGCTGGGTCCAGTCGGCCGCCGGCAGCACGATCGCCTGCGCGGCCGGCAGGCGCAGCAGCGCCGCCGCGCGCTCGGCATCGATCCACAGATCGCCTCCCGGTGCGCCGTGCGCGGCCTCGTGCACGATCACGAGTTCGGGGTCCAGCGCGCGCTGGCGCTGCCCATCCTCGGCCACGGTCTCGAGCGGCATCAGGCTCCAGATGCCGGCATCGGCAGGCAGCGCGCGCTGCCAGGCCGTCAGCTCCTGCCGCGGCGCCAGCACCAGCACGCGTTCGAGCCCGAAGTGCCGCTGCCACAGCAGCGCTGCCGCCAGCGCCTGGCGCATCGGCTGCAGCGGCGGCGCGTCGGCAAGGATCGCCCGCCCCGCACAGACCGCAAAGAGCGCGCCTTCCACCTGCAGCGGCAGCAGCGGCCGGTCGCCTGCGGCCACCAGCGCCTGCAGCTCGGCGCTCGCCGGCCCCTGGGGGAAGAGCGCCTCGAGCCGCTCGACGCGCCAGCCGGCATCGCGCACGAGCGCGAGCTGCGACCAGACCTCCTCGTCGACCTGCAGCTCGTGCCCGGCCTCGCGCGCCGCGCGCAGGAGGCGCGAGACGAAGGCTTCGTCCGGCGGCGCGGCGTCCGCGGAGAGGCGCTGCCGGGCGAGTTCGTCGAGCGCCGCGGGGCAATCCACGCCGGGCAGCCAGAGCAGCCGCCGCCTAGCCCCGTGGCGCAGCGCCACACGGCTGCCCGGTGCCTGCGGCCCGGCGGCAAAGGTAGCGGCGCGCGCCGCATCGGCCTGGATCTGCGCGGCCAGCGCCTGCAGGTGCGGGCAGTCGGCGCTCTCGGAGAGCGCGAAGTCCAGGCAGCTGCACACGGAGGTGCCGGGCTGCGACGAACGCAGCCACAGCGTCGCCGCTTCCTCGCCGGGCAGGCGCACTGCGTAGCGGCCGAAGACCTCGCCGCCGTCGGTGCTGAGCTCGAAGTCGACGGCACCGCCATCCGCAGGCAAGGCGGACTGGAGCGCCGCAGGCTCCGGCGCAGCCGGCTTGCGCGCACGCTTGCGCGCCGCCGGTGCGGCGGCAGCGGCATTCTCGGCCGGCGGCACGGCACGCCTGGGGGCGCGCTTGGCAGCCGCCGGCGTCGCGATTTCCGGGCTCGGGGGGCTCTTCTTCTCGCCGGGCTCGGCGCTGGCGGCAGCAGCCTTGCCGGCACGCGTTGCGCGCTTGCGCGGCAGCGCCGGTTTTGAAGATGGCGCCGCTTGCGCCGCGGCGGCGGCGCCTGAGGTCTTGGTGGGCATGCGGGTTCTTCGGGAAAGAGGCCAACTGTAGCCGCAGGGCTGCGCGCCGGCCCTGCGGCCCTGCGGCGAACAGGCGCGCGGCGCCGCGCTGCGGCGGCTGCACGCAGCATTGCGTTGCATCAAGGCCTGCGCGCGCCGCCCGCGAAGCCGCTCGGGCGGGGGATGCGCCGTGGGGCGAGCGCGGCGTATGCTGGCGCAGCGCCTTTGCCGCGGGCGCCAGCACGCGCCTGCCGATCCCGATGGACCGCTCATCGACGCTCTGCCCCAAGTGCCACCGGCCACTCGAGAACCGGGACGGCCAATCCTCGGTCTGCTGCGCCGAGCAATCACTGCTGTGGCAGTGCCGCGCCTGCGGCATGCGCAGCGAGGGTTTCGCCTTTCCCTACGGACGCTGCCCGCATTGCGGCGGCAGGCTCGAGCGCGTCGACAGCCTGGGCGTCGCGCCGCATCGCGACCCGGCGGTGCTGGCCGCCGTGCGCACCGCCTTCGAGATCGAGCTCGGCGGCCGCGCGTTCTACCAGCGCGCCGCGCTCGATTGCGACGACGCCGAGCTGCGCGAGCTCTTCGGCCGCTTCGCGGTGATGGAGGGCGAGCACATGGAGACGCTCTCGCGCCGCTATCACCTGGACCTGCCCAACCCCTCGCCCGAGTTCCGGCTCGAGACCGCCGCGGTTCACGCCGGCATCGGGTCGGTTCCGCGCGATGCGCGCGGGCTCTTCGAACTCGCGATCACGCTCGAACAACGCGCGGCGGACTTCTACGCCGAGCGTGCGAAGCAGTGCGACGCCGGTTCGGTCGAGCGGCGGCTCTACGACGAGCTCGCCGCGGAGGAGCACGAGCACGCACATCTGCTGCGCACCGAATTCGCGCGCTGGCGCGAGCACAAGGCCGGCCTCTTCAGCCAGGCGGCATCCGAGACCACCGGCGAGCCGCTCAACGCGGCTCAGCTGCTGCTGTCCGGCCACGAAGCGAACCGGATCGCGGTCGTCTGCGGCGACGAACAGCTCAGCTACGGCGAACTGCGCGATCGCGTCGGCCGTGCCGCGGCCGCTTGGCGCGCGCGCGGCCTGCGGCCGGGCGACCGCGTCGCGGTCAAGCTGCCCGACGGACTGGACTGGATCGTCTGCTGGCTCGGCACGATCTGGGCCGGCGGGGTCGCCGTCGGCGTCAATCCGCGCGTGCCGACGCCCGAGTGGCACTACATCCTCGAGGAAGCCGGTTTCAACGTCATCGTCGCGGAGTCCGACGCGGACACGCCCGAACCCTGGCGCTCGCGCCTGATCACGCTGGCGCAGGGGCGCCATCTCGTCGCCGCGGCGGCCCCGGTCGAGCCTGCGCTCGGCGACCCGCAGACGCCGGCCTTCTGGCTGCACACCTCGGGCACCTCGGGCAAGCCCAAGGCGGTGGTGCACGCGCACCGCTGCGTGCGCGAAGTCAGCCGCATCTCGGCCGAGCGCATGGGCATCCGCTCGGGCGACCGCCTCTTCGCCAGCTCCAAGCTCTTCTTCGCCTACCCGCTGGCCAACCTGCTGCTGGCCGGCCTGCGCATCGGCGCGACGCTGATCCTGGACCCGCAATGGCCGACGCCGGCGTCGGTCGCGGCGACGATCGCCGCGCAGCAACCGACCGTGCTCTTCAGCGTGCCCTCGCTCTACCGCGCGCTGCTGCACGAGGGCCAGGCCGGCGCGGTCGCCGCGGCCGGCGTGCGCGTCTGCGTCTCGGCCGGCGAAGCCCTGCCGGCAAGCCTGCGCGCAGCCTGGCGCGATGCGACCGGGCTGCCGATGATCGACGGTTACGGCGCCTCCGAAGTGCTGGTGCTCGTGCTCACCGCGCTCGAAGACGACGACGCGCTGCGCGCCTCGCCCGGCACGCAGGTCGAGCCGCTGGATGCGCAGGCCGCAGCGGCGGGCGCGCCGACGCGGCTGCTGATCCGCAGCCCGATGCAGGCGCTCGGCTACCTGGACCGGCCCGCGGCACAGGCCGACAGCTTCCGCGACGGGCGCTTCTGCCCGGCCGACCTGTTCGTGCGCACCGACAGCGGCGGCTGGCGCTTCGCCGGGCGCGAGGACTCGATGGTCAAGGTCAAGGGCCGGTGGGTGAACCTCGTCGACCTCGAGGAGCACCTGGGCGCCCGCCTGCCCGGGCTGCGCGAGGGCGCCGCAGTGTGGGTCTCGGACGCCGACGGCATGGGCGCGATCGCCTACTTCTATGCCGCCGCACCGCTGGACGAGGAGGCGATGCTCGACGAGCTCCGCCGGCGCATCGCGGCGCTGCCGCCCTACCAGCGTCCGCTGCGCCTGCTGCCGATCGAGACGCTGCCGCGCACGCCCACCGGCAAGCTGCTGCGCCGCCGGCTGCAGGAGCTCGAGCGCGACGCTTTCTGAACACCCCCCTGGGCCGGGCTGCGCTTGGCGCCCCGGCTCAGTCGCCCGGCTCCTGGCAATCGAGCTCGTCGCGGTGGCCGAAGCCGAGCGAGTTGTCGATCAGGTACAGGCGCCGCGGCCGAAAGCGGTACCAGGCCACCAGCGCCAGCGCACGCGCGATCGTCGGCGGCGCCGACGCGGCACGGCCCACGAGCGGGAAGCGCTGGCCGTAGAGCGCGATCGCATGCTCGCGCTCGGCACCGAGCAGCTCGGTGCACAGGCCCTCGGCCTGGATGCCCTTGATCTGCGGCCAGTCGCTGTAGTCGCGCTGGATCGTGACCGCGCAGCGCGCGTTCGCCGCGAGATGGCGCGCGTGGCGGGTCTGCGGCTTCGAGAGGAAGACGAGGTCCAGGCCGTCGCTGGCGTAGAACACCGCCGCCGCCCACGGCGCCTCGCCGTCGAAGGTGGCCAGCGTCATCACATGGTGGTCCTGCAGCAGCGCGATCGCGCGCCGGCGCAGGTCGGCGTCCGGGCTCACCGCGGCGGCTCCGTCGCCTCGCCGGAGGCGGCGGCTTCGGCGCGGTTGCCGGCGTTGATCTCCTGCAGCCGCTTGAGCCGGTAGGCCAGCTGCGGCCGCGTCAGCCCGAGCAGGCGCGCCGCCGACGAGAGGTTGCCGCGCGCCTTGTCGACCGCGGTCTCGAGCAGCATCGCCTCCAGGCGGTCGAGCGTCATCACGCCGTTGAACACCGCCTCGCACAAGGCCCTGCCGGCCTCCCAGGCGCCGCCCCCGAGGCTGTCGACCATCTCCAGCCCGGCCTCGTGCAGCTGCTGCGTGCTGCTCGGGAAGAGGTGCTGCACCTCGATGCGCGAGCCCGCGGGCGCGAGGATGACGCCGCGCTCGACCATGTTCTGCAGCTCGCGCACGTTGCCCGGCCAGGCGTAGGAGAGCAGCGCGCGCTTGGCGAGGTCGGTGAAGCCGCGCAGCTTCTTGCCGTTGAGCGCGGCGTGCTTCTCGAGGAAGTGGCGCGCCAGCGGCGAAATGTCCTCCTTGCGCTCGCGCAGCGGCGGGATGTCGATCTGGTAGGCGTTGAGCCGGTAGTAGAGGTCGGAGCGGAAGCGCCCTTCCTTGACCGCCTCGGCGAGCTTCTGGTTCGTCGCCGCGACCAGGCGCACGTCGACCTTGCGCGGCTCGCCGCCGCCCAGGCGCTCGACCTCGCCCTCCTGCAGCACGCGCAGCAGCTTGCTCTGCGCGGGCAGCGGCAGGTCGCCGATCTCGTCGAGGAAGAGCGTGCCGCCGTCGGCGCGCTCGAAGCGCCCCGGGCGCGCGGTCAGCGCCCCGGTGTAGGCGCCCTTCTCGACGCCGAAGAGCTCGGCCTCGACGAGCTCGTGCGGCACCGCGGCGCAATTCACCGCGACGAAGGACTTGTCGGCGCGCCGGCTCATGCGGTGCAGCGCGCGCGCGAAGAGCTCCTTGCCGACTCCCGTCTCGCCCAGCAGCAGCACGCTGATCTGCGTTCCGGCCGCCGCGCGCAGCAGCTCCCAGGCCGCGCGAAAGCCCGGCGACTGCCCGATCATCTCGGCGCCCATGCCGTCCTTGAATTCGATCGTCGAGCGCAGCTGCACGACCTGGGTCTGCAGCTCGAAGATCTGGTCGGCGATCGACTCCGGCGTGAAGAAGCGCATGTGCTGCGCCGCGTCCTCCCACTCGTCGACCGGCTTGCCGACGATGCGGCAGTTCTCGTTGCCCATGCCGACGCACTCGACCTCCTTGAAGAGGATCGGCCGACCCATGAAGGCCGAGCCGTAGCCGCAGGCGTAGCCGATCTGCGTCCAGCACACGG